>JAAYAW010000023.1 GCA_012719135.1 Chloroflexota bacterium
GGAGAGGTCGCATAGTCTGGTCGAGTGCGCACGATTGGAAATCGTGTAGGCGCAAGCCTCGCGGGTTCGAATCCCGCCCTCTCCGCTGCAGCCACATGGGCACCTGTGGTTTCCCCTGCAGGGTGCCGCAGGACGAGCCGCGCGTGTCGTTCCAGATCCTGGGATACCAGTTACTGGGGCGGCAGGCGCGGTTGTGTGTAGAAAGACGCCGGCGGCGATATTCGCTCGATCCCGTTGTCCCGAGCGAGCTATCGCCGCAGATACTCTACGAGCGTGAGGTCGATGGTCGTTCGTGTGCTAAAGACCACGCTGGGCCCGATGATCCGGCCGCAGACCCGCGAGGACCGCAACATCCGGCGGCTGCTCCTCCACACCGCCCTGTTTGGCGTCGTTCAGGGTGGCATCATCACCTTCCTGCCGGTGCTTCTGGCCCGCATGGGCGCCTCTGCTACGGCCGTCAGCATGCTCACGTCACTGCCGGCGCTGCTGACGATCGCCTTTGCCATCCCGTCCGGCTCCATCGTTGCCCGCTGGACACATCCCGGTCTCATGAGCGCGCGCTGCTTTTACATCCTGCGGCTCTCCTACCCGCTTATTGCCGCCGCAGCCCTTTTGGATCCGCGCATTGCACCCTGGGCGATCGTCGCGATCTGGGGGCTTACGGCGATCCCCGGAGCCCTCGGCAACACCGCCTTCTACGATGTCCTGGCGGAATCGGTTCCCGCCACACGGCGCGCGGCAATCAACGGAGTCCGTTGGGCGCTCCTCTTTCTGATCTCGGGAGGGAGCGTCTCGCTCTTTGGACAGCTCTTGGACCGCGTGGAGTGGCCCGCCAACTACCTGATCCTCATCGGCATTTCCTTCGTCCTCGGGATGGCGAGCATCTACATTTACTCTCGCCTGGAGATCCCTCCTCGCCCGGTGCGACCAACCATCCGAGAGCGCGGCGACTGGCGCACCCGTCTCGGGAATCTCCTGATCCCATTCCGCGCGCGTAGCGGCTTTGGTGCGTTCTCCATCGTCACGCTCGCCATGCGCATTGGTTTCTTCCTTCCTGCAGGGCTGTTCAGCCTGTTTCTCGTAAACACCCTTCGCGTATCCGACGCTTGGATCGGTGGGCGCACCACCATCGAGAGCATCGCCATGACCGCCGGCTACTTTTTCTGGGGGCGTATGGCCAACCGCGCCGGCAAACGGCGCATGCTGGCTCTGCTGGGGCTGGCCGTTGGACTGAACTATGTGTTCGTCTCGATGGCTACCACTGAGCGGTTGTACCTCATGTACTTTGGTGCGTTGCTCTCGGGCTTTTTTGTCTCCGCTGGTGATGTCAGCCTGTTTGAGTGGCTTCTGGAGATCATGCCCGAGGATGACCGTCCGCGGTATGTCGCCATGAACACCCTCCTCATGAACCTGGTTGCCTTTTTTGCACCGATTGCCGGGGCCGCCATCGCGGAGGCAGCTGGCATCCGAACCGTCTACTGGCTGAGCGCCATCTCCATGGTGACCTGCACGGTCTTGGCACTTGCGCTGATTCGCCCAGCGCACCATCCTCCTCGAACCGTGGGGTGACTGCGGCCGGATTCTGGCGTAAGCTATGCCTGGTTGGCGAACTCGCCAGCCCTTGGTCGCGAACGCGGGTGCCCTGCCACCGACGCCGCTCATACGCCGATATGGAGGGCCGCAGAGATGACAGACCGTTCTGGCGAGGGGTGGGAGCGCCTCTGGCACGAACTGATGGCGCAAGCCCCTCAGATGTCCGAGCAGGGCCGTGAGTATCTGGACCTCGCCAAGCGCCTCGTGCGCGCAAACCGGGTTCTCATGCAGCTACCCGAGCTCGAGGAGGAAGCCTTCCAGGAGGTGCAGAGCATCTCCATGCTGCTGCATTCGGTGGGCGAGCCCGAGGAGTACTATGTCTATCAGCTGATCGACCTCATTACTCACCTGCTGGATCGGCTCTATGTACACCTCGAGTATCTCAAGTGGGAGATATCGCCTCTCTCGCGCCTCCCCTTTGCTCTGCTTGAGATTGAGCAGCTTGAGAATCTGACGTCGAGTGACCTGGAGCTCCTGGCATTCCTGCGCGCGTTCAACAAGGCCGTGCGCACGGGAGCGGGCCTGGCGGATCCGCGCCAACGCCATCAACTCTGCGAGCGGATTCTCCAGATCGATTCATCAGCCCGACACGGAGCGGACAGGCGTCTCAGAGCGCTGGTCTGGCAGGTGTCGCGTTTGCTGGACTACTATGAGGATCAGTCCCCCTCAGATGAAGAGGGCTAAGGCTGCTACCCACGAGTAGGGGTCACCGATTTGACCGGCTCAGCGTTCTGCATCAGAATGGACGCTAAGTGGTCAAAATCGCGGCATCGCGCTGGGGAGATAGACTCATGCACAAGCTTGTACTCATCAGACACGGCCAGAGCCTGTGGAATCTCGAAAACCGGTTTACAGGCTGGACCGATGTGGACCTCACGGATACGGGCCGCGAAGAGGCCAGGCACGCAGGCCGCCTGCTCCGTGATGGCGGGTACACGTTTGATGTGGCCTACACCTCTGTGCTCAAGCGCGCCATCCGCACTCTGTGGATCGTGCTTGACGAGATGGATCTGATGTGGATCCCTGTCATTCGCGATTGGCGCCTGAACGAGAAGCACTATGGCGCACTCCAGGGCCTAAACAAAGCAGAGACGGCCGAGCGCCATGGCGATGAGCAGGTTCATGTCTGGCGCCGCAGTTACGATATCCCCGCCCCTCCGATCGATGACGACTCTCCATATTCGCAGGCCAACGATCGCCGATATGCGACGCTCTCTCCGGGACAACTACCGCGTACGGAGGCCCTCAAGCAGACCGTTGAGCGCATGCTCCCGTATTGGCACGCCGTTATCGCTCCGGACGTACGGGCCGGGAAGCGTGTGGTGATCGCTGCACACGGGAATAGTCTCCGCGCCCTGGTCAAGTACCTTGACGGCATTTCCGACGAAGAGATCCCGGAACTGAACATCCCCACCGGTATCCCGCTGGTGTACGAGCTTGACGACGATCTCGTGCCCATCAGGCACTACTATCTGGGCGATCCCGAGGCGGCGGCACGTGCGGCAGCCGCTGTGGCCGCCCAGGCCGCGCGACGGTAGCGGCCAGTCCACCAACGTCAGAGCCCCCGCCCGGCTACGGGCGGGGGCTTCTTCTTTAGCGGGCCAGCGTATCGGCCAACTCGACGTACATCGGATCGATCTCAGGTCTCCGGCTCACGACATCCCGAAGAGGGATCAGTGCGACTCCCCCGGACACGAGGCCGGCCATCACACCGCGCTCGCCTTCGGCTAGAGCCTGCACCGCCCGTGTCCCCAAGAGTGTCGCCAGATACCGGTCCTTGGCAGTCGGTGATCCACCCCGCTGTATGTGGCCAAGCATGGTCAGATGGGCCTCAAAGCCAGTCTCCTGGGAGCGCTCCACCAGGTATTGCTGGATGGCGCGCGCGTCAGGATGGGCTCCCTCTGCCACCACAACAATGCAGTGCTCCTTCCCCCGGACGTACGCGGAGGAAACCTCGCGAGCGATATCCTCAAGAGACGGACTCGACTCCGGCAGACACGCGATCTCCGCCCCCGCCACAATTGCTACCATCAACGCCAGATAGCCTGAGCGAGCTCCTGCCGTCTCCACCACGAAAGCCTGCTGCTGTGAGGAGGCGGTGTCTTTGATGCGATCGATGACATCCATGGCGGTGTTGATCGCCGTATCCACGCCCACGGCCTGATCAGTTCCCCAAAGGTCATTCTCGATGGTGGCAGGGATAAGCGTTACGGGGAAGCCGGCATCGCCAAGCGCCACGCCTCCACGAGCGGAGACGTCTCCACCGATCGAGACGAGCGCGTCGACACGCTCTTCGTTTAGGCTGCGGAGTGCCTGGCGCACTTTTGCCGCGGTAGCTAGGGACTCCTGCTGAGATGTTCCCAACAGGGTCCCCCCCTTGTCGATCCGGTGGCTCACAGAGCGGGAGTCCAGGGGCACATAGTCGCCCCGGAGCAATCCGCTGAACCCATGGCGAACCCCGAGAACGGACCAGCCGACCTCTAGAGAACTCCGAACAGCCGCGCGGATGGCGGCGTTCATCCCGGGACCATCCGTCCCTCCCGTCAGAACGGCCACCCGACGAATCGTACTCACCATCGACTCTGCTCCAACCACGCGACTCGGCTACTTGTCCTCCAGAACGGCAACGCCTGGCAGTTCAATTCCTTCCAGGAACTCGAGCGAAGCGCCACCACCGGTGGAGATGTGTCCAATCGAATCCGCCACGCCGGATTCCTGTACGGCCGCCGCAGAATCGCCACCGCCCACGATGGTCATCGCATGCGATGCGGCCAATGCCCGGGCTACTGCAAAGGTGCCCTTGGCAAACGGCTCCAGCTCAAAAACCCCCATGGGCCCGTTCCAGATCACGGTGCCTGCCCCAGCGATGAGTCGCTCGTAAAGCTCGGCTGTCTTGGGCCCGATGTCAAGAATGCGCCATCCGGGCTCTACCTTGTCCGGCAGAGAAACCTTGGCGTTCGCCTGAGCGCTGAAAGCATCGGCGAGCACGACATCTTCGGGCAGTACGAGGATGCTCCCGGCCCGCGCCAAAAGATCCGCAGCTGTGGAGATCGCGTCCTGCTCGACGAGAGAATCCCCCATCTCGTACCCTCTGGCAGCGAAGAAGGTATTCGCCATACCTCCGCCGATCAGTATCCGATCGGCCTTGGTGAGCAGGTTCTCGATGACTCCGATCTTGTCCGAGATTTTGGCGCCGCCGAGGATAACTACCAACGGGCGCTCCGGTGCCTCCAATGCCTTGCCAAGCACCTCGATCTCTCTACCCATGAGCAAGCCCGAAACAGCCGGGAGAAACGCGGCCACTCCGGCGGTGGAAGCGTGTGCCCGGTGCGCAGCCCCGAAGGCATCGTTGACATAGAGATCGGCCAGCGCGGCCAGCTTGCGGCTGAGGTCCGGATCGTTCTTTTCATCTCCAGGCTCAAAGCGGGTGTTCTCCAGGAGCAGGACATCCCCAGGGCGCATCGAGAGTGCCGCCGCCGCCGCCGCCTCACCCACTACCTCGTTGACCTTCTTAACGGTGACGCCCAGCTGTTCGGACAGCCGTGCGGCGACGGGATCCAGCCGAAGCGATTCGACGATCTTGCCCTTGGGACGCCCGAGATGGGAACACAGGATCACGGCAGCGCCATGCTCCAGCAGGTACTGGATCGTGGGCACGGCAGCACGGATGCGCAGGTCATCGGTGATCTCCCCCGCATCGTCCAGCGGCACGTTAAAATCGCAGCGCACCAGCACGCGCTTGTTCTCCACAGACACATCGAGGATGGTCTTTTTGGTCATGTCTCCATTCTCCTGCCCTTGTGCAACTAGAGCGCCTCATTCAGGCCCCTTTGCGGCATTCTAGCACACAGCACCCACCAGGGTAAACCAGCCCCGTCTCCTGCCCTTTTTCTGGCTCCATCTCTGCTGTAGAATGGCGTCACTACGCAGAGGAGGCCAAGATGGCTGCAAAGACGCGAGCCGTGATGGTGGGATGTGGGGGCATCACCCGTTCATGGCTGACCCCGCTCAAGGACATGGAGGACGTCCAGATCGTAGGCCTGGTGGATATCGTGGAGCAGAACGCGCGCGCCCGAGCGGAGGAATACGGGCTCGCAGACGCAGAGATCGGAACCGAACTTGACCTAGTCCTGCGGCTCACACAGCCGGACGTCGTCTTCAACTGCACCGTACCCGAGGCCCATGCCTCGGTGAGCATCGCCGCGATGGAGTTTGGTTGCCATGTGCTCCAGGAGAAACCCCTGGCCGATTCTGTGGAGAACGCACGGCGCATGATCGCCGCAGCGGAAAAGGCGGGGAGGATCCTGGCGGTCATCCAAAACCGCCGGTACGATCCGAACATCCGCCGCCTGCGAAACGTGGTTGCCTCTCAGGCCATCGGCGCCCTGACGACCGCCAACTGCGACTTTTACCTCGGCGCGCACTTTGGTGGGTTCCGCGATCACATGCCCCACGTCCTGCTTCTGGACATGGCAATCCACACGTTCGACGCCGCCCGCCTGATCACCGGTGTGGACCCCGTCTCTGTGTACTGCAAAGAGTGGAACCCGGCCGGCTCATGGTATGATCGCGACGCATCGGCCGTGGCCATCTTTGAGATGACGGGCGGGTTGATCTACACCTATCGCGGAAGCTGGTGTGCTGAGGGCCTGAACACCACGTGGGAGAGCAACTGGCACCTGGTAGGTACCCGTGGGTCGCTGCATTGGGATGGGGCTCTGTGTATAGAGGGAGAGAAGGTCGCCGAATCTGGAGGCTTTCGATCCGCCCTCGAAGCGGTAGAGATCCCCGTCTTTGACGCCGGAAGCAAGGTGGGCGCCCATGGAGGCGTGATTCGCGAGTTCCTCCACAGCGTTCGGACGGGAGTGCGCCCGGAGACGAGCGCACACGATAACATCAAGAGCCTGGCCATGGTCTTTGGCGCCATAGAGAGCGCAGAGACCGGTCGTGAGGTGCGCATCTCAGTGGAATGAACGGCCCGGGAGCTCGAGTCGCGCGCCTGGCCTCACCCGCCCAGTCCGCGGACCATTGGATGCGCTTCTCCAGCCCTGGTTCAGCGCATCGACCGTCAGGCGACAAAGTTGGGCGGGCGAACCGACTGCTCATATCCGGCTGGCTGAGCGTTTGGCTCAGCCAGCCGGATCCTGCTACCACACAAAGACAAAGGCCAGATCGTTGACGTTGGTCTGGGTGGGCCCCGTCATGAGCAGGTCATCCAGCGCCTCAAAGAAGGGGTAGGCATTGTTGTCCGCCAGGTACGCCCAGGGGTCCAGGCCAAGCGCACGGGCACGCCTGCAGGTGGATCCGTCGGCGAGCGCGCCGGAGGCGTCCGTTGGCCCGTCCGTCCCATCGGTCGCCAGGCAGACGATGTCCACGTCATCAAGCCCGTCGATGGCTAGCGCAGCCGCGAGGGCCATCTCCTGGTTTCGCCCTCCCCTGCCATCTCCCTTGAGTGTCACGGTGGTCTCACCGCCGACGATCACGCAGGCGGGTCTGGCCACAGGCCGGCTGGAGGCGCGGATCTCTTTGCCAATCGCAGCCAACACCTTGGCCACCTCTCGGGCCTCGCCCTCAACGTACGTCGTGAGGAGCAGCGTCTCAAAGCCTAACGCCTCGGCGTGCTTCTGAGCCGCGGCAGCGGCGAGGTCGTTGCTGGCCACGATCACGTTCTGCGTCCGGTCAAATACCCTGTCCCCCGCGAGTGGGTTCTCTGGTAGCCCTCCGCCCGCACCACGTCTCAGGATCGCTTCAATGCTGGCCGGCATACGCCCCACCAGGCCATACCGCTCCATCAGGCTCCACGCTTGTGCATAGCTCGACCCGTCGGGTACCGTGGGGCCGGAGGCGATGGCATCCAGCGGATTGCCAACCACGTCGGAGAGGATCAGTGATACGACTGACGCTGGCGCTGCCAACCGGGCCAGTTTTCCTCCCTTGAGGCGATCCAGGTGCTTTCGGATCACATTGATCTCTACGATCGTCGCCCCTGCCCGTAACAGAGCGGAGGTTAGCGCCTGCATATCGTCCAGCGACACCTCGTCCTCCGGCAGCGTCATCAGGGCCGAGCCGCCGCCTGAGATCAGGCAGATGACGAGATCTCGCTCACCCGCACGCTCGAGCAGATGGGCAATGCGGCCAGATCCCTGCACGCCCGCCATGTCCGGAACGGGATGCCCCGCCTCCACGAGTTCGATGCGCGCCGTTGGCAACGCGTGACCATGCTTTACGTTGACGACACCCTCAGACAATCGATCGCCAAGAAGCCCTTCCAGTGCCTGAGCCATGGACGCGCCCGCCTTGCCGGCCCCGACGACGTAGACGTGCTCGATCGCGTCCAGGTCATAGGCCCTTCCATCTACGATCAGCCGTCTTCCCTGGCGCTGCACAGATCGACGCACGGCCTCAGCGGGATCGACCGCCTGCAGAGCCGCCTGCATGGTCTCCACGATCTTGCGCCGCCGTTCTCCAGCCAGGCCCTCCCGTTCGTATAGGCCGGGCGAAAAGCGCACCATATCCGCCACCCCCTCATCCAATACAGCGGTTACCCACATAACACACGCGCCTCTCGTCTAGCGTACCACGAGAGGCGCGCGAACCATATTCGAGCTCGATGGCGGTCGAATCGCTGCCCACGGGTGCAACGCCTTAGGTAGTGCTCATCTGCGGTCGGCGCCGAAAGATATGCGCCCACTCGTTCCTCTCCCAGACGACCAGTAGCGGCACCGCGAAAAAGAGCGACGAGTAGGTGCCCGTCACCATGCCAATCAACATGATCGCCATGAACTGCCGGATCGTCGCCCCGCCAAAGAGGATGATCGCCAGCATCACGAACTGCGAGTTGAGCTGTGTGGCAAGAGAGCGATGAAGCGTCTCAAGCAGGCTGCGGTTGATGATCGTCTCGTACGGTTCGTTTCGGTAGCGCGCGCTGTTCTCGCGAACACGGTCGAACACGACGATGACATCCTGCACCGAGAATCCTACCACGGTCACGACGGCGGTGAGGAAGAGGGCGTCTACCTCCCAGTTGAACACCAGGCCAAGCATGCTGCACACGCCCATCATGATGATGACATCGTGGAACATCTTTGCAATAGCGCAGGCTCCGTAGCGAATCGGATTGGGCACCTTGCGGAACGCGATCGCCACGAACGCGAGGATCGCTACGCCAGCCGCGAGGATCGCGTACACCGCAGCCCGCGTGGTTTCCTGGCCGACCGTCGGGCCCACGGTATCCGAGCTGCGCACGGTAAGCGGCCCATACGCCGCCGCGAGCACCGCCTTGAGCGCTTCGATCTCCGCCACAGTCAGCTCTCTGGTACGAATGCTCACCGTGGCATCATCGCCCACAGTCTTGACGGTAGCATCCTCGTAACCCTCGTCCGTCAATAGGGCCCGGATATCCTCCGGATCCACGGACCTGTCGAGCGTAGCCTCCAGCAACGTGCCACCGGTAAAGTCGATACTCAGGCGCAGGGGAGATCCCAGCGTGAGAGTGGAGACCACCATAGCCACAACACTGAGTACGATAAGTGTTGTAGAGATCAGGAAGTAGTAGGGGCGCTTCTGGATCAGTGTGAACACGTGCTACCTTCTTCCCCTAGATGCCCAGCAGCCATCGTTTTTCGCGTAGCCGCTCGCCGGTTGTACGAAACGTAAAGCGCACAAAGGTTCGCGTCACGGTGATCGCGGTAAACATGCTCACCGCCACTCCCAGCGCCAGCGTGACGGCGAATCCCTTCACCATGTTGGCCCCAAAGCTATTCCCAAAGGCCCACAGGATGGCGCAGGTGATCCACACGGACACGTTGGAATCCAGAATAGAGGTCCAAGCCCGGCGGAAGCCAGCATCTACGGCGCGCCCGAGTTCTCTGCCGTGCCGTAGCTCCTCCCGCATACGCTCAAAGATGAGTATGTTTGCGTCCACGGCCATACCAACGGAGAGCAGAAAGCCAGCGATGCCCGGCAGGGTCAACGTCACCGGGATCAGCTTGTACAGCGCCAGCGTGATCAGCGCGTAGATGATCAACGCGAGGCTCGCCAGCGCACCGGGGAGCCGGTAGTAAATGAGCATGAACAGCAGCACCGCGACCAGCCCGATGATCCCGGCGCGAATGCTCTTGTCCACCGAATCCTGGCCCCTTGTGGGTCCCACCGAACGCGTCTCCAGCACTGTCAGCGGCACAGGAAGCGCGCCATAGCGCAGCTGCAGCACCATGGACTTGGCCTCTTCGAGAGTGAACTGCCCCTCAATGATCCCTTCACCGTCTGGAATGGAGGAGTTGATCACCGGACAGGAGATCACCTCTCCATCCAGCACGATCGCCAGATACTTGCCGATGTTTGCGGCGGTGTGTTCGGCGAACACATCCACGCCCTCGCCGTCCAGCGCAAAGGCGATGTAGGGTCGGCCCGTTGTCTGATCGAAAGTGACCTGGGCCGTCTTGAGGCTGCTACCCGTCAACACGGTGTGATACACGGTCGTGGTCGGCGATATCGCTTCACTGGCGGCAACCGAGCCATAGTCCGTCTCTACCGGCGTGCCGGCGGGCAGGAACTGGCTGCCGGTATCCACAAACTCGAGAAGGCCGGTCTCCTTGAGCGTATCAATCGCGGTTTGCGGGTCCTGGATGCCGGGCATCTCTACGAGAACGCGGTCCGAACCCACGGCCTGCACCACAGGCTCGGTCACACCCAGGGCATCCACCCGGTTCTCCAGAATGCCACGCGTCGCCTCCATCGCGTCCGCGTCCAGTGTCTGGCCCTCCGGGACGTCCGCCTTCATCAGCACCTGCATGCCACCCTGAAGGTCGAGCCCCAGCCAAAGCCGGATCTCCCGAGTGATCGAGCGATCGCCAAGCTTGATGTTCACCCCGGGGTTCCCGGGCCAGGCCACCCAGGCGGCGAACGCCGTAATGACAATGATCAGAATTAGGAGACGACCATCATGCTGCCTCATGGAGCACTCCTCGTCGGTGTACCGGTCCGGGCAAAGAAAAACACCCCTGTGGGTGCTTGCAGAAAGCCATCAACGGGCAAATGGCCAGCACAGGGCGCCGCTCTCTGCCATCGAACTGGATTATAGAGTCGCGCCGTACGGTGTCAAACAGGCGGGCCCTCCTCGGGCCCAGATCCCGGCAGCCCCTTCACTCCCGGATCCAGCTCCGCCAGTGCGGCAAGCACCCGTTCGGCGACCTGCTCGCGGCTCAGAGCGCCCGTATCCAGGTAGAGATGGCATCCGGCTCGGGCACGCTCGAGCCGCCTTCGCTGTTCGGCCGCGTAGGCCGGATCTGCCGGCACGCCCCTCCGCTTCTCGAGAACGCCGTCCGGCGCATCGAGATAGATGAGCACCTGCGGTCGCGAGATCCAGCGCCACATATCTGGAACCAGCGAGTGCTCCTGACCACACTGGCGCGCGTCAATGCTCTGGGCGCGGAGGCGGCGCACGAGTTCGCTCTTGCCTGCTCCGCAGGGCCCTACGACGGCGATTCGTCCCGGAACTGGCTCGGGATACTCGCTCACGCCGGACCTCCTCATCAAGCCCTACGGTCGGATAGGTGGTTCCACCGGCATCCGTGCAGACAGCCGCCGGATTCTACCCGCCGTTGTATCTGGAACAAGAGCCATGACGAGCACACTGATGTCATCACGCGGCCTCTGCGCTTCGGCGCGCAAGCCGGCCTCCAACAACGCCTCCGCAAGCTCCTGTGCCTCAGGCCGTGTCTCCAGAAGGCGCCCCAGCGCGACATCCAGAGCCTCCTCTGCGCCGGGCCCGCTGAGTGCCAGCGACAGACCATCGGTGCACTGCACAACGTAGGTCCAGGGAGCCATGGGGAGCTCGACGATCGAGGGTTTGGTGTTGTCGTGGATGCCGATAGGCTGCGAATCGTCTTCGAGCGCACGAAGGGTGCCCTCCGTATACACGTACGAAGGACAACGAGCGTTGCGCGAGATGACCAGAGTCCGCGTGGCCAGATCCGCCGAGACCATCTGCAACTCCGCAGACACCTGTCCCCCCCTGTGTGTCCGGAGGTAGTCGTGAACCGCGCGGCCAACGGCCCCGTCGCGGACACCCTCACCAAGAAGAGACACCGCCTTCCGAGCGGCGATATTGCTGATCACTCGCGCGGGGCGCCCACTCCGCTGGCCATCCACCAGCACAGCGGAGAGTCCCCCTCTCGGCCGCTCGATGATCTCCAGCGTGTCGCCGCTGGGGCCTGCCGCGTACTTGGCGACCTTTGCCGCTCCTACCTGCACCTCCAGGCCCTGCAGCGCGACCGCGCCTGTGCGCTTGTCGGCACACACGCTAATCCACCTCCGAGGCCAGTCCAGGCGCCACAGCAGGCTTGTCGCCCAGCGCCCCGATCCTGGAGATCAGAAGCTTGTCCACCCGGGGCCCATCCATGTCCACAATCTCAAAGCGCAGGCCCTCCCACTCAAAGCTATCGGCGGAGGCGGGCACCCGGCCGAGTTGCATCACCGTGAATCCGGCCAGGGTCTGGAAAAGCCCCTGGTCTTCGCCAGGCAAGGATTCCTCCAGATCCCAGAAATAGCGGAACTCGTCGGTAGTCAGCATGCCGTCCACGAGCCAGCTGCCATCGTCTCGCTCAATGATCTGCGGCTCCTCCGGCTGGTCCTGGGCGGGGATATCGCCCACGATGGCCTCCAGAATGTCGGTGAGCGTCAACACTCCCTCGACGCTGCCGTATTCATCGATGACCATGGCCAGCTGAGTGCCCGAGAGCTTGAACTGCTCCAACACCGTCAGGGCCGGCATGATGTCAGGCACGTAGAGGGGCTGGTGCACCACGGCTTCGAGATCGAACGTTTCGCCCTTCCAGGCCTGGATGAGCAAGTCCTTTGCTTTGACCTCCCCAAGCAGCTGCTCAAGGCTCTCGCGCCCCACCGGAAACCGCGAAAAGGGCTTCTCCATGATCGCCTGCCTGAGCTCTTCCGGCGAATCGTCCAGGTCGAGCCAGACGACCTCGGGCCGAGGCGTCATCAGCGCGCTCGCCGCCCGGTCGTTCAAGCGGAACACGCTTTCGACCATGTCCTGTTCGACTTCCTCAATGACGCCAGCATCGGTGCCCTGCTGGAGCAGAGCCCGGATCTCGTCCTCGGTCACCGGCGGGCGATCCTCTTCCCGGACACGCAGTATGCGCAGCATCAGGCTTGTGGAGGCCCCGAGCATCCACACGATCGGCTTGGTCACGGCGGCCATCGCCTCCATGGGCCACGAAAGCACTGCGGCGACGCGCTCCGGATCCGTGAGGGCTATCCGCTTCGGCACCAGCTCCCCGAGTACCAGAGTCAGGTACGTGATCGTGAGCACGACCGCTACGATGGCGATGCTCTGCGCATAGGGAGCCAGTGGAGCCCAGTGCCCCAGCCACTCCGCCACGGGGGCTGAAAGCGCAACGCCTCCCACCGCGCCGGCAAACACGCCGACCAGCGAAACCCCCACCTGGACGGTCGATAGGAAGCGGTCCAGGTCCCCGGCGAGGCGCAAGGCGCGCCGGGCACCACGGTTCCCTTCCCTGGCTCGCTGCTGTAGCCGCTCGTTCCGGGAGGAGACGATCGCGAACTCGGCCATGGCAAATACCCCATTGGCCAGCACGAGCACGAGCACCAGCAACACCTGTCGCAGTACCATGAACCCTCGCCCTGCTTTCCTCTAGTCTACTTGGCAGCGAGTGCGGCACGGGCCCAGGCCCACGCCTCCTCGCGATCGGCCACCACACCGGACACTTGCGCTTCCACCAGCGCACGAAGAGTCGCCCCTACTGCGGGCCCCGGGGGCAGCCCCAAACCCTCAATCAAGTCATGCCCGCTGAGCAACGGCGTAGGGCTCGCGATCGCCTGGCCCTCGCGGCCCCACCAGGCCAGCAGAGAATCCGCCATCTGGCGCCGTTCTGCCGAACTCCAGGGACAGTACCACACCAGCGCTGCGGCGGCAGCTCCGGCGACGTCGCGATCGCGATAGTACCGGTGCGCATCGAGTCTATCCACAGGCCTGCGCTGCGCCCACACGGCGCACGATAGGGCCAGAAAGACCCGCTCCAGGTGCACGTACTCCCATCGCGAAAGCCTCAGCCCTCGTAGAGCTGCGTCGCGGCGGTCGGGCGTCCCAGGGGCGACGAGCGCGGCCAGAATGTCGATCTCCTTCCCAGGGTGCCTCTCCCCCTCGGCCCATGCCCAAAGGCTCGCCGCTGCAGTGGCCGCGCCGGCTGTGGTGGCATCAGCCTGTTGCACAACCCCCGCCCACTGAAGACCTTCGGCCAACTCAGCCTCTGGAAGCGGGGTCAGCACCCGTGACAGGAGGCCCAGTTCCAGCGCCATTCGGAGACCACTGGGCGAGTTCATCCGGAGCATGTGCATCAGCTCATCGCGTACGCGTTCCGCGGACACCTGCTTGATGAGTTCGCACCGGTCGCGCACCAGTCCCAGTGTGCTGGCGTGCAGAGTGTATTCCAGGGAGGCGCTCTGGCGCACAGCGCGCAACAAACGGAGCGGATCATCGTCAAACGCCCGTGGATAGGCGTGTCTGATAAGCTTCCCCTGGAGATCCTCCCACCCGCCGGTGGGATCCAGGAGCTCGGAATTCTGATCGTGGAGCGAGACCGCCATGGCGTTCACAGTAAAATCCCGTGCCGCCAGGTCCTCCTCAATGGTGCGGCTGCGCAAGGCCGCCAGGTCGACATGGCAGCCGTGCCAGGCATCCCTCAGGACGACGCGGCATACGCCGTGATCATCATCCAGCACGTAGAACGCTCCCCCAAGTGAGTCGGCCAGTCTACGCCCGACGCGCTTGGCATCACCGTCAACCGCCAGATCGAGGTCATTGCCGACCACGCCGCGCAGGGCGTCACGAACCGTCCCGCCGACCAGATAGATGCCTTCAGAGACCGAGGGGAGGTACTCCATCGCCCGAGACCATGCGTCGTGTTGCGAGACACGGGCTCGAATCATGCGCGGAGCTTCGGCCAGGCCGTTGATTCGACTCAACATGCTGGCGCCTCGCGGAGATCTCGCGCCGCTCTGCCGGCTTGGCCTTCGACGCCGGCGTACGGCAAGCACCAACGCCCGGAGACGAACAACGGCCTCAGGATCGAGTTGCGCGGGGTAGTTAAGTAGAACGGACTAGGGGGGGCGCCGTCCACGGCGCCATGGACCTCTTGCGACCCCTGGCTGCCGGATGAGCAGGCACAATCCACCAACGGGGCCGGGTTACAGGTGTTGGTGCCACTCACAGGGGGACCAAGGCGCAGGCGGAGGCGCGGAACCGCGGCGGATCTTCTGCTGCCGTAACCCTGCCAGTGCCGCCGAGCGTGAAAGCGCGGCGAAGATGTGCGCCACAAGGCCGGCGTCGGCCCGGGCCCTCCGGCGCGTCCGGCTGAGCGAGACTTCGATGCTGAGTTGCGATCAGTTCTGTTACCGACTGCGCTCGATCTGAACCGAACCGTCGTAACCATCGTGGGAGCCGTGTCGGCCTTGCACCAATGGCCCACTACGGCGCGTTGGTTACCCTCTTCGTCTGTCATCCTGACTCCCATTGCCCGGCTGGTTCGCCACCAGGGCACCATCCAGGTACCTCGCCAGATCCGTAATCCGATCGAGGATCAGATCCGGATGCGCCTCCAGCAGCCGCTCACGGCCAATAGCGGGGCTACAGACCGCAGCCGTAACGGCTCCGATCGCCTTCCCGGCCGCCACATCCATCGGGTGATCTCCACACACTAGCACTCTACCGTACACAGCATCGAGGCTCTCGAGCGCAGCGATCAGATGGCCGGGATCGGGCTTGACTCGTGCCACATCGTCTCGCGTCAGCACCACCTGGAGAGGTAGCGGCCAGCGCCCCAGTACGATCTCCACCGCGCTGCGGCAGTTCCGCGTCACGACGCCGATCTTGTATCCCGCATCAAGCAGCTCGCGCAGCATATCGGATACACCGGGATACGGCCGCGTTCGCGTAGCGGCTTCCAGTTCGATATCCATGATAACCCTGTCAGCGGTTATTGCCAAGTCCTCTGCCGCGCCCGCATCGCGCCCGCGAAGATCATCGGTGGCACGGTCCAGAATCTCCAGCGCCGGGAGGTGCCTCCAGGCCGCTATCTGCACGCCGGCCTGCTCACATGCCGCGAGCACGGCCCCGTTGAGCCGAGCAAAATCGATGCTGGGTTCGATCAACGTCCCGTCCAGGTCAAACAGCAGCGTATCCACGAGGTATCTCAACGTCACTCAATCTCCCACGGATTCTGCCCCTGGGGCTTCCGCGCCATCCTGCGGTACGACCGGGGCCGAGTACACCAGTACCCGGCCGTTCTCCGAGTCGCCAAGATAGAGCTGCCCGTTCTGGTCGATCGCCAGTCCCGTCGGAAGATCCATGCCTTCGAGCCCGCTCCCGTACTGTCCAAAGACCACGGCAATCTCACCATCAGAAAAGCCCAGAATCCGGTTGCTCTCGGGATCGGTGGCCCATACCATGCCCGATCCGTCCACTGCCAGATAGGGTTTGTTCACAACGGACAGGCTGCTCCAAGCCTGCACACGCCATTCTCGCAGGTACGTCAGCTTGGCGTCAAAGACCTGAATGCGTCGGTTCCAGGTATCCGCCACGTAGAGCTCCCCGGTCGCGCCAAAGGCAAGGCCCACCGGCTCCTCGAACTGCCCGGGACCGTCGCCGGACCCACCCACTGCCCCGAGAAGCACGCCCTCAGGGCTGTACTTGAGCACGCGCTTGTTCCCTGTGTCGGAGACGTACAGATTCCCCTCCGTATCCAAGGCGAGCCCACGCGGGCCGTAAAAGCCCACCTCGACAGCCGGATCCTGCCCGGCTTCACCGAAAGTACCCCACTCGCGCAGATAGGTTCCCTGCGCATCAAACACCTGGATCCGGTGGTTCCAGGTGTCGGCCACGTACACCGTACCGTCCTGGGCGACCGCCACGCCCCAGGGTTCCTGAAAGTCGCCGGGGCCAGCCCCAAAGCCCCCCCACTGGCGCAGCGGCGCCCCCGAGGGAGAGAACACCTGTATGCGGTGGTTCTGGCTATCGGCTACGTAGATGTTGCCATCGGTATCCACGGCCACACCCTTTGGTGAAAGCACCTGCCCCTCAGCCGATCCAGCAGATCCAATGGATCGGACCGCACTATGCGAGATCCAGCGCTCCAGGTATGGGCTTGGCTCAACTGGCTCTAGCGCCGTCAGCGCATCGGTACCGCCGTCCCACATCCGTTGGAGCACATCCCGACGCACATACATGGCAAAACGGGACACGTACGGCCAGTCCGTCAGATCCCTATCCCACTTGCGGTAGAACAGAATGTCCCACAGCACCCGCCTTCCCTCCGCAGTGGAGAGGTCCTGCCATAGGGAGGCCGGTGTCATCTGCATGTACCAGTCTTGATAGGGCCACCAGATCATCCGGTACTCGCTTCGCACGTATCCCTCAGCGAGGAACTGGGCCGTTGCGTCTTCGTTCGCTGTGCCCACCAGCACCACGTCCGCATCCAGCGGGCCCGAAGGAGCCTCTCCGAAATAGGTGGCGTGATCATAGTTGCGCAGGTACCAGACAAAGGGCCAACTCGTCTCATTGTCGTGCGCGATAGAGAGGTGCAGCCCGCCGGTCAGCCGGCGAGACATGCTCTCGATCTCTCGAGCAACGATCCCGGCATCAGGCGCCCCCTGAGCATACACGAGCAACTCAGCGGCGGAATCCCCGTTCACGAAGGACAGCCGCAGCGCAGACCGAACCGTGAGAGCCATGAGCACGGTCACAAGCGAAAGGCTCAACATCCGCCAGGAGTCGCTCCGGCGCAAGCGCGACAGCAACCAACCGATGGCCAGAGCCAGAGCAAGGCCCATCGCCAGCGTCACGATCCAGAGCATAGTATCCGACAGGGCCTGCGTTGACGTGTCCGTGCTCGGCGAGAGGGCAGCTAGCCGGGCCAACGTCCAGATCTCCAGAGGCACCAGCCCGAGAACCCAGAGTCCCCGTTGTCTGACCACCGCGGGCCAGTCGGCGCGCAATAGCCATCCCAAAGCCCAGCCGCCCAGCAGGGTCATCGGCACGCTGATGTGCTGCAGCAGCCAGGGCATCTTCTCTCCTGCCCAGCTATAGATCACGAACGCCAGCAGAAACCAGTAGATGAGCAGAGGCACATAGGGCGCGGACGTGAGCTGAGGCTTGCCCTCTGCTCTGGCGACAGAGTCCCCCTTCAGGGCGTAGAGGGCTACCCCCGCAAGTGCCAGCAGAAAAGGCAGGAACTCGTACACCACCGTGAGCACGAGGTAATAGTGCCAGGGCTGCCCGCCCCGGGACTCGCCATGCTGCGAGAGCCAATATCCGAGCTGGCCAAGAACACCGGTGGCAATCCCACCGCCATTGGTAAACATCGTGGTAAAGAACGGCAAGAACACCGCCCAGAAGATGCCCGCACAAGCCATCCACCTGCGGGCGCCCCACCACATGCCGATCCCCGCGCCGATGCCGAACATGACCAGAGCAATGCCAAGCGAGAACAGCAGCGGTCCAGTGGTATAGTCCAGTGGATCGTGCCCGAGCAGAGTGATGACCACCGGGGACGCAAAGGGCAGGATCAGAGTCCCTATCGTGACCACCAGGTCGAACGCCGGCATCGCGATGAGCGTGCTCAGTCGCAGATCGCGGGTGGAAAGCCACTGGTACAGTAGGAAACCCACCAGAAAAGTACCCAGAATGGCATAGGTGATGAAGGTGGTCTCTTTCGCCGCAAAGCCGAGCGCCACAGCCGCCGCGGCCACATACAGATAGCGAGGCTTGCGCTCCTCTAGATACCGCAAGCACACGATCACCAGGATGAGGTTGAACAGGATGGCGAACTGATCGTGCCGGATGAACCGCGCACGGTGCATCAGGACAGGCGAAACCGCCATGAGCGCCATAGCGGCGAAGGCCCCCTGCTTGCCCAACCATTTGCGCATGGCCAACGGGCTCAGAGCGATTGCGATCCCCGCGACAGCGGTCGCCAGACGTCCCGTCACATCGGAATCGCCGAACAGCAGATACACCAGCGCCGTCATGTGGTACAGAAACGGTCCATGGTAGACGGGGCTGTGGGTGTAGCCCTGACCGGTTGTCAGCTTCCAGGCCTCCCAAGCGTGGATGCTCTCGTCGTGACTGTAGGCACGCGACCCGAGATCCCACAGCCGCGTGAAGACGATCGCCGCCACCAGCAGGGCGCAGACCAGCGCCCAACGATCGATCCTCGCACCGGCGAGCACCGGCCGGTCCAGCCAACCCCGATGTGACTCGGTGCCGACAGGCGTGATCAGTTCGTTACTGCCCATCCGTCTCTCCCGTTTTCCTCATCACCCACAACCAAACAGTCTCACGTTCCACCGCCGGGCCCGCCTTTCGAAACAAGAGCCATTTGAGCGCCTCTCGCAGATCCCTCTGGCCCACAACGGGTCGCTCGCGAAGCGTGACGGACTGCCCCACATATCCGGCTGGCTCTGCCTGGCTCTCGCTCTGAGCACCGATCAGTATCGCCGCCTCGGACGGCTCTCCCACCCTTACGACGGGCTTGGCGTTCGGGTACTCGCGTAGCAGCCACGCGATCTGCGGTGACAGCGCCTCCTCGTACAGGATATCCACGGCGCGCGGATCGCCGCTTTCGGCAAGCGACAGCCTCTCCAAGAGGGCCTCGACATCCCGGAGCGTGCCGGCGGTGGTGTGGCCCACCATGGGCTCCCATGGGTCTCTGGCACGATCGTAGGCCAGTGCCACCGTCCCCCGGATAGTGAGCAGCGTCGCCAGCACCAACACGAGGCTCATGACCACCAGTCCAGCCGCCTCTCGCCCTATCCAGATCCCGTAACCGATCAGCACAACCACCAGCAGGCCGCCTCCGAGCAGCGCCAGTCCCAGGTACACGTCCGTGCCGTGGTACAGGTACCCGCCCAGCTCGATCAGGGCAAACCACAGCAGGCACACGCTGGCACCCAAGGCGGCTAACTCCTTCGAGACGAGGCGCATCACGCGACCCTCGATGCCGTACTGCGCACCCCGCCCCGCCAGAATGGCCAGTGGCAGGACGATCGTGACAATCCAGCGCGGCTCACGGTGCCCCGGGGCCAGACAGAGGATCAGGCTGAAAAGCAGCCAGGCAGCCAGGGCCTGATCAAGCGCGGAACCGGCCCTCCAGCCCCTGTACAAGCCGTAGAGCGCCAGCAGCAGTCCCAGTGGCTCGTACACCGCCAGCACCAGTGGAGCCTGATAGGGGAGCCAAGTGGATCTCTCCACGAGCGCCCCGATCCAGCCTCCCAGCATATCGACGGCGGTACCCATGCCGCCTGGGTTCGCCAGGCAGGCCGTGGCCCCCAGAGCCCAGGCGGCTCCGACCACCAGAACCAGTCTGCCCCGGTCAAGTTCGCGCCACCGCCGCGTAAGCTCCACCCGTGCGTCCCGGCAGGTTCGCCACCAAAGCACGCTCCCGGCCGCACAGAGTCCCAGAGCCAGGCTGAGGGCTTGTGGTCCGGCACACAGAGAAAGCCCGATGGACGCCATCCCGGCCGCGGCCATACGGTTGTCTCCGCGCTGCAGTGCACGATAGGCCAGCAAAACGCCTAGGGTGAACAACCCTACCGCGATCGCGGCGCCGTCAGCCGTCCGGCCCGCATAGACCCAGATCGGCGAGAGAGCCAGCGAACCGGCCACGAACAGGGCCGCCGTCCGCCCGAGCCAGCCCCGCGCGAGGTACGGGATGAGCACCAGCAGTGCGCCCACCATAGCGGTTGGCAGCCGCACGGCGAGCGCGTCCAGGGCACCGGTGAGCGAGATCAGCTGGAGATCGAGCAGAAACGGCAGATACCCGCGCACCTCAAGTCCATCCCCCGATAGGGCCTGCACCGCGGCCAGCGCGGTGGGCGCCTCGTCCTGCAGCAGAGGCCAGCGTCCCAGGGAGAACACTCGGACAGCCAGCGCACCGAGTACCAGGGCAACGTACAACACCTGTTCTATGGTGATGCGCGGCCAGCCTGTGGCACAGGCCGTTGCCTCCCCTTCCCTCAAGGCTACGACCGTATCCGAGCCTCCGGCGCTTGTGGACGTCTCCTCGTCGGGAACGCTCACGCTCTGGCTCACATCAGCAGTATCCACAGGATGACACTCCGCCCTATCTGGCTCGGGCATAGATGACATAGACTTCATTCTGATAGGCACGAACCATCAGGCCATCCAGCTTCGCGAGCGTATCATCGCCGGCATCATAGGCTTCGCGCTCGTACGGCCCAACGAGCACATAGTCTACCCCGTAATCCCTCAGCAGTCGATCCGTCTCCGCCATGTCCACACCGCTGTAGATCGCTCGCAGCACCTGCTCCCGCTCAGCAGGGAGATCACCAGAGCCGCGCCATTGCCGCTCATGGCCTGCCCAGCCCAGCAGGCTCTGCAGACCCGTGTGTGCGGACACCCAGTTCTCAACGGTGTAGCTGCCCCCGGAGCCCTCCACGATCACGGCATCAGGGGCAGCGTCGGCGAGAAGCCACGCGATGGCCGCGTATTCGGCCGGCCTCTGCCGCGCCACATAGGCGGTTCCGTTCAACGTCGCCTCGCCCCGAAACAGACCCGCCTTTGTGGCCGTCGCTGCCGCCGTGTAGCTCAGGCCACCGATCACGAGCATGCCCGAGAGAGCCAGCCAGAGCGCTACGGCCGCCTGCCAGGGCCGTCTCAGCTCGCCTGCCTTCCGAACCAGTCGGTAGACGCCATAGCTCCCGCACAGGCTGAGCAGGACCCATGCCTGATAGTAGAACTTGAACACCGTGTTCATTCGCGAGTCAAAGACGTCACGCAGATATACGACCTCCACGGCACAAAGGAGGCCCATCGCTACCATGATCATCAACAAGACCATCAGCGTGGGCGCATCAGGCCCCCCTGCTGACTCTCGCACTCCGACCACGGTCCCCCACAACAGGAGCCCCCCGCTCACCAGGAGAAACAGAAGGCACAGCGCCGCCGTCCACCAGCCGGCGACCAGGGAGGCCACCAGCGCCAGCCCGAAGGCGGCGGCCCAGATCCATGCCAGTGATGGAGGAGCGACTGACTTGAGGGCGGCCCTCATCTCTGCAGCAATCACGGTCAGCGTTGCTGGCAGCAGCGAAAACTGGATCCCGAACATCAGCAGGAACTGTTGTGGCGCCGTTTTCGTTTCCGGAGAGACCAGGCCGATGCCCCCTGCCTGAGACCGCAGGCTCAGGAAAAAGGGGAAATATGCCAGCACTCCACTGGCGCCAACCGCCAGCATCAGGATCGCCGTGTCGCGCAGCCAGCCCTGTTTCCCGATGTCCACCCGGTATCGCCAGACCGCCAGAGCCGCGCCAAAGAGGAGCAGGTATATGGGATAGTCCCAGGTGTTCAGAAAGGCCAGCGCACCCAGGATCAGACCCCACCACGCCACCTCTTGCGGCGTGCCTGGCCAGGAGCGAGCAACAGACGCCATCCAGCGACGCAGGCCTGTACCCACCGCAGGGGCCTCACCGCACACCCTTTCCCGCATGAGTATGTTCAGCGCCAGAGCGATCGCCAGGAGCACAAAGGGAAGCGCAAGAACGTGAGGGTGGTTGTCCCCCAGTAGGAAACTAAAGAAGGGGAACTCGGAGATCACCTCCTGGTCCGCTCCGGTGGGCCCACGGTCATGGATCACGCGCGAGGCACGCCACCACCACCAGTTGTCCGTGGGATACCAGTGCGGGCTCGGCTCCGATGCCTGCAGGTTGCGTACATCCAGCCATGACCAGAATGCCCCGCTGCCCCACCCTCTAGCGCGGATCAACTCCAGTACGCCGACCAGGTTCCCCATCACGGCGACGAGGATGCCTCCCAGCAGCCCGTACCGGGCGGCACGCTGCCCCGCCGCAGTCACGAGGTTGTAGACGACGCCAAACGCCCCGCTTATGGTCAGAGCGAACAGGCTGATACCCACAAGGTTGAACGTGACGCTGCTCGGCAGCGCCGACAGCCGTGTCAGCATCGCGGCCATCAGATACCCAAAGTAGTAGTAGCTGATCGAGTATCCGGCGAGCCAGGGATCGTGCGGAGGAAAGGTCTCGCTCTGCAGAATGCCGTTCAGAAAGGCGAACTCCATCGGCTTCTCTGTGGCCACGATGTCCGGATTGAAGGCCCGGAAGATCCCAAAGAGCAGCAACGCGGCAAAGAACAGGGCCGATTCCAGCGCCACGACGCGCCTCAGCCCGGACAGATGACGCAACAGCGCGGTCCGATCCCTCCAGGCGACGGCCACCGAAATCAGCGCCGCCAGGCAGAGAGCCAGCACCGCGGCCGCCGTGGTATTGCGCAGCCAGCCGGTGGTCGCCAGCAGCCAGAGCAGGTAACCAGTCAGTAACAGACCGATAGGCCGGCGGAAGCAGACGCCGCGCTCGGGAAGATGGCGCAACAGCGTCATGCTCAGCGGCAAACCCACCAGCCCAAAGAGCTCGAGCAACAGCCCCCAGCGCAGCAGAACGCCTATGACCATCCGTCTGCGCTCCCACGATCGCCTGGCACGCCATCAGCGTAGAGGTAGAGCGTGGCCCCATCATTCTCGTACAGGCACTTGAGTACTCCTGTGTCCTCCAGCGCCTCGAACTTGGCCAGGGCCGCCTCCGGATACAGCGCCCGCTCCAGAGGGCCCACGTACACGAGCCTCACGTGCCGGCGCTGCATCAGCGCCAGCGCGACCTCCGGGTCCTCCGTGGTAAAGAGCAACTCGGCGTCGGCGAGCTGGGGAGCGACCTGCTCCGCCGGTCTCTGTTCGTATTGGTGCGCCCCCACCAGCGTCGGCAGGCCGCTATACGAAGACATCCGCAGCCCACCCTCCCGATAGTAACCCACGGGCGCCTCTGCCAGCACCGGCAGAACACTCACGTTCGCCCAGATCCAGCGCAGCGCATCCCGGTCATACCGCATCTCCACCGGATTATCCGATTCTGGCAGGCTGTATACGGCCTGCTCCATATAAGCCGTGCCGTCCAGCGTAAGGCCCGATGGCGATCCGCTGGGAAACCGTTCGTTCACGCGGGTGGGCACGGCCGCGAGCGGGTACACAAAGGCGCCCGCAAGAAGAACGACGGCCCCCGTTCGCCAGGCCATCCCAGATGACGTCCAGGGCCGCGCAGATTGCCAGACGACTGGCAGCATGGCGCCTCCCACGGCGGCGAGGAGTACCCAGGCCTGGATCGAGAACTTGAAGACCGTGTTCATGCGGCGCCAGTCCGATCCACGCAGGAAATCGGCCACGTAGATCCATTCGATCCCGAGCAGCAGCCCAAACCCGGCAGCGAGACATAGCCAAAGAATCCAGCGTCCCGGCCTGTTTCTCTGCAGGATGCACATCGCCAGAGAAGCGGCCAGCAGGCAGGCCAACAACGGCCAGATCTGGCCCATCGCGACACCCGCGGCGAAGGAGATCGACAGCGCGATGCCGAGCGCTCGCGACAGCCATCGCCCCCGTCCCGAGCCTCTCCTACCACGCCGGCGGCCAGAAGTCCTCGCCCCCCACCGGAGCAGCCCGATGGTCAGCCACAACACCGCCCCCCAGATCTCCAGGAAAGGAGCCACGGCCGTGCGCTCGCCGGGCGTCAGGAGGGCTAGCCCAAGGTTCTGTGCGCGAAAGCGTGAGTAGAATGGTGCGAAAGCCAGCAGCGCGGCCAGAGCGAGGACCGGGGATACCCCGCCCCCCAGAACGGCTCCCCGGACCCCGCCGCTTCGGTAGCCCAGGTAGACGAGCGTGGCGGCGGAGAGCAGCCAGAACACCGGCAGATCCCAAGTATTGGTGACGCTCAGCGTACCGATGGTCAGCGCGAGCCACAGCACCGCGCACGCACGCAGGGCAAGGCTGGGCCTTGCCGCCTGGATTAGCGCGCCACACAGGCACAATACCAACAGGCCAAGCGGAAGGGCCATCATATGCGGGTGCAGATCGGCGAACAGGTAGGAAAAGAACGGAAACTCGTTGATGGTGTTTGGGATAATCCGGGTCGCCGCGTACCAGTAGTCAAAGGCCAGCGCCCCGCCGCCCCCGCTAATCCATCGGCCTGCCCCATCGACGGCACAGACGGCCCCCTCCAGAGCGGACCCCGCGCCCTCGGGGCAGGCCAACACGGTCAGCTGTTGCACGATCTGCCGAGCACCCGACAAGTTGCCGGCTACGGCCACCAGCGCCGCAGAGCCTGCGCCCTGCCAGATCCGCAGCCGCCCGGTTCCGATGATCTCGCGCCCAAAGGCAAAGGCATGGCTTACCGTCAGCCCAAAGAACGTCGGGACAGCCAGGTTGAATCCGATCTCCGGCGATAGGCCAACCATCTTGCACAGCAGGCTCACCAGGTACAACCCGTAGTAGTAATAGTTGAGAACCCCTCCTGCAAAGTAGGGATCGTAGGGCGGCAGGTAGGCCGATCGCGAGATCGCGTTCAGCATGGCGATCTCCATCATCTTCTCGCCACCGTACCAGGGTTGCCACAGATCGGGGTTCAGCATGCGAATCAGCACGAATGTGCCATAGCTCAGCGCAAAGACCGCCTCCCCGCGCATTGCCGCGGCCGAGAAGCGCGAACTGAACCGCCTGCGACGCCGGACGTACACGGCGAGCGCTACCGCTCCCACCATCAAGGCCGCACCCCAGGCGGTGAGCGGTGTATTCCGCAACCACCGCAGGCTCATCGCGAGCCAGGCCACATAACCCACAAGCACGAGTCCCAGGCCCTTGGCCACCAGATACCCGCCATCGGACCATCCGCCAAAGACCGGAAGGATAAGTGGCCAGACAATGAGCCCGATAAGGACCAAAACGAGCCACCAGAGTGCCGCCGAGACGAACGGAGAACCTTCTGCCAGGGTATTCCATCCCCTGGAGTTCACCGAGGGCACGTCCTCCACCGGGCTCTCGAGCAACAGGCGCGCGTCACTCGAATCACCGTCGGCCCGGACCCGCGATGGGATCCAGTGACGCGCCAGCCAATCGCGAGCAGCCTCGACCCAGCCCGGGCCAGCGGGTTGTGCAGACGTCAGCCGAGCTCCGGAGCCCAGCACGCGATAGATCGTCACAGGCCCCTTGGAGTAGATCCGCTCCAGTGTGTCCCCCAGCATCGCGTCGAACTTGGCAAGAGCCTCCGGCGCATAGTAGGCCCTCTCCAGTTCCCCCACATAGATCAGGCCTACCTGGTATCGCCGCAGCAACTCCACCGTTTCGTCCACACTGAGGCTGGTGTAGATCGTCGCCAGATCCTGGAGGCGCCAGTCAACGACCGTAGAGCTCAGTGCTGCCCGCTGTTGCTTCTGGTGCCAGTCCCAGCCGACCACAGACGGCAGGCCCGTGTACACCGACACGCGCCCGCCCCAGCGATAGAGTGGCGTGTTCGCCTCGACGATCACTGGAGAACCCAGCACGTGCTCCTGAAGCCAACGGATGGCCTCCGCATCGTGCCCGAGATTCAACTGCTGCCCGTTGTCCTGGTAGGTCGCCGAGTCCATGAAGGCCATGCCATCCAGGCCGGTCGGAGAGCTTGCAGATATGCGGTCGCGGACTTTGGCCGGAGCGGCCAGAGCCGGGTAGCTTAGCGTCCCAGCCAGCAGAGCCGCTAGAACCACACGCCACCAGGCCCGGCGCGTCACGCCCGTGCCGCTCTCACGTGCCCCGGCCAGCATCGATCTGAGCGCGACTGCCGTCGAGATGCCCCACAGGATCCACACCTGGAGGCTGAACTTGAATACCGTGTTCATCCGTCCAATGTCGCCGTCCAGCACCACCCACTCCAGACCGAGCGATAGAGCCAGCCCGCCAACGACCATCAGCCTGAGGAAACGCTCGCGCGAGCCAGCCTTACCCGCAAAGAGCGCGAGCACGCCCAGCGCCAGCAGTATGAACAGAAGGGCGCTCGTCACCTCGCCTGCCCCGATGAGCAGGGCCACGGCGCCCACCATGAGTAGGCAGACCAGCCATCCCAGGCCGTAGAACAGCGTAGGATAGCGCACCAGCGCCCGTCTGAGAGTCAGGCCGCGGCCAAATCGAGGCTGTCGGGCCAGGCCCAGGCGCAGCGAACGCCACCAGGGACTGCGTACGATGGGAGGCCTCACGGCCTGCAAGAGATAGGTGATCAGCACAAAGAGAAAGGGGAGATAGATCAGCACGAGATCGCCGAGCGAGGACCTCTCGCCGGACCACAGCCCAACGCTGGAGTAAGCCGCCCCGTAGCGCGCGTGGAAAGGGAAGTAGAGGAGCCACGCCAGGGCCCCCATAGCGGCGAGCTGACTGACCAATGCCACGATGGTCTGGCGACTCCTCACGCGTATACGATCGCGCGCGCGTATAACGAGTGCTCCGGCGGCAATAGCCAAGCCCGTTGGCAGATCCCAGGTGTTGGCGCACCAGCTGGCGCCCAGCACCAGGGCCAGCAACCCGATCTGGATCGCCAATGTTCGCCTCACACCTAGGGGCGGGCCGCTTCCTCCCGACGCCAGGTTTGCCGCCACCCCTACGCCGAGGACAAAGAGGGGCATCGCCACGACGTGCGCATGCAGGTCCCCATAGAGAAAGGAAAAGAACGGGAACTCGTTGATCTCTCCGTGGGACATGATCCGGCTGGCATTCCAGTACCACCACTCGGGCCGAAAAGCCAGAGCCTCATGCCCCTGCAGGAGAGCCAGCAGTCCACGAAGCACCTGCCCCACCTCTCCCAACAGGGCGCTTCCGCCTCGACGACCAATCTCCGCCAGCCCCTGCCAGAGCAACTCGATCTCGCCCAGATTCCCGGCCACGGCCACGAGCACCCCGGCGACAAGCCCCCATCGCAGGCAGCTCGGCAGCCAGGCACCGTCGGCATCGTCCCTACAGCGCGGCATGAGGTACGCCGCGACGCTGGCGCTCCCGGCAAACACGAGCGCAAACAAGGTCGCCAGCGCGAGGTTGTAGCCGACGGTCGGCAATATCCCCGTGAGCTTGATCACCACGGCAATCGGGAGCCAGCCATAGTAGTAGTAGTTGATATGGCCGCCCGAAAACCATGGGTCATATGGGGGAAACGTGGTGCTCTTGATAATCGCGTTCAGATACGCCAGGTCCATGGGCTTTTCGCCGCCCATGGCGCCATGCCACAGATCCGGGTTGCCGTGGCGAATCAGGATCATGCCCACAAAGGCGATCAGGAACAATCCCTCGCTGACGACCAATAAACGCCAGCGCTTACGCAATAAGCCGACCAGATCACGACGTTGGGCCCACGCCGCAAGGGCGGAGACGGCGCTCAGCCCCATCAGCGAGAGCCACAGCGTCCCCCGGCTGAACGTCGCGACCCCCAGGCTTACCAGCATCCAGGGGACGTAGCCAACCAACAGCAGGCCCACGGCCTTGGCCAGCAGGTAGCCGCCATCGGGCATCTGTCTCAGGGCCGGAAATGCCAGGGGGAAAGCCAGGACCGCCACGAACAGGAAGGCAAGATACCACACCAGAACGGGGACACGGTTCACGAGGCTCTTTCGGTCAAACAGATCGGACCACGTTCCCCCCTGGCGCTGGGAGCGCAGCTCATCCGCTCTCAGCATCAGCCCGTCAGGGGCCCCGGTCACCTGCTTGGGCATGATGCGCACGATCCGCTCCAGGTCATAGTCCGCAAACAGCGCCTGAACAGCCTCCGTCGAGTAGGCCGCGGTCTTTCGGAAGACGGTCACACGCGGATGGTCATAGACGGTGAAGGACTCGTCCGCATCATCATCGACGATCTCGATGCCAAACAGCTGCGGACGCGAGGTGAAAGAGGCGAGCATCTCATATCCGAGCTCACCGCTGAACAGCGCTTCATAGTACCGGGTCGTCATCGGATAGCGCGACGGCAATCTCGGGATGGAGCCGTACAGCCGGTTGCTGCTCAAGATGATATAGTCAGCCTGGTCCAGCCATTCCACGAGCGCCGTGCGCTTCTCTGGGATGTCCTCCCAGTAAGGATCGGTGCGCACCATGGTATAGGTCTGGTCCGCCAGGCGTCCATCGAGATTCAGTGGCAGTGCATCGTCCCACACCTCGAACGTGAGCGCAGACCCCGGAGGAATGTTGGCATAGATCCAGCGCGAGGCCTCGATGCGCGTCACAGGCCGGGTGTAGATCGAAGCAAAGGAAAAGGCCCACAGCGCCGTGCCCAGCACGACCGTGCCGCAGATCACCCCCGCCAACGCTGTGGCCCTTGGCCTTGCGCTGCTGCGTGCCCGATCCCACAGCCAGACGAGGCCCGCGGCCGCCATGAGCGCCATGGTGGGATAGATCGGAAGCAGGTAGCGGACGGTCTTGACGAACTGGACGCTCTGGTACAGGAACGTCAACGTCATCCAGCTCCAGGGGAGTAGCGGCCTTAGCTGTCCGTGTCGCAGCAGCTGCCATCCCATCAGCCCCCAGGCAAAGCATACAGCGAGTCCCAGGGGCAGCCCGAGCCCCCACTTGACCATGTTCTCCAGCATGTAGGTGACGGGAGCGCGATCCGCCCATTGGTGGCTCGGCGGGTAGTCGATCTCGCCGGACATCAGCCGTTGAATGTAACGCATGTCATCCAGCCAGCGCTGGTTGAGTTGGAGTCCAAAGAGGCCTGGGCCCTGGAAGGCCTGCGGCTGGGCCAGGCGAAAGGCCCAAAAGGCGATGAACAGGATCGCAATCATCAGCACGGCAGCCCGTAACCAGCGCACAACCACACCATCAAGCCGCCGGACGGAGAGAGGGGCATCATCGTCGTCCAGGGCAAGGGTAAAGCGCCAGCGCCCCATCCGACCTGTACGCGTCACGCGGCCGTCGGGCTGGTTCCCGCCCTGGGATCCTCGCCCGAACACCCGCACAAGAAGTGCCAGGCCAATGATCAGCCCGAACGTAGCCACCGAGATCTTGGCGGAAATCGCCAGGCCAAAGGCGAGCCCAAGGCCGAGCACACTGCCGAGACTCTCCCCCTGTGATACGCGCACCGCCGCGTACAGGGCCGTCGTCACCAGGAACGTGGTGGCGGAGTCCACGGTGAAATAGTGTGATTGCTGGATGTTGAGCACGGTCATCGCCAACAGCAAAGCGCCCAACAGGCCGACTCGCGTATCGTACAGCCGCCGGCCCAGGAAGAAGACGACCACCACCGCCAAAAGATCGAGGATCGCGGACATGGCCCGGCCGGCGAGATATACGCCCCAGTAGCCCGTGTGGCCCGTCGCCTGTCCGATGAACTTGGCCAGCGTCACGGGCAAAAGCCCGTAGACGTACGAGCCCTGCCCCCGGTTGTACGGGTTGAGCGGGTTTACCGAGGAATCTAGATACTCGCCCAGTGACTCCGGCCAGGCCAGAGCGTTCTCGACCATCGTCAGGAATCGCTCATCCGGATGTAGATGCTGCCCTTCATCCCAATCCAGGCCCACCAGCCGGAGATACCCGCCCAGAAGGAGTATGCCGGCCATGGCCACGAGCACCAGCAGGCGATGTTCCCTCCGGAGCACGCTTCGATCGCCCTCGGAATTGGAGGGTCGCGCCGCGAGCGCGACCGGTTTTCGACGCGGCACTGCCAGCGACCTCACTCGGCCTTCCTCTCGCCATAGAACGCCCAGAACGCCAGGCTTCCATCTTCCCAGCGATGCCCAAGCACGATCGACCGATCATAGTCCCCCTCCAGCAGGGAGAGGGCCTCCAGGCCATCGGGATGTACGATCACCAGCGCGCGCGGAACGCTCCGATCCAGGGGCCCCTGCCCTGGCTCCAGTACCGTGACCTCCTGAACGCCATCGGGCACGGCGTGCACCAGCTGAGCCCGAACCGCGTTCCCATCATACCAGAACGGCGCTACGAGGATGTATGCCTGCCCGTCGCTGTAGGCATCGATCACATGAGCCATCTCCAGTGAGATGGACTGGTTCTGGTAGGGTTGGGCGGACACATATCGCCCAAAGTACAGTGGATAGACCGCCACGGCTTCTGCCAGCAGTCCTCCCACAATCGCCACCACAGAGAGAGGGCGCACCACGGCATTCAGCCTGCCGGATCTACCGGGTTGCGGACTTCCCCCGGTCAGCCAGCAGCTGGCCGCCCGCACTCCCACGGCGGCCAGCATCATGGCCATCGGCAGGACGCCTATGCTTCGCACAGCGCTGGGAACCTCATCGGGGAAGGCCAGTGAAAGCGTCGAAGGCAGCAGCAACCCGATCAAGAACAGCCACAAGAGCCAGCCGTGGTTCAAGGGGCGCCTCAGGGCACAGTAGGCGGCTCCCAGCGCAAAAAACAACGCGGTGGCGAAACCGAGTTGCCTGTAGCCCGGCACGTTGGTGACGTACACCGTATCTCCACGGTACTGGAACATCGCCGCTGCCCTGGCGCCATTCCCCAGCCAGGTCGCCAGGGGCCGCGCGGGCAAGGGGGCCTCTATCGAGGTCGCTCGGGTGGCCGCTCGATACAGGTACCGCGCAGGGTCCTCCAACGCATAGCACACCAGCGGCAGCGCGACGATTAAGATCACCAGGGCGCACAGGAGCACCATGCTCCAGGAGATGCGGACCTGGAGTTGCCTTCGGAACGCCGCTGCAATCAGCAACGCGCCCATGAGCAGTAGAGGGACCACCATCCCGGCGTTGTAGGTCTGCAGGCATAGGGCAGCAAAACCTGCGCTGAGGGCATACCAGCGCGGCTGTCCCGTCATGAGCCCGCGAACAGCAAAGAGTAAGCATAGCGACGCCAGCGGGGGCAGCAGCACGGCACGATAGCCCATCCGGCTGAGGATGATGTGCCAGTGGCTGATCGACAACAGTACCGCGGCTGCCGCACCGGCCCACCGATCCCACATCTCCTTGCCGAGCCAGTACATGACGGGGATGGACGCCACGCCGATCAGTGCCGCGGCGATCTTGATGCTCACATGGCTGAGCCCGGCCACCGAGGCGACGGCGGCGGCGAGGTAAAAGAACAGTCCCTCTCGCCCGGGGTGTGACTCGAAAAAGATCGGGAACTCACCGTCCAGGATCTGCGCGATGTTCCCCTGGATAAGCGGCAGGTCACAACCCATCTCCAACGGGATGCTGTGAATCCGGTGTAGCCGTAGAAAGGCTCCCACGATGACCGCGAGCCCCACAACAACGACGGGCCACGAAAACGTAACGGATAGCGGCAACCGGCGCGCTACGGTCCGGTCCCGCTGAGGCCAGACGGCGATCGCGAGGGCGATGATCGCGCCCAGCCACGGCATCACGCCGGCCAGGGTGAATCTGTTGGCGGCCAGGCCGGGCACAGCAAGCAGGGCCAGCCCCGCGGCGATGCCCACAGTGGGCCAGTGAATGCACATCTGCGGGACGGCACTGGGGCCGGACAGGCACCGTTTCCGACCAGGGGCGAGTACCGCGAACAGGATACCGCCAGCAGCCAGCAGTGCGCCGCCAAGGGCGGGCAGCGTACCGCGATCGAGCAACAACTGCCCCAGGGCTCCTGCCAACAGCACAAATCCCAGTGACCACGTTCCGCCTGGTCTCGATTTCAGTGTGTTCGTACTGGGTGATGCGGCGCTACCCACAGTGGTGAACAGAGCTCCTGTCTTGCTTGGATCTGTGGTGAAGCCGTCGTCAGGCGATCATCCCTTTGTCGCCAGCACGGCCAGGTTCACAAACGTACGCTTCCGAGCCAGCCGTTCCGCGTCCTCGTTCAGCCGGTCGATCCGGTGGAACAGCGCCAGGGCCCAGTTGAATGGATTCATGGGGCTGTTCCGGTTGGCCTCACCGTCGAAGCGGTGGACAGACCTGGATACCGCCTTGGGCAGGAGATTCCTTTCGATCAATCCCTTGCCGATTGTGTACACGATGGTCTGAGTCCCAGGGAAGCAGTAGTGCGTGAGTTGCTCCACCGGGCCGAGCGCGTAGCCCGCGGACCGCAGCACCTGCCGCAGCGCCTCAGCCGTGTAGAGTCGCTCATGGTTGGCCCAGATGCCTGCAAACGGGCCCCTTCGGATCGGGCGCCGCCGGATCGCCATAGACAGACGGTTGATGGGATCATACCACCACGGATAGTCGCGGGAAGGAACCGTCACCGCCAGCTTGCCGCCGGGCTTGAGGACGCGCCACACCTCGGCCAGGGCCGTAGCCTCATCGCGCAGGTGCTCAAGCACCTCGGACATGATCACGCTGTCCACGCTTTCGTCCGCCAACGGTATCCTGGATACATCCGCAAAGAGCACCAGCGCCTGGCCCGCGACGTGCGCGCGCGCGAATGCCAACGCGCGGCGATCCACGTCGATCCCGAGGACGCGCGTCTCCGGGTACAGCCGCGTGATCGCGCGTGGATAAAAGCCCATGCCCGTGCCGCAATCCAAAATCGTCTGGCCCGGCTGCGGATCCAGGTAGCGCAGCATTGTTCGTACGCGGCGCCGGTAGGCCACATCGGACTCGTTGCGCAGCAGCGCGCCCAGAGTCTTCTCGCGCGCTTTCTCTTCGCTCTGTGGTCCAGTCTCCACTTCCGACATGTACCCTCTCAGCCAAGTTCCAAACGCCATAGACGTCAGGAAAGTGCTAAAGCCTGCCGATCTCGGCTCGCCATAGTGATCCAGAGGCGCTCACGTGCGGCTGGATACCACATCCCTGACGTGCTGGTAAGAGATCCCCTGCGCCAGCATGCCCACCAAGCCCAGCAATATAAGGGTGAGATTGGTAAACAGGTGCAGGCCCAGCATGTAACCGAAAGCAACACCCTGATCCACACCGTACACCGCCAGGCCCTGAACCCCGGACCACTCAAACACGCCCATGGCGCCCGGCGATGAAGGCACCATCATCGAGAATCCGGTCGCACAGAGAACGAGCGCAGCCGCCGAGAACGGAAGGTATTGCAGGCGGAAGACAAAGAGCAGGATATAGTTCAGCGTTGCATATCCAAGCCAAACCGCGGCGGTCGCCGCCACTACGCCCAGCAATCTCCGCCACTCGAGCAACACGCCAAAGCCGCCGACCAACTCGGCGAGCGCGCTGCGAACCGCCGGCCTGCCCAGCACAGGCACGCGCCCCACCCAGCGCCACACCCAGTCGATAGCCCGCGGGCCAATGCGCGCCATGATGAGCAACGCCGCGATCCCGGCAACCGCGAGAGCGCCAAACATCAGCCCTCCCCGGCGCACCCATTCCGGGATGGCGATCACGGGCAGCAACAGCACCAGTATGACGATCACGGATAGCACATCGAGCAGGCGCTCCACCAGCAGCGAAGAAGCTGCCTGACCGTACCCGCCGGTGAGCTTTCTTCCCGCCAGATAGCCGCGGATGAACTCGCCTGCCTTGGCCGGGAGGATGTTGTTGAAAAAGTACCCGATGTTCACCAGGTGATACAGCGAAGAGAGGCTTACCCCCGGGTCCTGTCGGGTCAGCAGGTGCCAGCGGAGTGCCCGGATCATGCTGATGGCCGCGATGAGCACAAAGGCGAGCCCGAGGTATCCATACGATGCCTGCCCGAACAGGGCAAAAAGCTCCGGCCAGTCGATATCGCGCATCGCGAGATACAGAAACGCCAAGCTCAAGATGATGCCGATGGCGAGACGTGCTCTTTTTTGCACTATATTCCCTTTGTCAGTAGCTTCTATCCCGTTACGAGCCTACTATAGCATCGTATGTATCCCTGGGCCAGACGCAACAGCCGACCTCGCCCGGTCCTTACGCAAGATCGCGTGCTAGCCAGCTTCCTCCAGTAGCGCCTCCAACCGCCCTTCAGGGAGATCTGAGGCGCGTCGGAAGATCATGGGCAGGGGGTGATCATACACGGTGAAGCTCTCATCAACGTATCCCAATACGAGATCGCTCGCCTTCCGCCCCTCGTCCCGCAACAACGCGGGGACCTCCAGACCGGATCTGGTAAACGGGTCATCGACCAAACGAAACGGCCCGAGTGAAGGGTACACCTGCGCAAAGTAGGCCAGCTCAAAGCCCAGATCCTCAGCAAGCAGCCTCTGATAGTAGCGCGTGGTGGTCGGATAGCGCTCGGGCAGCTGCGTGACACTGCCGTACAGGCGGTTACTGGCGATCACGACATAGTCCGCGGACCGGAGCGCCTCCACCAGAGCCGAACGCTTTTCTGAGGTGTCGGGATCATAGGCGGGAAACGTCAGAATGCGGTAATCCTCATAGCAGCGATGCTCACCCATTCCCTGCAGAATGGGAAGAGGCTGGTCCCAGTGCTCGATCAGCAACGTGCTGCCAGCCGGGACCTGCTCACAGATCCACTCGGTGGCCTGCTCCCAGGGGTGCACGGTAGCATAGATGTGCAAGAAGCTCAGCGTATACAGGGCGGAGGCCGCGACAACCACCACGGCCTGCCCCCGCCCGGCGGCACGGGCGGCACGCCCCCCGTGGTGCACCAACCTATCGAGCAACCGTGCTCCCCACAGGCACAGAAGGGGCGTAAGAGGCAGCATGTAGCGCAGGAACTTGGCGTGGAAAGCACCGATGATCCCAAAGTAGATGACGAACCAAACGACGGGGATGACCTCCGGGAAGAGAGAGGACCATTTGCGCTTGAGTGCGGCCCGGATGAGCCCCCAGATCATCGCGACGGCTCCGGAGAAGCCGACAGCACCCAATGGCAGACCAAGCGACCACCAGATCGTCTGTGCGATCTGGTAGATGTAGGGAACCGTCCGGGCGTATTGTCTTGTGTAGGGGAGATCCAGACTGCCGCTCACCATCATGCTCTCGGTGGCTAGATCCCCCAGGAAGGTGCCAAGGTCGATCAGGGCATAGGGCTCCAGCAAGACGAACGTGATGGCCGCAATCCACCCGGCAGCGATAATGCCGCGCACCGCCTCCGCACCCAGATGCCCACCTGAGCGCTCGGCCTGTGCGCCGTTCTCACGGCGGCCGAGGGCCAGCGCGCCGATCCATGCGACGGCCAGCGGAGCCATCAGCGCGGCCGCGCTGATCTTGATCGAACAGGCCAGCCCCAGCGCCATGCCCGCCCCCAGCATTCTCCCCAGCGTGGGCTTGTCCACCAGGCGCACGCTCAGGACAAGCACCAGCATGATCGCACAGGTCAGCAGGGTATCCACGGCGTAAAAGTGCGAGAGCTGAACGTGGAGCACAGCAAAGGTCAGAAAGGTCGCCGCCAGGAAAGCGGTCCAGCGCCCGTAGAGGCGCCTGCCCAGGGCATAGGCCAGCGCAATGGTGCCCACATCGGCCAGAGCGGAGATGACGCGGCCGATGACATAAGAGGATCGCAGATTCGACATCGCCGGCCAGACCACTGAAGAGGCGTTGGCCATAATGCGCAGGAGGTAAAGAGGAAACGATCCGTAGGAGAAGAAACCCGGGTTCCAGCTGCTGGCGGGCGAGAACAGGCTGTCCCAGTCTGGCGGCCAGCTGAGCTCGAGGTCCGCCGTCACAAAGACCACCTGCCGCTCGTCGGGATGGAACAGGTAGCCGTGATCCCACGTATTACCGAAGAGGCGGACGCCGAGGGCGACAATCAGCAGCGCCGCGACGGCTGCCCGCTCGCACCAGACGCGCCTTGCTGAGTGGGCCTCTCCCGACCATCGATCCCGCCGCAGCCCACACGCCGCGGGGTCGGCCATGCGAGACGATCGCCTGTCCTGATCCGCAGCCGAGCACGACATCGGACTAGTCGTTCAGCCTGAGCACGGTCATGAAGGCCTCCTGAGGCAGTTCCACCTTGCCCACCTTCTTCAGTCGTCGCCGGCCTTCCTTCTGCTTCTCCAGGAGCTTGCGCTTGCGCGTCACATCGCCACCATAGCACTTGGCGAGCACGTCCTTGCGCACCACCTTGACCGTCGCCCGGGCGAGCACCTTTCCGCCCACTGCAGCCTGAATCGGCACCGGGAACAGGTGCGGCGGGATCACGTCCTTCAGCCGGCGGACCAGCAGGCTCCCCTTGGCATAGGCGCTCTCGCGATGTACGATCACCGAAAGCGCATCCACAGGCTCTTCGTTCACCAGGATCGTCATCTTTACGAGGTCGCCCGCACGGTAGCCCGTGAACCGGTAATCCATGCTCGCGTACCCACGTGAGCAGGACTTGAGCTGATCATGAAAGTTGACCAGTATCTCCGATAGCGGGATGTCAAAGTACAGCACGACCCGGCTGGCATCCAGGAACTCCATCTTGTCAAAGCCGCCGCGGTGACTCGTAGCCAGTTCCATCAGAGGCCCGATATAGTCCTTTGGCGCAAAGAGACTGATCTGCATCCAGGGCTCGCGGATTTCGCTGATATAGGACATATCGGGGAGTTCCGCGGGGTTATCCACGCTGATGGTGTCACCGCTGGTGAGCTCCACCTCGTATTCCACGCTGGGCGCTGTGGCCAAAAGATCCAGCTCGTACTCACGCTCCAGGCGCTCCTGGACGATCTCCATGTGGAGCAGACCCAGAAACCCGCAGCGAAATCCGAGGTTCAAGGCCACCGATGACTCGGGCTCGTAGACCAGCGAGGCATCGTTCAACTGGAGCTTTTCCAGCGCATCGCGCAGATCCTCATAGTCATCGTTCTCAACCGGATAGAGCCCGGCATATACCATCGGCTTGGGCGGATCAAACCCGGCCAAAGGCTCCGTCGCAGCCCGCTGCCAACCCGTCAACGTATCCCCGACGCGACAATCCCGGACGTTCTTGAGCCCGGTGGCCACATAGCCCACGTCACCCGCGGAGAGGCTCTCCACCGGCCTCAAATCGGGCCCGAATATTCCGAGCTCGAGGGGCTCAACCTTTCGCCCGGTGGACATGATCTGCAGCGGCGCCTCACCCGCGATGGACCCATCCACTACGCGTACGTAGGCCACAACGCCCTTGTACGAGTCATAGTGTGAGTCGAAAACAAGGGCTCTGAGAGGCTCGTCGGAATCGCCGACCGGAGGTCTGATCTGTTCGACGATAGCCGTCAGCAAAGCATCTACGCCCGTGCCATCCTTGGCAGATACCCGCAGAATGTCGCCTGGCGACACGCCCAGCAGTTCCTCGATTTCCGCAGACACTCCCTCGGGGTCGGCCGAAGGCAAGTCCAGCTTGTTCAGCACGGGAATGATATCGAGATCGTGCTCCATAGCCAGGTACAGATTGGCCAGCGTCTGGGCCTCGATACCCTGCGTGGCGTCGACCACGAGCAGAGCTCCCTCGCAGGCCGACAGCGCATGCGAAACCTCATAGCCAAAATCCACATGGCCCGGCGTGTCGATCAAGTTCAGCGTATACGTCCGCCCGCCCTCGGCGGGGCTGTAGAGCATGCGCACCGCCTTGGCCTTGATCGTGATTCCCTTCTCACGCTCCAGTTCCATGCGATCGAGGACCTGCTCGGCCATGTCCCGGCTGGCGATCGTGCCGGTATCCTCGAGAAGCCGGTCGGACAGGGTCGACTTGCCATGGTCGATATGCGCGATAATGCAAAAGTTGCGTACGAACTCTAGGTTATTGCTCACTGGGGCATCAGTCCCTGGTTAGCATGGTGGCGGGCAGCACGAACACGTGGATGCTAGAGTATACATCACGCCCGCCCGGCGTCGAATAGCCCCACTAGACGCTCTGCGCTCGGAGAATCTCCATCGCCATCTCAGGCGTCGCGCCGCGATCGGTAGTTCGAAGATAGAGGTAGCGCGCCACATCTCGCAGCATTGCCGCCAGAGGCACCGCCAGAAGCATCCCCCACAGGCCCGCAACCTCGCTTCCCACGAGCACCAGCACAATCACGATGGCCGGATGGAACCGGACGGCTCGCCCCGAGATGCGCGGCACAAGAAAGGCGTTCTCCACCTGCTGGATCACCACAAAGCCCAAAGCCACCCACACGGCCTTGATGGGATCCACGAGCAGGGTCACCACCACCGCGGGAATGGCCCCGATGAAGGGTCCCAGGTTCGGGATGACCTCGAAAGCGCCCGCCAGAGTGCCCAGCAAGAGTGCCTGCGGCACGCCCAGGGCTGCCAGCAGAATCGTCGATGCCGCCGCTATCACCAGGCAGAGGATCAGCTGGCCCCGCAGGTAGGCACTGGCCAGGCTATCGATAATTCCTACGATGTTGTGGACATCACCACGCGCCGCCGGGGGGATCATGCGGTTAAAGGTCCGCTGTGCGCCGGCGAGGTTCGAGAGCACCAGGAAGACCCAGATCGGCACGATCGCCATACCCACGATGAAAGACACCGTTGCCCATACCGTCTGAACGGTCTTCTCAATGCCAGTCTGAAGAGCATCGCCCACCGCCCGGATCGTGGTCTGCACACCTTCTTCCACGCTCGAGCGAATGGCCAGCGGTATCCGTTCCAGCAAGGCATCCACATCAAAGGATATCCTCCCACTGAGGTTCTCTGCCAGTTTGGGCACCGTACTGACCAGTTGTTGGGTCTGCGTGATGAGCTCCGGGACAACGTATGACAGCAATCCACCCAGCAGGCCGAACACCACGAGATACACCAGAATGATCGCCAGAGTCCGTGCCACTCTCTTGCCGCGGATCTTGCGTGGCGCACGATCCTGCAGGAACTGCACAGGCGGGATCAGGATGTACACCAGGATCGCGCCGATGAAAAAGGGAACGAGCGCCGCGGCCCCTTCGCGCAGCACAGCCCAGATGATGGCCATCACTAGGGCGATCAGTAGTGCTCTCAGTCGTTGTGCGCGGGTACCCAACCAAGTCGGCATCTGGCTCACCTCAATCCAGTGCTTGTCCTATCGCAGCATCCAGCTCGTCACCGATCGCAATCGGCGGGTGCTCCGTGTTCCTGCCAAGCCATGCCAGGAACTCGATGTTCCCGGCCGGCCCCACCAGAGGCGACCGGGTCAGTCCCAGAATCTGCCAGCCAGAGACCGTGGCATTCTCTAGAACACGGCGGATTACGTCTCGATGCGTTATGCGGTCGCGCACAACACCGCCGCGCCCAACGCGATCGGCCCCCGCCTCGAACTGCGGTTTGATGAGCGCCACGGCCTCTCCCCTGTGGGCCAGCCAGTTCAGCGCACGCGGCAGGATCAAGTCCAGAGAGATGAACGATACGTCGATGCTGATGCGCTGCACCAACTCCGGTAGTGCCTCCAGATGACGTGCGTTGGTTCTCTCCATCACCAGCACCCGCGGGTCCTGCCTGAGCTTCCAGGCGAGTTGACCGTACCCCACGTCGATGGCATATACGCGAAGAGCCCCGCGCTGAAGCCACAGGTCCGTGAACCCACCTGTGGAGGCGCCGATGTCCGCCACGATAAGGCCCTCTGCGGAGATATCGTACAGGTCCAGCGCCTTCTCAAGCTTCAGCCCGCCCCGACTGACGTAGGCTGGCTCGCGCTCGATCTGTATCTCGGCATCATCTTCCACGGGCGCCCCCGGTTTGTCGACTACGAGCCCGTTCACGCGCACCTCGCCAGCCATGATCAGGCGGCGCGCCCATTCCCGGCTCTTTGTCATCCCCCTGCTATAGATCGCTTGATCCAAACGCAAGTAAAAGCCTCTCCCTCATCGCACGACCAACGGCGTCCGCCTTGCAGAACGCCCCCTCCTTTGACGCGGCGCACGTGTCTTCATAAGATTAGCCCACTTCAGTGGAGGAGACCAGTCGCATGCGGATGTTGATCAGGGCTATGCGTCCAAAGCAGTGGGCCAAAAACGCGTTCGTGTTTGCTGCACTCCTCTTCGACGGACGCCTCGGTGAGCTGGGTGCGTTGGCCAGGACCCTCGTTGCCTTTGTCGTGTTCGTATCGGTTTCGAGCGCTATCTACCTCATCAATGACCTTGCCGATCTCGAGAACGACCGGAATCACCCAGAGAAGCGCCTGCGCCCTCTGGCTTCAGGCGCGCTCAAGCCGGCAACGGCCCGCATTGCTGCGCTCGTGCTCCTCGTGGCGAGCTTTGCCCTGGCGTCCGCCTTCGTTCCACAGGTCCTGATCATCACGGCAGCCTATATGGTGCTCATGCTTCTATACACTTACAGGCTGAAACACGTGGTCATCATCGACGTCATGGCTATCGCAGCGGGCTTTGTGCTGCGCGTGGCGGCCGGGGCAGCCGCGGTGCAGGTCACACGCTTTTCGCCCTGGCTATACGTCTGCACCACTCTCCTGTCTCTGTTCATCGCTCTCAACAAGCGCCGTCACGAGATAAAGCTACTCGACGAAACGGCCGTGGATCACCGAGCCATCCTGCGCGAGTACAGCGTGCCTTTTCTTGACGAGATGACCTCACTGGTTACCGCCACGACACTCGCGGCCTACTCCTTCTACACCTTCTCCGCGCCAAACCTGCCGGAAAACCACACCATGATGCTGACGCTGCCCTTTGTCATGTACGGGGTCTTCCGCTACCTCTACCTCATACATGTACGCGATCTAGGTGGAACGCCGGAGGACATCGTCCTAGGGGATCGCCCGCTTCTCGTCGATATCCTCCTGTGGGCGTTGACGGCCGGACTGGTGCTTTACTGGCCCTGGTAACTGCGCCCATCCCGCGATCCTGACCTTTGGCGCCCTGGCAGCACCGAAGGACGCCAAAGGCAGGCCAGATCCCGATTGGGGATCTAGCCTGCCAAAGAGGTCAGAACCGCGCCAGCGATCTAGCGCTTTGTGTACTGAGGAGCCTTACGGGCACGCTTGAGGCCCGGCTTTTTGCGCTCCTTGGCCCTCGGATCACGCGTGAGGTAGCCGCCCCTGCGAAGCGCATCCCTCAGCTCCGGGTCAGCCACCAGTAGCGCGCGCGCTACGCCATGGCGGATCGCGCCGGCTTGACCGGTTACGCCGCCACCAGCCACCACAACGGATACACGATACTTGTCCATCGTCTCCGTAGCCACCAATGGCTCGGAGGCATCGCGCATATCCGTCACCCGAGAGAAATACTCGGTAGCAGGCTTTCCATTCACAACAAACCCGGTCTCACCCGGATACAGCCGTACGCGCGCGGCTGCCGTCTTGCGCCGGCCAGTGCCGTAATAGTACTCCAACGCCACGTGTCGTCCTCCTTACTCGCTCTCAGAGATCCAGGGGTTGCGGCTTTTGAGCCTCATGCGGATGCTCAGGCCCGGCATACACCTTCAACTTGGTGTACATCGCCCGCCCGAGGCGGTTCTTCGGAAGCATGCCCCGCACGGCGTGCTCGATTACCCGCTCTGGATGGCTCTTTAACATATCACTGAGTGAGACGGCCGTCAGTCCTCCGGGGTGCAGCGAATGACGGTAATAGAACTTGTCCGTCATCTTGTTCCCCGTGACCTGCACTTTGTCAGCGTTCACGACGATCACATAGTCACCCAGATCCATGCTCGGCGTGTAGGCCGGCTTGTGCTTCCCGCGAAGAATCGTCGCTACCCGCGTCGCTAGGCGCCCGAGGCTCTGCCCCTCAGCGTCCACCACGAACCACGAGCGCTCGATATCTCCGCCCTTGACTACATAGGTCTTCACTCGTCCCACTCCTTATACTCCCGCGGAGCATTAAGTACCTGCAGTTGACTGCAGCCTGCCGGATCAGCGCCCGGCGCTTGTTCACTCTCCCGCATAGTGCGCTTCCCAAAAGAACAGCCCACGGGCGGGTGCCGGCGGCCCTGCCCGGGCAGGATCTCCGGCTCTGATGATGTCACGGACATCGTCCGGCTCCAAATGCCCCTCAGAGACCCGCACCAGGGTACCGACCACCCGTCTCACCATTCCACGCAGAAAGCCGTTCGCTTCAATGGAGAACTGCCAGATGGGCGCTCCCCACGGTAGCTGCGGCTCCCGTCGCCACTCTGCTCGCATCACCCGGCGCACCGTCGATCGCCCACCTGCAGCCGTCCCAAAGGCCCTCAGATCATGCTCGCCGACGATCATCTCTGAAGCACACTTCACGCGGCTCTCGTCGATGCCGCTGCTGACGCGCCAGGCGAAACGATCCAAGTGCGGCAACCGAACCGTGCTCTGATATATCCTGTAAACGTACTCGCGGCTCGTCGCGCTGTACCGTGCGTGAAAGCTCTCCGCAACCCTCTCGACTCCACTCACGGCTACGTCACCCGGAAGGAGCGCATTCAGCGCCCGCTGTAATTCATCCGGCGAGTGCCTCCATGCCGAACGGTAACTGACCACCAGCCCGACGGCATGGACCCCTGCATCGGTTCGACCTGCTCCAGCTACGCGATCTGCCGAACCCGTCGCAGAACCCAAAGCCTTCTCAAGCGCACCCTGTATCGTCTGTCGTCCCGGTTGGCTCTGGAAGCCGGAATACCCTGTTCCATCGTAGGCCACGATCATCCGGTAATTCTGTGGCTCCGCCATAGGGACTGCCTACTAACCGCTCTCAGGAGAACTCGAGGAGCGCCATCTCCGCGTTATCACCTTTACGCGGCTCCAGATCCAGCACACGCGTGTACCCTCCGGCACGTTCCGCGTACCTCGGCGCGATCTCGTCAAACAGCTTCGAGACCAGCCGGCGGTCGCCAAGAACCACGGCGGCCTGGCGCCGTTCATGCACGTCCTGAGCGTCCGCTGCGCGCTTGCTCATGCCGCGCTTGGCCAGTGAAATAAGCTTATCGGCGTCCCCACGCACCGCCAACGCCTTGGCCTTGGTGGTGCGAATACGCTCATGCTCCACGAGCGCCCGAACCAGATTGCGCCTGAGCGCCTGCCCGTGAGCGGCTGTTCGGCTCAGAGGGCGGCCGGCAACACGATGTCTCATAACGTCATACCCCTCGTTAATATCACGTCCGTGCCGCTTCCGAAAGGACGGCGGCGCCGGCCTCTATTCGACCTCATAGTCCTCAGGGAGATAGTGACTCTCCTTCAGGCGCGCCACCAGTTCCACCAGAGATTTCTGGCCAAAGTTGCGAATAGCCAGCATCTCATCGGTGCCCCGTGCCATTCGTTCCAGCACGTCACCCACCGTGTTGATGCTCGCCCGCTTCAGGCAGTTATACGCGCGCACCGCCAGATCCAGTTCTTCGATCGGGACGGAATACAGCTCGCCTGCGATACCACTCCGCCCGGTATCCTCGTCCAGATCCTCCACCTCGACATCGGAGAAGGCGGCCACCGGCTCTACGTGCTGCACCAGTATGCGGGCCGCCTTGGTCAAGGCGTCGGCAGGCCGGACCGTACCGTCGGACCAGACCTCCATGATCAGGAGATCATAGTTCGTGATCTGCTCGATGCGAGCCATCTCCACCCGGTACGCGGCCTTGACGATGGGCGAAAAGATCGCGTCCACCGGGATCTGGCCAATCGGCATCTCGCCATGTTGGTCTGAAGGCACATAACCCTTGCCCTGCTCCACGACAAACTCCAGATCGAGGTCGGAATCCAGCGTGTCCAGCGTCAGGATCTGCAGTTCTGGGTTAATGATATCGACGTCCGCTGGGGCCTCGATATCGCCGGCCGTGATAACGCTCTTGCCTCTTGCGGACACGTGCATGCGCACGGGTTCCTCAGAGTGCGATATCAGGCGCACCTGCTTGAGGTTCAGGAGCAACATGGTCATGTCTTCTTTGGCGCCCGGGATCGGCTGAAACTCGTGCGGCACATCAGAGACGCGCACAGAGGTGATTGCCGCCCCCGAAAGGGACGACAGCAGTATCCGCCTCAACGCAACCCCGACGGTCGTACCGAAACCACGCGACATCGGACCAATGGCGAACCGGCCATAGTTCTGCGTGCTGGCCTGCGCCTGGATCTTTGGTAGTACTTGATACAGCAAGGGAAACCCTCCTTACCTGCGCGGCGCCCGCCTCGCCGCGATTCAGAACGCGCGGGCGCCAGTCAACGTACGTTTGAACCCTGGTGAGAGGATCCCTCTACCGCGAGTAGTACTCAACCACGAGCTGCTCGTCGATGGGAATGTCGATTGACTCACGCGCGGGCAGGGCATTCACCACAGCGGACATTTCCTCCGCCTTGAGCGAAAGCCAAGCCGGCACTGTCTGGTGCTCCAGGACCTCGCGAATCTCACGGAAGTAGGCGTTTCCACGGCTCCGCTCCCGAACCGCGACGACATCCCCTGGCGACACCAACGCCGAGGGAGCATCCGTTCTGCGACCGTTCAGGTCAATGTGCCCGTGAGAAACCAGCTGCCGCGCCTGCGCCCGGGATTCTGCCAGGCCCAGCCGGTATACTACGTTATCCAGGCGAGTCTCCAGGATGACGATGAGGTTCGCGCCAGTCTGCCCACGCATCCGTTCCGCCAGTTCATAATAGCGACGGAACTGCTGCTCCAGCACCCCGTAGATGCGGCGCAGGCGCTGCTTCTCGCGCAACTGCTGGCCGTAATCCGACACCTGTCTTCTGAACTGCGCCTGTCGGCCATGGTCGCCCGGTGCGAACGCCCGCTTCTCCATGGCGCACTTGGGAGATAGGCATCGCGAGCCCTTGAGGAAGAGCTTCATACCCTCTCGTCGACACTGCTTGCAGACCGAATCCGTATACCTGGCCATTCATCCTCCTGAGATCTGCCAAAGCCATCAGACCGTATGCTCCAGGCCATTGGCTCTGGTAGCGGGTTTACGTCGGACTCTACGTCTTCCCCGCTGACTGTGAATCAACTCCCGTTGCCTATGAACCCACTCGCTCTAGATGCGGCGCTTTTTGGGCGGCCTGCAGCCGTTATGCGGGATGGGCGTCACATCTGTGATCGACCGCACATGCAGACCGGAGGCCTGCAGTTGGCGGAGTACCGCCTCTCGCCCGGGACCCGGTCCCTTGACGAACACGTCTACGTCTCGCATCCCCATGTCCATAGCCGACCGGCTGACCACACTTGCAGCCGTCTGCGCGGCAAAGGGAGTGCTCTTGCGCGAACCGCGAAAATCCTGGCCCGCGTTGCGCCACGCCAGCACGCCACCTTCCGGATCCGTCACCGTAATGATGGTGTTGTTAAAGGTCGCCTGAACGTATACGCGCCCGCGCGGCACATTCCTGCGCTCACGACGTACGCTGCGGCCCCGAGTTCTTCTCCGCCCCATATATCGTTTACCCCCTGAGCCCTGCTGTTACTTCTTTTCCGAGGAGCGCTTCTTGCCGGCCACCGCACGTCTGGGCCCGCGCCGCGTGCGCGCGTTCGTCTTGGTCCGCTGCCCGCGGACGGGCAGGTTGCGGCGGTGCCTCAGCCCACGGTAACTGCCGATATCGACCAGCCGCTTGATGTTCATGGCCACTTCGCGTCGAAGATCGCCTTCGACCACATAGTCCTGGCCAATCACCTCTCGCAGCCGTGCCACCTCAGCCTCCGTCAGGTCACGCCCACGGGTGTCCGGGCTAACGTTCGTCTTGCCCAAGATCTGCCTGCTACGCGATAGACCGATGCCGTAGATGTACGTCAGGCCCACTTCCACGCGCTTCTCGTTCGGTATGTCAATCCCTGCAATACGCGGCATTCAAGCTCCTCCCTGCGATCGATCCCCCGAGCAGCTTCCCCTGCGCGGGATGTGGCTCCCCTATCCCTGACGCTGCTTATGGCGCGGGTTCTCACAGATGATCCGCACAACTCCGTTGCGCCGGATGATCTTGCACTTTTCGCATCGCTTTTTCACCGAAGGCTTAACCTTCATCCCTATGCCTCCCCGACTTGATCCTCTGGCGGCAGAGTCAGGATCTCCGCGCCGTTTTCAGTAACCAGAACCGTGTGCTCAAAGTGCGCCGATACAGACCCATCCGCCGTGACCACCGTCCATCCGTCATCCAGCACCTTTGTGCTGTATCCCCCGAGCGTAAGCATCGGCTCCAGGCAGAACGTCATGCCCTCTCGCAATCTCAGTCCGCCGCCGGGGGGACCCCAATTCCGGATGCTTGGTGGTTCATGCATGGCCTGGCCGATGCCATGGCCACCGTATTCACGCACAACCTCGCAACCTGCATCTCGCGCGACACGTTCGATGGCGTGCGATACATCACCCATCCGCGCACCCTCTCGCACCGCCGCGATCCCCGCCTGGAGCGATGCTTCCGTGGCCCGAATCAGAGTTGCTACGGCCTCTGATACCGATCCGACAGGCACCGTCACGGCGGCATCTCCATGGTATCCCTGCCAAATGGCGCCCACGTCGATGCTCACGACATCCCCATCCTCCAACACGCGAGGCCCTGGGATACCGTGCACGATCTCATCGTTGACAGACGCACACACACTCGCCGGGTAGCCGTGGTATCCCTTGAACGATGGTATCCCACCGGCCTTCCGGATGATCTCCTCCGCCGCGGCATCAAGCTCGCGGGTGGCCAGCCCGGGCCTGACCATCTCGGAGATCCCCCGAAGAACGCGGGCCACGATCTGGCCCGCAATACGCATACGATCAAGCTCATCACACGACCGACGGGGCACCATATTCTACAGCCTTTGCCTGTTCGTGTCCACTGCTACAAAGCCGCCTCTACGGCTTGCCTGATCTGCGCGCCAACCTCCGCGGGAGGGCGCTCCCCGTCGATATCGACGAGCAGTCCCTTCGACCGGTAGTACGCCTCCAGAGGGGCCGTCTGCTCCTGGTAAACCAGGATGCGCCTCTCTTGCGTGGCGCGGTTATCGTCTTCCCTTTGGAAAAGCTCGCCGCCGCACTTGTCACAGACGCCAGACACCTTCTCTGGGCTGAACAACCGGTGGTAGATCTCGCCGCACCGTGAGCAGGTCCATCGCCCTGCGAGGCGCTCCAAAAGCACCCCGGCATCGACGGCGATGTTCAGCACGACGTCCACACCGCGCCCCATCTCCCGCAGCAGACGATCCAGCGCCTCAGCCTGTCCCACCGTGCGTGGGAAACCATCGAACACCACACCCTTGGCACAGTCGGCTTGCGCTATGCGGCTCGCGACCATCCCGATGGTGATCTCATCTGGCACGAGCTCGCCCTTTTCCATATAGCCGCGTGCTTTCCGACCGAGCTCCGTCTCACGCGCAAGGTTGTCGCGAAACAGATCCCCGCTCGATACACGCGGAATTGGTAGCCAGCTCTGCATGAGCTCGCCCTGTGTGCCCTTGCCAGCGCCCGGTCCGCCGAGGAGTATGATATCCACCATGGCGTCTACCTCATCCTCCGGATAAAGCCCTCGTAATGCCGCATCATCAGCTGTGCCTCGAGCTGCTTCATCGTATCCAGCACCACGCCCACGACGATCAGGAGCCCCGTGCTGGTCAGCAACATCTGGTTGCTACCGGTGACCAACTGAACAAGGAACGGCATGATGGCAATCAACCCCAGGAACAACGCCCCAACCAGCGTGATCCGCCGAACCACGCCCTGCAGGTACTCTGCTGTGCGCACCCCAGGTCGGATCCCCGGCACAAAGCCACCCTGTCGCCTCAACGTCTCTGGGAGATCCTGCTGCTGGAAGATGACATCCGTGTAAAAGTAGGTAAACCCGACCACCAGGGAGAAATACAGAATCCAGTAGAACACGCCATCCGAATCGAACAGTCTGGAAATGCCCGTCGCGAGGCTGGAAATCCAGGCCGTGCCCGACCCCACAAAGTAGCTCGCGACAACGCCCGGGAGCATAATGATCGAAACGGCAAAGATCAATGGGATCATCCCGGCCGAGTTGACCTGCAACGGGATGTGCGTGCTCTGCCCGCCATAGATCCGGTTCCCGCGAACCCTCTTGGCATAGTGCACCGGCACTCTCCGCTGACCTTCGTGCACCAGGACGATGCCCACCACGGTAACCGCCGTGATTCCCAGGAACACGAAAATCGACCAAGGGTTCGTCACAGCCATTTGGGCCATCTGCTGAGGTATACCCGAGATGATGCCCCCAAAGATGATCAACGAGATACCGTTTCCGATCCCCTGGTCATCGATCAGCTTACCCATCCAGATCGCCAACATCGTGCCACCGGCGAGCGTCAGCAGAATCGCCAGAGTCGGAAGCCAGGTTCCCCCCGCAAAACCAAAGTTGGCGATAGCTGGCCCACCGGCACCTGCCGACTGCGCCAGAAGAGACGTCTGCCCGAGCCCGTACAGCAGCGCCAACGGTATCGTCAAGAGCATCGTGTACTGGTTGACCTTATCCCGCCCCGCCTCGCCTTCCTTGCTCAGGCGATCCAGAAACGGGATGATCGGCGTCAGCAACTGCAACACGATCTGAGCGGTGATATACGGGTAAACGCCCAAAGCCATAACCGAGTAGTTGGACATCGCCCCGCCAGAGAACATGTCCAACAACCCCAGCAACTGGTTGGATTGGAACAACATCCTCAGGGCTTCCAGATCAACGCCCGGAATCGGTACATGCGCCGCGAACCGGTAGATCACGAGGATGACGAGCGTAAAGACGATCTTCTTCCTCAGATCCGGAACCTTGAACGCATTGGATACTGCTTGCAGCATGCGCTTCTCCAGTGGTACGGTGCTCCCGGCGGCCGGGTTCTAGCTCAGCACTTCGGCCGTTCCGCCGGCCGCCTCGATCTTTGTCCGTGCCTCGGCGGAGAACTTGTCCGCCCGAACGGTCAGAGGACGCTCAAGCTCACCATTCGCGAGTACTTTGATCGGAAGATCGCAGTTCTTCACAAGCCCGACACCCATCAACAGCTCCGGATCCACGACCGTGCCCGCCTCGAACACCGCCAGATCCCCGATGTTGACCGGTACGTACTCCACGCGGTTCACATTCCTGAACCCGCGCTTGTGGGCCAGCCGACGCACCATCGGGTTCTGACCACCCTCAAAGAACACATGCCCACCGCGCCCGGCGCGTGAGCCCTGTCCCTTTGTGCCAAAGCCTGCTGTCTTGCCTTGGCCGGCCGCGATACCGCGACCGCGCCGCTTGCGTGGCGACTTGGCCCCCGGCGATTGCCTCAGCTCATCGATCCTCATGATGCCACCTCTTCAACGCGCACCAGGTGCCTCACGCTCGCCACCATTCCCAGGATGGGTGCGCTGGCCTCCTGCTCAACTGTATGCCCGATGTGCCTCAGCCCGAGCGCCTTGATCGTCGCCTTTTGGCGCTTGCTAAAGCCGATCGCGCTCCTGACATAGGTGATGCGCAGTACCTTATTCTGCATTTCGAACAACCCTCCAGGGGGGTAGCAGCTCCGCCACGGTCTTGCCACGTGCCTCTGCACGGTGCTCAATCGGAGTCAGCTCCTGCAGCGCCTGGAACGTGGCCATCACCACGTTGAAGGAGTTGTCACTGCCCATGGACTTGCTGAGCACGTCATGCACGCCCGCTGCCTCAACCACGGCACGCACACCGCCTCCCGCAATAACCCCAGTACCCGGCGAGGCCGGCTTGAGCATCACTCTGGCGGCGCCGTAGCGCACAGTGATATCGTGCGGGATCGTACGGCCAAAGAGCGGCACGGTTACCATGCGTGACTTGCCTCGCTCTACGGCCTTGCGGATCGCGCTGGGCACATCGCGGGACTTGCCCACGCCAACGCCCACGCGTCCTGCTCCATCTCCCACCACGACCAGTACACGAAAGGCAAAGCGCCGGCCGCCCTTGACCACCTTGGCGACGCGATCGATGCTGACGACGCGCTCCTGGAGCTCTTCGCCTTCGCCGTACTCGTCGTACCTGCTTCTATCGCTCATGTATCTCTCCTCACTTAGCCTGCCTCAACTGGCGGGTGAAACAAGGGCTAGAACTCCAGCCCGGCCTCTCGGGCGGCGTCAGCAAGAGCCTTGACGCGGCCGTGATACTGAAACCCGCCGCGGTCGAACACCACGGAACTAATGCCCGCGGCCTTTGCGCGAGCCGCGATCGCCCGGCCGACCACCCGTGCGCAGTCCGTCTTGGTCAAGCCATTGCACTGGGCACTCAACTCTCCGTCGATCGTTGAGGCAGAAGCCAGAGTATGCCCCGCTGCATCGTCGATCACCTGAGCATAGATATGCTCCAGGCTCCGAAACACGTTCAGCCGGGGACGCGCTGCCGAGCCCTGCACCTTACTGCGAACGCGGCGATGCCGGCGAAGGCGCGCCTGACGAACATCCTGAACTCCACTCATTTCTTGCCTCCAGCCCTACCGGCCTTGCCCGCCTTACGCCGAATGACTTCGCCGTCGTAAGCGATACCGGTGCCATGATACGGCTCCGGCTTGCGGACTGCGCGGATGCGCGCGGCGATCTCTCCGACAACCGCTTTGTCGGCACCAAGCACATCCACGAAACGGCCCGTCCGGTCTACCTCATAGCTGATGCCTTCAGGCGCCACGATCTGCACCGGATGGCTGTAACCCACGTTCAGTACCAGCGTATTTCCCTGGACTTCCGCGCGGTATCCAACACCGGTGATGATCAGGCGCTTGGTGAACCCTTCGGAAACGCCCGTCACCATGTTCGCTAGCAGGGCCCGGGTCATACCATGAAGCGCCCTGTTCTGCTGCGCGTCATCTGGCCTAGCGACGCTCAGCACGCCGCCCTCCAAAGCCACCTGCATCTTGGGGTGTACGTCGAACGCCAGAGTCCCCTTGGGCCCCTGTACTGTAACCATCTGTCCATCAATGCCCACCTGCACGCTGCTCGGTACCGCAATGGGCATACGTCCTACTCTTGACACAGTAACTACCTCCCGCTCAACGACGGCCCAGCGCCTACCAAACCTCGCAGAGGACTTCGCCACCCACGCCCTGTCGCCGGGCCTGGCGCCCCGCCAGCACACCCTTTGGCGTGGACAGAATGACGGTTCCCAGCCCGTAGCGTACCCAAGGTATCTCGCTCTTGCCCGCATAAATGCGGCAGCCCGGTTTGCTCACCCGCCGCAAACCCTGAATAAGGGGCTCCCGTCCCCGCGTGTACTTGAGGTACACCCGCAGCATGGGAAAGCGTCCGTCCCGGACGGTCTCATACCGCTCAATGTAGCCTTCCTCCTGGAAAACCTTGGCCAAAGCCTGCTTCACTCCGGAGAATGGAATCATCACATACCGCCGCCGCACGGCCTGGCCGTTGCGGATGCGCGTCAGCATGTCGGCAATGGGATCAGTTGAGCTCATCGAAATAGCACTCCCTTTCAACTCGGTAGCTGTGCCACCGCGTGCTCCATCCGCTACATGTACTCAATCACAAAGGCAGCCACGGACCTGCTGCACTCTCACCGGCTACCAGCTGGACTTGACGACCCCGGGGATCTTGCCATCCATAGCCAGTTCTCGGAAACACACGCGACACAGATCAAAGCGCCGCATGTACCCCCGCGGGCGACCACAGCGCGAGCATCGGTTGCGCACTCGCACCTGGTACTTGCGGTTCTTTTCACGCGCGATAATCGACTTTTTCGCCACTCTGTATCTCTCCCATCCTCAGAGGCAAGCTAATCAGAACCCAGACCGCTAGGCCGCGGCGGCCTGGCTGCGGGATCCCACAAAAGGCATTCCCATGAGCTCAAGCAGACGCCGGCCCTCTTCGTCAGTCCTCGCGGAGGTGACGATCGAGATCGACATTCCTCGCACCTTGTCGATCTCGTCATAGTCGATCTCGACAAAAGCAAGCTGCTCGGAAAGCCCGAGGGAGTAGTTGCCCCTCCCGTCGAATGATCGGCGCGACACCCCGCGAAAGTCGCGCTGACGAGGCAGCGCCACATTCACCAGCCGATCCAAAAACGCATACATGCGTTCCTGTCTCAGCGTAACCATCACGCCGATGGGATTACCCTCACGCAGCTTAAAGTTGGCGATGGACTTTCGGGCACGAGTGACGATCGGCTTCTGTCCCGTGATTTTGGTCACGTCCCTCACCGCTGCCTCGATCGCGTTGGCATTCTGCAGCGCCTCGCCGAGCCCGATGTTCACCGTGATCTTTTCGATACGCGGCACTTGCATCACGCTCGTGTAGCCGAACTCTTCCATCATCCGGGGAACGATCTCATCCCGGTACTGTTGCTTCAGCCTATGCATCCTCATACTCCCCAGGCCCATGCCACTTCTGGTGCGGCCATTCGTCCTAGTCGATCACTTCATTGCACTTGCGGCAGACGCGCACCCTGCCATCAGCGGTGGACTCGATCCCGACCCTCGTCGGCTTGTCACACCGTGGGCACACCAACATCACGTTAGATACGTGAACCGGCGCCTCCATCTCAATGATACCCGGTTCGGTCCTCATATTCGCTGTACGACGCTGCGCCTTCTTGACCAGCTTTACCCCAGAAACGATCACGCGCTGTTCCTTGGGCATGGCCAAGCGCACCGTGCCGCGAGTACCCTTATCATTACCGCCGATCACCTCGACGGTGTCTCCTGCTCTGATCTTCATCGCCTACTCCTCACAACCCGATCGCGCATCCTGAGCTAGAGCACCTCAGGGGATAGGGAAACAATCCTCATGAACCCCGCGTCCCGGAGCTCTCGCCCAACGGGACCAAAGATGCGCGTGCCGCGCGGGTTCGTTTCGGCGTCCAGGATCACCGCGGCATTGTCATCAAAGCGCACATAGGACCCGTCTGATCGCCCATATTCCTTCGCTGTGCGCACCACCACAGCTCGGACGACTTCCTTCTTCTTCACAGAGCTACCCGGTGTCGCTTCCTTGACTGAGGCGATGATGATATCGCCCACCCCCGCGTAGCGCCGTCTCGTGCCGCCCAACACCTTGATGCACATGATCTCGCGCGCACCTGTGTTATCGGCGACCGTTAGCTTCGTGTACGGCTGAATCATCTCGCGTCACTCCACTCTGTCGTAATGAGCCGGCGCATCACCCATCCAGGTTCAAGCGCCACTCGGAACTCAATCACCGGCCCGTAATCTCTATCACACGCCAGCGCTTGCGCCGACTGAGCGGTCGCGACTCCTCGATAGTGACCCAGTCACCTTCGTGTGCGGCGTTCTCTTCATCATGCGCCACGTACTTTTTTGTCGTGCGCAGGATCTTGTTGTAGACGGCATGCCGCTTCGTGCTGACAACCTGCACGACGACGGTCTTGTCCATCTTGTCACTCACAACCTGACCGCTCATACGTCTACGTGGCATCCTACTGCTCCCCAGCCTTCAGCTCGCGCTCACGGAGAATCGTGTTCACCCGAGCGATATCTCTGCGCACCTGCTTGATTCGGCTTGTATTATCCAGCTGCCGGCTGGCCGTCTGGAACCGCAGGTTGAACTGCTCCTGCTGGAGCTCGCCCAACTCCTGCGCAAGCTCGTCGGAGCTCATCTCGTGCAGCCTGCTTGCCTTCATTCCTCTTCACCTCGCCCCGCCTCAGACCGCGCCGATACCACCGTCTTGATGGGCAGCTTCTGAGCGGCACGCCACAGAGCGTCCTTTGCCGTGGCCTCATCCACCCCGCTGACCTCGAACAGAACACGCCCGGGCTTGACCACAGCCACGTAATGATCGACGGCACCCTTGCCACTACCCATACGCGTTTCGGCCGCGCGCATGGTCACCGGCTTGTCCGGGAAGATGCGGATCCATACCTGGCCACCTCGGCGCATGACACGCACTATGACGCGACGCGCCGCCTCAATCTGTCGGCTGGTGATCCACGCTGGCTCCAGCGCCTTCAGGCCGAATTCCCCGAAACTCACTTCTGCACCCCGCCACGCATACCCGCGCATGCGCCCACGGTGCTGCTTGCGATGCTTTAGCCTCTTGGGCATCAACATGACGACTATGCTCCCTCACTGGTCGTCGTCCGAACGGACTCCGGACGAACGTCGCCGCGATAGATCCACACCTTTATCCCGATGCGCCCCGTTCCCGTGGCGGCCTCCTCGCTGGCATAGTCGATATCTGCCCGCAAGGTGTGTAGCGGCACGCGACCCTCGCGAACCCACTCGCGTCGCGCCATCTCCGCACCAGAGAGTCGACCGCTGCACTGGACCTTGATGCCCTGAGCGCCGCTGCGCATCGTGCGCTGCACGACCTGCCGCATCACGCGCTTGTGGGCCACACGGCGTTCCAGCTGCTCCGCGATGCCCTCCGCAACCACTCGCGCATCTACCTCGGCGTTCGGCACCTCGGTCACGTCCACGCGAAGGCTCTTGCCCTGAATGTCGGACATATGCTCGAGCCGCGCCTTGAGGGCGTTGATGTTTGCCCCCCGACGACCGATCACGATGCCGGGCTTGGCAGTGACGATGGTCACATTAATCTGCTTTGGAAAGCGCTGAATATCGATGCGCGATACCCCAGCGCGCCCCAAACTCGACCGGATCTCTTTGCGGATCGCTGTGTCTTCCGCTAGAAGCTTGGCGTATTGCGCGCCCTCAGCGAACCACTTGGATTCCCAGTCCTTTATGATTCCCAGCCTAAAGCCGATTGGATTTACTTTGCGCCCCAAGATGCCTCCTTGCCTCGCCTGGCTCAGGCCTGCCGTGCCGAAAGCACGACCGTGATATGAGAGCTACGCTTCAGAATGGGCTTGTAACGGCCTCTCGCACCGGGGCGACCCCTCTTCAGGGTCGGACCCTCGTCGGCCGTGATCGCGGCCACATACAGCTCATCCGCCGCGAGCCCATAGTTCTCCTCGGCATTCGCCACCGCCGACTGCACGACCTTGCGAACCTCATGTGCAGCGGCCCGCGGTGTGAACCTGAGAACATCCAGCGCTCTGGTCGCTGGCATCCCGCGGACCAAATCCGCAACCAACCGCACCTTTTGCGCTGACATGCCAATGTACTTGGCAACTGCTCGTACTTCTAGTGACATCAGCTAATCTCCTACACCCACTCGTGAGAACCGCTGCCGCCTACTGAAATCGCAGGTGACCCGGCCACAGTCTACTGAACCCGCGTCCTCCGCTCCTTGGCGGCATGCCCGCGATAGTACCGGGTCGGCGCGAACTCACCGAGCCGATGCCCAACCATGTTCTCAGTCACGTAGATGGGGATGTGCCGCCGGCCGTCATGCACAGCAATGGTGTGCCCCACCATCTGTGGGAATATCACCGATGCCCGCGACCAAGTCCGAACCACGCGCTTTTCGCCACGCTGGTTCATCTCCTCAATCTTCTTGAGTAGCTTCTCCGAGACAAACGGTCCCTTTTTCAGAGATCGCGACATGACTGGCCCTCCCCGCTACATACCTGTACGTCCACGCAGAGCTCCTTCGCTAACGCTTCTTGGCTCGGCGCCGGACGATCTGCTTGTCCGTTCGCTTGTTGTGACGCGTCTTGTAGCCCATCGTCGGCTGTCCCCAGGGCGTCTTTGGCCCAGGCATACCCACGGGCGCCTTGCCCTCTCCACCGCCATGCGGGTGATCCCGCGGAGTCATCGCGGAGCCGCGCGTGTGGGGCCGCCTGCCAAGCCACCGGCTACGCCCGGCCTTTCCGAGCCGCAGGTTGCTGGATTCCACGTTACCCACTTGGCCAATGGTTGCCATGCAGTCGCGTGCGACAATTCGCACCTCTCCAGATGGCATACGCAGTTGCACTGCATCGCCCTCTTTGGCCAGAATCTGAGCGCCCGTTCCAGCCGCGCGCACCAACTGCCCGCCCCGACCGGGATACAGCTCCACATTGTGCACCACTGTGCCGAGCGGTATGCTCGCCAGCGGGAGCGCGTTGCCTACACGGATGTCCGCCTCTTCGCCCGACATCAACTGGTCGCCTACACGCACACCGAGCGGCGCAATAATGTACCGCTTCTCCCCGTCGGCATAGACCAGAAGCGCAATCCGAGCGGATCGATTCGGGTCGTACTCGACACTCGCTACCCGCGCCGGTACCCCATGCTTGTCCCGACGAAAGTCGATGATGCGGTAGCGCCGCTTATGGCCCCCGCCGCGATGCCGCACCGTAACCTTTCCACGAAAGTTGCGGCCAGCCTTGGAAGAGAGCGGCGCCAGAAGCGACTTTTCGGGCGTGCTCGTGGTGATCTCTTCAAACGTGAACCCCGACATACCCCGCCTGGATGGCGTCGTCGGTCTGTACTGCTTGATAGGCATAATCCATTCCCCTCAGCTTGCGGCGTAACTCGAACCGCGCCAACCCAACCTAGACGCCTTCAAAGAAGCTGATGCTATCGCCCGACGCAAGCGTGACGATGGCCTTCTTCCATTCTTGAGTATGGACCACATGACGCCCAACACGCCGTGTCTTGCCGGGCATGTTGATCATGTTGACGCGCTCGACCGTTACGTCGAACAGTGCCTCCACCGCCTGCCGAACCATCTGCTTGGTCGCGCGACGGTCCACCTGAAACGTATAGCGGTTCAGTTCGTCGGCGAGGTAGTTGGACTTTTCCGTCAGTATCGGTCGCCGGATGATCTGGTAATGATTCACAGCTTTGCGCTCCTATTGCCTCGTAAAGGCGGCACAGCGCACCTTTCGGCCCGTGCCACCGGACTAGATATCCGTCCGCAGAAATCCCTCGATCTGCCCGACGGACTCCCGGGGCATCACAACAAAATCATAGCCCAGCAGGTCTCGAATACTGAGAACCTGTGCGTTCAGCGTCTTGACCTGTTGAAGGTTGCGCGCAGATCGCTCGACGTTCTCATTACGGGCCGGCAAGAGGAACAGCGCTGAAGACTCCCCAAGCTTGAGATTCTCCAGCAGCGACCTCATCTCCCTCGTCTTGGGCGCGTCCATCGTCAGGGCATCTAGAACGATAATCTGCTCATCAGCCGCCTTGACCGAAAGCGCAGAGCGCAAAGCCAGCCGCCGCATCTTGCGGTTCATCTTTTGCGCATAGCTGCGAGGCTGTGGACCGAATACTGTCCCACCTCCGCGCCACTGCGGCGCCCGCGTGCTTCCCTGCCGCGCCCGCCCGGTGCCCTTCTGCCGCCAGGGCTTGCGCCCGCCACCGCGAACCTCGCCGCGTTCCTTGGTCTTGTGGGTCCCAAGCCTTGCGTTCGCCATCTGCCGAAGCAATGCCTGATGCATCACCGCCGTTGAAGGCTGGATGCCGAATACTGTCTCGTTCAGCTCGATCTCGTCGACCGTTTCACCGGCCATATTGACAACCGGAACTCGCATTTCAACACTCCTGCGTATCGTCAGTGTGGCACCAGGCCGGCTAGGCAACCTTCACAGCATTGCGGACCATCACAAGCCCGCCTGCCGGGCCCGGCAGGGCCCCTCTGATCGCGATGAGATTCCTCTCAGCGTCTACCCGAGCCACCGTAAGGTTCAGCGTGGTGACCCGTTCACTGCCCATGTGGCCCGGACCGCGCAGCCCCTTCCACACGCGCCCTGGCGTCGATGTGGAGCCAATCGAGCCGACCGCCCGCTCGCGGTCAGACTGACCGTGCGTTTTGGGGCCGCCGCGGAAGTGGTGCCGCTTGACGCCACCCGCAAAGCCCTTGCCCTTGGAAGTACCGATCACGTCCACCAACTCGCCCTCGCTAAAGACCGTTACGTCGAGGACTTGGCCGACGGTATACGAACAGGAATCCTCGGTTGCGACTTCTCGCAGATGCCGCAACATCGGAAGGTTACGCAGGTGCCCTTTCTCAGGGCTATTGAGGCGCGTTGCCGGCCCGAAGCCGATCTGAATCGCGTTGTAACCATCGCTGGCATCCGTCTTCACCTGAGTCACGTAGCACGGCCCCAGCTCAACGATGGTCACCGGGATGACCTCGCCCGTCTTGTCCACCAGGCGCGTCATGCCAACTTTCTTACCCAGTAGTGCTTTTCTCTTCATCTCTCCGCCTCGGGGGGAACTAGGCTGGCGGCCACTGGCTCACACGCCAGTAGGGCCACAAGGGTCTCCCCTTTCCCCCTCTGAACTAGACTATGTACGGGCCTAGAGCTTGATCTCGATGTCCACGCCGCCAGGCAGATCCAGGCGCATCAACGAATCGATCGTCTGCGGGTTCGGGTCCAGCACGTCGATCAAACGCTTGTGCGTGCGAATCTCCAGCTCTTCTCGTGAATCCCGGTCGATGAAAGGCGACCGCGCCACGGAGAACTTCTCAATGCGGGTGGGCAAGGGCACGGGCCCAACCACGGCCGCCCCTGTGCGCTCAGCCGTGTCGACGATCTGTCGCGATGACTGATCCAGTACCCTGTGATCATACGCCTTGAGTCGGATACGAATCCGCTGTTGTCTTGCCATGGTCTCCTCAATCCGGAAGATCTGCACGCTGCCTCAGGGATCAACACGTGGCCCTGAACTCAGCGCCACGTGTTGCCTGAATCTACACTCCGCCTCTGATACTCTGCGCTCCCTACTCGATGATCTGCGTGATGGCGCCGGCACCCACGGTTCGGCCACCCTCGCGGATCGCAAAGCGCGAGCCGACTTCCAGCGCCACCGGGACGATCAGCTGGATCGTCAGGTTGGCGTTGTCGCCC
>JAAYAW010000024.1 GCA_012719135.1 Chloroflexota bacterium
TCTCGCTCACGCCGTCCTCCCTTCCCTCTCCCGCTCTGCCGCTTCCCGCGCCAGCCGCGCCTCGCACACTGCTACCTGGCGCATGATGACGGGCCACGCCCGCACCAGCGCCTCGCGCGACGGCCCCTGGAGGCGCGGGTCGCTCGGGTCCAGCGGGGCGGGCGGGGTAACGTGGATGCGCTTGGTCATCCCTCGAACTCCTCTCCGTTCTCGGGCCACAGCCCCCGCGCCTTGGCTGCTTCACGTATCGCCAGCCGGATGGCCTCAGACTCATTCAGCCGCTCGCGGTCCTGGATGCGCCGCAGCAGCTCTTTCTCGAACGGCGTCAGGCGCGCATAGGCCGTCTCGGTGCGCACGCCCCTCCTACTTTCAGTATCCATTCATCCTCCCCGTAGGGTTATGGCTCAAAAAAACGCCCGCTTGATACTCTCGGTATGCAGTATAACAGACTGGCGGCTGACTGTCAAGCGTTTTGCGCCCAATTCGGAGCGAATTGTGGTAACATGGAGGCGTTAAAGTTACGCAACGGGAGGGCGCGTGACTCAATTGGCACGCACCATTGGCATACGGCTGAAAAACGCACGTGAAGAGGCGGGGATGACCCACCAGGAGGTGGCAGACCGCATTGGCCTCACCGCTGCTGGCTACGGCCACTACGAGCGGGGCAAGCGTCTGCCTCCCGTCGATCAGCTAATCAAGTTGACCGGGGTACTCGATAGGAGCATTAACTACTTCCTTGACCTGCCGGCGGATCACAACGACCTGGGGGCAGACGAGGAGGAGTGGTTGCGCTACTTTAGGGCGATTCGTGACCCGATGATTCGCCAGACGCTTCTTCGTATGGCGCGCGCTGCTGCATATCCTGGCGAGTAGCAACATCATCCAAGAAGGTGGCGATCATGCGTAGGGCCGACGCGGCCCAGTGTAGAGAACAGTCGTGGCGTGGGGGGGAGAGTAGATCGTGAGACGCGGGTGCGATGTCGGCTTTGACGCGATGCACTACCTGTACCCCCTGCGATAAAAGGCGTCGTTGCCCCCAGCGACGCCGGCGGACCCTACTGCTATCATATGCTAATATCTGTAACGATACAATAGCCTTACGGCATCCCCCATGGCCTATTCTAGCACCTTGTTGGCGGCAACGCAATAGTGTAGTAACCCAATTTACAATGGGTTTTATTGGGATAGGTGGCGGTATTCGCAACACATAACCCAAAGGACGCGCCCCATGTCTCAAACGTTCCCCCCGGACGGCCCCACCGAGTCCGAATCCCGCGCCGGCGCCAAGGTGATGGTGTTCCTTATCCTGGCGGTCTTCTTTGGCTGCATCATCGCCTACCACAGCCTCGGTCGCGGGGGTTCTCGACCCGCCGCCAGGGACACATCCGGTCTTGTCATGTACTTCTGCGGCATCGACCGCTGTCGTGATTCGGGCGAATATGGGGAGCTTGTGTTTCGCACGGGCATTAGCGTCTGGAATGCGCCCGCTCCAAACCGCGGCGGCGTTAGGCGTACGGCAAAGCACCATGACAAGGCCGAGGTTACGGACCAGCGACGCGTCTCCAGTGGCCCCGGCGGGCTATGGTACGAGCTGAAGGGCGGCGGGTGGGTCAGCGACTATTGGCTCACCGCCAAGCCGTGTACAAATGACAACCTGGCCGAGATTAGCTTTGCGGATTGTCTCGCCGGGAAGTACTGATGACTAACCGCCGCTGCCCCTACTGCCTGCTGCCCGAGTGCCCGTGCCGCGAGCGCGACAACGCCGGCGTGACCGGCTTTGCCTACGGCCTCGCCAGCAGCGTCGCCATCATCGGCCTTGCCCTGCTCGTGCGCTGGATCATCCCAGGAGGTCTCTGAGTCCGCCATGCCACCCCTCCGCGCCGCCATCGTCGCCGCCGTGTCCGACCCGAAACAGGCCGCCGCGGATAAGGCGTCCATCCCCGATCAGATCAAAGACTCCCGCCGCCTCTGCGAGGTCCGCGACTGGACCCCCGCCGCCGAGGTTATCATCCCCGGCCACTCGCGCAACTACAACTGGCTCCACGAGATCGTCCGCGACTGTCCCGAGTACGGCGAAATGATCGACCTGATCGAGGCGGGCGCCGTGGACCTGATCGTCTGCCGCGACTATGACCGCCTCTGGCGTACCGACGCCCTCCGCGCTCAGGTGACGGCGTTGTGCCGCGAGCACGGCGTGCAGGTGTACA
>JAAYAW010000025.1 GCA_012719135.1 Chloroflexota bacterium
CCCGTGACCAAGCCGGACGAGTTCCATCCGTGGCGCCACATGCCGCTGAACTACGACAGATCCTAGAATACAGGGGTGACAGAATCACTGGTTATTAGGGTGACAGAATCATTGGTTGACAACAGGTGCCCGCGCTGATAGGTTGGCTTGCGCCGATGCTCCGCACTGGTACAATGAGGGGGTATTTTCCGTCGCATTTTCCGAGGAGGGAAACATGACACGAGGGGTGCATAACAGGATCCTGCGCGTCGATCTGACGAGCGGGACGACCACCGTGGAAGAACGGGACGATCACTTTTTCCGGCACTATATGGGTGGCTGGAACCTGATCGCCGACACGTTGCTCCGCGAGGTCCCCCGAGGGGCCGATGCCCTCGGGCCTGAGAACCGTTTGATCTTTAGCGGGGGTATCCTGGCCGGCATCGCCCTGTCGGGCGCCTCACGTAGCGCCGTGGGTGCCAAGTCACCGTTGACGGGCGGCTTCGGTGTAGGCGAGTCTGGTGGCGGCTTTGGCGCCGAGCTCAAGCGCTGTGGGTATGATGCGATCATCGTACAGGGGCAGTCCGAAAAGCCGGTGTACCTCTGGATCACGGCGGAGCGCGTCGAGATCCGCGATGCTACGGCGCTGTGGGGCAAGGTTACCAAGGAGACACAGGAGGCGATCGCGGCGGAAGTGGGAGAGCCCCGCGTAGAGCTTGCGATGATCGGGCCCGCCGGGGAGAACCTGGTGCGATACGCTTGCGTGATGCATGGCATGAAAGACGCCGCCGGTCGCTCGGGGCTGGGCGCCGTCATGGGGTCCAAGCGGCTCAAGGCCATCGCCGTGCACGGGAGCATCAACATCACAGGCGTGGATTCTGACAAGTTGCGGAGCGTGGCTCGCACCATGGCCACCGACGTACGCGAGGGGCGCCGCGCCGGGGGCATGGCCAAGTGGGGCACCGGCGCCGATCAGGTCGGCATGATAGCCACGGGCAACCTCCCGACGCGCAACTTTCGCGATGGTGACTTTGATCCGGAGGAGGCCCGCGCCATCAGTTCCATGGATTTCATGCCCAAGTACGGGCTGGGCATGGAGGGGTGCTGGGGCTGTGCGGTGCGCTGCAAGAAGGTGGTCAAGTTCGAAGGTGAGTACGAGGTCGACCCCGACTATGGCGGGCCCGAGTATGAGACGCTGGGGTCCATCGGCTCTTGCTGCGGTGTGGGGGATATCGCCGCCATCTCGCTTGGAAGCCAGCTCTGCAACGCCTACGGGGTCGACGTTATCGGCGCCGGCGTGAACATCGCCCTCGCCATGGAGGCCTACGAGAACGGACTCCTAACCCAGGAGCAGACCGATGGTCTGGAGCTCAAGTTCGGCGATGGCCGCGTGATGGTTGAGTTGATCGAAAAGATCTGCCGGCAGGAGGGGATTGGCAAGCTCCTGGCCGACGGGCCGGCCAAGGTGGCAGAGCAGATTGGCGGCGACGCATGGCGCTATGCCATGGCGGTCAAGAACCAGGCCTTCCCTGCCCATGAGCCGCGCTTTAAGCGGGCGCTGGCGCTCGGGTATGCCGTCTCGCCGACGGGCGCCGACCACATGCACTCCCTGCACGACGCCGGGTTGCAGAACCCCGATGAGAACGGCTTTCTAGCGAATGGGACGCTCCGCTCTATGGGCCTGCTGGAGCCAGTCCCCCTGGAATCCCTCGGCCCGGACAAGGTACGCCTGCATACCTATACGACGATCGACCGTGCCCTGCAGAACTCGATGCTGGTATGCAACTTTGTGCCCTACACCTTCGAGGAGCGGGCGGAGATCATCAATGCGGCCACCGGCTGGGATATGAGCCCGATCGAGATGTTCAAGGTAGGCGAGCGCGCCATCACGCTCGCGCGCGTGTTCAACCTGCGCGAGGGCCTGACGGAGGCGGACGACCGTCTGCCGGAGCGATCCTACGGCCCAACGCGTAACGGCGCGCTGGCCGATGGAGGTATCGACCGCGAGGAACTCCATGAAGCGGTGCACCTCTTTTACGGGATGATGGGCTGGGACGAGGAGACGGGCATACCGACGCGCGGTAAGCTCGAGGATCTGGGCATCGGCTGGGCAGCCCGCTACCTGCCACGCCGGTAGCGGCGGCGCGATATGCAACGGCTCCCGGGAGAGTCTCCGGGAGCCGTTTGTTATGCCGTAAGTCCGCCTGCGTACACAGCGCCCTCCGAGCCGGACCCAAAGATGAGAAACGCATCCGGAACAGGGCAGCCGGAGGCGACGGTAGCCGGCGGCGTCCCTGCCGGTACAGCCTCCCCAGCAAGGCCCCGCAGTATCAGGCGGCCGCTCGCCCAGGTCCTCGCCGCTACCGCAAGGTCGTGTCGCGATGGCTCGGGCGCGCTCACTGCGAGATCCAGCACCCGCCCCCCGGGGGCCAGTACGGTGGCGGCGCTGTCTGCATCCCAGGCACCGGCGCGTGCCCAGGCTGGACCGTCGACGATAGCCAGATCCACGCCGGCCCCATCGCTCTGTTCCCTGAGCCACGCTGTGGCGCGCAACGGCTCGTCTGAGCGCACGACGCCCAGCCAGAGCCGCCGCGCCAACTCCAGGCCGCGGGGCTCCTGCCCGAGGATGTAGACGTCATAGGCGCCGGCCACGCGTGCCCACTGTGCGGCAACCAGCAGGGGCAGCTCCGTGCCCAGCACGGCCACCGACTGGCCGATCTCGATCCGAGCCAGGCGGATGGCGCACAGCACCCGGGCCGCCGCGCGCAGGAGACACGCCTCCTCTGCGGGCCGCCTGGCCGGTAGCGGAAACACGCGGCAAGCCGGCAGGCAGGCGTACTCGCTCAGGAGCATGGGTTCCTCTGCGGCCGGGCCGGCGCACAACGGGATCGCGCAGGAACCTACGAGGTCGCTGTGCTCGGCATCTGCTTCTGCGATGCGCCAGACAACCTCCGGAAGCCCCGCTTCAGGGAGCCATGCGGCTGCCGCGCAGAGAAGCATCTCGCCAGGTGCGCGCGCGGGCCTTGGCCGCCAGGTGTGCCGGAGGGTCCCCTCCCCCGTGGTCTCCAGCGCCCACATCTGTTGCGTTGCGGCCGAGCCACCAGGATCTGCTACGGATGCCATACCCCATCCTCCGGCAAGTACCTGCGCCAGTATCGCGCCGACGCTACCTGATCCGGGATCACCTCGGACTCTTGCTCGTAGCGCTCGCGGTGCATCACCTCAAAGCCCAGCCACACATCCTCGCGGCCCCTGGCCGACAGAATATCCAGTACCCGCCTCGCGTCCACGATGCCGCGTGTGTTGTACTCGTCCACAAAGGGCCAGTGTCTGGAGTACCCAGCCTCCGTCTGCTGAAGATGCACGATCGGGGCATAGGGGGCCAGCTCGGCGAGCCATTCGTACGGATCTCGCTCCAGCGGATGGGCCGCATGACCGACATCCAGACACAGGTACACCGGCACGCCAACGCGGGCGTTCACGCGCTCGTACAGCGAGCGCGCCTGCGAGATCGTATAGCCCATCTCGCGGGGAACGGACATCGGTTCGTAGTAGAGGTAGGCCAGTCCCCGCTCGCGCGCATAGAACGAAAGCTCCTGCCAGAGGCGTACCGCCTCATCCACGCGTGCCCGGTAGCGATCCGGGTCGCTCACATCGCGGACCGACAAGATGCCAAAGTGGCTGCCAACGCTGTGTGCCCCCAGGGCGACGCCCAGATCAACAAAGCGCTTGAAGAACCCGAACCAGAGTTCGCGCAGTTCATCCTGCGGATACAGGAGATGGTTCGTGCGCGAAAAGGTCCCCGTCATCAGGCTGTGTACCTCGATGCCGTAGCGTTCGGTCGCTCGCCTTACGGCCTCCGTCTGTCGCTGCAGCACCTCATCCGGCCAAAAGGGATGCAGTAGATCGGAAACGAGTTGCACCGAGGTAAGCCCCATCTGTTCGCGCACCAGTTGCGCCCAGGCGTCCGGTTCCGGGAAACGGTTGATCGCAAAACACAGATTCGTACCGAGAGTGAATCTCGTCATGGTGCTGCCTGCTCTCTGGTTGGCCGTTGTGCTGCTGCGTACTATACACGACGCCTGCATGGCGGCAAGCGGCATTTGGCACAGAGCTTTGGTCGATGAAGCGATTTCGGGTATACTCAACCGGATAGCGTTCGGTTCCGATCATATCCGGAGGGGTCAATGGCAGGCAAAGCGAATCTGGTGGTAGGGCAGTCGGGTGGCCCGACAGCGGTCATCAACAACAGCCTGGTGGGCGTTATTCACCAGGCCATGCAGGAATCCAGCATCGCTGGCATCTATGGTATGAGACATGGCATCGCCGGCGTGCTCAACGAGGACTTTGTCGATCTTCGTCAAGAGTCCGCCGGTACCCTCGAGTTGCTTCGAGATACCCCCGCGTCTGCTCTGGGGACCGTCCGTCGCAAACTCAAGACCGATGATTATGACAAACTGGTTGACGTCTTTGTCAAGTACGATATCCGCTACTTTTTGTACATCGGCGGCAACGACTCGATGGATACGGTCTACCAGGTCAGCCAGATGGCCAAGCGTCGCGGCTTTGAGCTGCACGTGATCGGCATCCCCAAGACCATCGACAACGACCTCGCGCAGACGGACCATTGCCCTGGCTTTGGCAGCGCTGCGCGGTTCGTAGCCTCCGCGGTGCGCAACTCTGGGTTCGACACGCGCTCTATGGGGCCCGACGGTCCCGTCAAGCTCCTGGAGATCATGGGGCGCAACGCTGGGTGGCTGGCTGCCTCAGCTGTGCTCGCAAAAGAGTGCGAATCGGATGCCCCGCATCTGATCTACCTGCCGGAACGGCGCATTTCGCAGGAGCAGATCGTGCAGGACGTGCGCCATGCGCTGGATACGTACGGATTCTGCGTCGCCGCAGTGAGTGAAGGCATCGTGGATGAGGATGGCGAGCCCTACGCCGCCCCCAGCGGCCGTGTGGATGCCTTCGGACATGAGGTCAAGCTCGGTGTGATCGAGTCGGTCGCCGAGATCATCGACAGCAGCCTGAGCATTCGCCCTCGCTTTGACAAGCCGAGCTATCTGCAGCGTTCCTTTGCAGAGCTTCAGTCCTCAGTGGATAGAGAAGAGGCCTACCGGGCCGGCAGGGAGGGCGTTCTTGCGGCAGTGGCCGACGCCTCAGGTCAGATGATCAGCTTCGAGCGCCTGCCCGGCGCCGATTATACCATCGCCTACCGCCTCCAGGATCTGGACAAGATCGCCAACGCGGAAAAGATCGTGCCGGCAGAATACATCAATGCAGCCGGTAATGGCGTCACTGAGGCGTTCGTCGCCTATGCACGCCCCCTCATCGGGGGCCCCCTCATGCCTTTCGGGCGCCTGGCGATGCACCCGGTTGCCCGTCTCTAGTCTGTGGCCTTCCGCGCGGCGCACCATAGCAAGTGGTGCGCCGCTTTCCATTCCCCCAGGCGCGTGGTGAGGTTGCACCGGTCCCGCCGACGTGATAGAGTTGCACTGTGCGTGGCTGGATCGCATGGCGGCTGACTGATACGGGGCCACTCTCCGTAGAAAGGTAGGCATGCGTGTGAGCGACTTTAAGTATCTGATCGTCGGCGGGGGTCTTGCCGCCGCGCGAGCGTGTGAGGGGATTCGCGAAGTCGATAGCGACGGTTCCATCGGTCTCGTGGCGGCCGAGCCCCATCTCCCCTACCATCGCCCCCCGCTGTCCAAGGCATATCTCCGTGGCACAAGAAGGCGATCACGCCTGTACGTGCACCCCGAAGCATACTACGGAGAGCGTAACATCATGGCATACCTGGGGGTCGAGGCCCAGCGGATCACACGGCGCAGCCGTCGGGTTCTCCTGTCCACCGGCGAGAGCCTGGGGTACGAAGAACTGCTCCTGGCCACGGGCGGGAGAGCCTGGCGTCTGCCCCTCACCGGGGCGGATCTGGAAGGCGTCGTTACGCTGCGTACGATCGACGATAGTGACGCGATTCGTGCTAGCGTAGAGGACGCCCGGAACGTCGTGGTGATCGGCGGCAGCTTTATCGGTGTGGAGGTCGCTGCTTCGCTGGCCCAGATGGGCGCTTCCGTGAGTCTCTGCTTCCTTGAGGAGTATCCCCTGCAGGCGGTGATCCCGCCGGACTTGGGCCAGCATGTGCGCTCGCGCCTGGAGCAGCACGGGGTTCGCGTGATTTCCGGTGTTCGTCCGGAGCGCATCGAGGGTGAAACCCGCGCCGAAAGCGTGAGGCTGGAGGACGGCCGCATCGTGGACGCCGATCTCGTGGTAATGGGCGTTGGCATCCGGCTGAACACCCAGATTGCGCGTGATGCCGAGCTGGATCTGTCAGACATGAGCGGTGTTGTGGTGGATGAGCATCTGCGCACCAGTGATCCGCACATCTACGCGGCCGGCGATATCGCGGCCTGGCCGGACCCTCATACCGGCCAACGCACCCGCGTCGAGCACTGGGACGTCGCTTATCATCAGGGGCACTGCGCAGGGCGCAACATGGCCGGGGCCGCCGAGCCCTATCATCGCTTGCCGGTCTTTTTCTCGGACATCTTTGATCTATCGCTGCAGGCCTGGGGCAGCCTGGCGCGGCCGGAGTCGATAGTCCGACGGGGATCCCTGGCAGCGAATGCGATCGTGTTCTGGTACGTGCGCGAGGGTCACATCTGCGGAGCGCTGGCCATGGGCCAGCCCGAGGGTGAACTCGCTTCGATTGAGCAGATCGTTGCCCGAGGTCTCCCGGTTGAGGGTGCCGCTGCCACGTTGATGGACGCGCAAGCGGACCTCGCCGGGTTGCTGGAGTAGACGTTCGTACACAGGAGGGCGCGTTGAGCATAGCCTTGGCAGTGGATGGTGGAACCCCGGTTCGAACCAAAGGGTGGCCGCGCTGGCCCGTTTGGGATGATACCGAGCTCGTCGCTTTGCAGCACGTTGTGGCGTCCGGAGCCTGGTGGGCGCCGCCGGGGGACCAGGTGCACGCGTTCGAGCGTGAGTTCGCCTCTTATCAGGAGGCGAGCTTTGCCGTGGCGTGCACTAACGGCAGCGCCGCCCTCGAGGTGGCCCTCCGCGCCGCCGGCGTGGACTGGGGAGACGAGGTCATCACCACGCCCTACACCTTTGTGGCAACGGCTTCGGCCTGTCTGCTCCTGGGGGCGATCCCACGCTTCTCCGACGTGTTGCCCAACACGTGGAACATGGATCCATCCAGAGTCGAGGAGCGGATCACGCCGCGAACGCGGGCCCTGCTTCCCGTCCACATCGCGGGCGAGCCCGCTGATATGGACGCCTTTCGCGATATCGCCCGGCGGCACAACCTCGTCCTCATTGAGGACGCCGCCCAGGCCCATGGGGCCTCCTGGCAAGGCCACAGAGTCGGAGCGCTTGGAGACATGGGCACGTTCTCCTTCCAGGCGAGCAAGAACCTCACTGCGGGCGAAGGCGGCCTGGTGCTCACCAACGATCCCGAGTACGCCGAGCGCTGCTGGTCGGTAGTGAACGTGGGGCGCCAACGGGAGGGGGCCTTCTACCAGCACGTCGGCTTGGCCAGCAACTATCGCATGGCCGAGTGGATGGGCGCCGTGCTGCGGACCCAGTTTTCGCGCCTGGAGGAGCAATCCCAACGACGCAGTGAGAACGCGGCCTATCTGTTTGAGGCGCTGAGCGAGGTTCCCGGGCTCGTGCCCGTTCGTGGGGATCCGCGTGTCACCCGCTCCGCCCACCACCTGGTGCGCCTGTGGTACGATCCGGAGGCTTTTGGCGGACGCAGCCGCGAGGAGTTCGTGCGGGCGTTCACGGCAGAGGGGATACCGGTGCGTCTGGGCTACCCGGAGCCACTCAGCCGGCAGCCGGTGGTCGCGGAGCGCACCGCGTATATCCGACAGCGCCTGGGTATCGCCAGTGAGCCGCCGGACCCGTGCCCGGTGTGCGAGCAAGTGTGCGCCCACGGGCTATGGCTGGCGCAGTCGCTTCTGTTGGGTGACCGGACTGACATGGACGATATCGTGACGGCGGCAGCAAGGATCCAGCGAGCCTGGGTAGCTTAGCGTCACGGGCCGCCGGTGTTCGCCGGCGCGCTGACGATCCTGCAACACGCTGGGATCGCTATGGCACGGCCGCGCCGCACCGGGCGCAGAAACGTGCCGCTTCGCGCAACCCGGCGCCGCAGGCGGCGCAGTAGCGCGGCTTGGGCGTTGCTGGCTCACCGCAATAGGGACAAAAGGTGGCCCCCTCAGGTAGGGGATTGCCGCAACGTTCGCAGCCGGGTTCTTCGGCCTCACTGTCTGGCGCCATCGTGGATTCCAGCCGGGCCAGCTCCTCGCGCTGCTGCGCCACCGCCGCCTCGAGTTCGACGACGTGCGCGCACAGAGGCGCCAACTCGGGTGATGTCAGGCGCCCGGCGCGGTGCAGCCCGACCGCCTGGACGCCCACGGCAGTGATCATCTCCTTGATCTGAGCATCCAGCTGCTTGAGTTCGGCCTGGGCTCTGTGCAGCGCCCTTCTCCGGTCGGATTCGGCCATCTGCTTTCGCAGCCCCTCGACCGTGGCGCGCAGGCCGCCCGATGAGTTGATGCTATCGATCAGGTCTTGCGCTTTGCGGCGAAACGGCCCGAGTAAATCATTCATCGCGTAGAGCCCCCTGCCTGTTTTCGTCTGCCCTCTATACGCGGCAGAGGCGCGGATGGTAGCATCATCCAGCGAAGATCTGCTTGCCCCCGTCCACCCGCAGAACCTGCCCCGTGATGTATGAAGCATGCTCGGAGACGAGAAAGCCCACGACGGAGGCGATCTCCGGTGGCGCCCCGTAGCGCTCCAGCGTACCCCCCTCGACCATCATGGCCGTGTCAGTCTCGCGGCTGGCCACAAAGCGCCGGGAGGTGGTGTCACCCGGGGCCACGACGTTGACGTTGATGTTGTCGGCGCGAAGCTGTGCTGCCAAGCATCGGGTGTACTCGTGCACCGCCGCTTTCGCGGTGGAGTAGATCGCGGACTGTGGATTGCCGAACATGCCGGCGATGCTGCCGATGTTCACGATCCACCCCTCCCGGCGCGCCTGCATCTCGGGCGCGATCGCACGGCAGACCAGGATGCATGTCATCAGGTTGCGATCCAGCACTGCATGAAGGTCGGCCAGCGAGATACGGATGGCGTCGTTGCCCTCGGGCTTGCCAGCCATGGGGGCCGAGGTGCCTGCCGCCCCCACATCGCCGCCAGCGCAATTGACGAGTATGTCGATTCGCCCAAAGCGTTCGCGGATCTCGGCCACCACGCGTTCCACCTCGTCCGGATCGGATAGATCTCCGGCCACCGGGTAAACCTGAGCACCCGTCTCCTGCGCAATTTGATCGGAGACGTCGTAGAGGCTCTCCGCTTCACCAAACGCCCGAGCGGAGGTATAGGACGTGCCCTGTACCGCCACACTGGCTCCCATTGCAGCCAGGTGGCGCGCGATCTCCCTCCCGATGCCCCTGGAAGAACCTGTCACAAAGGCCACGCGCCCAGTGAGCTTGCCCGTGCTACCCATGCTACCGCCTTTCTGGCTTGGCCAACGCGCCGGAGCTCAAAAGCCCGGCGTGAACGCATGCTCGGCCACGTATGCCCTCGATCTCGACCTCGTGCACGATGGCCTCCCGCGCCACCAGCCGTGCAATCAACCGATCCCACTCCCATGGCTCCCAGCGGAACAGGCGCAACAGCGCGTTCTCGCTCTCAGCTGCCACGTTCTCGAGATGGCAGAGCAACAGCGCCTCCATCGCCGCATCCGTCGATATGGACCTGGCCTCCTCCGGCACCTCGGGATAGTGCCGGATAAAGAGGTCATAGACATACGCATAGCCCCAGCGGCTGGCATCCGAGATTCCGATCTTGGCGATCCTCAGCTGCATCTGCAGTTCCTGGAGGGCGGCATTGAACCGCCGTGCGACGGCGCCCCCTCCAGCGAGTCCGGCGGCCTGACGCAACAGTGAGGTGGCCATCGCCCCCTGATTGAGCAACACCTCATAGATTCTGCGCGCTTCAACCGATAGCAGGCCAGCCTCGTAATGCTCGAGGTAATCCAGCGGGTCGCCATAGTTCGGAGAGAGGGCGTAGGCCGCCGGGAGAAGTGCTCGTGATACAAACGTCGGCTTGCCACGAATCAGCGCACCGTAGAACACATCCCTGCGGGCGGGCAGCGTATCCTTCCAGTCCCAGGCGCGTCCGAGATCCGGATCGTCATGATGCGCCGGCGGCGGCCGGTGGGACCCAGCGATGGCGCCCCACAACGTCGGCATCGTGACCCCTTTTGCGCCAAAGAGGAACGCCAATCCAACGCTGTTCAGAAACGCCAGCGCCTCGCCCTCGTTGTGCACCTTGAGCTCTGGAAGACGACGAAAGCGCCGGTCGCGGTGGTGCTGTATTTGTGCGAGGGATGGTCTATCCACGCAAGGCATCCTGGTGTTGCTGGAACCCGGCATTCAGTGGCCTTCAGTCCTAGAGACGGGCACGCAGCGCGCGCGTCAGTGCCGGAACAACCTGCTGGCAATCGCCCACGATGCCATAAGTCGCAAGGCCAAAAATCGGCGCGTGCGGGTCCGTATTGATGGCGACGATCGTACGGGACGTGGACATCCCGGCTCGGTGCTGAATCGCACCGGAGATGCCGCAGGCGATGTACAGCTCAGGCCGCACGGTGCGCCCAGTCTGCCCGACCTGGTGCGCGTAGGGTATCCAGCCCGAATCCACCGCCGCGCGTGAGGCCCCGATCGCGCCACCCAACAGGTCGGCCAGTTCCCGCAGCGGCGCGAACCCATCCGGCCCGCCCAGGCCTGCCCCGCCCGACACGATGATCCTGGCCTCCGCGAGGTTGACCTCATCGCTGGCGGGCACAAAGGAGAGCACCGTGGAAAGCAGCGAGGCGGGGGGCAGCGTTACCTCCCGCGGTACGATCTCCCCTCGCCGGCCATAGTCCGGCTGGGGGACGGCGAATACCCTGTGCCGCACCGTGGCCATCTGAGGCCGGTGCACCGGCGTGCTGATCGTCGCCATGATGTTCCCGCCGTACGCCGGCCGCGTCTGCAACAGCCTTCCGTTGGCCGGATCGATCTCCAGGCCGGTGCAATCGGCCGTCAGACCGGTGTGCAGGCTCGTAGCAACCGATCCGGCGAGATCGCGGCCCCGCGAGCTGGCTCCCAGCAGGAGGATCTCGGGCCGTTCCTGCTCGATCAACTGCTCCAGGGCGGCAGCATAGGTCTCCGTCCGAAAGCGCGCCAACTCGGGGTGCTCCACCAAGAGGACGCGCTCGGCGCCAAAGGCGATCGCCTCCATGGCGAGGTCTCGAACACGCTCCCCGAGCACACAGGCAGTGAGCGGCACCTGCAGGCCATCTGCAAGGCGCCTGCCCTGCCCCATCATCTCCCAGGAGATGCCGTGGGCGACGCCGCCCGCCTGTTCCACCCAGACCCAGACGCCGCGCGCCTCCGGTGGCTGGAGATCGGCCTGGCGGGTGGGAAGGCTGAGCGCCTCGACGGGGCACACCTCCAGGCAGGCGCTGCAGGCCGTGCATCGCTCGTCCACAGTGGCCACGCCCTGCTCCATGGCGAGAGCGCCAAACGGACAGGCGGCAACACAGGCAGCGCAGCCGATACAGAGATCCTTGTCGATAATGAGGATGCCTGAGGACATAGCCTACACCAGCCTATCGGCGATCAGTTGCTCCGCCAGTGCGTCCGCGGCGGTCTCCAGCGTGCCCCCTTCAAAGAGGCGAACACCGCCGGCGCGCACCTCCGGAGAAAAGACACGCACCACCTGAGTGGGCGATCCGCTCAGCCCCAGGCACTCTGGATCGATGCCGGGAAGGTCCTGCGGGCCCCAGACCTCCAACTCGGTCCGGCGCGCGCGGCGCAATCCCCGGCGGGTGGGGTAGCGCGGCGTGTTGATCCCCTTGAGGACGGTCACCACCGCGGGCAGTGGCGCGGAAACGATCTCCGTTCCCTCCTCGAGGAGCCGTTCCACCACGATGCGCCCGGAGGCAGGCTCGATCTCTCGGATGCGCCAGACGTAGGTCAGCGGCGCCATGCCCAGCTGCGAAGCGATGCCCGGCCCAACCTGGCCCGTATCGCCATCCATCGCCTGCTTGCCACACAGCACCAGATCTGCACCCCCCAGGGCACGGATGGCAGCCGAGAGCGTGTAGGCCGTGGCCCAGGTATCCGCACCCGCAAAAGCGCGAGCGCTGAGCAGAACACCACGCTCGCAACCCATGGCCATGGCCTCGCGCAGCTCCTGCGCCGCCTGCGGCGGGCCCATGGTCATCACGGTGGCTCTGCCCCCGTGACGCTCCACGATGCGCAACGCCTCCTCAATGGCGTACATGTCAAAGGGGTTGATGATCGTGCCCAATCCCTCCCGGATCATGGTGCCGGTATCGGGATTGAATGCGACCTGGGTCGTCTCGGGAACGGACTTTATACACACAACGACGTGCACGGTGCCCCCAGTGGTATACGAGGATACCGTCGGTATACCACAAGGGCAGCCTTGTCACAACCGGCTCGGCTCAAGGTGGACGCTGGCGAGGCCACTTGACAGCACCTATCGCGCCGCTTATCTTTGCTCCAGTCAGCGGCACGTCTGCCGGTGATCGCGGGCGACCGGGCCGCCCACCCGGCTGCGTGCCTGTATCGCTCAGGCGGTACGGGCGAGGTCCCGAGAGCAAGGTCGCTCCATATACAACAGCTGTATGTTGCCAGGAGGAACGAGAGACCATGTGGATCGAGAACGTTCAGACCTATCTGGTGAATGCCAACATCCTGCAGCGCGCCGACCGCCCTCGCGGGCGCAACTGGCTTTTTATCAAGATGTCCACCTATGAGGGCATCGACGGCATCGGTGAGGCCAGCGGTTGGCCCGAGGTTGTGCAGAAGGGTATTGAGGAGTTGGCCGGCGCGCTCTACCGTGAGGAGCCATTCCACACCGAGCGCAACTGGCAAAAGCTCTACCGCTCGCTCAATACTCACGGCGCCACCGGCGTGGTTCGCGGTGGCATCTTGAGTGCCCTCGATATGGCCATGTGGGACATCAAGGGGAAGAAACTTGAGGTCCCGATCTATGATCTCCTGGGTGGGCCAATCACCGGACGGATTCGTATCTGCGGACATGCGGATACGGTCAAGGAGGCGCGGGCGCTGGTGGAACGCGGCTACACGGCGTTCAAGTGCAAACCGGACGTTCCTTTGCTCACGGAACTGCGCGCGGCATTGGGCCCAGAGATCGACATCGCGGTCCACTGCCAGGGGCAGTTCACGCCCTCCGAAGCTCTCTCGTTGGCCGAGGATCTGCGGCCCATCAGGCCCGTGTTCCTGGAGGATCCCACCGATCCCGCTGATCTGAATGCTCTCCGTTGGCTGGGCGAACGGGCACGGGTTCCCCTCGCGGCTGGCGAGACGCTCTTCTCCAAGTGGGGCTTTCGTGACCTGATCGAGACGCGCGCCATCTCCGTCGCGCAGCCGGATATCACCCGAATCGGCGGCATCACCGAGGCGAAAAAGATCGCGGCCCTGTGTGAGGCGCACGGCGTGATGCTGGCGCCCCACGAGAGCGCCACGGGCCCCATCGGCGAGATGGCCGCACTACACGTGCTGGCGACGACGCCCGCCTGCCTCTTCGTGGAGCATCGCGCCCGGGACGTCTTCTGGCGCCGCGACGTGGTCACGGGGATGCCCACGGACAAGGAGGGCCATATCACGGTTCCGGCCAAGCCCGGCCTTGGATTGGAGCTGAACGAGGTGGAGATCGCCAAGTACCCCGTCAAGCCCTATATCGACTTTAACTACGAGTACGAGGACGAGATCGCCATGAATCGCCGGCGCAGGGGAACGGATTAGGGGCCCGCAGCGGGGTCGCGCAGCGGGGTCGCCAAGGGCGACCCCGCTGCTTTGTCTCACTGTGAACGCACGGTCTCGATAAAGGCGACGATGTTCTCCGGGGGAACGTCCCTGGGGATCGCGTGAGTGGGGGCCACAATGTACCCGCCTCCGCTCCCGATGCGAGCGATCATCCCGCGGATGTGCTCTGGCAACTCCGCGGCACTGATGCGCGGAAGCACCTGCTGGGTGCTGATGCCCCCGTAAAAGGTCAGGTGGCTCCCGTACTCGCGCTTGCACCAATCCACGTTCATCACCTCGGGCTGGAAGGTGTTAAAGATGTCCAGCCCCATGTCGATCAGATCCGGGAACAGGGCCTGCACGTCGCCACAGGAGTGTTGCATCACGTACTTGCCCGCCGCCTTCACGCGGGCATACATCTCGGACACGCGCGGCTTGATGAACCGGCGCCAGAGGCGCGGCCCCATGATAGTCCCCCGCTGTTGCCCCCAATCATCACCAAAGTAGACGCAATCTACCGGATAGGTGACGATCTGTTCGATCGCCTGCAGGTTGTAGGCGAGGATCCGGTCCAGCAACGCGTCCACGAATGCGGGATGATCGAGCATGTCCATGAGCAGTGCCTCCATGCCCCTCAGCGTCCAGGCCCGCTCGAACATGGAGAAGCCGATCTCGGCCACCGTAAGGCGATCCCGGTTCTCGCGAGTGAGGCGTTCCAGTCCCACCCTGTTCCTGGCCAGATCCGGCACGGGGAACTCATAGAGGCCGATTTCCGGCTGCGGGAACTGGTAGGCGCACACGTTCCCGATATCTCGATCGATGGTACGGTTCCAGACGACGCCGAATTGGTCACGCCAGTAGCCCGGCCGTATCTCTTCGAACCAGCCATCGCTGTACGATGCCAGATGGTTTCCGATGAGGCTGGCAAAGCCCGGATCGCCGAGGTGGGCCGCCGTCTGATCGTGCGCGTCGGCTGTAAGGTTGATCTGCCAGGGCGTTACATCGGGCTGCTCGTGCCTCAGTGCACAGAGGACGCGTTCGCGGGCTGAGACGTTCACGTTGTTCTCTCCTCCACCGGGTACCATCGGCCCTGCGCTCATTGTAGCCGTACGCAACGGGCCTGCAACGCTCCACGGGACCGAGGCAGATTTGAGAAGTCTGGCAAAAAGGCATTGACAATCTCCGCCTGATGTGTATAATTGTTTCTTGGTGCGTCTGCGCGGGTTTGAGGTGCCTGCGATTCTCGGTGTCGCCTCCAGCCGGTACAGACGAACGGCGCATTGATGCGCACCCAGCAGCCTTCCAGGGCTGCCCTTTTTGCGGTTTCGGGCCATGGCCCGAAATTGGTTGACATATAACGAGGCGTGTGCTATTCTAGAGGCACAGCCGGGTGTATGGGATTCAGCGTCGATCCTGTTGGCGCAGCGATCTCGCAACTGAGCCTCGGCTCGCTCTTGAAGCGCCGGTGGCTTGGGCTCGGCGTTTTTTTGTTGCCTGTTGCGCCCGTTCGAGGTGGGGGCCTCGGTCGAGGCCGGCGAGAGCATACCGTGTGATGCTAGGACAGGGGGACTGGTATATCGATGTCTAGCGAGATTGAAGAAAGGGGCCTCGCGGTGATTGAGCCGCTGATGGCCAAAGCGGAGAAGCAAGGTTTTGTAACGCTGGATGACCTCATGGAGGTTTTTCCCGACGCCGAGGATAACCTCGATGGCTTGGAAGATCTCTTTATCACGCTAAGTGAAGAGGGCATCCAGGTGGTGTACAAGGACGAGTCCGAAGAAGAGGCTGAGGCTGAGCCAGAGCCAGAAGCCGAGGATGAGCTCGAAGCCAACGCCGAGGCCGATGTCGAGGCGGATGCCGAGGCCGAAGAGGACTCGGATGACGACCACGTGGTGAGCGTGGAAGAAACAGAAGAGGATGAGGCTGCGCGCTCTCCCTTGAGCGAGATCGCCAGCGACGACACCATCAGCCTGTACCTCAAAGAGATGGCTCGCGTACCGTTGCTGACGGCAGAACAAGAAGTCAGCCTGTCCCGTGATTACGAGATCGGGCGCGAGGCCAAGGAAAAGATGGAGAGCCAGGCTGATGTGCTCTCCGAGGATGACAAGGACGAGCTGTACCGCCTGGTGCAGCGCGGCGAGGGCGCCCGTTCACACATGATCCGCGCCAACACCCGCCTGGTGGTCAGCATCGCCAAGCGATATCTTGGCCAGGGTGTCCCCTTTCTGGATCTGATTCAGGAAGGTAACCTAGGCTTGATCAAGGCGGTGGAAAAGTTCGATTATCATCGTGGCCACCGCTTTAGCACCTACGCGACGTGGTGGATTCGCCAGTCCATCACCCGTGCTTTGGCGGACCAGGGCCGCGTCATACGCCTTCCCGTGCACCTGAGCGATCGCATTCGCAAGGTGTATCAGGTGGCACAGCAGCTTGAGCAGGACTGGGGCCGGCAGCCCACACCTGAGGAGATCGCTGAGGAACTGGGCCTCCCGGCCCAGAAGGTACAGTGGATGCTCAAGGTTTCCCAGCGTCCGCTGTCGCTGGAAAAGCCCGTAGGTGAGGAGGAGGATAGCGAGCTCGGGAGCTTTATCCCGGATCGCGAGGCCCCTACTCCTTCGGATACCGCGTATCACTCGATGCTGCAGGACAAGCTCGATGACGTCTTGACGACGCTTTCCCCTCGCGAGGCGCGCATCCTGCAGCTTCGCTTTGGCCTGCAGGACGGGCGCAGCTATACGCTGGAGGAGGTCGGGCGCAAGTTCGGCCTGACGAGGGAGCGCATCCGGCAGATTGAACATGAGGCGTTGGATCGGTTGCGCCATCCCAGCCGCAGCCGCCAACTCCGCGACTATATGGTCTAGTGACGTCTGGCGCCCTACGGACTGCTACAGCCCGTAGGGCGTTTTCGTGTGTGGATGAGGGCGAATCGTCCTTGTCAGTCCAACGGGGGTGTGTTATACTCGCGGCATCGACGGGATGCATACCACACCCTAAAGACATCGGCGTCTCCTGCACGTGCCCAAACCTGGTTTGGAGCCAACTCTGTGGGGGCGCCTTTCTCGTTCTACAGCAGGCCAGTGGATGTTGACCCGTCGTTGATCGACTCTGTTCAGGAGGCAAAATGCCGGTAACGATTGTGTTGGGTGCTCAGTGGGGTGACGAGGGCAAGGGCAAGATCACCGATCACCTGGCTGAGCGGGCCGCGATGGTCGTGCGGTATCAGGGGGGCACGAACGCAGGCCACACGATCGTCCTGGGCGATAGCGTACTCAAGCTCCACCAGGTTCCTTCGGGCATCACCCGTCCCTCAGTAGCCGCCGTGCTGGCTCATGGCATGGTCATCACGCCGCCCGCCTTGGTGGAGGAGTTGAACATGCTCCGGGATCGGGGCATATCCACAGATAACCTGCATATTAGCGCCAATGCCCACATCGTCATGCCCTATCATCTGCTCCTCGACGAACTGCAGGAAAAGCAGCGGGGTGAGCGTGCCCTGGGTACCACGCGCCGGGGCATCGGCCCCGCCTATACGGACAAGTACCAGCGCCGCGGCCTTCGAATGATGGATCTGGTGGACCGGGATCGCTTTGCCGCGCGCGTCGCCGAGGCGCTGGAAGGCGTGAACGCAGAGCTCAAGGGCATCTATGGCCACCCCGGGTTCACTGTGGACGAGATCGTCGCGACATACGACCCCTGCCGAGAGGCGCTGGCTCCCTATGTCACGGACACCGTCGCGCTGATCCGGCGCTATATCGCCGAGGGCAAGAGCGTTCTCCTGGAGGGCGCGCAGGCCACAATGCTGGATATCGACTATGGGACCTACCCTTATGTGACCTCTTCGTCGCCAACTGCCGGGGGCGCCTGCCAGGGCTCTGGCGTCAGTCCCCTGGATGTGAACGAGATCGTGGGTGTGGTCAAAGGATATACCTCGCGGGTGGGCACGGGGCCCTTCCCCACCGAGCTTTTCGACGAGGTTGGCGATTGGATCGTTGCGCAGGGTAACGAGTATGGCACCACAACCGGCCGGCGCCGCCGCTGCGGATGGATCGACGTGGTCAGCCTGCGATATGCGGCGCAGGTGAACGGATTCTCCGGCCTCGCCTTGACCAGGCTCGATGTGCTCACAGGCCTCAACGAGCTGCGCATCTGCACCGGTTACCGGCTGCCCGATGGCACCCTCACCGATGTGTACCCGGCCGATGCCGATCTGCTGCAACACGTTACCGCCGAATACGAATCGATGCCCGGATGGGAGGAGGACATCTCTCACATCCGCGCGCTGGATGACCTGCCGGCCGCCGCCCGCGCCTACTGTGAAAGGATATCCGAACTGGTGGGAGTGCCAATCTCACTGATCTCGGTGGGCGCAGAGCGACAGGATCTCGTCGCTTTGCGCTGGCCCATCTAGCGTCCAGGCGGTCGCCTGCTCCCAAGAGCAGGCGACCTCGTTCAACTGTGGAGGGAACATGGGCGAACACGAATCTAGGTACCCTGAGGCTCTGACGTTCGATGATGTGCTGTTAGTGCCAGGCTTCTCGGAGGTTCTGCCGGATGCGGTGGATGTCTCCACCACGCTCACGAAGCGGATCCGGCTGGCCATCCCCGTCCTCTCCGCAGCGATGGACACCGTCACCGAAGCGCGTTTGGCCATCGCGCTGGCGCGCGAGGGCGGCCTCGGAGTGATCCACCGCAACTGCTCCGTGGAGGAGCAGGTGGCCGAGGTGGACAAGGTCAAGCGAAGTGAGTCCGGCATGATCGTCGATCCCATCACCCTGCCGCCCACGGCGACGCTTGGAGAAGCCAAGGGCCTGATGGCGCACTATCACATCTCCGGCGTGCCGATCACCGAAGGTACTCGGCTGGTTGGCATTCTGACGAACCGCGACATCCGCTTCTCGACCGATGATGACAGACCGGTTACCGAGTTCATGACCTCCACGAACCTGGTTACGGCGGCCATCGGCACCACTCTGGATGAGGCTCAGGCCATCCTTCAGCAGCACCGCATCGAGAAGTTGCCTCTGGTGGACGAGCACTTTAACCTCAAGGGCTTGATCACCGTTAAGGACATCCAGAAGAAGCGGGACTATCCGAACGCCTCGGCCGATGCCCAGGGGCGCCTGCTCGTTGGAGCGGCCATAGGCGTCGGGACCGACATGCTGGAGCGGGCTACCGCCCTCGTCCGTGCTGGGGCGGACCTCCTGGCCGTGGACACGTCGCATGGCCACTCGGCCATGGTGCTGCAAGCCGTGGAGCGCGCGCGCCAGGCGTTCCCCGAAATCGCGATCTCCGCTGGCAACGTCGTCACCCCTGAGGGGACGCGGGACCTGATCCACGCCGGCGCGGATGTCATCAAGGTCGGTGTGGGCGCCGGATCGATCTGCACCACACGCATCGTCGCGGGCTGCGGTATGCCACAGGTGACGGCCATCTCCGATTGTGCCGAAGCCGCCGCCGAGTTCGGCATCCCCGTGGTAGCCGACGGCGGCATCCGCTATTCGGGTGACATCGTCAAGGCCCTGGCGGCTGGGGCGCGCGCCGTGATGCTGGGCAACATGCTGGCGGGAGTGGATGAGAGCCCCGGGGAGCTGGTCATCTACGAGGGGCGCCGCTTTAAGGAGTACCGGGGCATGGGGTCCGTGGGCGCCATGCGCGCGGGATATGGCCGGGATCGCTACGCCACGGAGCAATCGCGAACCTCCCAACGAGCCTCGGGCAAATCCGTGCCGGAGGGCATCGAGGCCCGAGTCGCCTACCGCGGCAGCCTCGCGGAAAGCATCTTTCAGATTGTGGGTGGCCTGCGTTCGGGCATGGGGTATGTGGGGGCGACCGATCTCGCCGATCTGGCCGCCAAGGCCCGGTTCGTTCGGATCAGTTCAGCGGGCTATATCGAAAGCCATCCCCATAGCGTTCTCATCACCAAAGAGGCTCCCAACTATCAGTTACAGCCCTGATCCCGATCTGTTCGAGGACCAGCGGAGACCATAACTGGAGCAACGAGGATACGTGGACAAGAGATACCGCATTGAGGTGATCGGCCGCCCTGGAGAAGCGCCAGCCGGGTATCTTCAGGACGACATTCGGGCACTGGGCATACAGGGGGTCGACCGTGTTGAGCGGGCGGCTCTGTACTTTGTGGCCGGTGAGCTCTCAGTGGGCGACATCGAGACGCTGTGTCGCGCCCTCCTGGTGGACCCAATCCTCCAGGACGTGCGCTGGGCCGAGGCGCACGCCGCCGCCCCGTTGCCTGAGTCGGCCCAGCGTATCGAGGTGGGCCTCCTGCCAGGCGTCACTGATACCGTGGCGGATAACATTCGCGCACGGGCGCGTGATCTCGGCATGCACGGTCTCACAGATGTCGCCACCGGTGAGAGCTATACCATATGGGGACGGGTCTCAACGGCCGAGTTGCGCACCTTGGCCGAGAGGCTGCTGCATAACGCCGTGATCCAGTACTATAGCCTCGGGCAGCTTGAGCCACATATCGGGATGCCCCTGCGAAACGTGCAGCCCGAGACGGAGTCTGTACCTCTGCGCGATCTGGGCGACGAGGGGTTGCTGGCCTTGTCCCGATCCCGGACGCTCTCACTGGATCTCGCCGAGATGCGTGCGGTGCAGGCCTATTTCCGCGCTGAGGGGCGTGAGCCTACCGATGTTGAGCTCGAGAGCCTGGCTCAGACCTGGTCCGAGCACTGCGTGCACAAGACCTTCCGGGCCCGGGTAACCTATCGAGAGACGATCGGCGCCGATACGACGGTTGAGCAGATCGACGGCCTCCTCAAGACGTACCTGCAGGCAGCGACGCGCTCCATCAATGCCCCCTTTGTGCGCTCCGCCTTTGTCGACAACGCCGGCATCATCGCCTTTGGTGATCACGAGCTGTCCTTCAAGGTCGAGACGCACAACCACCCTTCGGCCCTGGAGCCCTTCGGTGGCGCCAACACCGGCGTGGGCGGCGTGGTGCGCGACATCATGGGCGTCAGCGCCCGTCCTATCGCCAATACGGACGTGCTCTGTTTCGGCCCCCTGGACGCGGATCCGGACACGCTGGCGAATGGGGTGCTGCATCCCCGGCGGATCTACAACGGCGTGGTTCACGGCGTCGAGGATTATGGCAACAAGATGGGCATCCCTACCGTCAATGGGGCGATCTACTTCCACCCCGGCTACACGGCCAACCCGCTGGTCTACTGCGGATGCGCAGGCATTGCGCCGGCCGGGTCGCATCCGCGCGGCGCACAGGCAGGAGACCTCGTCGTGGTGCTGGGCGGCCGCACCGGGCGGGATGGCCTGCACGGCGCGACGTTCTCCTCGATCGAGCTCACCGACGAGACGGGAGTGACCTCCGGTGGCGCCGTCCAGATCGGAAACCCGATCGCTGAGAAGATGACGCTGGATGCCCTGCTGGTGGCGCGGGACGCGGGGTTGTATTCTGCCATCACCGATTGCGGCGCAGGCGGCCTCTCCTCTGCGGTCAGCGAGATGGGAGAGGAAACGGGTGTCCTGGTTCAGCTGGATCGCGTGCCGCTCAAGTACCAGGGCCTCAGCCCTTGGGAGATCTGGCTCTCAGAGGCGCAGGAGCGCATGGTGATCGCCGTTCCGCAAGATAACGAAGCAGCCCTGCGCGGCATCTGTGAGGCGCGCTCTGTAGAAATGACGGTGATCGGCTCGTTTACGGGTGACGGTCGCCTGCATCTGCGTTACGGAGAAGAGTCGGTGGCCGATCTTTCCATGGCGTTCCTGCATGGCGGGCTGCCCCGGCGGGATCTGGCGGCGGAATGGGTCGCGCCGTCACGATCAGCTCCCCGCGTTGACGATCTGGCCGGGCGGGCTCTTGCAGAGGCGCTGCTCGGTATGTTGCGTGATCCGAATGTGCGCAGCAAGGAAGACGTGGTCCGTCGCTACGACCACGAGGTTCAGGGCGGTACGGTGGTCAAGCCGTTGGTGGGAACGCGTGCCCATGGCCCCGGCGATGCCGCCGTGATACGCCCCCTGGATACGGCGCAGGGCTGGGCGGGCTTTGCCCTGGGCGCCGCCTTCAACCCGGCGTATGGGGACGTGGATCCCTATGCAATGGCCATCTCGGCCATCGATGAGGCCGTCCGGAACGTCGTATCCGTGGGCGGGGATCCCGACCGCACGGCGATCCTGGACAACTTTTGCTGGGGGAATCCGAGTTACCCGGACCGCTTGGGCAGCCTGGTTCGCGCGCTCAAGGGGTGCTATGATGGAGCCCTGCACTATCGCACGCCCTTTATCTCCGGCAAGGATAGCCTGAACAACGAGTACATCGATACGCGCACCGGCCATCAGGTGGCGATTCCCCCTTCCCTGTTAATCTCCTCAATCGCCTTGCTGGATGACGTACGCCTGGCCTGTACGGCCGACCTCAAGAGCGAGGGAAGTGCACTCTACCTGGTCGGCAGTACGGCGCCGGAGTTGGGGGGGAGCCTCTACGAGGCTCAGGGGTACGCCTCTGGGTATCCCGCACCTGGCCTGGCGAAGGTAGGGCCCCAGACGGCGCGGGCGCTCCACCGGGCCATCCGGCAGCGCCTCGTATCCGCGTGCCACGATTGCTCCGAGGGCGGGTTGGCGATCGCCCTGGCCGAAATGGCGATGTCCGGCGATCTCGGTGCGGCACTGCACCTGTCCGCGGTGCCTGTCGCGAAGGAGCACAGCGCTCAAGATGGCTGGCTGCTGTTCTCGGAGTCCAACGGACGCTACCTCGTCGAGGTGGCCCAGGAGAACCGTCCGGCCTTTGAGGCCTGCATGAACGGCCTACCCTGCTCCGCCGTAGGCCAGATTCTCGGCAGCCAGACGCTTGTGATCTATGGGGTCTCAGACGATGAGCCCCTTCTCACCCTGCCCCTGGCCCTCATCGAACAGGCCTGGCGGGGCCACTTGCCGGGGGCTGCCCCAGGGGAGGAGAGTTGATGCCTGCGCCCCGCGTTCTCATCTTGCACGCGTCGGGAACCAACCGCGACCGCGAGGCCGCACTGGCGTGCGCGGCGGCCGGGGGGAGCCCCGAGATCGTCCATATGAACCGTCTGCTTGCCGGCGAAAGCCGCCTTCAGGATTACCAGATGATCGTCATCCCGGGGGGCTTTTCCTTCGGTGACGACCTGGGCGCGGGACGCCTCTGGGCCTTTGACCTGGGGCTCCATTTGCGCGAGGATATGGATGCTTTTGTGGCGGCGGGAAAGCCGGTCATGGGCATCTGCAACGGGTTCCAGACCCTGGTCAAGGCGGGCTATCTTCCCGGGCCGGCGCCGGCCCAGCGCGCCAGCCTCACGTTCAACCGGCAGGGCCACTTTGAGTGCCGCTGGGTGCGCCTGCGGGCCGGGCCTTCCAGCGTGAGCCTCTTTACCGAGGGCCTGCAGGAGGACATTCTGTGCCCTGTTGCTCACGGGGAGGGGCGCCTCGCTCTCGAGGATCCGGAGGATATGCCGCGATTGCTCTCCGGGGGCCTGGTTCCGCTGCGATATGTGGCGGCGGAGGACTTGCGACTGATGGACGTCGCCTCTGCGCAGGTACCCGTCCGCGCGGCGGCCGGATACCCCGCCAACCCCAACGGGTCCCTGGCGGATGCGGCGGCACTCTGTAACGCGGAGGGCAACGTCTTGGGGTTGATGCCCCACCCCGAAGATCACATCGATCCGCTCCAGCACCCGCGCTGGGCGCGCGGGGCAAAGGGAGGCCTCGGCCTGTCGCTCTTTGCCAACGGCGTCCGCGCTGCGGCGCGCTTCCTGTAGGACGGCAGACACATGACGACCTACGATCACGAGACGTATATCTCACCCTTCACCTGGCGCTACGGCAGCGAGGCCATGCGGCGCATCTGGTCGCAGATGCACCAGCGTCGCCTCTGGAGGCGGGTCTGGGTGGCTTTGGCCAGCGTTCAATGCGAAGCGGGGCTGGTGAGCCCGGCGCAGGTGGACGATCTGCGCGCCCATGTGGATGACGTGGATTGGGAGCGCGCTCAGGATCTCGAACAGACTCTGCGCCACGATCTCATGGCCGAAGTGCGAGCGTATGCGGAGCAGTGCCCCGTAGGTGGCGGCATCATTCACCTGGGCGCTACCAGCATGGATGTCGAGGATAACGCCGAGGCGCTGCGGCTGATCGAGGCTCTCGCCCTGGTTCGTCATGGCCTGATTGTCCTTCTGCAGTCCCTGGCGGATCAGATGGAAGCCGAGGCCGATACCCTGGCGATGGCGTATACGCACATCCAACCGGCTGAGCCCACCACCATCGGCTACAGGCTGGCCCAGTATGCCTACGATCTCCTGTGCGATCTGGACGCCCTGGATGCCCTGCGTATCCGTGGCAAGGGGGTCAAGGGCGCGGTGGGGACCTCCGCTTCGTACGCCCATCTGTTGGCCGGCACGGGCATGGCCCCAGGGGAGATGGAGCGCCGGATCATGGATCGCCTAGGCCTAGAGGCCGTGCCCGTAAGCACTCAGACCTACCCGCGCAAGATGGATTACGCGGTATTGACCGTGCTCGCCGGGATCGCCGGATCGGCCCACAAACTCGCTCTGGACCTGAGGCTGCTCCAGTCGCCTGTGTTTGGCGAGCTCAGTGAGCCCTTTGGCCGGCAGCAGGTGGGCTCATCCGCCATGCCCTTTAAGCGCAATCCCGTCAGTTCCGAGAGCGTATGCTCGCTGGCCCGTTACGTGTCCACGCTCCCGCAGGTGGCCTGGAGCAACGCCGCGCTATCGATGCTCGAGCGCACCCTGGACGATTCGGCAAACAGGCGGGCCGTCCTGCCCGATGCGTTTCTGGCGGTCGACGAGATCCTCGGGAGGCTGGCGCGCATCGTGTCGGGACTTTGCGTCGGGCGGGAAGCCATCGCGCGCAACCTTGCCGTGTACGGCCCCTTTTCTGCGACGGAGCCTCTTCTCATGGAGCTCGTCAAGCAGGGGGCCGATCGCCAGGCGATGCACGAGATCATTCGTGAGCACAGCATGGCGGCCTGGGGTGCGGTGCAAGCCGGTAATGAGAATCCGCTTGCCGACCTCTTGGCCACAGATCCCGAGATCAACCGCCGGGTCGGTGCGGCCAGGGTTCGAGAGATCATGGCCCGTGGCGCCGGCGCCGGCGATGCTCCGGCCCGCTGCCTCGCCTTGTGCGCTCACATACGGTCGCTGGGCCGGAGGAGCTGAGCGAGACACGGGCTCGTTCCGCAGGTTGGCAAACGAGATGGTGGGGGCCGCAAAGCATACGCGCAGGCGAGGGAGTAGACGGTATGACCTACAGGACAACCTTTGGGGAAAAGCTGGGCGAAGGCAAGACCAAGATCGTCTATGCGCATCCGACGCGGCGTGACTTGGTGTACCTGGTGCACAAGGATCGAATCACTGCGGGCGACGGGGCTCGGGCAAGCGAACTGCCGGGCAAGGGTGAGCTGGCCTGCCGGACGACTTCGAACGTGTTCTACGTGCTCGAGCAGGAGGGTATTGACACGCACTATATCGGCCTGGTGGAGCCCGCCGTCAACCTGGTCGTGCGCTGCGAGATGGTGCCCTTGGAAGTGGTGATGCGCCGGGTCGCCACGGGATCCTACCTGAAGAGAAACCCTGAGGTCAGCGAAGGACAGCGCTTTGACCCGCCTCTTGTCGAGTTCTTTTTCAAGAGCGACGAGCTTCACGATCCCCTGGTGGACGATGCCGAGATCCAGCGCATGGGGCTCGCGGAGCCCGCAGAGATCGACGAGATGCGCGATACGGGCAGGCGGGTCTTTCTGGCGCTGGAAAGGGCCTGGGCGGGCAAGCGTGTAACGCTGGTCGATCTCAAGATCGAGTTCGGCCGGGGCGAAGATGGCTCGCTGATGGTGGCGGACGTGATCGACAACGACTCCTGGCGTCTCTGGCCCGACGGTGACAAGAACCGTATGCTGGATAAGCAGGTATATCGGGACATGCCGGAGGTCACCGATTCCGCCCTGCGGGCTCTCCTGAGCAAGTATGCTCAGGTTGCAGAGCTGACTGAGGATTTTATCCAGGAGGACTAGCCGGCGGCGGGTTGGAAAGGAGCCGAGCGTCTATGACAGCCAGAGTGGTGATTTTGATGGGATCGCTCTCCGATCGGGAGCATGTAGCTCGCATTGCCTCAGCCTGCGCCGAGTTCGGGCTGGCTGTGGAACAGCATGTCGCTTCCGCCCACAAGAGCGCTCGCTACCTGCTGGGGTTGCTGGAGGAGAGCGAGATGCGTGGGGGGCCCGTTGTGTACATCACCGTGGCCGGCCGCTCCAACGCCCTCAGTGGCCTGGTGGATGCCTCTGTGGCTGCGCCGGTGATCTGCTGCCCTCCCCTCTCACCGGCCTTTGGGGGCGCCGACATCTTTTCCTCGCTCCGGATGCCATCCGGCGTCGCCCCGCTCGTGGTGCTGGAGCCCGCCGCGGCCGCGCTGGCGGCCGCCAAGATCATCTCCCTGGGCGATAAAGCTCTCAAGCAGCGGATCGTGGCCTATCAGGATGCCATGACGCGGCAAATCGTTGACGATGATCGAACCCTGAGTCGTGAACTGGACCAGTAACGGCCGAAAGGACACTATGACGACTTGCGAGATGGCGTGCCTGGATCGTCCACACGAAGAGTGTGGCGTGTTTGGGATCTTTGCGCCCGGTGAAGCGGTCGCCCGTATCACCTTTTTTGGTTTGTTTGCCCTGCAACACCGAGGCCAGGAGAGCGCGGGAATCGCCGTTACCGACGGCGTGAACACGCACCTGCACAAAGAGATGGGCCTGGTGACCCAGGTCTTCAACGAAAGCAACCTCGCCCCCCTTCAGGGGCACATTGCCATCGGACACACGCGGTATTCCACGGCCGATTCGTCCCGCCCGGTGAGCGCCGGGCCCTTCCTGCTAGAGTCTATGGTGGGACCGATCGCGCTTGCGCACAACGGTAACCTCGTGAACACCGGCGAGATGCGGCGCAAGCTTTTCCAGAGGGGCGTGGGGCTGGCCTCCTCCTGTGATTCCGAGGTGATCATCCAGATGTTGGCTGGCGCCCAGGGTGACACCATGCTGGATCGCATCAAAGACATGATGAGCTCTGCGCTTGGCGCCTACTCACTCACCATCCTCACCCGGGATGCCCTCTATGGGGTTCGAGATCCGTGGGGATTCCGGCCGCTCTGCATGGGTAGGCTCAATGGCGGCTGGGTGATCGCTTCCGAAAGCTGCGCGCTGGAGACCGTCGGCGCACGGGAGATCACCGAGATCGCGCCCGGCGAGATCGTGATGGTGGATCGCACCGGTGCGCGCGTGATCCAGGGGCGCTCTCCGGCCAAGTCCAGCCTGTGCATCTTTGAGTACATCTACTTTGCCCGCCCGGATAGCGTCATCGACGGCCAGCTGATCCACGAAGTGCGCCAGGAGCTAGGGCGGCAGTTGGCGCGTGAGCATCCCGTGGACGCGGATCTCGTCATGGGCGTTCCCGATTCGGCCACCGCGGCCGCCATCGGATACGCACAGGAGGCAGGCATCCCTTTCGGGGAAGGCCTCATTAAGAACCGGTACATCGGCCGCACCTTTATCCAGCCAGACGATCGCCTGCGCAAGGCCGGCGTAGCGCTTAAATTCAATCCGTTGGCCCTGGGGTTGAAGGGAAAGCGACTGGTCGTTGTGGATGATTCCATCGTGCGGGGCAACACCAGCGCGCCCACAGTGGAACTCTTGCGTCGGGCCGGCGCGCGCGAGGTGCATCTGCGGATCTCTTCGCCGCCCATCAAACACCCCTGTTTCATGGGCGTGGATATGGCGACCTATGGCGAGCTCATTGCCCACCGGCTGTCGATCGAGGAGATCCGCGCGCACATCGGCGCGGACACCTTGGGCTATCTGAGCATGGAGGGCATGATCGCGGCGCTCAACCGCCCTCTTGACCGCTACTGCACGGCCTGCTTCTCGGGAGATTACCCGCTGGAGCAAAAGGCAGGCGGGTTCCTCTCGCGCGAGTCCCAGGCTTGTGGCGTGATGGAGGCGTAGGCATGGCGCGACGAGTACTGGTTGTGGGGTCTGGAGGCCGGGAGCACGCCCTGCTCTGGAGCCTCAGTCGATCTCAGGAGCCCCTCGATCTCTTTGTCGCTCCCGGCAATGGCGGCACCGGAGCGCTGGCACGCAACATGGCCGTGCGCGCCGAGGATATCGACGGCATCGTCGCCCTCGCCCGTGAGGAAGCGATCGATCTGGTTGTCGTGGGGCCCGAGGCCCCGCTGGCGCTGGGCCTGGTGGATCGCCTGCAGGAGGCGGGCATCGCCGCTTTCGGTCCTACCGCTGCGGCGGCCCGAGTGGAATCGTCCAAGGCCTTTAGCAAGGCGCTGATGCGAGATCAGGGCATTCCCTCGGCCTCTTTCGGCACCTTCACGGAGTACGCCTCGGCGCGCGACTATCTGGAGGCTCACCCCGCTCCGATCGTGCTCAAGGCCGATGGGCTGGCCGCGGGAAAGGGCGTGCTCGTCTGCCAGACAGACGCGGAGGCCCAGGATGCCCTTCGAGCTATCATGGTGGACCGGCAGTTTGGAGAGGCCGGGAGTCGTGTCGTGATCGAGGAGTACCTCACCGGTCAGGAGGTATCTGTGCTGGCCTTTGCGGACGGCCGGCATGTGGTGCCCATGGTTCTGGCTCAGGACCACAAGCCAGCCTATGACGGCGACCGCGGGCCCAACACCGGCGGCATGGGTTGCTTTGCCCCCGCCCCATTGCTCGATGCCGCCCTTCTGCAGCGGGTGACGACCGAGGTTTTGCAGCGCGCCCTGGACGGCCTGGAGGCGATGGGATGCCCCTACGTGGGCGTGCTGTACGCCGGGCTGATGGTGCGCGATGGTGACTACAAGGTGCTCGAGTTCAACTGCCGCTTTGGCGATCCCGAAACCCAGGTGATCCTGCCGTTGCTGGAGACTGATCTGCTCACCATCATCGACGCCTGCCTGGCGGGTTCGCTGGACTCTGTGGCCTTCAAGTGGTCCTCTCGCTCGGCCGTGTGCGTCGTTATGGCGTCCGGGGGTTACCCGGGCTCCTACGAGCGCGGACTGGAGATACAGGGGCTGGAGCGTATCCCTGCGGACAAGGACCTGATCGTGTTTCACGCGGGCACGCGGCGAGAAGGCGCTCGGGTGCTCACCGATGGCGGCCGTGTGCTCGGATTGACCGCGCTCGGCGACGATCTCGCCGCCGCCATGTCGCGAGCCTATGCCGCTACAGCGGCCGTGCGGTGGCCCGGGGCCTTTTACCGGCGGGACATCGGCACCAGGAACCTGGCAAAGGGGGACCGATGACACCCAGTTCGTACGCGCGCTCGGGAGTGGATATCACCGCGGGCAACCGTGCGGTGGACTTGATGCGCGCCTCCGTGCGCTCCACCTACGGGCCGGAGGTGCTGCTGGGCATCGGCGCTTTTGGCGGGCTGTACTCGGGGGAGCGTCTTCAGAGGATGTCCCATCCGGTGCTGGTTGCCTCTACGGACGGCGTAGGAACAAAGACCGTCGTATCCGGAGCGCTGGGACGCTATGAGAACCTCGGGCGCGATATCGTCAACCACTGCGTCAACGACATCCTCGTTCAGGGCGCCGACCCTCTGTTCTTCCTGGATTATGTCGCGACGCCACGGCTCGACCCGCAAGTCGTCGCCGATGTGGTGGCGGGAGTCTCCGCCGCCTGCCGGGAAGCCGGCTGTGCGCTCCTTGGTGGAGAGACGGCTGAGATGCCCGGGGTCTACGCCGAGGGGCAGATGGACATCGCGGGGACCATCGTGGGCGTGGTGGAGAAGGATGCCATCATCGATGGTTCCCGCGTTCAGAGGGGGGATCGCCTGGTGGGATTGCCCTCCGCCGGGTTGCACACCAATGGGTTCTCTCTGGTCCGGAGCATCTTTGGGGCGGGAAGCTATCGGTTGTACGCGGAACGGCTCGGCTGCACGCTGGGCGAGGCTTTAGCCGCGCCGCACCGCTCGTATCTGCCCCATGTCCGCGCTATTCGCTCCATGGCGGACGTTCACGGGCTCGTGCACCTCACGGGCGGCGGCTTTGTGGAGAACATTCCCCGCATCCTTCCCGAGGGCCTTGGCGCTCGGATCGATCGCGCGGCGTGGGTCGTGCCCCCGGTGTTTGATCTCATACGGGAGATCGGCGATGTCGATCCACTTGAGATGTACCGTGTGTTCAACATGGGTATTGGCATGATAGTCATCGTGTCCGCTGGCGAGGTGGATCTCGTTCACCAGGCCCTGGCGGCCGTGGGAGTGCCTTCTCAGCAGGCGCCGGTGATCGGTGAGATCGTACCCGCGGACCAGGGGCCCCGAGTCCAGCTATGAAGCATCTGGCCGTGTTCATCTCGGGGACCGGCTCGAACCTGCAGGCCGTTATCGATGCGATCGAATCCGGCCGCCTGCGCGATACGGGCATCTCGGTGGTCGTATCGAACCGGAAGGGGGCGCCCGGCCTGGAGAGGGCCCAGCGGCATGGGATCCCAACCATCTACCACCCGCACTTGCCCTACCGCCAGCGCGGCTTGGCTCGTGAGGACTATGATCGCGACCTGGTCGCGCTCCTCGAGCCTTTTGCGATCGATCTCGTCGTGCTCGCCGGATGGATGCGGATCTTTAGCCTGGAGTTCCTGCACCACTATCCACGGGTGCTCAACATACACCCCGCACTGCCGGGGACCTTTCCGGGGATGCACGCGATCGAAGAGGCCTATGCCGCCTACCGGCGAGGGGAGATC
>JAAYAW010000026.1 GCA_012719135.1 Chloroflexota bacterium
ATGGAGCACGACGCTGGGATCGAACGGTGGTGGGAACCTGGCCACCGATCCCGCCTTTGCGAACGCCGCCGCGGGGAACTTGAGCCTGACGGCGGGCTCGCCTGCGATCGACGTGGGCCTGAACACCGCCCTCCCGGAGGGCGTCCTCACGGATCTGGCGGGCCGGGACCGTGTGTACGACGGGGACGGCGATCTGACGGCGACGGTGGATATGGGCGCCTACGAGTACGGTGCTCCGGCGGTGGCCGGCCTCAACGTGGCTACGGTGAACGGGACTCAGGGGCAGGAGGTGGCGGTGCCGGTCCAGATCGCGCTGGACGAGGGCGAGGTCTATGGCGCCGACCTGGTCTTTGGCTACGATGCGAGCCGGCTCACGGCCACGAGGGTGGAGCAGGGCGCCTTGACCGGCGCCTGGTCGCTGGAGGCCAATCTGTCCACCCCGGGCCAGGTCGCCGTATCGCTTGCAGGCGCGGTCCCCGTCACGGCAAGCGGCGAGTTCGTCCGGCTGGTGTTCAGAGCCTCGGGGGCTCTCGGCTTTGCCGAGGTCGCTCTCTCTTCGGCCGACCTCAACGAGAACGGTTTCACGGTGACGTCGGTTCCCGGGGGCGTCACGGTGCACAGCCCGGTTGCTGTGGACTTTTCCGGCGATGATACCGCCGGTCCTGCGCCCCACACGGTGACCTTTACAGCCCAGACCAGCGGGGAGGTTGAGACCTACGCCTGGAGCTTTGGGGACGGCACCACCAGTGGGGAGGAGAGTCCGACGCATGTCTACGTCAACGCAGGCACTTTCGACGTCAGCTTGACGGTCACGGGCCCCGGTGGGACGGACACCGAGACCAAGCTCGGGTACATCGTCGTTCACGAGCCGGCCCAGGCGGCGTTCAACGCCGCCCCCGTCGGTGGCCTCGCCCCTCTGACGGTGGCCTTTACCAACCAGTCCACCGGAAAGGTGAGCACCTATCTGTGGGACTTTGGCGATGGTGCCACCAGCGCTGAGGCGAATCCCTCACACGTCTATGCCGAGCCCGGCAGCTACGACGTGAGCCTGACGGCCAGCGGCGATGGCGGCGAATCCACGAGCACACAGGAGGATCTGATCACCGTCCGCCTGGGCACGATCTCTGGTGCGGTGACCTTCTGGAATGAGGATCGGGCGATCCCGGGTGTGCCCGTGGCCCTCTCCGGCAGCGCCACGATCACCGCCACCTCCTCGATGACGGGCGCCTATACGCTCGGCGGGCTGTACCGGGGCGCTTACGCCGTTACCCCCGGAGACAGGGGTGTGTATGAGGAGGCCGTCTCCCCGTACGATGCCTCGCTGGCGCTCAAGCACGCAGCCGGGTTGATCACGCTGGCGGACGAGGCCCTGGCGGCCGCCGATGTGACCTTGAACAACGCCGCGACGGCCTACGATGCCTCCTACATCCTGCGCGCCTCCATCGAGAGCTTGCCCTATGCCTCGGTACTGACGGGTGCGGACTGGCGCTATACGCCCGCCAGCCGCACCTATCCGGAATATTCCGATGATCTCACCGCCCAGGACTATGTGGGGCTGCTGATGGGCGACATCTCCGGCAACTGGGGTGGCGGGCCCGAGGCCACCGGATCCGCCGGGCGGCCCGTGGTGCGGCTGCGGCTCACCTTGGCGGCGGCCGGTGCGGCGGGGCACGTCCGAGCGACGGTAGCGCTCGTCTCCTCGGATGCGCCGGCCTACAGCCTGCGGCTGGCTCTCCGAGCGCCCTCGGGCACGACGGTGGCCGGATGCAGCGCCGGCGAGGGTGCGCCCGGCTGGATGGCTGCCTGCCACGCTCCGGCGCCCGGCGAGATCCGGCTGGCGCTGGCCGGCAGCCAGGCCGCGCGGCCGGGCCCGCTGGCCGTGCTGGACTTGAGCCTGGGTACGGACATGGCGATCGCCCTGGAGCCGGTGTCCGCCGAGATCGATGAGGGCGCCGCCACCGTCCGCTGGGAAGCCCAGGGAGACGGGCCACACCTCTGGTTCCCGCTGATGTGGCGCTAGCCGGGTTCACGCAGCGCAGGCGGCAGGGGGTACACCCCCTGCCGCCTGCTTTTCGCTTGCAGACCAGCGTTCAGGCCGCTGTCTTTAGCGGAGCCCGCCGCCTCGGCCCATCCGGCCTCCCCGGCCTACGCCGGTTCCGTCTCGGGGGGCGCCGTTTTCGCAGCTCTCAGTGCACTCGCCCGTCCCGACGCCGCTCATCTGGCGGCCAATGCCGCGGCGGGGGCCACGCTCGCCCTCGCTCGCGATGATCACCCCATAGCTCTCCGCATCCAGATGCTGGGGCTCATAAGTGACCGCCACCTCGCTCTCCAGCAGGCTGGCGAAGGCCCGCAGGTGGTTGTGGGAGCCGCTCAGCAGGTTGCTGTAGAGGCGCTGCAGGGCGATGTTCTCGGTGCCCGCCAGGTAGTCCTCGAGATCCAGGATGTCCAGTTCCTCGATGGCGGCGCCCACGCGGAGCGCCTCCTCCAGCGACGTGCCGCCCCGGGCGACGAGGTCATCGTACATCCGCTGCAGTTCGGCGTTCGCGAACTCGCCGGCCTCCAGACCTTCCGCGGGATCGGCGATCCCATAGTGCTCCAGCCACCTCAGGGCTGTCTCCAGGTGGCGCTGTTCGCTCCCGGCGATCCGCTGGAAGGCATCCAGCTCCCACCGCTCGTAGAGCGCCGTGTAGACATCACGCGCGAGCTTTTCCTCCTCGCGCATGAACTCGAGCCCGGCGATCTCGGCCTCGGTGAGTTCGGTGATATCCCCGCTCCCAGGCGCGAGGTTGCCCCAGGGGCTTCCCGCGGGAGGCCCGGCCAGCGGCGGTGCCCAGCGGCCCAGCGTACCTTCGGGCGAGGCGGGCCCCTGCGCCATGGCGGGGATGGCGATCGCTAGGAGGGCGGAGGCGACGATCACTGTGCTAACGATACGTTTGATGTTCATTCGGTGTCCTCCACGTGAACTGATCGGCTTGTTCAGTCACTTTGACTGTCACTGGCTATAGTGTACCGCCGTCATGTGGAGGATCTGTGAAGGGAGCATGGGCGGTTTGTGGGGTGCGGGGCGCCGGGTGGGCTCTCTCACAACGAGGGGCCCGCGGAGGCACAGGGGAGCCGGCTCCCCTGTGCCTTCGCGGGTGGGGGTCAGTCGCTCATCACCACGCGCAGGACGCGGATATCCGGCTCGACCCAGGCGCCATGGTCGATCTCGTCCCCGTTGCGCCGGCGGTCCACGACGAACGCACCCTCCTCAAAGTGCCCTTCGTCCACCGTAACAAAGTGACCTTGCCGGTCCAGGTGGAAATCGCGCAGCATGGTGAAGGAGGCCATCGAGCCCCAGCTGCCCTTGCGGCAGAGATGCAGTTGGTAAGCGCCACCCACCAGGTAGAAGGTATTGCGGTCCGCCTGGAAGAGGAGGCCGCGGCCGCGCGGCAGCGTCGCGTCGAGCACCCGTCGGTTTCCCGACGTGGCGTGGCGCCAATCCCGCCCGACAAAGCCGGGGGTTCCGTAGCCAAAGGTCACCACGCCATACCAGCCCTCCAGGTCCAGGAACTGCTCGCTCTGGTTCTCCTCCTGGGCGATAGCGTGGATCCGGTCGGTGCCCTGATACTGGAGGAGCAGCGGAATCGCCTCGGCGACGGCGCGAAAGCTCTCCACCGCCTGCTGCGCGGCGGGCACCACGGCGCCCTCGTCATCCAGGATGTGCTCGATGCCAAAGCTGGCATAGCCGATGGCGTTGTACTCTCCGATCGCGTACATCATCTGCCAGGCGTTGGGTCCCATGGAGCCCGATTCAGGCACAAACAGCGGGTTATCCGGGCGGGTGTAGTTGGCGCAGATCTGGCGATACCCCGCCGTGTAGGGGATGTAGATGTCCGGCGCGATCAGGTCGAGGTGCTTTTTCGTCCAGAGCCAGATGTCCAGCACGGGGCTCACCGCTCCGCCCGAGGGGTAGTCCCCCGCGAGCCGGAAGAACTGCTCGGCCAGCCAGACGTTGACGTACATGGGCAGGTCATACACCGCCTTGGCGCATCCGGTGATATGGTCGATGTAGCGGCAGATGGCCCAGGCGTTCATGTACTCGCCCGCGTAGCGTCCAAACAACTCGGGCCAGTTCCCCTGCTTCTTCGCGCTCGCCATCTGCCAGGCGGCATGCACAGGGCTCTCGGGTGCCGCGGCAATGGCCTCCACCAGATCCTGAGGCACGGGCGCCTGAAAGATCGCCTCCGCCTCCGGGGCATAGTCGCGGTCGCTCCACAGGGTCCCCGGCTCGTTCTCCACCTGCACGGCGATGACCGAGCGCTCCCGGTCATGCTCCTTCAGGTAGCCCATGAGGTGCGCCAGTGCGTTGGCGTCGGCATCCCGGTTCGCCTGGCAGTAGGGCGAGAGTCCCCAGATCGGCACCCCCAGGGGGTTGATCACCCGGCGGAAGCGTTGCTGATCCGCCTTGACCCATCCCGGCGCGTAATCCATGTCCCCGTTCTTCCAGGTGGCGAACCAGAGCAGCACCAGCTTGCACCTGTACTCGCCCGCCAGCGCCAGCAGGTCGGCCACGCCGTCGAACACGAAGGTGCCCTCCACGGGCTCCACCTGCTCCCAATAGACGGGGATCTCCAGGGTGTTGCCGTGCATCTCCCTCAAGGCGCGGAAGGCGGTCTCCGCCTCCGCCCGGTTATAGCCGCTCGAGTTCTTGGCCTGGCCCCCCAGCGGGAAAAAGGGCTGGCCGTCCACCTGAAAGATGCGCTTGATGTCTGCCATCGGTCCGATCTCCTTCCTTGAGCAGGTGCGGCTCTGCATGAGTGGGCGTGCGCCCGTGGCGTGGGCAACCGGCCCGCGCCCTTCAGGCGCCCGCATGATACGAGCGGGCTCGCTCCGGCGCAATCGAGCCAGGAGTCCACCGGAGGCTTGCCAGCCCATCGCGGCCGGCGTAGACTCGGACCGCCAGCCCCCCGCCCGGTTGCGTGCAGACGGACAAGCGATAGGAGGATCACGATGAGACCGAACAGATTGCGTCAACTGCTGAACGAGGACAAGCCGAGCCTATGCGTGCGCGTGAACAGCATCTGGCCGGATATTGTAGAGATGGTCGGGCAGATGGGGTTGTATGACTATGTGGAGTTCGCCTCCGAGTACGGCCCCTTTGATATGGCGGGGATGGACAATTTCTGCCGGGCAGCCGAGTTGTACGGCATGGGCACCATGATCAAACTGGATCAGGATCCGCGGCTGTTCCTCGCGCAGCGGGCCATCGGCTCCGGCTTCCAGAGCGTGCTTTTTGTCGATTGCCGCGATCGCGCCGAGGTGGAGGAGTGCGTGCGCATCTGCCGGCCCGATACCCCCACCGATGGCGGCCTGTATGGTGCGGCGGCCCGCCGCTTTGCCTATGATTCGAGCGGCCATGCCGAGTTCTCGCAGGCCCTGCGGGACGTGGTGGTGGCCATCATGGCCGAGAAACGCTCCCTGGTGGACGATCTGGATAATTGCTTGGTCCCCGGCGTGGACATGATTCAGTGGGGACCTTCGGACTATACCATGTCCAGCGGGATCAAGCGTGGCGACCCGGAGGTGAAGGAGGCGGAGCGCTTTGTCATCGAGACCTGCCTCAAGCGCGGCGTCGCTCCCCGCATCGAGCTGGAGAGCTTGGACAACGTGGACTATTACCGGAACCTGGGCGTCAAGCACTTTCGTATCGGGACCGATGTGGGGATTCTGCGTCGCTTCTGGAGCGAGAACGGCAGCCGCTTGCGATCGATGCTATCCTGATACGAAGCATCCCCAGGATTACAAGGAGGGGCAATGGCGAACGAACGAGAGATGCTCGAGGCCCTCAAGGGCTTTGACACCCCCAGTATCACCAATGTGGTGGCCACCTATCCCAAGAATCCACTCTGTCTGAGCCTGTACCACCCCTGGAACATGAACTGGTACACCGATGCCAGCCTGCGCTGCTGGTATCCGGAGCTGGGGCCGGTTGTGGGCTACGCCGTGACGGCGATCTATGGTCTGCCGGATCCCGGCTACGCGCGCTACACGATGGCGGATGTGGTCGCGGCCATGGAGGCCTCTTCGCAGCCGACGATCTTTGTCTTTGAGCAGCGTTTCCCGCCGGAGATCGCCAGGAAGGTGGGCCTCTCAGGCGGCAACATGACCACGGCGATGCAGGTGGCCGGCTGCGTGGGCGCCATCACCAACGGGCCTTCGCGGGATATCGACGAGATCCGGCCGATGGGCTTTCAGTATCTCACCAGCGGCGTCTGCGCGGGACACGGCGAGATGTCCATCCACGCGCTGCAGGCGCCTGTCTCGGTGGCCGGGATGGACGTCGCCCCGGGAGAGATCATCCACATGGACGAGAACGGCGCGGTCAAGTTCCCTGCGCGCTATCTCGCCGAGGTGCTCGATCGCGTGACGAGGCTGCGCGACGAAGAGTCCGCCAGCATGGCGGCGGTGCGCGCCCGCCGTGAGGGTGCGGTGCCCGGGGGATCCTACGGCGCCAGGGGCTGATGACCGCGAGTGAACGCCAGAGCCGGCCATGTAACGTGGCCGGCTCTCCCCATGCCGGCCCGCCGACGATGGGGCGCACGCCCCGGCAGCGGGGATGGTTCGGGCATCCCCAGAAGGACGTCCCTTGCCGTGTGTCCCGCTTCGCCACGCGCACGACCATCCTCGGGCCGCACCGGGGGCAGAGGGGCGCCGCCTTCCGCGGGGCGGGGAGCGCCGGCGCCTCGGCCGTCAGCGTGAGCAAAGGCTCGCCCGGGCTGGCGGATCCGTCCTGAAGCGCCTGCTCGATCTCCGCTAGCACGTCGGCCGTCCCGTACGCCCGGCGTAGGGGCACGCGCAGGAGAGCCAAACCGGCCTGCGCAAACACCGTTTCTACCAGCTCGTCACGCGCAGCGCGGCGGGACAGGTCATGGCTGCTGTCGTCCAACTCGATCGCCAGAACGGGTTGCAGGGTGAGGGGGGCACACAGGAGCAAGTCCGTGTGTTTCCGGTCGATCCGGTTCAGTGCGCTCCTCCGGCTGCTCGCGTTACCTCCGGCGGTGTAAAACTAGTCGCCCAGTGAGACCTTGGCCAGGATCGCCCAGCGTTCCACGCAGGCTTGCTGCAGGACCCCGTAGAAGGAGCGTTCTGCAGGCGAAAACAGATCATCGCGTCCGCGCTACCGCGGCCGCGAAAAGGCGTCCTCACGGAAGCGATGCTGCGCCGGCGATTGAGGCGCCGTCCCCCCCTTCGACCTCTGCAGGGCGAGGATCAGCGACGCGATGACGACCACGCACAGGATCCTATTCAGGCACTCGGGCATCATTCCCCCGCGAATTGTGGAGTGAACCGGCCGCTGGATGCGAGCCTGCCCGCGGAAGCGTTTAGCCTTACGTCGGAAAGGGCGCCTACATGGCCAGGGGGACGCAAAGGGCGTTCGCGTTGACACGCCGTGCCGTCGGCCTATGCTCAGGGTGATTGCAACGAGGCAACCGGAGGTAAAGATGAGCGATAGCAATAGTTCGGGTGGCAAGCCCGTCGTGCGCGCGCAGCGGCGCAGGCGGGGAACCGATAGCAGCATTCCCCGTGGGAGGGCCGAGGCTCCCAGCCGTGAGGGGCGACAGAATCGCCGTACAACGACGCCTACCTATACCGACGGTTCCGGCAGCGCCGGTCCTTCGAGCGGTTCGACAGGTTCGATGGGTTCGATGGGTTCGTTGCTCGGCGGGCTCCTGCAGGGAGCCGCGTCGGGCTCCGGGGCGGGAGGCGCAACCGGCGGTGGGCAGCGCACGGGCGGTTGTTCCTCCCGTACGCTGGTGCTCCTCGTCGGGTTGGCGCTCCTCTTTGTCTGTGTCCTCGTGCTGCTTTCCCGCTGTGGCGAGGGCCTGGGCGATCTCGGGTTGGACTCGCTTGGTTCCGTCGGCGGGATCGGCGAGATCAGTGAGCCAGGCGTGAGCTATGCGCCCGAGCCTACGGATACCCCCGTCCAGATGCAGCCTACCCGCCAGATCGTGATTCCCTCCGGGAGCGCCGACGGCGAGAGCTGGCTGGTGATGCTCTACCAGGACGCGGACGATAAGGTTCTGGAGCGGGACATCTACATCGACTTGAACGAGGCCGAGCGCGCCGGCTCGACGCAGAACGTCCGCATCGTGACGCAGATAGACCGGTACAACGGCGGTTACGAAGGCGATGGCAACTGGACCGGCACACGCCGGTATCTGGTGACGCAGGATAGCGACCTGGAACGGCTCGGTTCTCAGCTCCTCGATGAACTGGGCGAGGCCGATATGTCCGACGGCGATACCCTGGTGGACTTTGTCACCTGGGCGATGGAGGCCTATCCGGCCGATCGATATGCGCTGATCATGTCCGACCACGGCATGGGTTGGCCGGGGGGGTGGTCCGATCCCGATCCCGCACGGCGCGCCAGCAACGAAACGCCCCTTTCGGCCGCGCTGGGCAACCAGATTTTCCTCAATGAGCTGGATCGTGCGCTCGCGACCATTCGCCAGCGAACCGGTGTGGACAAGCTCGATCTCATCGGCATGGACGCCTGCCTGATGGGGCAACTGGAGGTCTACTCAACGCTGGCGGCTCATGCCCGCTATGCGGTTGCCTCTGAGGAGACGGAGCCCGCCCTTGGGTGGGCCTATGCGAGCTTCCTCGGCGACCTCACACGAAATCCCTCCATGGATGGCGCTCAACTGAGCCGCCTGATCGTGGAAAGCTACATCCGTGACGACGAGCGGATTGTGGATGCCACCGCACGGGCCGAGTTGTTGCGGCAGGGCTCGCCCATGGGCGGCCTGTTCGGGTTCTCCGTGCCCACCAGCGACCAGTTGGCGGCGCAGATGGGCCAGGCGGTGACATTGAGTGCCGTGGACCTCTCTCAGGTTCAGGCTCTCACCAACCGTGTGAACGAGTTCAGCCTCGCGCTGCAGCAGGCGGATCAGCGCCAGGTGGCCCAGGCTCGGAGCTATGCGCAGAGCTTTACCAGCATCTTTGGCTCCTCGGTTCCCCCTTCCTATGTCGACCTTGGCCACCTGGCCTCGCTGATCGGGCAGCGCTCGACCGGCGCCGTTCAGCAGGCGGCCAGGAACGTTTTGGCTGCGCTGGATGATGCGGTGCTAGCGGAGACTCACGGGTCCGGCAAGCCGGGCGCCACCGGCGTGGCGATCTATTTCCCCAACTCGACCCTGTACCGCACGCCGCAGACCGGGCCGCCCTCCTACGCCGTGATCGCCGATACGTTTGCCTCCACCTCGTTGTGGGACGACTATCTGGGCTACCACTACACCGGGCGATCCTTTACCGAGGATGCGCTGGAGGCTGTCATCCCCGGCGCGGACGCTGTTGTGACTGCCCCCGGCGGAGGCGAGTTTTCCATCGCTCCCGTGCGGGCCTCCGCGCAGGAGGTGAGCGTGGGAGACGCGGTGCTCTTGAGCACCGACATCACGGCACAGAACCTCGGCCACGTGCTCCTCTTTGCGGGCTACTATGATCAACTGGCGAACTCGCTCATGGTTGTCGACCAGGACTACCTGGAGGCGCCCGAGACGCGCGAACTCGACGGCGTCTACTATCCCGTGTGGCCCGAGGCTGCCTTTACCCTCGAGTTCGAGTGGGAGCCGATCGTCTACTACCTCTACGACGGGCAGAATGCCGTCCCCGCGACGCTCAAGCCGCAGGCCTACGGGGCCAGCTATGAAGAGGCGGTGTATGCCGTGGATGGCATCTACACCTTTGGCACGGGGGAGGGCGACTCCCGCTATGCCCGGCTGTACTTTATGGATGGCGCCCTGCAACGCGTGTTTGGGTTTACGGGAGAGGCGTTCACGGGCGCGCCGCGCGAGATACACCCTCAGACCGGGGATTCCTTCACGGTGCTGGAGGAGTGGCTGGATCTGGACGCGCAGGGAAGGGTTGTGGAGCGAGCCTATGAGGCGGGGGGCACACTGGTGTTCCAGGACCGCATGTTCACCTGGGTGGAGATGGATGCGGCCGCGGGCGACTATGTTGTGGGCTTTATCGCCCAGGATCTCGATGGTCAGGCGCAGCAGGCCTACACTCAGATCCGGGTGCGCTAAAGAGGGCGCCCCAGTCGCACAAAGAGGAGGCGGGCTTTTGGCCCGCCTCCTTTCACTTGTTCGCGCTATTCGTTTCTACTTGGGCAGCGTCAGCTCGATGCCGGCCTTGATCACGTCCGGGTTGGCACCGATGGCGGCCTTGTTGAGCTCGTAGATCTCCTTCCAGCGGGCGCCATCGCCCAGGATGTCCCGCGCGATCGTGCTCAGGGTGTCACCGGCCTTGACCGTGTACTTGCCCGCCCCCGCCGCTTCCTTGGCCGCGGCAGACGCCTTTTCACGGGCCGCCGCGACGGCCTCATCCAGGCGACTGCGGGTCTCTTCTGCTCCGGCCTCGACCTTGGCCTTGAGGTCGTTCACCTTGCGCTCCGCGGCGGCCTTGCCCAATCTGGCCCGCTCGGAAGCGGCTTCCCGCTCTCTGGCGGCCTTCTCGGCCATCTCCTTGGCCTTGTCCTCTATGCTGGACATACCGTGCCTCCTATGCGCTATCCGCTGCACGGCACAGGTGCAGCTCGTCTGGCGGTCAGTCCGGGAGGGTCAGCACCATCCCGATATGGATGAGATTCGGGTTGCCACCGATGACAGCCTTATTCAGCTCATAGATCTCGGGCCACCGGGACGCGGCGCCGAGTTGGTCGCGCGCGATGACGCTCAGGGAATCCCCCGGCTTGACGGTATAGGTCCTGGGCGCCTTGGCCTCCTCAGCCGCCTCAGCGGCTTCCGCCGCCTTTTCCTCGGCCTCGGTACGTGCCGAAGCGACGGCCGCCTCGAACTTGGCCTTGCTATCCGCGGCCGCTGCCGCGATGCGAGCGTCCGCTTCCGCCTTCGCGGCGGCCCTCTCGGCCGCCTCCTTGGCCTTGGCCTTTTCCTCGTTGGCCCTGGCCTCTGCCGCCGCCCTGGCCTTGTCCTCCTCTGCCTTGCGTGCGGCCGCGGCCGCCTCCAGCCGGGACTTGGCCTCCGCTGCCGCCGCTTCCTGGCGGGCCTTGGCCTCGGCCGCCGCCGCCGCTTTCGCCTGCGCCTCGGCCTCTTCTCTCTTTTTCTTGCCTCGGCCCAAAAGCCCGCTGATCAGTCCTTCTCTCTTGGCCACGACGTGCCTCCTTGCACTCTACAATCGTTGATATGATATACGTTACTCTCCGGCCAGCAGCCGGAGGGCCTCAGCGAGGCCACGTTCTGCGGTCGCCGGGTCGATCCCTGCCTGCGCGGCCAGCCGGGCCGAGGCCTGCGCTGGCACAGGGGCGGCGGCCATCTCCCCGCGGCTGCCCAGAGTCTTGAGGACGTCCCCCAGATCAGGGGCCTCTGCCGTTTCCCGCGAGATCGCGATGCCCTCTCCCGGCGCCTGGCGCTGGACCATCCGCTTCTGCAGAGATTGCAGGAGCATCGAGACGGCAAAGGTGATGATGGTGCTGGCGATAGCTTCCGACACGCCGAGCTTTTGCGCGAGCGCGCTGGCGATGCCGCTGGTGAGCGGGCTCGCCGCCTGGGCCTGGCCGGCTCCTCCACCCAGCAATGAGCCCAGAAGCCCGCTGCTCTGCGCGGCTGGCGCCGGCTGTTGTGCGCTTGCCCCGGTGAGCATCCCCAGCAGATCGCCGAGGCCGCCACCCTGGGCGGGTGCCTGAGGCGTTGCGGCGCTTTGGCCGCCCAGCAGGCTCATCAGATCGGCGGCGCCCAGCCCGGCGCCCTGAGCCGGCTGAGCCTCCGCCGGGGCCCCTCCGGCGCCTGCGAGCAGACTGCCGAGCACCCCGCTCAGCGCACCCAGCCCGCGGGCCTCGTCTTCTTCGTTATCGTCTCCCGCGATCAGATCCTTCAATAGGTCATCCATATAAATACGTCTCCTCTGCGGGCTTCAGGGCCCGCTGGCCTATACCTTGGCCGTGATGCTCTCGATCAACATGAGGACCAGCCCCGCAAAGGGCACCAGGCCGAGCAGTATGGTGTCCGTGATGCCAGGGATGGTAAAGAGGATCGAGACGAGGGAGAGGACGGCGAGGGCGAGACCGATGTACCATGTGATTTGAGTCGGTCGTTCAGTTTCACGACGATACCTCCATGTACCGGGTACGAACAGGATCGACACACAGGACATTAGGCCCGCTTTGGTTTTCTGTCAACAGTTGGCGTGGAAAGGGTCAAGCAGCCGATGGCCTGGCCGGGATCTGCCGCCCCGTGTCCCTTGACAGGTCCTATACCGATCGGTATACTGGAGGGCGGATCGGAGCAAACATGATGGCGAGAGAGCGGATACGGGCATGCGCCGGCAGACTCTTTGCGGCGCGCGGCTACGATGCGGTGGGCGTGCAGGAGATCGTCGATGCAGCCGGGATCACCAAGCCGACGCTATACCACTACTATGGCAGCAAACGAGGGCTCCTGGAGGCCCTGTTGGCTGGTGACTTTGAGGTGCTGCTCGATGATGTGGCGCAGGCCGCCTGCTACGAGCACGATCTGGTTGTGACGCTCCAGCGGGTGGTACGCGCCTGCTTTGCCCATGCCCTCGAGCACCCCGAGTTCTGCCGCCTGCAGCGGACCCTGTTCTATGCGCCGCCCGCAAGCGAGGCCTTCCAGGCCGTCAGGCCCTGGCATGCACGGCTGACGAGGAGAATCGAGGAGCTCTTTGCCCTCGCGGCGGCAGACCACGGGAATATGCGGGGCCGCGAGCAGGCCTACGCCGCCACCTTCCTCGGGATGATCAACACCTACACCGGGCTCTGGCTGAGCGACGCGTTCGCCCTGGGGGATGACGTGATCTACCGGGCGGTGCACCAGTTCATGCACGGGATACTCTCCTGAACGCCGCGCGCCACCGGGCCGGCACGACCCGGCGTCCCGGGGCAGAGCCCGCCTCACTCTATCAAAGCTGGAAATGGAGCCTATCATGACGTCCTGGGCGCAGAACGCCTTCTTTTACCATATCTACCCGCTGGGATTCTGCGGCGCGCCGCGCATGAACGACTTTTCGTCGGCTCCCGTCCCACGGCTTCACCAGATCGTGGACTGGCTCGATCACATCTCCTCCCTGGGGGCCAACGCCCTCTACCTGGGGCCCGTGTTCGAGGCTAGCGCGCACGGATACGATACGGCCGACTACTACACGGTGGATCGCCGCCTTGGCGATGGTGCGCTGCTGGCGGAGGTGGTGGCCCAGGCCCACGGCCGGGGCATGCGTGTGATCCTCGATGCCGTGTTCAACCATGTGGGGCGGGATTTCTGGGCCTTTCGCGATCTGCTCGAACAGGGCCAACGTTCACGCTACACGGGCTGGTTCGCCGGGCTGGATTTCCACAAAGCCAGCCCCTATGGGGACCCCTTTGCCTACGAGGGCTGGAACGGTCACTATGACCTGGTCAAGCTGAACCTCGCCGTACCCGAGGTCCGCGAGCATCTCTTTGGTGCCGTGGAGACCTGGTTCCACGTCTACGGCGTCGACGGGCTTCGCCTGGACGCGACCGACTGCCTGGAGACGAGCTTTCTACGTGCCCTGGCCGAGCACTGCCGTGCCGTGCGGCCGGACTGCTGGCTGCTGGGGGAGGTCGTGCTGGGCGATTACCGCCGCTTCGCCGCGCCAGGCCTGTTGGATTCCGTGACGAATTACGAGTGCTACAAGGCGCTCTACTCCAGCCATGTGGATCGCAACTACTTTGAGTTGGCCCATGCTCTGGACCGGCAGTTCGGCGAGCAGGGGCTGTACCGCTCGTTGCCGCTCTACAACTTTGCCGACAACCACGATGTGAACCGGGTGGCGACGTCCTTGCGCGAGCCGGCGCACCTCTTTCCCCTGTACTGCCTGCTGATGACCATGCCCGGGGTGCCCTCGCTCTACTATGGAAGCGAGTGGGGCCTGCCAGGAGCCAAGCGGGGTGGGGACGATGGCCCGCTGCGCCCCTACCTGCCGCGCCCGCCGGAGGGCGCAGCTCGTCCCCAGCCCGCGCTGCCGGATACCATCGCGCGCCTGGCGAAGATCCGGCGCACAACGCCGGCGCTGTACCTCGGGGATTATCGCACGGTCCTGGTCCGCCCTGAGCAACTGGCTTACTCCCGGAGCGCCGAGGGGAGTTCCGTACTGGTGCTGGTGAATGCGGCAGCCAGCGCCGCGACTCTTCAGGTGCCCGCATCCGGGGAGACGTTGGACGATCTGCTGAATCCCGGCGAGAGGTTTCAGGTGCAGGGCGGCCAGGCGTCGGTCGACGTGCCGCCGCGGTGGGCCCGCATCCTGCGCGTCCGCTGAGTTCAGGCCCGGCAACATTACGCGCCGGGCGCCTGGTGCGGAACGGCATCCGGCAGATCGTCCTCGATCCGTCGGACCGGGCCGGCCATCGCGGCGACGACCGGAGCGAGCGTCACCACCAGGCCGGTGACCATGATGATCAGCCCGTAGCCACGGCCGGGGCCCGTGCCGATCCAGCGGCCCAGCGTTCCTGCCAGAGCACCCCCGTCGGCCATCAGGGGCTCGGCCACGTGATCCGCCAGGGGCCCCGCCAGCAGGTAGGCCAGGGGAGTGATGGCGCTGCCGAGCATCAGACGGGCGGCGAAGACCCTCCCCTGGACGGCCGGGGCGACCTTGGCGAGCCAGATCGCCTGGCTGGCGGCGTTGGCCACGGGCACGACGGCAAAGAACAGCAGGTTGCCGGCGCCGATCAGGAGGATGTCGGTGCTCTGGCCGATCAGTGCCATCCCGAGCCCTCCGGCGACGATGGCCGCGAACACCGTTCGGATCTTTTTCCGTGTGCCTCCCCAGACGCTCATCAGCAGGCTGCCGCCCAGCATGGCAAAGCCACTGATGGATAGCAGGCTGCCGAGCACCTGTGCATCGAACTGTGAGAGGATCAGTGGGGTGAGCATGGCGCTATAGAACCCCAGCGCAAAGTTCACCACGGCGAACATGAGCAACAGACCGAACAGCCCCTGGCGCTCACGGAGATAACGCCACCCGAAAACGGCGTTTCGCAGGAGCGAAGGTTGCCCGCCGCCTTCCGCGAGGGTGTCATCCCTAGCGCGCGGGATCCGCACGAACAGCAGCGTCCCGGCGGCGAACAGGAAGGTGGCAAAGTCGATCAGGAACACGCCCTCTATCCGGATCGCGATGATCAGGAAACCGGCGAGTAGGGGGGCGACGATACTGGAGGCCGCTTCGGCCACCTGCATGAGCCCGCCGGCGCGGCCATAGTGCTCCCGGGGCACCAGGAGGCTGGGCAGGGCCAGATAGGCTGGCCTCTGGAAGGCGCCCAGGGCGGAGGTGGCCGCGTTCCCCAGGTACACATGCCAGATCTGCAGTCGCCCGGTGAGCACGAGCGCCCAGAGCGCCAGCGTCACGAGGGCGGCGCCCGTATCGCTCAGGATCAGAACCGTTCGCCGATCCCACCGGTCGACGAGCGCGCCGGCAAAGGGCAGCAGGAGCAGGTTGGGCACGCTGGCGGCCACCAGGGAGAGGGCCAGCTGCGTGGCCGCACCCGTCTGGTCGTAGAGATACACGCCCAGCGCGAATCCGGTGAGCCCCGAGCCGATCAGGGATATGAGCTGGCCGAACCAGACGATCAGAAATGCACGCACGCTGCCGTACCTCCTACTCCGCTGTACGCCCGCCGGCTGCGGCGGGTTTCTCGATGATGAGCCCGTAGGAGGTGAGCGTACGGCCGGCCAACTCCAGCTTCAGATGGACGTCCATCGTGTAGGGTGGGCGATCCACGTAGCGATCAGCCGGCAGATGGCCTCCGCGAAAGCTGAGATCCACCCGGTACCCGGAGCGGCGCAGCTCGCGCCCGATGGCACGGATGTCCCGTCGCCGAAAGAGAATCGTGCTGTTGTTATCGATCGTGTGCCGCCGTGAGCTCACGTTGTACTCGATCGTGTGAACCGCCACGCCACCGGGCTTCAGGTACTTGACCGCGTTCACCAGGTAGGCTCGCCCCAGCGCTATGCTCCCCAGGTGCTCCGCCGCGCAGGATGACCACACAAAGTCGTACTGCCCCAGGTCGACGGGCAGTTGGCGCATGTCCACCGCGCAAAAGCTCACGTTGGAGCGAAACACCTCCGGCGGGCAAATGCCCCGGGTGTTGAGCGCCTCCAGCGAGGACGCATGCTGGCCCGTATCGATCCAGGCGCGGTCGGCATCGAGCTCGGTGGGCATGTCCGTCGCCACGATCTCGCAGCCCAGGCTGGCGAACATGGCCGGCAGCGGCTCCTGCCCCACGGCGAACCCCAGCCCGCGGCACCCCGGGCGCAGCATGCCGCGCTCGGCCAGTGCCTGCGCCACGTAGCAGAACTCCCAGATCTTGCGCCACATATGCGTCGGCTTTTCGCCCAGCCGCACGGCCCAGTCCTGAAAGGTATCGCTCTCCAGCTGAGCCTGCGTGCACGGCCCTGAGCGCAGTAGCTGTCTCCTGGCTATGCTGACCCTCCTCTCTCTCTCGCTCCCTGAGCACTGATGAAGCCCGAGTTCCATGCGGATTATCCACAACGCGGGGAGGCGGGCAAACGGCTCGCGCTTGGTGCGCTGTGACCGTGGCGCGCTGGGGCTGCTCTTAGCGCCCGATCTTTTCGCGTGCTATAATCCGGCTATCTACATCCGTCTGGATCGCCGCGAGGAGTATCTATGCAGGTTGGCGCGAGCAACGCCATCGATTACTGGCTGGTAGGGAAGGGCGCCCTAGCGCCGGAACAGCATCTGGGCGTCGCTCTAGACCTGCATGCGCGGCTCCCCGGGCGCGGGTGGCGCCTGGTATGGGGCCAGGCTCGAATTCCCACCGGCGTGGCGCTGCGTATGCCGGAGGATGCCATCGTCCGCCTCACCGGCAGGAGCGGCGGGTTCCTGCGAGGGCTGATCGTACACGATGGCTTGATCGAGTCCGAGTTCAACGGTCGCGAGCTGTGCGCCCTGATCTATTGCCCATGGCCGCGGCTGGTGCGTCACGGTGAGCGTATTGCCCAGATGTGGGCTCTCCCCGCCAGGCGGGAGGCATTCAGCCGGCTCGCGGGACCGCCGGAGGACGTGGTCTCGCGGAAAGAGGGGTTCGGCTCAACCGGGCGCTGAGGCAACAGGAAGGCATTGGGTCTATGCGAGACAAGGTCTCAAGTTGGTTTGCCGCCATCCGCAGGCTGGCTGCGGGGACCCCCGGCAAGATCGTGCTCGGGCTGACCATCCTGGTGGCCTTTGCCGCGATCAGCTGGTCGATCCGTGCGGCCGTGGCGCCGACGCGCCGCGCCGCCTCCCCGGTCGATCTTGAGCCCTATGGCCTGCAAGGCGTTGAAGTGCGCCTGGTGTACCCCGTCCGCGTCCCGTACCATGGCGCTTTCGACGGTGACGCCGTGCTGACCGTCTACGCCCGCGCGATCGATCCCGAGCGCGAGGGCTCGTTTGATCTCTATTTCCCCCTGCCCGATACGACGGTGTCCTTTGTGGGGGAGGGCGGCCTACCGGTGGCGGGGCGCCTGAGCGTGGAACCCGGTTACCCCGATGCGCTGCCCTACAGCCTCAGGATGGAGCACGCCGACACCCAGTTGCAGCCCACGCTCTTTGGTTCGCGCGCGGTGCGCATCACGCCGCTTCTTCGCACGGGTGCGGGGGTCGTCAGTGTACCGGAGCTCTCCTTCCGCACCGCGGTGGAAAGCCGTTTTGGGCACACCATGCGGCGCATCGTGTTCTGGCTCTCCGGTTGGGGCCTGCCCATCGGCTTGGTGGCCGTTCTGGCGGGTACGGTGGGGCGAGTGTGGTACGCGTCCGGGCTGCGCCGGCGTCAGTCTCGCGAGCAGCGGCTCTCCTCTCTCTACACCCGGCTCCGCGATGAGATCAAGGTAGAGAACTGGCCCGTTGCCCGCGAGCGTGCCGAAGAGCTGCGCCTGCTGTCGCCCAGCTACCGCGATCTGGATCGGCTCGACACCATGATCAGCACCGCCGAAACCGCTCAATGGCGCCGCGAGCAACTCTACAGGTCCGGCGTTGAGGCCTACCGCCAGCGGGATTGGCCTGCGGCCGTCCAGGCTTTTGCCGCGATCGAGGAGGAAACCCCGTATTACCGCGACGTGCGTTTTCTGCGGCGTACCGCGGCCCTCAGCGCGGATCTTCGCAGCCGGGATCGATCCCTCCGCCTGAAGGCCGCCGTCGAGATGGGGCAGGTGGCCGATCTCTTGGATATGTCCCCGCTCCTGCGGGCGCTCGGCGATGCCAGCATGGAGGTGGCCGACGCCGCAGAGGCAGCGTTTGCGCGCATCGGCGTCTCGTCCTTTGATGCGCTGATCGAGGGGCTTACGGCCGACCGCCTGGCCATTCGGGAGCGTTGCCAGCGGTTGCTCAAGGGATTGGGCCAGGGGGCTAGGGACCGGCTGCTGACGGCCCTGCACAGCCCGGATCCCCGGGTGACGGGCCCGGTGGCGCGGCTGCTGGGCGGGCTCGGCGCACGGGATGCGCTCGCCAGGGCGCTCACCTTTAGTGCTCCCGAGCACCATGAGGGGCTGATCGAGGCGCTTCTGATGGAGGAGGTTGCCGCGGCGGAGCCGCTGGTGGACACACTCCTGGCTGCTCCCGAGGGGACCGAGGGCGTGATCATCCGGGCGCTCTCGGCGTTGCGCTCTCGTGCCGACATCGATCATTACCTGGAGGCACGGACGCGCGCCGCGCCCGATGCGGGCAGTCGCCAGCGTCTCCAGCGCGCCCTGCGTGCGCCTGCCGAGCCCTTCCAGAGCCTTGAACTCACTGCGGAAGCTGTCGGCGTCGAGCCGAGTGCTGACGGTGACGACGTCTCCGGCGCCATCGAGAACGGTATGGCGACCGCCGTGGAGGCAACGTCTCGGCCCATGACCGAGCGCCATCCGTTACGCCTGCCCTGGCCTCGGCGCCGCCGGGACTGAGCCAGCCGCTCAGTGTGCCGAGCTTTGCTCTGGCCCTTCCTTTACGCCTGTTTTCCCCTTCCTCTCGGTCTCCATCCACGGATTACCTATCCTTCACACACAGTTCAGTGCTGCTTTACGATACTTTTAGCGTCGGCGCCCCATGTGAGGGCTATACTCTCACGTGTGGGAAAAGTACGGATTCGCCGGCGGTGACCGGCGCTGGCTTGGGGGCACTATGACGCTTACTGGATCCGCGCGGATTCTCGTCGTGGACGATGAACCGGATGTCGGTGCGCTGATCGTTCAGGTGTTGGAGCGGGCCGGCTACCGGGCGCGGGCTGCTGGCAACGGTGCAGAGGCTTTGGATTGCCTGGCCAGGGCCAGCTACGACCTCGTGATCACCGACCTTCGTATGCCGATTATGAGCGGCGTCGAGCTTGTGGAGCACATCGGGGATCTCTATCCCGATGTGGGATCCATGGTGTTGACGGCACACGCCACGCTGGAGAGCGCCATCCAGGTGCTCAAGATGGGGGCGCAGGACTATGTCGTCAAGCCGTTTGACGTCCAGGAGCTGACGCAAAAGGTGGCCCGCTGCCTGGCCGAGCGTGAGGAGCGGCTGGCCGCGCGGCATGCGCCTCCCGCGCAGCTGCTATCACTGCATCGCACCATCGCACGCGCGCCCGATCCGGAATCGGCTTGCCGCGACATCTTTTCCATGATCGAGCGATGGTTCGTCGTGGATAGCGCCTTGCTGACGCTGGCCACGCCGTATGCGGTCGAGGATACCTGCTCCCGGCTCGCCAAAGAGATGAAAGATCTCCCCACTCAGGTGGTTACATTGTCCCCCGTGGAGTTGGAAGCCACCGGGGCCGCTGTCTTTTCGGGCGACGAGCCCTGGGTTCTTCATGAGCTTCCGCCGGAGCAGCCGAGCCTGCCGGGCCGCTATGCGGTGACCGTTCTGTTGGAGAGCGGCGGCCACCGCCTGGGGACGCTGAGGCTGGCGCGAGCGGCTGCCGGCGGAGCCTACACGCCTTCGGATGCGCAGGCTCTCTACATCCTCGGGGCGCAGTTTGCGCTGACACTTCGCCAGGCGCACACCCGACGGGAGCTGAGGGCGGCCGTCGAGAACCTCAGCGAGATGAACATGGGGGCGGCCCAGGCCCTGGTGGACGCTCTGGGTACCTATGATGATGATACGCGCGCGCACTCGCGCCGCGTGTCCGAATATGCTCGGCGGCTCGCCGCGCGGGCCGGCCTTGAGGCGGCCGAGGTCGAGTCGATCGCGATTGCGGGCCTGCTTCATGATATCGGCAAGCTGGGCGTATCCGGCCGTACGTTGCGCAAGAACGGCCGTCTCACGGAGACGGAGCGCCGGCGAGTCCTGCTCCACCCGGTGCAGGGTGCTCAGATCCTCATGGGGATGGAGAGCCTGCGCGAGATTGTGCCCCTGGTGCGGCACCATCACGAACGCTGGGATGGCACCGGATACCCCGACGCTCTGGGCGGGAACGGCATTCCGGTCGGCGCCCGCATCTTGGCCATCGTGGATGCCTACGATTCCATGACTTCGGATCGCCCCTATCGATCGACGCTGGATTCGCACGAGGCGCGGCGCCGGCTCAAGCGCGGCGCCGGATCGCAATGGGATGCGAGGCTTGTGGACCTCTGGTTGGAGTGCCTGGAGGAGATGGAGTTGGCGGCCGTGGCAACGGCAAGGGAAGGCTGACATGTCGCGACGCGTTCTCGTGGTCGATGATGAGCCCAACGTCCTCAACTTTTGCGCGCGTGCCCTCGAGCTCAAAGGATATGCGGTCCAGACGGCCTCCTCCGGAAAGGAAGCTCTGGCGCTGTTGGCCACGGAAAAGTTCGATCTGCTGGCCACCGACATTCGCATGCCCGAGATGTCCGGCCTGGACTTGATGGATCGCGTTTCTGCCATGGGCCTCGATCTTCCGGTGATTGTGATCACCGGTATGGGCTCACTGGAGGTGTCCATCCAGGCGCTGCGGGCGGGCGCCATCGACTTTATCACAAAGCCTTTTGGGCGCAATGACCTGGTGGACGCCGTGGCCCGCGCCCTGCTCCAGGCCCGAGTAGCCAGAGAGCGAGCCCGGCTGCGTGTTCTCGCACCGGTACTGGATCTCAGCCGGCGGGTACGCGAGGGGGCAGGACTCTGCGAGGTGTGCCAATCTCTGGTCAAGCTGGCCCTGGGCCAGCCCGGCGCTCTCGGGGCCGCGATCCTGCTGGAGGAGCCTGGAGAGGACGCACCTCTGGCGATTGCTGTGGCGGGTGTGCTGGAGGGGCTCACGGTACTGGAGACTTCCTCCCTGCCGGCCGCACGGGATTCCCTGGCCGTCTGGCCCGCAGGCGACATCCCCGGAGAGGATCTGCGCCAGCGTCTTTTCGAGCAGGGTGCGCGGACCATCGTCGCGGCGCCCATGGAAACCCCAGACCGGCGTTTTGGAGAGATCTGGATGGCGCTGGAGTGGCTTCCGGAGCAGTTCGATTCGCACTATGCGGAGGCTGTGGCGATCCTCGCCCGGCATGCCGCCAACCTCCTCGCCAACGTTCGTGAGGTGAGCCTGCCCGAGGCCTGCGGGTTCTAGAATCTTGGGTACCAGTGGAGAGAGCCGGCTGCCTCCGCTCTCCCGAGCGACTGACAGAGGGCATCCGGGATAGTACAATGATGGCAGGCTAACGGGCGCGCGTGTGGGATAAAGAGCGAGGAGGTCGGCATGGGCACAGGTAGAGAGGCGTGCAGGCGGTGCCTTGTGGCATCTCTCGCCCTGGTGATCCTGCTCACCCTCGTCGCGCCTGTGAGCGCACAATCGGACCTCGCCACTCTGGGCGCGCAGATGGAGCGCGCCTGGAACAGCGCCAACTGGCCCGCCGCGCTGGCCCTCCTCGATCACATGCGCACGCTGGTCCCCTCCGATGAGGGACTGATCGAGCGCGAGTTGCGCGGACGGCTGAACTATGGCTGGGACCTGATCTCCGCGGGCCTGTGTACTCAGGCGCGGACGCAGTTTGAGCGGGCTCTGGGCTTGCTGCCGGGCGATGCCGAGGCTCTGGCCGGGCTGGCGCTCACCCAGGTTCGCTGTCCGAATGAGGCGCCCCCGGTGGTGCCCACGCCGGTGAGAGGCGACGCGACGCCTACGCGCGTGTTGCCGACGCCCGCCCCCGCCGGCCCATCACAGGGCGCTCGGCAGCACACCGTGCGCCGAGGAGATACGCTGTACAGCCTGGCGCGCCACTATGGCGTCACGGTGGAGCAGATCCAGCGAGCTAACGGCTTGCGGAGCGACGCCATCCAGGTGGGTGTGACGCTGCAGATTCCGGCGGAGCAGGGAGCCGATCAGGCGGGCCGGCACACGGTCGAGGCGGGCGATACGCTGGCGGCGCTGGCCCTGCGTTACGGTACTACCGTCGAGGCCATACGCCAGGCCAACGGGCTCACGGGCGATGCCATCCGCGCCGGCATGGTGCTGAGCATCCCCGCTGGGGATGTCCATATGGTGCGGGCCGGCGAGACGCTCTATAGCATCGCCCGGCAGTATGGGATCACGGTGGCCGACTTGATGGCTGCCAACGGGCTGAGCGGCAGCCGGATTCGCGTGGGGCAGCAGTTGCGCATCCCGGGGGCGGCCGGGAATTCTGGAGAATCGTCGGCTGCGCGGAGGCATACGGTGCAGGCCGGAGAGACGTTGTTCTCGATCGCCCGCGAGTACGGCACGACGGTCGCTGCGCTGCAGGCGGCCAACGGCCTGGCCGGAAGCGAGATCCATGCCGGCATGGAGTTGACGATTCGCTAGAGGGGCCGGTGGGTACCGGCTGAGCGGTTTGTGACGAGGAGGGCTGCCCGATGGATCTGGCGCTCGTCGCGCTGTTCGGGATTGTGGGGGCGCTGGTCGGCGGCCTGCTCAACCAGGTGATCGATCGCGCTCCGCGTCGTGTCCCGATCTGGCGACCCGCGCCCCATTGCGACTACTGCGGGATGGCGATATCCCGGCGCGATCTCGTGCCGGTGGTGAGCTATCTGGCTCTGCGTGGGAGATGCAGAATCTGTGGCGGGGCCATTCCCCGGCGCGTGCTCTGCGTTGAAGTGATCACGGCGTTGCTCTTTGCTGCGCTTGCGTGGCACCACGGCTTGAGCCTTGATCTCCTTGCGGACAGCATCTATGCCGCGTTTCTGATCGCCATCGCTGTGATCGATCTGGAGCATCGCCTGATCCTGAATCGCATCGTCTACCCGGGCATCTATGCCGCGCTGGCACTGGCGGCGCTGAGGGTGCCGCTGGGTCAGCCCCGGCCGCTCCACTATATGTTCTGGCAGCAAGCCGGGCATTCGGCCGGCATGTCGCCCGCATCGGCAGGGCTGAGCAGCCAACTCGCCGGCGGCATGGTCGCTCTCGGCATCTTTCTCGTGCTGTACCTGGTATCGCGCGGCAGCCTGGGCGATGGCGACGTCCGGCTCGCCCTTCTGTGCGGGTTGATCGTTGGGTACCCGGGGACGCTGCTGGTGGTGGTGAGCGCGATTCTGCTCGCGGGCCTGGTGAGTGCCCTGCTCCTGATCACCCGGCGCGCAACGCGCAAGACGCCGATACCTTTCGGCCCCTTTCTCGTCGTGGCGGTGGGGGCCGTGGAGATCGCGGGGGAGGCCTGGCTCCGCCTTTTGATCTAGTGCCCTGTGTGGCTGGGAGGCAATGAGACAAGTGGACGAACGCATCGAACGTGAAGAGGAATATACTGTCAAGCCGTCAGCCATGGTGCAGATGCGCGAGCTCATGGTGCTCAGTGCGGAAACCGGGGCATCGGACGTGCACCTGAAGGCGGGAAGCCCGCCCGTGTTGCGCGTGAATGGCGAACTGGTCGCCCGTGAGGAGTTCGAGGCTCTCCGCCCTGATGACATGGTGCGCCTGTACCATCAGGTGACGAACGATGAGCAGCGGACGCGCTTTGACCGCGACAAGGAACTGGATCTCTCCTACGGCCTGGGCGGCGTGGGCCGGTTCCGCCTGAACGTGGCCAGCCAGCGTGGCACCGTGACGATCGTCATTCGCCGGCTCAGCTCCACCATCCCGGACATCGCCGAGCTCGGGCTGCCCGAGATATGCAAAGAGCTGGTGATGGAACCCTCAGGGCTATTGCTGATCACCGGCCCAACCGGGAGCGGGAGATCCACCACCCTGGCCGCGATGATCAACCACCTGAACGCCCGCGAATCGCGACGTATCATCACCATCGAGGACCCGATCGAGTATCTGCTGCGGGACAGGCGCTGCTTTGTGACTCAGCGGGAGTTGGGGAGCGATACGCTCAGCTATGCTGACGCGTTGCGCCGGGCCCTGCGGCAGGATCCGGACGTCATCATGGTCGGCGACATGAGCACCGTGGAGACCATCAGCGCGGCCCTGACGGCGGCCGAGACCGGCCATCTGGTGCTCTCCACGCTGAACACCATCGGCGCGGCGCAGACCATCGATCGGCTGGTGGATGTGTTCCCGCCCTTCCAGCAGCAACAGATCCGGGTGCAGTTGGCCAGCGTGATCCAGGGTGTGCTATCCCAGGTGCTCGTCCCGCTGCGGGATGGTTCCGGGCGCACGGCCGCTGTGGAGGTGATGACCGCCACGCCCGCCATCCGTAACCTGGTACGGGAGGGCAAGACCATCCAGCTGGCCAGCGTCATTGAAACCAGCGGCCGCCTCGGCATGCAGACGCTGGATCAGGCGCTCGTCTCGCTGTGCGAACGCGGGCTCGTCTCGGTGGATGACGCCATGCAGCGGGCCCAGAATCGTGAGATGCTGCGTGCACGGCTGCGCGGGGCGTAACCCGTCCGCACATTGAGGGTTATGGTACACAGTGGCGGTGGCATTGACCGGGACCTCCGGCCATGCTAGAATCCCGCCCGAAGGCCGGGACATCAGGTTCGAGGAGGTACGGATGTCAGTATTCGATCGCGTAAAGCAGATCATCGTGGACCAGCTGGGAGTCGAGCCCGAGCGCGTGGTGCTGGAGGCCAGCTTCCGGGAGGATCTTGAGGCCGATTCGCTCGATCTCGTCGAGCTCATCATGGCCTTTGAGGAAGAGTTCGGCGGCGAGATCTCGGACGAGGACGCGCAGGCCATCACCACGGTCCAGGAGGCCGTGACGTTCCTGGAGAAGAGCCTCTCCTGATACACCCGTTCAGTTGACGATTCCGGGGGTTCCGCGATGCGGATCCCCCGTTTTCCATTCCGGCGGCAGGCCGGCTACGCCTGCGCATGGAGGAGGCGTCGTGGATAGCGTGCCCGAAGCGAGCGCGGCGATCCTTGCCGGTGGGCAAGGGCGTCGTCTGGGCCACGACAAGGGGGCGATCCTGCTGGGCGGGCGCCCGCTCCTCACTCGGGTGGCGGAGCGACTGGCGCCCCTCACCGATGACCTCACGGTGGTGCTGCGCGCCGGGCAGGAACTGCCCATCAGCGGCCCCTGGCGCATCGTCCACGAGGGCGCCCTTTGCGGGGGCCTTCTTGCGGGCCTGGTGGCCGCTCTGGAGGGGGCGCAGCACGAACTGGTGTGGGTGGTGGGCTGCGACATGCCCTTTATTTCGGCCGCCCTGCTCTGCTATGAGCGCACGGTCATCGGCGATTCCGATGTCGCCATGCCGCGGGTGCCCCTGGGCCTGGAGCCGCTCCACGCCCTGTACCGGCGCCAGGCCGTCGCGAGCATCAGGGCGCTCGCGGCGAGCGGTGAGCGCCGCCTGAGCGCTCTGTCTCTTGGCCTGTCGGTGCGTTGCATCGACCTTGAGGAGCTCCCTCCCGCCGGTGACCCGCTGCGGCCCTTTTTCAACATCAACACCGCGTCCGACCTGGCCAGGGCCGAGCGATTGCTGGCGGATCGCTAGCCCCGCTAAACAGCGCCACGGCGCCGCGCCGTGGGGAGGATCAGCTGAAAGCGCAGGGCGCCGGGTTCCTGCGCCTGCCACAGATAACCTCCCAGAGCTTCGGCCAGGCGGCGGGCAACCTGCAGGCTGAGGGTCGCCTGAGTGGCGCCAAAGCCCAGCGAGTTCGCCTCTGGATCGCCGGCCGCCGAAGCGGCGGACGCCCGCACGGAAAAGACCATCTCGCCCGGCCTGCCCTCCACATCCAGCGTCAGAACCCCCTCGGGAGACGAGCGCGCCGCCTCCTCGACCAGCGTGATGAGCAGGTGATCGAGCCAGAGGTCCGGCACGGGCTGCGAGTCCAGGGCGGGATGAGAGTGCACCCGTACGCGGTCCTGGATGGCGCTTGAGAATTCCTCTTTCAGGCGCGTCAGCAATACGCCCCAGGTGACGGATGCCGCGGCGCTTTGGGTCAGGTTCTCCAGCGGCTCGGCCACGGCGAGCAGGTCCTGCCGGAGCCGCTCCAACTGCCGCGCCGGCTCTGCCAGCTCGGGGCTCTCCGGGCGGGCGCTGAGCGCGGCCAGCGGTGCCTGGAGGCCATGTGCCGTGGCGCGCAGGAGCGTGGTCTGGGAATCGACCGCGTTGCTGGTGGACGTGACGTCGCGCATGCTGACCACACGGACGGTGCGCCCGGCCTCGTCCCGGACGGGCACCTGCTCAACGTCCAGTGTCGCGTGGATGGGCTCGTCGATCTCGACGCGACGACGCGTGGCCCGGGGGGCGGATGTATCCCCCACCAGGTAGGCCAGCCGCTGGACGCGCACGTCCGGGCTGCGTACCTGCAGGCGAGACCCCTTGAGGCCTGCGAGATCGGGGCCCAGAATCGTGGCCAGTGCGCCGTTGTGGAGCAGGATCTGATCGTGATCGTCCAGCACCACCACGGCATCGGTGAGCGCATCCAGCACCAGGTGCCCCTGGGGCAGGGCGGAAGCCAGCGACTGGCGCAGACGGTGTTCGAGGAGCATGACGCCCGCGGCCGCCGCCAAAAGGGCCGAGCGTGATTCCATCGCGCGATTCGGCCTCTGCTGCCCCTTGAGCTGGATCACCAGCACGCCGAGAGGCTCGCCCGTGGCGAGCACCGGGAGGGCATAGGAATCGGCACCGGGTTCCTGCGCAGAGAGCGCTGCGCCGGGGGCGAGATCGGCGCTCAGCAACTCGCGGCGCTCCTGGAAGGCGCGCTGGGCCACGGCCGGGATTGGGGCTCCATGGGGGCCCTGTGGGGCGGCGGCCGCGGTGTAGAGCGAGCGGCCCGCAGGATCGGCCAGGTACAGGGCGCAGCCTGCCGCGTCGGGGAGCAACTCGGTCCCCAGCGTTACCAGTGGCTGGAGCGGCGGCTCTTGAGTGGGAGCGCCCAGGAGTTGCCGGAGCCGGGCCAGGGCGCGCGCCTCGGCCGCAGACCTGTGGCTTGCCAGGCCGCTCTGTATCGCGAGCAACGCGACGCCCGCCAGAGAGGCCCACTTTAGCGCCGAAGCGGTTGGAGAGGGCGGCAGCGCCACGAGGAGGACCTGGAGAGCCAACAGCAGGGCCAGCAGGATGGCGCCAGGGCGCAGGCGGGACGAGAGTGATCGCATGGGCTTCCTCAGGTACGGGCATGTCGTTACGGGCTCTGCGGAGTATAGCCAGGCCTCCGGTCGCAGGCAAGGTCCCGGATCGAACGCTGGCACCGTGGCCGGCGTGCCCCGCCGGGTCGTCTTGATCGAGAGGCCGGGCGGACTATAATCGGAGTGTTGCGTTTTCTCTAAGCACCCGTAAGGAGCCGATATGACCGCACAACCGGTACGTCGTCGTGACCAGGTTGCCGCCGAGGATCGTTGGAATATCGCCGCCATCTTCCCCAGCGACGAGGCCTGGGAGACCGCTCTGGAGTCAGCCCGGCGGCTGCCCGGACAGGTGGCGAGCTTCCAGGGCCGGCTCTCTGAATCCGCCGAGACCCTCGCCTCCGCTCTGGAGACCTACTTTGCCGCCGACCGCGAGATGGAGAGCGTCTTTCTCTATGCCCATCTGCACGCGGATGAGGACCTGGGTAACAGCCACTTTCAGCAACTCGAGGAGAGGGCGCGCTCCCTGTACATCGAGCTCTCTACCGCGGGCTCGTACATTGCGCCGGAGGTGCTCACCATCGAGGACGAGGTGATGGCGCAGTGGATGGCCTCGGACGCGCTGGCGCCCTACCGGATCTGGCTCAAGGAACTGTTGCGAGGCAAGCCACACACCCTCTCGCCTGCCGAGGAGCGTCTGCTATCCATGGCGAGCGAGCCGCTGGGCACCTTTGAGCGCGTCTTTGGCGTGCTCAAGAATGTGGATCTGGCTGCTCGCCTGCCGGAGACGCCCAACGGCGAGGGAGTTGTGGAGCAGCTGACGCACGCCTCCTACCTGACGCGTCTGGAGAGCCCAGATCGGGAGGTTCGCCGCCAGGCCTTTGAGGGCTACTACAACGAGTTCAAGGGCAACCGGAACACCATCGCGGCCACAGTGGATGGTGCCGTCAAGACTTCGATCTTCGTCGGGCGCGTGCGCCGGTTCGCATCCTCCATCGAGGCCGCTCTCTTTGACGACAACGTCGACGTGGCCGTCTACGATGCGCTGATCTCTGCGATCCATGATGCCCTGCCGGTCTTTTACCGCTACATGGCCCTGCGCAAGCGATTGCTCGGCGTCGACCGCATGCATCTCTACGACGTGTATGTGCCCGCCGTGCCCGAGGTTTCGCTCCGGTACACCTTTGACGAGTCCGCCGACCTGATCTGCCGCGCGCTGGCTCCCCTCGGAGAGGAGTACGTGGCCACGGTGCGCCAGGGCATTCAGGACCGCTGGATCGACCGTTACGAGAACGCCGGGAAGCATTCGGGGGCCTACTCGTCAGGGGGATATGACACCTATCCCTACATCCTGCTGAACTTTACGGGGACGCTGGATTCGGTCTTTACCATGGCCCACGAGCTCGGGCACTCGATGCACACCTGGTACGCGAACCACGCCCAGCCCTATCATCAGGCCAACTACCGGATTCTCGTGGCGGAGGTAGCCAGCACCACCAACGAGGCCTTGCTGAACGACTATCTGCTCAGGACGATCGATGATCGCACCACGCGGGCTTACCTGATCGACCGGTATCTCGATGGCTTCCGCGGCACAATGTTCCGGCAGACGATGTTCGCCGAGTTCGAGAAGGAGATGCATGCTTCGGTGGAGCGGGGCGAGCCCCTCACTGCCGATGGGCTGGATGCGTCGTACTATCAGCTGGTGAGGCGCTACCACGGCGACGCGATCGCCTTTGATGAGGCCGATGAGCCCATCTCCTGGGAATGGGCCCGCATCGATCACTTTTTCTACAACTTTTACGTGTACAAGTACGCTACAGGCATGGCCTCCGCCGTAGCGATTGCCAAGGCCATCCTGGAGGGGCAGCCTGGCGCGCTGGAGCGCTACATCGCCTTCCTCAAGGCCGGCGCCAGCGACGAGCCCCTGGAGGTCCTGCGGCGGGCCGGTGTCGATCTGACGACTCCGCAGCCCGTGGCCTCGGCTCTCGCCGAGTTCGAGCGTCTGCTCGATGAACTGGAGAGCCTGGTATCCTAGGCGCCCGCTCGCGCCAGCCAACAGGGCCACCGATGAGAGATCGGTGGCCCTGTCTTTTGCCTGTCGCTGGCCGAGCCCGCGCGGCCCGGGTTTTGCTCTACCGGCGGCGCCTGCTGCCACCGCGCCTGGACCCGGCTCCTAGGCCTCCGGCTCGGCCAGTTCGTGCTGCAGCACGTGGGCCAGCCCGCGGGCGTTCGCCGTGATCACGGCCAGGTCGTGTTCGTTCGGGCGGCCGCGGATGTCGCCCAGCCAGCCCAGGCGGTTGTTCTCCTGATCCGGGTCGCCGTGGAAGGCGCCCACGGTGTACCACACACCGCGCACCTGCCTGCCGATATGCCGGAGCCCTTGGACGAGATAATCGCCGGCGGGCGTGGCTTCGTCGATGCCGGTATGAGGGCCGGCGTAGGTCACCATCGCCACGCCCCAGCGGTGCGTGAGGACGGGCGCCCGCGCCCGTACCTCGTGTTTACGAAGGGCTTGCTCGACATAACGTCTCACGGGCGCGGGCGCGCCAAAGTGGTAGGACGGGCAGGCCAGGCCAACGAGATGGTAGCCGGCGAGATCGATCTCCTCGGCTCGGAGATCGGTCATCGAGAGCAGCGTCACCTCGGCCCCGGCCTCCTGCAGGCCCTGGACGGCGGCCTGGGCCATCTGCGCGGTGTTGCCTCCCGCGGACCAGTACAGCACCACGCTGGATAGTGGCGGCATGGCGGCTCCTTTCTAGAGCAGTTCGGCCTGGACGAGCAGCGCACGGATCTCGGCGCGCACCGCGTCACTGGCCGGCAACAGCGGCGCGCGAGGCTCGCCGCCATGATATCCCAGCAGGTCCAGCGCCGCCTTCAAGCCTGGGACTCCCCACCGGGAGGTCACGGCCTTGCCGATGGGAATCGTGCGCAGGTGGATCTCCCGCGCCTCTGCCAGCCGGCCGGACTGGACGAGGTCGTACACCCGCACGCACTGGCGCGGGGCCACGTTGGCGACGGCGAGTACGCCCCCCACGGCGCCCATCAGCAGGCCGGGGAGAAAGGCGGGCCCGTTCCCAATCAGGACATCGAACCCGGAGCGGCACTGCCGCACCAGGTCGCAGATCTGCGCGATGTCGCCGGCGCTATCCTTGATCCCCACGATGTTACCATGGCCGGCGATCCGCGCCACGGTGGCGGCATCAATGTTCAGGTGAGTGAACTTGGGGACATTGTACACCAGGACCGGGATCGGCGAAGCGTCGGCCACGGCGCAATAATGCCGGTATAACGCCTCTGGCGTGGTCTCCACCGCAAAGAACGACGGTGTCATCACCAGCGCGATCTGCGCGCCGGCGCCCGCGGCGGCTCTGCTCAGTTCGATCGTCGCGCGAGTGGATTGCCGGCCCACGCCGGCGATCACCTGGCGCTCTGGCGCGGCGGCGCGCCGCACCACCTCCACGGCCCGGGTAACCTCGTCATCCTCCAGCAGCGCGGATTCGCCGTTGGAGCCCGCCACCACATAGCCACTGAGGCCGGTGGACTCCCAGCGGGCGATGTTATCGGCGAGCGCCGCGGTATCCAGCGCGCCCTGGCCGGTGTAGGGCGTCGCGATCGGGGGGAATACGCCACGTATCATGGGTTCACCTCTCGCAAAAGTCTGGTGGACGGATCCGATTATGCCGGCCGGCGGATGCCTGTCAAGCAGGCGGCCTCGCGAACCTGCGCTTTGGGCTCCGCTCAGCCCAACAGGCAGGGCAACTCGTCCAGGCTTTCGATCTCGGCGTTGGGCATGGAGTCATCCGGCAGCGGAGCACATTGGCGATTGAGCCAGACGGTGCGCAGGCCGGCGCGGCGGCCACCGGCGATGTCCGAGTGCAGGCTGTTGCCGACCATGACGGTGTCCGCGGGCAATACGTCCAGAGCGGCCATGGCGTGGCGGAAGATCGCCGGATGGGGCTTGGCCTGGCCGATATCCCCTGCAGCCACAAAGGCGTCCACCTGGCCTTCCAGGCCCGAGGCGCGGAGCTTGTCCCGCTGAAGGCAGGCCAGCCCGTTGGTGACGATGCCCAGGCGAAAGCGCGGCCGGAGCGCCGCGAGTGTACCAGGGACGTCTTCATACACGGTCATCAAACCTTGCCGCGTGAGGACGAACGTGCGGGCCATCTCATCTGCCAGATGCGGGTCCACGATGCCGTGCTCCCCCAGTGCGCCGCGCCAGGCGGCTCGGCGGTAGGCGGGCACCTGCGCGCGCAGGGCAACCAGGGCTGGGTCATCGCCCTCAAAGCGCGCCCAGAGGGCTTCCCAGGAGGAGATGGCGATCGCCTCCGCGTAGGGATGCTCGGGCAGGGCGTACCACTCACGCCGAGCCACGCGCCGGACGCTCTCGTGCAGCCGGTCCGGATGCACCGGATATCGCCGGACGGCCAACAGGCAGGCGCGGTATATGGCTTCGTCGGCGGAGGCGACCTCAACCAGCAGGGTATCGTCCAGATCCAGCAGCACCGCCTCTATGGGCATGGGCGGCCGTCTGCCTCAGTGGGGCGAGGAGCGAGCCTGGCCCGGCTGGCATGGGCCCACAGCGCCAGCAGCGCCGGCCCGGTGACGGCGCCGATCAGCATCCCCTGGAGGGCGCCGGCCAGCAACTGGGCCACCAGCAGGTTGTTGCGCGCGGCCAGCCAGCCGGCCGCCAGCTGTGCGGCGGCTGCCGCCGGGCCGGCGATCAGCACCGTGGCGAGCAGCCAGAACTCGCCTCCCCGGAGTGAGCGGCGCAGCAACACTCCCTGTGCCAGGCCCCCGGCGCCCTCGATACACAGCGCCGCCAGGACGGGTGCGAGTAGCCCCTGAGCGAAGGAGCCAACGCCCATGCCCAGTGCCGTCGCCAGCGGCCACCAGGCATCTCCGCGCAGGCGCGGGGGCAGCAGGCCGCTGAGGAGCACCCACTGCAGCGTTCCCGCCAGCGCGCCTGCGGCCAGCCCGCCCCAGGGCGCGTGCAGGTAGAGCATCGCGGGCCGCCCCAGCGTGCGCGCGGAAAGCGAGGCCAGCGACCAGAGCCCCAGGAAGGCCACGGTTCGGAGTGCCCTTATCATCGAACGCGTCTCCCCCAATCGTGCCGGGGTGGATGCATGTCCCCATGGTAGCACGGCTCTGGCTCGTTCGTAAACCGGGCGGAACTTGCCGTTGCGAGCCCGCGTATAGGGTTGAGAGTCTATGCTGGATCTGCTATGCTATTCTCTGGCTTGGCTATCTGTGCGGGGAGGCGCTTTATGGCAGCGATTGCGGTCGACGTTGAGCATCTGGTCAAGAGCTTTGGAACGGTTCGGGCGGTGCAGGAAGTGAGCTTTGCCGTGCTACATGGGGAGATATTCGGGTTGCTCGGCTCGAACGGGGCGGGCAAGACCACTACGATACGGATGATCCTGGATCTGATCCGGCCGGATAGCGGCCGGATAGCGGTCCTGGGCGGGGCCTTCACAGAGGCAACCAAGGAGCGGATCGGCTACCTGCCAGAGGAACGCGGGCTGTACCGGGACATGAAGCTCTGGGACCTGATGCTGTTCATGGGACAGCTCAAGGGCCTCTCGTTGGCGGCCGTCAAGGAGCGGGCGGAAAGATACCTCAAACAGGTGGACCTGTGGGATGCTCGTGAGCTCAAGGCCGAGGCTCTGAGCCGGGGCATGGGGCAAAAGGCGCAGTTCGTGGCGGCGGCGATGCACGAGCCGGACTTGGTGATCATCGATGAGCCTTTCTCGGGGCTGGACCCCGTGAACACGCAGGTCATCCGCGAACTGATCTACACCATGCGGGCGCGGGGCGCAGCGATCATCATGAGCACGCACCAGATGCACCAGGTTGAGGAGATGTGCCAGCGGATCCTGCTGATCGATCGTGGGCAGGCGATGCTGTACGGCGAGCTGGACGAGGTGCGCGATCGCTTTTCCACAAACACCGTGGAGGTGCAGCTGAGCGGCGATATCGGCGCCGTGCCGGGAGTTGTGAGCGCGGAAAGGCAGAATGGTGGTTACCGGCTGGCACTGGGCGACGGAACGGCGCCGGAAGATGTGCTGCGTGCCCTGGTGAACACGCCGGGCGTCCAGGTACACCGTTTCGAACGGCTGCGCACCTCTCTGGACGACATCTTTGTGCAGGTGGTCGGCCATCGCGTCGAGACCGGCGAGGAAGAGGTGCGGCCGTGAACTTTCGCAAGCTCTGGCTGGTGGCGCGCACAACCTACCTCGGGCAGGTGCGCTCCACCACCTTTCTGGTGATGACGTTCGTTCTTCCCCTCATCGTGGTCGTGGTCGCTGCTGTGCCGATCCTTCTCGATGAGCGGGATAGTGCCGCGACGTACGGCCTGGTTGACCTGTCTGGCGCACTGGATCCTTCTACGCCTGTATCCGGCGAGGAGGAGATCTCTCTGCAACGCTATGACACCGAGGCCGACGCGGAGCAGGCCCGTGTGGCGGGCACTGTGGAAGGATACCTCGTGGTGGCCGCGGATTACCTCGCAGAGGGCACCCTCGCCTATCACGGTGCCGAGGCGCCGGACCCGAGCGCCATGGAGGGCCTGGAGCGTGCGCTTCGATACGGGCTGGCGCCCGAGGCCCCGCCCTGGCTGCACGAACGCCTGGCGGAGCCTGCTATCTGGCAGTATGAGGCTCTCGCCAAGGGCGCGAGGCTAGATGATGGCTTTGAGGTGACGCTCTGGGCCATGGCGCCCATCGCGCTCAGCGTTCTTTTTGCGCTCATGCTGACGACGACGCTGAACGGCATCGCTCCGGCGATCATGCGCGAAAGGGAGGAGCGCTCCATGGAGATGGTGCTCACCTCCCTGCGCCCGGTGGAACTGGTGGGTGGCAAGTTGCTGGGCCTGTCGCTGCTCACCATCACGCAGGCGGGCATCTGGCTACTGGCTGCGGCCGTGGCGCTGGCCCTCGTCTGGATCAACCAGGGGACCGGGGGTTGGCCGGACGTGCCCTGGCACGTCCTGGGCTGGGCAGTGATGCTGTGCGTCCCCGGTTACCTGCTCTACGGCTCGCTGGCGGCAGGCCTGGGCGTCATTTCGGGCGGGCGTGAGCAGGCACGGCAGATCACTGGCCTGCTCGCCATCCTGGCCGTCTCGCCGATCTGGATGTTGACTTCTGTGATGAAGGCACCGCTATCGCCTGCGTCGACCATCCTGTCCGTCATACCGACCTTTGCACCGGTGCTGGCGCTCTTCCGGATGTCCATGGCGGAGGTGCCTCCCTGGCAACTCTGGCTCGCGGCGGTGCTGCTATGGGTCTCGGTGGCTTTGGCCATCGCCGCCGTCGCCCGGTTGTTTCGGGCGTCCGCGCTCCTGTACGGCCAGATCCTCAGTCCCCGTGGCATCCTCAGCGCGCTGGGCACACGGAAGGAGGGCGCGGCGTGAGCACGACCTGGATCATCGCACAACGCGAGTTCTTGCAGCGTATCCGTAACCGTGGCTTTTGGATGTCCGCCCTGGGGACTCCGATCATGCTACTGGTCATCATGTTCGTGTCCGGGAACGTCGGTGCGGACGCTGATGCGTCCGCCCAGCAAGCGGTGGCGCCTGTTCAGGAGGCGACGGCTGCGGTGGGGTATGTGGACCAAGCGGGGCTGCTGGCGGCAGTGCCGGTGCCGGACGCGCTCCGAGCCTATGGGGATGAGGCGGAGGCCGCCGCCGCGCTCCGGGCCGGCCAGGTCAGCGCCTTCTATGTCATTCCGGCAGACTATCGCGAGAGCGGCAGTGTGCGCTACGTCAGCCGGACACTGCCCACCAGCCGACCGGAATCGGGTTTCATGGAGATGCTGTTGGCCAACGCTCTGGTGGCTGAGGTGGGAGGGGAACACCCCGAACGGCTGCTCCTGCCCATGGGGCCTGGCGGCATGGATCTCGCTCTCGAGCAGAGCGCCGAGCCGGCGGGGGGCGGGTTGGATATGATGCCCTTTGCCGTGATGGCGGCCATCATGGTGCCTCTGCTGACCGGCGGCAGCCTGCTCTTGCGCAGCCTGTCTCAGGAGAAGGAGTCCCGCATCATGGAGGTGCTGCTCGTATCCATCCGGCCGAGGCAGTTGCTGATGGGCAAGCTGCTGGGGATGGGCGCGCTCATCGTGGTGCAATATCTGGGCTGGGTGCTGGCGTTGGCCCTGGTGGATCTGGTGCCCGGCATCAACCTGCAGCCGATGCTCGCGGGGCTCAACCTGGATGGCCCGCAGCTGTTGCTGCTCATGTGCTATGCGGCTGGCGGGTTTGTGCTCTATGCCGCGTTGATGGCTGGGCTGGGCGCGATCACACCGGATATCCACAGCAGCCAGAACTGGGTCTTTGTCATCACGCTGCCGATGATGATCCCCATGTATTTCTGGCTGCCATTGGTAGAGTCGCCTCAGAGCGCCCTTTCCGTGGCCCTGAGCCTGATACCCTGGTCCGCGCCGATCTCGATGGTTCTGCGGCTCACGGTCGCGCAGGTGCCCCTCTGGCAGATCGTGCTCAGCATGGCGATCCTGATTGTGACTGCGATCCTTACGATCCGGCTGATGGCGCGCCTGTTCCGCGCGCAGGTGCTCCTCAGCGGCGAGCCCCTGAACGCTGCGCGTCTGCTTCAGGCCCTCCGGGCGTGAATGCCACGAGGGGGGAGCCGATGGCTCCCCCCTCGTGGCATTCACGCTCACGTCAGCCGGGATAGCGCGCCAGGGCCTCCCCTGCGGCCCGGATCGTCTCGAGCTTGTAGGCTCTTGTGATCCGTTTGATGCCGATCAGGTCAAAGGGCAGCGCGCGTACGTGCTGCGCCCATCGCTCCATGTTCGTCAGGCAGCTGATCAGGCCGTTCCCGCTGCCGCCGGCCGCTGCAACCAGCAGCACCGGTTTGCCCGCCAGCCGGCTCTCCTCGCCCAGGGTGGCCTCGCAGCGGCGCATCCGATCGGTAAAGTTCTTCATCGCTTCGCTCAGGTCGCCCCAATAGACCGGCGTGACGAGCGCCAGCGCATCCGCCGCGATGGCTCGTTCGTGCAGGGCCTGAAAGTCGTCCTGTACACCGCCGCAGCGGTGGTTCGGGCGGCAGCCCCCCCAACCGTCAGAGCACTGGTTGCAGGAGGCGATCCTGAGGTCCTTGAGCCGCACATCCTCGGCCGTGCCTCCCGCGGCCTCAACGCCCCGAATGGCAGCCTGTGCGCAGGCGGCCGTTAGCCCATCACGGTTTGGGCTGGATTCGATGATCAGTACGTGCATGTTTCCCTCCCTTGTCTCCTCATCCCATGCCGTGCCATCGATGCGCCGCGCTAGATGATGCCAAGGCCCATCAGAATGCCCAGGCCCACAAAGAGCACGGCCGCGGTGCCGAGCATCTTGGGTCGGGGCACCAGCCGGCAAAGCTGCTGGCCACCCACCACCGCAAGGCCCGTCACGGCGGTGAGGGCCAGCGCACCGCCAGCGAACACCGGCCACAGCGAAGGCTCCCCGCTCGCCATCCCCATCACGGCCAGCTGGGTCTTGTCGCCCAGCTCGGCGACAAAGAGCAGTGCAAAGGTGGAGCCAAAGGCGCGCCAGTTCCAGCGCTGACCGCCCCCTTCGTCCAGGGCGCAGTCCGTTGCGTCATCGTCTGCCCGCCGGGATTCGCGCCACGTCATGATCCCCATAATGACAAAGGCGATCCCGGCAGCAACCTGGATGATCTGCGGCGGCACGACGCGGCTGAGGAGTTGCCCGGCAACGGCGCCCAGGGCCGTCACCACGATCAGGGCCAGGCTGCCCCCGACGAATACCGGCCACGTGCACCGAAACTTGCAGGTCTGCGAAAGTATGGCCAGCTGGGTCTTGTCGCCCAGCTCGGCCACAAAGACGAGCCCCAAAGCACCGAAAAAGACGTCCCAGGACAACGCGCCCTCCCACCGAGTGCTAACCCGGTCATTATAGCGCCTGGCGTCGCCGGCGCAACCGGGGAGCGTGCGTTTTTGGGCGCACCATCGTTGAGCGCGCAGGCCCTTACGGGAGCGCTCCGGCGCAGTCCAGGGCAATCCCCGGCATAGGGGTATGTTGGTGTATACTATAGGTTACGGCCCGGCCGGGACGCGTGGCTACGCGGGTTCTGCCGGGCGTGGAAAGGAGCACACAGATGAAGATGACGCCTCTGCAGCTTGGGTTCATGGCCCTGGCGGTATTGATCGTGGCGGCCTGCGGGATACAGGAGGCATCGCCCACGGCCACGCCCCGCCTGCTGGCGACCAGTGAGCCTACGGAGACGCCCTATATCCCTGCAACGCAGACGCCCGCCCCTACGCGGACGGCTGAGCCGGCGACCGCAGCACCGACCCCTTCCCTGGAGGAGTCGACCACTCAAGTGTCTACCACGCTGGCACCCACGGCGCTCCCTCTGCCCACCGGCGAGCTGGCATACCGTTCCAATATCGGGCCCTATCTGCTGGCGCCGCCCGAGGCCGGCCAGCCGACCCATGGGCTCCTCAGCGAGGGGAATATGCGGGCGTTCCTGGCCATCAACCCGGCCCACTGGGGTGCGGGCGATGTGCTGCCAGGTTTGGAGGGCTACGGGCGCAACTATCTGAACGAGGAGGAGGAGCTGGCCTTTATCCGCAGGCGTGAGCAGGGCGCCCGGGGGTATTACGACCGCTTCCGCACCACGTACGAGGCGACGCGGGGAAGCATCCACGCCTGGATGTCCACCTGGGCCTACGTCTATGGTGACGCCGCCTTTGCGGAGGACTGGATCGCCTTCCAGCGCGAGTGGCTCCGCCTTATGCATGCCGACGGCTATCTGGCCGGCATCGGCGGGATGAAGACGTATCCCTTCGCCGAGGGCGAGTTTGCGGCCCTGGCGCCGGCGATCGCTGAGGCGGACTATCTGTTCCTGGCAGAATCCGGCGCGCCTACCCTCACGGCGTCGATGGGACAGACCACGCTGCTGTACCGGCGTCTGATGGATGAGTTGGCCGTGGCGCTCCCCGGGCAGAGCCTCCCGCCGCTGATCTTGGACGTGTGCGTGGACGGCCAGGTGCTGGCCGCTTTCGATGCCCCGGGCGGGCCGCACTGGCAGCGCGGCTATCGGGATTACGGCACGAGCCCGGAGGACTATGCGGCCGATGTGCGCAACTATGACGTCGCGACGCTGTATGACCCGTACGTCCGGCACGTCTTCTGGTTCGCCACGAACATCACAGAGGATACAAAGTCCTTTGACGTGAACACGCCGATGCTCGCCATCGCCGATGGCTGGCACGCGGCGCCCGCTGTGGCGCCCTAGGGCGAGCGGTTCGTAGAGATAGAGGCGGGGCGGCGGAGATCACTCTCCGCCGCCCCGTTTTGTTACTACGGTTCCCCCCCGCCGCTGCTCAGCCGGCCTCCTCCAGGACGATCGTGGCCCCGCAGTACTCGCAGCGGATCGCCGAGGTCCCTCGGACGCGTCCAGCCTTGCCCTGGGCCCCGCCACAGGTCGGGCACTTGGCGGGCACCAGATAATCCTTCACCGGCGGCGCGGAGGCGTCTCGTGCGGCGTCGATATCGCCGGACTTGCAGCGCAGCAACAGGGCGCGCCACTCGTCGGAATCGGTCTCCAGCCGGAAGCGCGCCGGAGGCGCCGCGGAGCCCGAGGCCGGTGTGATGGCGAGCAACTCGCGCTTGCTCAGCAGCTTGCGGGCCTCGCTGGCCTCCAGCGTCTCGATTTCGTTCAGCGGTGCCTCCCAGCGCAGCTCTTTCACCAGTTCCGAGGATGTGGTGATAAAGAGAACCTTCTTGCGCGCCACTTTTTCGCGCCGCTCAAAGAGCAGCCTCTGGTCCGTGGCAAAGAGGATCCCTTCCATGCCATCGTCGCCTTCGCCCTCCAGCAGGCGCGCTTCGGTGGCTTCCACCAGCGATTCCCCGGCGTTCAGCTGGAAAGAGGCGCCGTCCAACCAGTCCATGTTGCGCTCGCACTGCTTGACCTCGCGCTCCAGCGACTGGACCTCTTTCTGCAGAGGCTCGTAGGTCGAGGCGACCGTGCGCTGGAGCGCGGCGACGCGCTTCTCGACCTCGTCCAGGGTCTGGTCGACCCGATCGATCGTGGGCTTGGCCGCGGTGAGGGGGCTTCTCTTGAGGCTGACGAGCCGTCCTACCGCTTCCGCTGCTCGAGCGCAGTCGTCCCGGACGGCGGTGGCCTGGATCTGCAGGTTTCCGTTGGCCTGGCGTTGCGCCGCGGGCCAGCTTTTGGCCAGGTCGGCGATGCGTTCCTCAAAGGTGGCCTTGTAGGCGTAGCGGCGGGCACGCAGCCCGGCCACACGCCCGGGCAATGCGGTCAGCAGGGCGTCCGTTTCCGCCAGGTTCTCGCGATCTCGGGTAAAGAGGGCATCGGATTGGAGCGTCTTGAGGCGGGATTCAAGCCGGTTGATCGTGGATTCGGCGGTGGTTTCCTGCGTCATG
>JAAYAW010000027.1 GCA_012719135.1 Chloroflexota bacterium
TATCAGAGGTAAGGCCGAGGGGGGCATGTACCCTGAAAAGAAAACTCTTCATCGGCTCCAGGCCAGATGAAGAGGGTGCATGCGTCCGCGCGATTGCCCTCTCATCTTTCAGAGATCCCCCCACAGGGGCTCTGCCGGACTTGGCACCATCGGGACGGGATCGGGTCGCCGGGCGTATGCCCGAGAGTTCTCGGGTGTTGCCCGGATGAGAGTGACCCTTGCCGCTATCCATGGTTGCCGAGGCTTCACAGGGCCGGTCCCTCCGCCTCTCTGGATAAGAGCGTCACGAGCTATTCAATTGGGGGCGATGATAGCACAGGAGGGGGAGGGTGTCAAAGAGAGGAAGGGGACGCGGATGAACGCGGATTCGGCGGATGGACGCAGATGAGGGTGAAAGAGGGGCCGCTCAGGCGATAGGCCCGGCGGCCCCGTGATCGATGCCGGTTCTCGCGCTACCCTGCCGTCATGGACGTGGCGATCCGCACCAAGTCCTCCAGGTCCAGCCCCAGGTTGTGGGCCGCCAGCAGATAGGTGACCCCATCCTGAGTCCAAGTGAGATAGGCGTCGTCGGCTTGGTCATCCCACTGCAGGATGCCATGCCGCGTGTTCGGGTCGCCCCGGCCATCGTCTCGCCAGCCGCCATGAACATAGATTCCCGGCTGGCCGTTGACGACTGCCGGCTGCTCGCGTGATGCAGCCAGGAGAGGCGGGGCGCTAATTGGCCCATCGTTCGCCGACAGGAACAGGACCCCCCCCCTCGAAATCGTGCTGCGCCGTGCGGTAGTAGGCGATAGTGATCTTTTGGCCGCTCCCCTCCCACTGCTCCGAGTCGTACTCCGCGATACTCCGGTGGGTATGGGTCAGATCATCGGGCAACCAGGTGGGTACCAGCAACGGAAAAGAAACCTGCTCGCGGATCTCCGCGATGCTGAGCGATGGGGGCGGAGTAACGCGGATCGTTTCCATCGCTGTCTGCACGGCGGCGTCCTCGTGCCGTTCGGTGTCCAGAAACGCGATACCCATGCGCTGGATGACGTCGTCGGCAAACGCCCTTACCCCTGGAACGCGGGCCAAGAGGACGGCGCACAGCAACGCGGCGGTCACTCCAAGGGCGAGCCGTCCTCGCCGCACACGGAGATCCCGTTCCCGCGTTCTCCCGCTCGCTCCTGAGGCCGTCCGGGCCTCGATACGCGGCCAGAGGTCGATCGTGTGGGAGGGCGCCTCTCGATCGGCGATCTCCAACAGCGCCCAGTGACGGTTGTCTTGCTCCTTCATCCGTTCCCTCCTCATGGGGCGTAAGGCGAGAGCAGCAAACGCAGCCGGTCGCGGGCCACATGCAGGTGCCACTTGACGGTTCCCGGCGCGCAACCCATTTCCCGAGCCGTCTCTCGCTCACTCAGGTTCAGGTAGTAGCGCAGGACGACCGCTGCCCTCTGTCGGGGAGATAGGGCGTTGAGGGCCGCCCTGATCGCGTCGCGCAACTCCCTCCGCTGGACATCGTCCTCTGGCCCGTTGGAAGATGCTTCGAGCCACTCGATCAGTTGGGGACAGCTTGGGTTCCCAGGATCGTCGAGAGAGACGTGGCGCTGCTGCTTGGCGACCGCCTTGAGCGCATCGTTGATGACGATGCGCAGAAACCAGGGGCGGAACGGCCGGGAGGCGTCGAACTGGTGGATGCGCTCATAGCTTCTCACAAAGGCGCTCTGCACGATGTCTTCTGCGAGCGCCCGGTCTCGGGTGATGAGGACGGCCGCCTGAACTGCCTCTACCTGATGCCGCTCGATTAGCGTTCGCAGTGCGGCGATGTTGCCCTCCTTGAGCCGGACAACGGCCTCGGTTTCGTCCATGTGGCGTCCTCTCCTTCCCCAGGTTGCGCGCGGCCCTCACTGTTAATATCTCTAGGGAAAGACAATGGTTGGGGGCAATCAGACTGCTGCGAGGAGCATCTGCCATCCACCCCGATCCGGAGCATACAAAAAAGGCCGTCTGCGCATGTGCAGACGGCCTTTCTGAGGCGACGGTCGGATTCGAACCGACGATGGGGGTTTTGCAGACCCCTGCCTTAGCCCCTTGGCTACGTCGCCCTATATGGAACGCGGTTCCCATCTCGCTTCCGTGGGAACCGCGTAGGAGCGGA
>JAAYAW010000028.1 GCA_012719135.1 Chloroflexota bacterium
GCGACCCATCCCCGCCGCCACGTCATCCTCTACAGCCTGGGCTCCGAGCGCGACCCGCGGATCGACCTCTATGAGCTGGCGCTGCAGCCCGGCGACCAGATCCTGCTCTGTTCAGACGGTCTGACCCGGCACGTATCCGACGACGAGCTGGCGATCATCCTCGGCGAGCAGGACCCCGAAGAAGCGACGGCAGCCCTGGTGCGGCTGGCGAACGAACGTGGGGGCCACGACAACATCTCGGTCGGCGTGCTGCGCGTGGAGACTGTCGCTGGCGGCGAGAGGGTGCGGCAGGGGCACAGAGCGAAGAGAGCCGAGGCCGTTCCGACGCCCGCGCGCACCTTCCTGCTCGGCTATACCCTCTTCCTATCGCTGCTCCAGACCGTGCTTATCTCGGCGCTCTGGTTCTGGCTGCTTTATTGACACTCCCATTCGCCTTTCGTATAATACAACGATCAGAGTGACCCGGCGCGCAGGGACAAGGGCTGCCGTCTGGTAGGGGTAAGAGAGAGGAGCAGCGGGCTGCTCTTTTCTTTTACCTGTACGAGGCATAGCCCGTACCTGCTGACAACGGCAGGTCGGCTTCCCGGCATCGCGAAGGGGTGAGCCGGCCTCCTTTATCGATGACAGAACAAGGGTAGCGCGCCTTTCCCGGCGCCTGCCGCTGTTTCATTGCGGAGACTTTATGAGCGAAAAACTTCGGATTGTACCCCTGGGCGGTCTGGGCGAGGTGGGCAAGAACATGACCGTGTTCGAATATGGGGACGAGATACTCATCATCGATGCGGGCATCATGTTCCCTGAAAACGATATGCTGGGGATCGACTACATTATCCCCGACTACCGCTACATTATGGACAAACGGGAGAAGATCAAGGCGGTCCTGATCACCCACGGGCATGAAGACCACGTGGGCGCGCTGCCTCACCTGATGGCCGACATCGACGCGCCGATCTATGCGACTCCTCTGACAGCCGGCCTGATCGAGCTGAAGCTGCGCGAGGCGGGCCTCAGGGACACCGTTATCAAGACGATCCAGCCTGGTTTCAACTTTCGCATCGGCCAGTTCAACATCGAGCCCTTCCACGTGACCCACAGCATCCCCGACTGTGTCGGCTTCGGCATCACTACGCCCGTGGGCCTTGTCGTGCATACCGGTGATTACAAGTTCGACCATACGCCGGTTGACGGGCGCCCCTCTGACTTTGCCAAGCTGGCCGAATTCTCGCAGCGCGGGGTGCTGGCCCTGCTGGCCGACAGCACCAACGCCGAGCGACCCGGCTGGACGCCTTCCGAGATGGTCGTGACCGAGGTTTTCGAGCGTGTCTTTGCCGAGGCCAAAGGGCGTATCATCGTCGCGACCTTTGCCTCGCTCATCTCGCGTATTCAGCAGACCGTCAATGCGGCCCGCCAGTACGAGCGCAAGCTGGCTATTACCGGCTACTCGATGCGCAAGAACGCCAAGATGGCCCAGGAACTCGGCTATCTCGAGATTCCTGATGACATGCTCATCGACATTTCCGAGGTGGACAATTATCCTGACCATAAGATCGTGATCATGGCGACCGGCTCGCAGGGGGAACCGAGCGCCGTGCTCGGCCGGCTGGCGATTGGCCGGCATCGCCACCTCTCAGTGAAAGAGCGCGATACGGTCATCCTCTCCGCACACCCCATCCCGGGCAATGAGGAGATGATTCACCGGATCATCAACCGGCTTTACCAGCGAGGGGCCGATGTGCTCTACGACCAGCTCGTTCAGGTGCACGTCTCCGGCCACGCGGCACGCGAAGAGATGAAGCTGATGATCAATCTGGTGCGGCCCAGGTTTTTCGTCCCCGTCCACGGTGAGCTGCGCCATCTCATCCAGCATGGCAAGCTGGCTGTGGAGCTTGGCGTACCGGAGCAAAACGTGGCGGTCGTCGAGAACGGCTACATTCTGGAGCTGGACCAGCATTCTATGCATATCGGCGAGCGCGTGCCGGGCGGCTATATCTACGTGGATGGCTCCAGCGTGGGCGACATCGGTCCCTCCGTCATCCGTGATCGGGAGCGGCTTTCCGACAGTGGGGTGGTGCTTGTCGTGGCGCGCTGCAACGGGAATGGGGATCTGTTGGGTAAGCCGCGTTTCGTCACCCGCGGCTTCGCCGATTTCCGCGACGCCCAGGCCCTGCTGGAAGGGGCCAATGAAGCGATCAGCCGTACCGTGCGCCGCTACCGCGATAATCC
>JAAYAW010000029.1 GCA_012719135.1 Chloroflexota bacterium
CCGGCAAATACGGCGGCAACTCTGCAGGCCGCGCGCGAGCGAGCGCTGGAGCTGGGAATCCGGCAGGTTGTGCTCGCCTCCTCCCACGGAGGCACGGCCCGGCGGGCGCACGAGTTGCTTTCGCCGCACGGTATTCGGATCTGTGCGGTCAGCCTGGCGCACGGCTTTGCGGAGAGGGGCTGGTGCATGTCGCCCGAGGAGCGATCCGATCTCGAGCGACTCGGCATCCATGTGATCACGGGGATACAGGCCCTCGGCGATGGCGTCAGCTCTGCGTTCACGGAACGGTACGGCGGGCGCACCACAGAAGAGACCGTGCGCGACGTGCTCTATCGCTTTAGTCAGGGCATGAAAGTGGCGGTGGAAGGGGTCCTTATGGCCGCCGATACAGGCTGGCTCGCGATGGATGAGGAAGTCATCGCCCTTGGCGGGACGAGCTCCGGTGCCGACACAGCGATCGTCTGCCTCCCGGCGTATCCGCGCACTTTTCTGTCGCTGGAAATACGCGAGGTGCTGGCCAAACCCCGCATTCCCTGAGCACGAAAACCTCCAGTGGAGGGCCCGCTAGAGAGCCGCCCCGGCGGAGGAGTCGTCCGCCGGGGCCCGATCCCGACGCCGGCGGTGGAGGGCATGGCCCGCTCCCCCCAGAGTCACCAACGCCAGCACGCCCGCCCCCACTCCAAGAACACGGCCGCGAACCCCTGCCCACGTCTCCGGATCGAGCGCTCCGCTGCCAAAGGAAGCCTCCGCCACGGGCACCATCAGGTTGTCCACAGGGACATAGTCATCGGTGAGCATCACGTGAGGCTTCTCCGCCAGGTATCCCTCCAGCGTCTCCGGCGCAAGCGCCAGATAGCCCTCGGGCATATGCGCCAGATCGATCTCTCTCTGGCTTCCGGCCACGACCCAGGTGGTCCGGAGGCTGTCGCGCCAGCCGGCCGTGGAGGGAATGACCGTGACGTGGGCGAATACGGCCTGCAGGGTGCTCACAAAGGCCCGCATAAAGTGCCCCTGTGGGCCCGCATCGATGATGTTGGCCATATAGATCCCGTCATCCCGCAGCACATAGTCGACAAGGCGGGCGAACTCTAGCGTAGTCAGGTGATAGGGCACCGAATAGTCGTTAAAGGCGTCGCCAAAGACGACGTCGTAACTGCCCTCCGCGCCGCGAGTCACCAGATGCCTTCGTGCATCTTCGTTGTACGTCTCGATCGCGGTGTCCTGTGGCAGGCCCAACCATCGCTCGGCCGCACGCGTCACCCCGGGGTCGATCTCCGTCACCACGATGTGGCTATCGGGGAGCCGCGCCTGTAGATAGCGAGGAAAGGTGTACCCGCCCCCGCCGATGAAAAACGCGTCCAGCCCGGTGCGATCGCTCATCAACGGCTGCAGCAGGCCGGCATACGTCTTCTCATAGCCATAGGCGAGGTAGGTAGGATCATCCAGATCGGTATAGCTGTGGACGAGCCGGTCCAGCAGGAGCTCGCGAACGCTGCGCCCGTCCTGGTCCTTCTCGTAGACGTTGATACAGGAATAGTCCGTCTCCAGCATGCACTCCGTCGCGAGCAGCCCCGCTCTTGAGAGGGACAGAACGGCGGCCACATACAGGAGAGCCGCGAACCCAAGACGAACCAACGCCTTCCGCCACGGTCCGGTCGCCAGGAACCATCCGCCCAGGAGGATGAGAAGGACCGAGACGCCCACCACTGTGGCCTTTGTGCCAAAGCGCGAGATCAAGAAGAAGCCTGTCAGAAAGGTGCCAAAGATGCTGCCGCCGGACGACCAGGCGTAGATCTTGCCCACGGTGGTCCCCGCGTGGCTGAGATCCGTGAGGCTCAGCTTGACCACAATGGGAGAGACACATCCCAGTATGATGCTCGGCAGTAGGAATAGAAGCGAAATATAGATGACGATCCACAGAAGAAGCGGCGTCTCAAACGGAAGCCGAAAGGCATGCAGGCCCTCGCCGAGCCATAGGGGAAGCAGGCAGGCGTAGGCCGCCAAGGTGTACACCGCGCCCAGAAGCGTCGGAGACGCGTACCGATCCGCCAGTCGACCGCCGATGTAGTTGCCCAGCGATATCCCCGCCAGGATCACGCCAATGACCGAGGTCCAAGTGTAGAGCGAAACCCCCACCCTCGGCGCGATCAGCCTGCTGGCGACGAGCTCGATGACCATGGTGCAGCCACTGCTGATAAAGACCAGCGCATATGGATTCCACAGACGCCGCCGCAGAGTGGCCATGTTGCCTCCGTCCATCGAGAGCCCCGTCGCAGCCGGGCGAGGGTCGTTTCGGTACGATATTCGCAAGCCCCGGCCCGCTAGCGGCCCTGTGCCGCCTCGTTGCGCAGGTGCTCCTCATAGGTCTCGGCGAACACATGCCGCCCGTCCTCGCTCGCCAGGAAGTAGAGGTATTGCGTATCGGCAGGCTCCAGAACGGCCCGGATCGAATCCAGCCCCGCGTTGCAGATCGGCCCCGGCGGAAGGCCAGGGTTCAGATAGGTGTTGTAGCTGGACTGCACCGAGTTCAGATCCTCGCGCATCAACTGCGGCCAGCACTCGCCGGTGGTGCTATCGCACCCAAGTGCGTACTGCACGGTGGGGTCAGCCTGCAACGGCATCCCCTGTTGAAGCCGGTTCAGGAATACACTGGCTATAACCGGTCGCTCATCGGCGACCACGGCTTCTCGCTCCACGATGGAAGCCAGGGTGACCACCTCATGAATCGACAGCCCGGCCTCCTCAGCCTCCTGCCGCAGGTCAGCCGTGAGACGATAGTCAAAGTTGCGAAGCATCACGCGTATCACGTCGTCAGCGGCAGTGCCACTCTCAAACTGGTAGGTGTCCGGGAAGAGATACCCCTCAAGCCCGGCTATGACGCCTTCCGGCCTGTCCATGAGGTACGGCCAGTTCCCGTCCACATCGACAAACGCGCCGGCGCCGGCCAGAAAGGCTTCAGCACTGACGATACCCCGCAGATCTAGCGCCTCGGCGACCTGCTCGATCCGCCACCCCTCGACGATGGTCACCGTCTCACTGGGCAACAACCCGCGCTGCAACTGCCGCATGATATCATCCATGGTCATGCTGCGCGTCAGCAGATAGGTGCCCACCTGAATATCCTGGTCAGCCCCATAGTACTGAACCGTGCGCCGAAACACCTCAGCATCGCGCACTAGGCTCAGTTGCTCGAGATTCAGTGATACACTCGTAAGGGATTCACCCGGCTCGATGACAAAGGGGATCTGCGTCGTATCGGTCCTATCCACGGGCTCTGTAGCCACTTCTCCCTGTGCCTTCAGGTAGAGGCCGAGGAACGCACGCTCTAGGTTGGTGGCGGTGATTCTGTACGGCTGACCGGCGTTCTGGCTTGAGAGCTCCCGTATGTACCAAAAGCTCGCCCCAAGAATCGCGGCGATCACCACAAGCGTCAGCACAGTGGTTACGGCCAGTGATAGGCTCCGTAGGACGCGGGACATCAGCGCGAACCCTCCCTTTGGTCATTGAGATAGTCCTGCAGAATCACGGCTGCAGCAGCCGCATCCAGCCCCACGGCGGACCGACCCTCCTGATGTCCACCCACACGGAGCAGCGCTCTTGCCTCGCCAGTAGTATTCCGTTCGTCCCAAAAGACGATTGGGACGTCGACATGGCTGGCCAGCCCGCGCACATAGGCCTCTGTGGACGCGACCTGCTTCCCGTGGGCGCCGTCCTCCCTCACGGGTAGCCCTACCACGATGCAGTGGATCCCCTCCTGCGCCACAATCGCGGCGATGCGCCGGAAACTCGCAGGCCCCGGCACGCGCTTCAGCACCTCAAGGGGCCGGGCGAGGATCTCCAACTCATCGCTGATCGCCAAACCGATCCTCACATCGCCTACGTCGAGGGCCAGCACACGGCTCACGGCTGCGATGTCAGTTCGATGGCGAGCCGGCCGGTGAGCACGGGCAACCGCGGCCAACCTTCGGGGCTCAAGAGGACGCGTGGAGCGGCCCTCAGCGCCAGGTTGGTCTGCAGCCACTCCACAGCCTGCGCGACGGTTCGCCCACGAATCCCGTTACGCACAGCCTCCATGTCCAGCTGCGAGACAACGGCTCCCTGGGCGCGCACATCGATCTCTACCCAGGAGTCCACCACACGCGCCTCGCCCTGCCTGTCCAGCACGAGGCTGTCCTCGATCACATCCACAGCGCCACCAGCCTGGGCAACCAGGCGGGCACGAGCCAGCGCCATCAGATCCGCTTCACTAAGGGCGGAACCGCGAACCACCAGCTTCATGCGTCCCGTCAGCATGTCCGTCTGTTGGCCAACGTTCTGGTCATACTCGAGAGACATGACCTCCACGTGGAGCGTCGAACCGGGCACGAACTCGTGCGGCTCGAGCTGGCCTACCAACTGAGCGTAAGCCTCATCCTGGAGTTGCGCCACCAGCATGCTTCGCAGTGTATCCAGGTCTTCGTACGCCACCGTCGGAACGCGACGGTTCCCGCCGCCCTCGATGCTGGAATCGTTCAGCACCTCGACCTTGCTCGCCAGCGCCCCCTCCACCCGGCTCAGTGTGTAGGCGCCTGCGACCACATATCCAGGCTCTGCCGCCTGCACGGGCGCGCGCTCACTGGCGTAGAGCGTTGGCGGAAGGGTCACCTCGCTCGTGGTGACAAACCGCACGCTGCCGCCGCTCCCCGATCGGACAGAGGTGCCCTTGGGCACTACCAACGCTTCGCTCGTGCGGTTGGTGAATACCACGAATCCCGAGGCATACCCTTCCGCCACGTCCGCCGTGTCGCTTGCCGGAGTCTCCGCTTGCCCCTCAACGATCACCTGCACACTGCGGAGGGGCACAAGCGCTTCGTCGGTATCCGCCTTGCTGTAGCGCGCGTTGGCGCGGGCGGTGAAGGCCACTTCTCCCTGTGTCGATACCGGTTCGAGCGTTACTTCAGCGGTGGGCAGGAAGAAGCCGACCACAGTCAACAACACACCGAGTAACATGGCCACAAACGCAAGGACGAGGATGCCACGTGCAACGCTAAAGCGTGCCGGGGCGCTCTGGTACCGTTTCCCCAGTCGTTCGTCGGCCGGAACGAGTGTACCGGTCCCTTCACCCCCGCGAATCTCAACGGGCTCCACGCCCCTCAGGGCGTGCGGCAGCGAGAAAGACGTGCCGAGCCCCGCCGTTCGCGCCAGCGTCCTCGTAAGGCTGTCCCGTGACACGACCCGCAAGTCGACAGCCTTCTCACCTGCGACGGTTGCCAGCCGCTTGAGATTCAGCAGATCTCGTAGGATACCCAGGCGCCACGGAACAACCAGCCACACCTGCGCCTGATGTCGGGCCTGCCTGAGCAGCGCGCAGGCGGAATCTGCCGAATCGTGTCGCGAAAGATAGATCACATCTATGGGGCGCAAAGAGCCTCCTGGATCAACGCCACCCGTTCAGTTGCGGGGGCGCCAGCGTATGGAATCGATCAAGGCGCGGTCCATGTCGTTGCCGGGCGCGTATAGCCGCGCCACATAGTTCACCAGAGACCGCGTCAGGAGAAACGAAGCACCGGTCGCTTGAGCCGTGCAATCGAGCACGGCATGGATCGCGCTGATCTCTAGCCCATCTACTTTGGGGCAACGCCCAAAGCTTAGACGTTGCTCCCAGTACGGTGTCGCCAAGGCCGGCACCACCTCCGGTACCCGGCCAGTGGCATCGTGGCAGTACACGCGATAGGGCACATAGTTTTCCGGTGCGATTGCCCGCACCTGATCCGCCACCACGCCCATCCACAGCCTCAGCGCTCGCCAGTAGTTGGTGGACAGCCGTCGCTCCACATCGTCGCGCAGCTGTCCGGATCGATAGGCCCGCATCAGTGCATCGAGCTGACGCTCCGGAACGCCGAGGTCCGAAACGGTCTGGTCTATCAGCGCACGCGCACCGTGTGGCACGGCGGCGGCCCACTCTACGCGGCCACGCCGCACCAGATCGACCGTCGTCTGCCCCTCATCGATCACGATGAGAAGGGAAGCCGCATCGGCTAACGGTGATGCCAACGCCAGATGGTGCGGGACGATCGCGGCCAGGTCGAGTCCCAGCTTCTCGGCGATCAGTTGCAGTGATCGGATCCACTCGCTGGGCGCCAGGTAGAAGCAGAGATGCGCCTGCAAACGATCGCCAGAGAGACCGACCGGGTCGCTGACGGGCTGCCCATCCAGCGTGACATAGGCGAGCGAGCCCGCCACGATGTCCTCACGGCTCCCTCGAGAGCGAACATCCAATCGATCCTGGGCTTTGCGGTAGCCCCGGCGGAGCACGGATTCCATCTCTTCTCGGGTAATAGGCCGGCGGGGGCTGCGCCGCCCGCTATCGTCCACGATGGAGAGGCTGCGAGTCACACCTGATGGTATCGCCATGGTCGCATAGTCGGGCACGATCTTGCGCCCGGCCAACTTGTGTGTCATATCCTCAGCTTGCGCGAGCGCACCATCGCACGCGGCGTACCATCGATCGGGGTCGGGGCGGCTGGTCTGGCTGACCCCCTGCACAGGAGCGGCCGCGAGCCCGAGAATCTCGGCCGAGCCGTCAGAGAGCCTCAGCACTGCCGCGCGGACGTGCCCATCCTCCCAGGTGATTACCGTGTGATGAGTCATCGTCGCCGGCGACGCAGCGCGTCCCCCGCGCCTGATGAGTAGCGCCATGCCCTCCCCCTATCCTGCTGGCGAAGCCGGGAACGACCTGTCTGTGCAGGCCATCACCGAAGCCCCTCGGTGACGAGAGCCCACACCGCATCCAGCGCCTCTCCCAGGCGTTCAGGGGTCTTGCCCCCCGCCTGAGCGATATCCGGTCGGCCGCCCCCACCGCCCTCCATGACCTTTGCAGCCGCACCTGCGATCTTGCCCGCATGGAGCCCTCGGTGCACGGCGTCCTCCGTGAGGGCCACAAGCAACAGAGGGCGATCATCGATCACCGCACCGAGAGCGACCACTGCCGAGCCCATACGTTCTCGGAGCCGATCCGCCATGCTGCGCAAGGCATCGATATCGCCCACCGGCACGCGTGAAACCACGGTAGCGAGCCCCTCGATGGTGCGTGCCCCCTCGATCAGCCCATCCAGCCCTTGGCTGGCCAGCCGATCCTGCAACTGCTGTACGGTCCGCCTCTGGTCTCGGACCGTCGCGACCAACGCCTCAGCCCGAGCCACCACCTCGTCCTCCCGCGCAGACAAGGCGCTGGCAATCTGTGAGAGGGTTTCTGCCTTCGCCCGATGATAAGCGTCCGCGCCGCGGCCCGTCATCGCCTCAATTCTGCGGAGGCCGGAGCCCACGCTGCTCTCAGAGGCGATAACAAAAGAACCAATCTGACCGCTAGCCCGCAGGTGCGTCCCACCGCAGAGTTCTGTACTAAAGCCTTCGACGCTCACTACCCGGACGCGATCACCATACTTTTCGCCAAAGAGAGCGATAGCGCCGCTATTACGAGCCTCCTCATACGCCATAACGCTCGTTTGCACGGGCCGGTTGGCGCGTATCTGCTCATTGACAATTCGCTCTACGGCCGCGATCTCCTCCTCGGAAAGGGCCGAGAGGTGGGTAAAGTCAAAGCGCAGGTCCTCGGGCGAAACATGGGAGCCCGACTGCGCCGCGTGCTCGCCCAGAACCTGTCGCAGGGCACGGTGCAGGAGGTGTGTCGCGGTGTGGTTGCGGGCGATATCCAGCCGCCGCTCCTCGTCCACGCGAGCCACAAGGTCATCACCGACGCTCAGAACCCCCTGATCCACCCGTACATGGTGCAGCGTCAGATCCGCCGTGGGCTTGGACGTATCAAGGACCGTGGCCGCCACCATCTCGGAGAAGAGCGTACCGGTGTCGCCGACCTGCCCTCCCGCCTCTCCGTAGAATGGCGTTCGATCCAGCACCACGTCCACAGCCTGTCCTGCCTGCGCCTGAGTCAGGGAGGCTCCCTGACACAAGATGGCCACCACTCGCGCAGGAGCCTCAAACGCCTCATATCCCAGGAACTCGGTTGCCGGCAGGCCCAGGCTGGCAAGCGGTAGAGCCTGTTCACCGTGGGCGGCCTGCTGCGCGGAGCGCGCCCGCTGGCGCTGCTCCTCCATCGCCTCGCGGAATCCCGCCTCATCGATCTCGAGGCCCATCTCTGCGGCAGCGTCCCGGCTCAGCTCCAACGGGAACCCGAACGTATCATAGAGGCGGAAAGCTTCGCGCCCGGAGACCACACGAGAGCCCTCTATCTCCAGTTGCGCGGCGATCTCTGAGAGCCGGGAGAGCCCCTGCTCCAGCGCTGTGAGGAAGCGTTCTTCCTCTCGCGTGATCGCCTCGCAGATAAAGTCCTCTCTCTCGGCCAGTTCGGCATAGTGGTGCCCCATTGTCTCGATGACCACGCGAGCCGTATCGGCAAGGAACGGGCGTCGGAACCCGAGAAACCAGCCGAACCGTGCCGCCCGCCGGAGGACCATGCGGGCCACATAGTTGCGCCCTTCGTTCCCGGGGAGCACGCCGTCGGCGATCAGAAACGCTATCGCGCGGCTATGGTCCGCGACCACCCGGTACGCCGTGCGATTCGCAAGCCGTTCTGCATCGCTGTGCCCGAGCAGCTCCTGCGTACGCCTCATGATCGGCAGGAAGAGATCGGTATCGTAGTTGTTGTCCGCGCCCTGAAGGATCGCCGTGATGCGCTCAAACCCGGCTCCGGTGTCTATGGAGGGCCGGGGCAGCGGCACCGTGCTGCCGTCGGCACGCTTCTCATACTGCATAAACACCAGGTTCCAGATCTCCAGCCAGCGGTCACAGTCTACGGCCGGGCCGCAATCCGGCCGGCCACAGGAGCAGGCATCCGGCCCACGGTCGTACAGGATCTCCGAGCAGGGCCCGCAGGGACCGGTATCCCCCATCTCCCAGAAGTTGGTCTTGGCGCCGAGCCGTGTGATGCGCCCCGTGTTCGCACCAATCTGCTTCTCCCACAGCGCGTAGGCCTCATCATCGTCGGTGTACACTGTGGGATAGAGGCGCTCCGGCTCCAGACCCAGGGTGTCGGTCAGGAATCGCCAGGCGTAGGTGATGGCATCAGCCTTGAAGTAATCGCCAAAGGAAAAGTTGCCCAGCATCTCGAAAAAAGTGTGATGCCGGGGCGATGGGCCTACCTGGTCCAGGTCGTTGTGCTTGCCGCTGACGCGCATGCACTTTTGGACCGTGGTTGCGCGCCTGTACGGTCGTGCTTCTAGCCCAACAAAGACATCCTTGAACTGGACCATGCCGGCGTTCGCAAAGAGCAGCGTCGGGTCGTTGCCTGGGATGAGCGAAGAACTGGGCACCACGACATGGCCCCGGTCCCGGAAAAAGGCCAGAAAGCGCGAACGTATCTCTGCGCTGCTGAGCATGCGTCCTCCTCAGGCTACGGCTGTCTGCGAGATTCTAGCGGAAGGGGGGAGGGGTGTCAAAGAAAACGGAAGCAGTAAACAAGAAGCGGCTGGAGAGAGCCCCAGCCGCTTTCCCGTTTCACAAGGCAGATGGCCTCTAGGCCGCGGGCCGCCTCCGCTCAAGGGCAGAAGTCGGGCTGGCGCGTTGCTCGATGTCCTCTGCGGTCACCACCCAGCGCGTGATCGTCGGGTTGGAGGGCAGTTCGAACATGACTTCGTTCAGAGTCTCCTCCAGGATCGTGCGCAACCCGCGGGCGCCCATCCCCGAACGCATGGCCTCACGGGCCACGCAGGCAAGGGCCTCATCGGTAAAGCTCAGGTCCACCCGGTCCAGCTCAAAGAGCCGCTGGAACTGGCGCACCAGAGCATTGCGCGGCTCTGTCAGGATGCGCACAAGGTCCTCTTCCTGCAGTGGATCCACCGAGACGACCACGGGCAGCCGTCCGACGAACTCGGGGATCAACCCGTACTGGAGCAGATCCTCGGGTGCCACCTGCGCCAGCAACTCGGAATCGGAAGGCTCCTCGACGCGGCTGCTCCGGGCAAAGCCCATCACGTTCTTGCGGCGCGTTCGCTCGCGGACAATGTCCACAAGGCCATCGAAAGCCCCCCCGCACACGAACAGGATGTTGCTGGTATCGATCTGGATGAACTCTTGGTGGGGATGCTTGCGCCCTCCCTGAGGCGGGACGTTGGCCACGGTCCCTTCCAGGATCTTGAGCAGCGCCTGCTGCACGCCTTCTCCAGAGACGTCGCGCGTGATCGAGGCGTTGTCGCCGGACTTGCGCGCGATCTTGTCGATCTCATCGATGTAGATGATCCCCTGGGAGGCGCGAGCCACGTTGAACCCGGCGTTATACAGCAGGCGGAGCAGGATGTTCTCCACATCTTCACCCACGTAGCCGGCTTCGGTGAGCGCCGTAGCATCTGAGATGCTAAAGGGGACGTCCAGGGTGTTCGCCAGCGTCTGCGCGAGCAGCGTCTTGCCGCAGCCCGTGGGACCGATCAGGAGCACGTTGCTTTTTTGCAGCTCCACGTCCGTAGCTCCCGAGCCCGTATCCACCACCCGTTTGTAGTGGTTGTACACCGCCACGGAGAGGGTGCGCTTCGCCCGTTCCTGGCCGATCACATAGGCACTGAGCATCTCAAAGATCGCCCGCGGCGAAGGTATGTCCTCGCGGCGCAGCGTACTCTCCTCGGGCCCCTCGCCGCCCACCTCGAGAATCTGCTTGCACAGATTGACGCAGTTGTCGCAGATAAAGACCGCGTTCGGCCCAGCGATCAGCTTGCGCACCCGATCCTCTGGCTGCCCGCAGAACGAACAGCTGGGATGCTCAGGCACCTGGCTCATTCCTGCTTGGCCTCACGGAGCTGCGCCGGCGTAATCACCTCGTCCACCAGGCCATACTCCACGGCCTGCTGGGCGTCCAGGTAATAGTCCCGGTCGGTATCCTTTTCGATGCGCTCGATCGGCTGCTTGGTGTGCTGCGCCAGAATGCCATTCAGCATCCGCCGCAGCCGCAGGATCTCCTCTGCCTGGATCTGGATATCGCTCGCCTGCCCTCGGGCGCCGCCGACGGGCTGGTGGATATGGATCGTGGCATGAGGCAGCGCGAAACGCCTGCCAGGGGTGCCCGCCGCCAGCAGAATCGTCCCAAAGGACGCCGTGCTGCCCACCGCAATGGTCGAAATAGGGGCACGGATCACCTGCATGGTGTCATAGATCGCCAGCCCCGCATACACGCCGCCCCCTGGCGACTGGATGTACAGGCTGATCTCCCGCTCCGGATCCTCCCGATCCAGATAGAGCATCTGGGCCACGATCAGGCCGGAGACCTGCTCCTCGATCGGCGTTCCAAGAAAGATGATCCGCTCCCTCAGCAGAAGCGAGTAGATATCATAGGCACGCTCTCCGCGTCCGGTGGTCTCGATGACCATGGGTATCAGCGCACTCGAGCTCATAACTTGCCTCCTCCGCCGTTTGCCTCTGTGGGCACCCGGCGTACTAACGGGCCCGTTCGCACCTCAGGCCCCGATCAGGCCTCGCCCTGATCCTCTGCGTCCGCCTCGGCCTTTTCTTCCGCCTCAGCAACTGCCTCAGAACCCTCGCCCTCGGAACCGGCCTCAACCTCACTGGCCTCGGCGTCGCTCTCAACGGGCCGGCCGGCCATCCGATCCGCCAGGATCTGGGCGGCCTTCATGACGAGGGCATCCTCGATCACCAGCGTCAGAGCCCCCTGCTGGACCGCGTTCTTGAGATACTCATCGGCCTCGCCTCGATACGACGCAGCGATATGGTTCGCATAGGCATTGATCGCCGAGTTGCCTTCGTCGTCAGTGAGCTGGATGTCCTCCAGGCGGGCGTACTCCATCAACACGAGCCGCTGGCTGAGCCCATCCACTGCGCCGGGGTTGAGGTCGTCACGCAGGTCCTGTTCCGTTCGCCCGGTGATGCGCAGATACGAATCCAGCGAAAAGCCCATCCGCTTCGCGTGGGCGCGCTGGTTTGCGATCGCGCGATCGATCTCACGCTCCAGGGCGGCCTTTGGATAGGTGATCTCCGAGGCCTCGATCAGCCGCTGCACGGCGCGCAGGCGCTCGTCCGCCCTGGCCTGCTGCTCGCGCTGCTCCTTGAGTTCCTCCGCGATGGCCTCCCTCAAAGCCTCCAGGGTTTCGTAATCCCCTACCGTCTTGGCGAAGGAATCATCTGCCTCGGGCGGGACAACCTCCCGAACTTCGCCCACCGCCACGCGATAGTCGACTTTGTTGCCGGCGAGCTTTTCGTTCGGCTCGTCCTCCGGATAGGTCAGGCTGAACTCGCGCACATCGTTCGACTGGCTCCCCAGGAGGGCCTCAGCAAACCCGGCGGGGCGCAGATACTCTGTGATATCCAGCGTCGCGCCCTCGTCCCTCTGTACTTCTTCGTCGCCGATCTTGCCATAGATGCCCACCACCACCTGGTCACCCATCTGGAGTGGCCGGTCCACGGGCTGGATCTCGGCGTGCTGCCGGCGCAGCATCTCGATCTGCTCATCCACGTCCGCCTCGGCGATCACCACCTCTGGTGCCGGCTCGATCGTCATCGCCGCATAGTCGCCCAGCTTGACCTCGGGCACCAGGGGTACGTTCACTTTGAGCACGAGCGGGTCCTCGGTCTCGATATCCAGCAGCCCCTGCTCGTACGGCTGAATGTCAGCCTCACGGATCGCATCGCGGTAGATATCCGGCGCGATCTTGTTCAACGCCTCGTTGAGGATGACCTCGCGGCCAAAAGTCCGCTCCACCAGGGCGTAAGGAGCCCGGCCGGGCCTGTACCCGCGCAACGGGCGGATGCGGGAGAGCTCGCGAGCGGCCTGCCGCATTGCCCTGTCGATGGTCTCCGGTTCCGGCACGATAGTGAGCACCACTTCTCGGGGCGCTACGGTTTCACTGGTAACTTGCACGCTCGGTCCTCCTCGCAAGACTCTTTCTACCGCCCGCAATGCGGGCAACCCTCAGATTATACCATACCCACGGGCACGCTGAAATCGCCGCCATAACGGCAAATGCTGGGCCCGCGCGTGGCCCAGCATTCTCTGCACTCTGCTCAGAGCGGAAGACGAGATTCGAACTCGCGACCCTCTCCTTGGCAAGGAGATGCTCTACCACTGAGCCACTTCCGCGTACTACCGTAGAACCAAGATGGGGAAGGAGAGATTTGAACTCTCACGGATTTCTCCACGTGATCCTAAGTCACGCTCGTCTGCCAATTCCGACACTCCCCCATAGATCAGGCCACGAATCCTGAAAACCCACGATTTCCAGGGATCCCTTGTATCCCGCTCTGACGGGTGATCGTCCGAGAAGCGCCGCCCTGACGCACCTTCCACGGCGCCTGCATGACGACGCGTTTTGGCAGCACCAGGCGTGGTGCCCCTTCCCGATGAGCCGCCCAGGATTCGAACCTGGAACAAACTGATTAAGAGTCAGTGGCTCTGCCATTGAGCTAGCGGCCCGCGATTGTCCACCTTTAACGTACCGGCGCCCTCTGCGCGCCCGAACCTCTCCACTGGACGGGGAGAGTATACCCCAATCGACCCGCCCGGTCAAATATCTGCGCGTCCTGCCCTCCGGCAGGCGCACGATCCCACCCAGGACCCCTTGACACCGCCTACTAATTCGCGTAACGATGTAGGTACAACTACGTTGCCTGGGCGACGCCCCTCCCCTCGTGAAAGGAGCCCGCGGGCACATATTACTGCCGGGTCGACAATGCCTTGTTGCTTTCCGCTGCCGCTCGCGTTGTCC
>JAAYAW010000030.1 GCA_012719135.1 Chloroflexota bacterium
TCTCGGGCATGACGATGTGGGCGGGGATGCCCCGCAGCCTGGCCGCCAGGGCCAGCGCCTGGGCGTGGTTGCCGGACGAGTGGGCCACCACGCCTCGGGCGGCCTCGGCGTCGGACAGGGACAGCACGGCGTTGCAGGCTCCCCGGAACTTGAAAGCGCCCACGCGTTGCAGGTTCTCGCACTTTGAGTATACCCGGGCGCCGACGCGGCGGTTCAGGCTCTCGCACGTCAGCACGGGCGTGCGGTGGGCGTGGGGGCTGATGCGCTCCGCCGCCCGGCGGATGTCCTCAAGTGTGACTGGCATGGTGGCTCCGTTCGTGTGTGGGCGATCCGCCCTCGGCGTATCCTTTACGACGGGAAGGGGCATGGGTTCACGGGAGAGGCGTTCGCGCGCGATGTGCTGGCATTCCTGCGAGAGGACGAGGGCAAGCGAAGCTAACCCCGAGCGTGGCCACGTTGTGGGGTGAACCAGGCACCCTCATGTTGAAGGCGCGCCGGCCGGGATCATCCGGTACTCGATCTGGGTGGGGTGCCTGACGCGGCGTTCGCCACCCTCTGGCCTCGATGGATGTAGCATCTCGCCGAATCGTTCGCCACGGATGTGTCGGCCAGTAGCTCTTCCGGCAGCGGGCGGGGGTCGCGTTGCTCATAGCCCTCGTGTCTTGTCGCCGTTATCCCATCGAAGGCAACTGGCAAGCCCGCGGAGGCGAACACGCTCTTGCCGTCCTGCACGTGCAAGTGCACGTGAGGCTCGGAGGTGTTACCCGAGTTGCCGCACCGGCCAATAACCTCGCCGCGATGCACCTCCTGCCCGACAACGACCGCGATGCTCCCCGGCTTGAGGTGGCCTATGAAACTGAACTCGCTTTCTCCGTGGTCTATGATGATGAAATTCCCGAGGATGTCCTTGGTGGTGGGATCGACCGTGCCGTCTCCAAATGTCCTGCTATCGCGCTGGTGTGCGCTGACGGCCACGACCTCGCCATCCGCCGGAGCCAGGATCTTCTTCCCATAGCAGTAGTAGCTCTCCACGCGCGTCGCATTGCCTTGATAGGTCTTGCCGTCATCATCGATGATCAGGAAATCGTAGGCGTAGCGCTGCGTCGGGATTCCCCAAGAATGGGAAGAGCGTCTATCCGTGCCCCCGTTGACGACCACCCACTCACCCTCGAACGGCAAACCGTAAGCGATCTGGCTTCTATAGGTCTCCTTGCTCGGTAGGTGGAACCGATGGGTGAGGTAGATATGGGGGATCCCCGCGAGCTGTTGCAGAGATTGCCACATTCGGCGTGGGCTGGCGAATACTTCGACCAGCGCAAGGAGCCAGAAGAGGGAGAGGAGACGCATATGGGCAACATCGAGGACGATACCCAGGATGCCAAGCAGTCCCAGGTACTTCGCCCTGCTCGTGATAGCGATGAGCTTGTGCATCCCTTACGCTCCGGTACCTCGTTTGGCAGCGCTCAGCGCGGCGCGTACGCGACCCCCTCGATCATCAGCAGGCAGTCGTCGTCGATGAACTCCGTGGTGGCCGTCATGCGGGCGGGGAAGCCATCCTGCGGAAAGTAAGCGCCAAAGCCCTTCTCCATGGCGGGAAGGTCCTGGATCTCCTTGAGCCAGACGTTGACCTTGACCAGGCTGCTCAGCGTCAGGTCAAAGCGGGCCAGGGTCTGACGGAGGGCGTCGAACACGCCCGCGAACTGGGCCTCA
>JAAYAW010000031.1 GCA_012719135.1 Chloroflexota bacterium
AACGCCGCCAGCGCAATCGCCAGAGCCGCCCCGAACACCCACTTGGTGGCACGGAAAAAGCGTCGCGTGGCCGGCAGGTACAGAAGCCGGGATCCCTCGATGGCGCGCGCCTTCAGGAACCAGAAGGTGGCCCCGACGACGAGTAGGGCGCAGACGAGCAGCAGCATCGCCAAGCTGAGCCCGCCCAGGCGAAAGCGTTGCCCGAGGACCAGATAGAGGCCCGGCATGACGAGCAGGGCGTTCGCCAACTCCCAGGTCCAGAGATAGCGTAGTCGCTTTCGGAGCCCGTCCCTCATGGAGATCACCCCCTGTTGCCGCTATTCTAGAGAGGAAAACGGCCGACGTCCAGGAGTCGCCGCCGAGAGCAGGGGTGGGCAAATTGACAAAGCCCATGCGCTTTGCTATACTCTGGCCGTTGAGTGGAGAGGTTCCCTCCCCGCTATCCGGAGGGATGGCAGAGTGGTTGATTGCGGCGGTCTTGAAAACCGTTGATCGCAAGATCCGGGGGTTCGAATCCCTCTCCCTCCGCCTGGCTCGTGTGTGGGGAGGTGCCGGAGTGGTCGATCGGGGCCGCCTGCTAAGTGGTTGTAGGGTCATAAGCTCTACCCAGGGTTCGAATCCCTGCCTCCCCGCTGTTGGCTGGTCTCGATAGAGCGAGCCACAGGCCAGCCGTCGCGTGACGATAGGTTGGCGCATCGTGCGCCCGTACCTCAATTGGATAGAGGGCCGGTCTACGAAACCGTCTGTTGGGCGTTCGAGCCGCCCCGGGCGCACCAAAAAGCTCCCTCCGCCACACGGCGTGAGGGAGCTTTGCCTTTCTCGAGTGTCCTCATCGAATGGATGGAAGCATCATGAACGCACGCAACGCCTGGACACCGCGCAACATCTACCTGTACCTGGTTTGCCTCATCACGCTCGTCATCACCATCTTTGCGCTGACGAACGCGGTGCGCTCCACCGTCGAACTGGCCTACCCCGAGCCGACACGCTTTGCCGTGCCGCGCCTGCCGGAGGAGGCGAACGGCGACCCGGAGTTGGAGGAGCAGCAGGCCGAGTTGCAGCGCCAATGGTCACAGCGGCAGGCGATCCTCAGCCTGGTGGGCAACGGCGCGCTGCTCGCCGTGTCCGTGCCACTCTACCTGTACCATTGGCGCGCCATCGGGCGCGAGCGAACCACGGAACGCGGGTGAGGCGTTGCGCACAACGTGGACCAAGACCGTGTGCCGCAGAGATCACAGAGACAAGGAGTGCTGATCTTCTCTCTGCGCGCTCTGCGGTGATTGCCTTTTCCCGCGAGAACTCGCGTCTCTCACTCGCCGTTCTGCCATGGGGCGCGAGCCGTGGTATAATGCGTCCAGCGACTCCAGGAGGATCGGGATCCCATGTTCAGACACCTCTTTAGCTTTGACGGCGTCAATTGGTGGACGCTGCTCGGCGGCCTCGGCCTGAACTTTGTGCTGACGATGTTCATCTCGCTGGGCGGCGCCTATCTCTCCACGAACCCGGCCACGGAGGCGTTCTACGGCCAATTTGGCGCCCCGTTGATGATCGTGGTCGTCTTTTTGTTCTGCGGCCTGGCGGGCTTTGTCACGGGCAAGATCGCCGATGAAAACCACGTCAAGCACGCCTTCCTGGCGAGCCTGGGGGCGGCGGTACCGTTCCTCATCGGCGGGTTGCTGCTATTCAGCCCGATCCAGATGATGGTGGCCGCCGTGGCCGTGGCGGGGAACATGAACGGCGGGATGCTGTCGGTTCCCAAGCCCAAGTACACGCGACCCGATCGGTAGGGAGCGGCCGTCGGCGATCGGCTCTCAGCGCTCAATCGTGGGCGTCTGGTCGGGCACGTCGAGCCGGGGAGTCAGAGGAACGTTCGCCCGGCATCGAACCGCCGGACGCACGCACGAGGCCCCCTCCGGGCTATGAGAGCGCCCTGGAGGGGGCCTTGGCATGTGGCACTGA
>JAAYAW010000032.1 GCA_012719135.1 Chloroflexota bacterium
GGCCTGGCGGAACGAAAACCCCGAAACCCGTCGTGCCGCCAGCCCTGCCCGATGCTGTTATGGTAACAAGGAGGCCCGCCGGGGTCTCCCGGGGGCGCACCGGGCCACGGCAGGAGGGAGCGGAAACGATGGTTACTTACCTGGTTCTCTACAAGTTCACCGATAGCGCGATGGGCAGGCTGCAGGAACTCCCGCAAGGCATCGCCGCCGTGCACCAGGCGGTCGCCGATGCGGGCGGCCAGGTGCTGGCCTGTTACCTGCTAATGGGGGAGTATGACTCTGTGGGCATCTATACTTTCCCCACCGATGAGGTCGCCCTGGGACTCCTGCTCGGCATTGGCAGCCAGGGGTTCCTCCGGACGACGTCGCTGAAGGCATTCAGCCCCGAGCAAGTCGCCGAGATCATGGCGCGCAAGCCGTAATCCCGCGACCTGTGCGGATGCGTGTGGGCTACGATTGCCAACTAGGGGCCGGAGATCGAGCGGTTCTGGATCAAGAGCGATCGCTTGCTGGAGAGCCGCCTCTGCATCTACGGGGCCGAGTCCATCACCTACCAGGGACCGACCTGCTCATGCGGATGATCACCGTGTTGGTGGCGGTGTTCGGGGGCACCAGCATGCTGGGCGTACGGCTAGACCTGCCAGAGCGGATCACCCACCTGACCTAGGTGCGGTGCGTGTAGAGCCGATCCTGCGGCTGGTGCACATCACCGGCAGGCGCCAGGAGGGGCCGGGGGGGGTTCGACCGCTTCCTGGGATCCCGGCGCTGGCCACCGTCTGCCCATAGTTCTGTGCCGGTGTATCCCTCGGACGGCGGGTCCATGAGGGGTCTCCATACCAAGCCTTGTGTACCTACTCCACCAGCACTCGCAGAATCTCCTGGCCCAGGGCAGAGAGGATCAACCAGCACGAGGTCGCGCCGGCGTCCAGATGGCCGCGCGAGCGCTCGCCCAGCCGGCTGGCCCGTCCGATCCTGGCGACCAGATCGCGCGTCGATTCCTTGCCCGCCTCCGCGGCCCGCTCCATTTGAACCAGTGCGCTGCGAAAGGTCCCGCCGGCGGCCAACTCGGCCGCATAGGCCTCCGCGGCGGGCACCAGGGTATCCATGAGGGTCTTGTCGCCCACGCGAGCGCTCGCCAGATCGCTGACCGCTCTCCGCGCCGCCTCGAGCATGCTGCCAAACAGGGCAGCGTCCACCTGCTCTCGCCCCTGGCACTCGGCCGCCATGGCCATGAACAGCGAGCCGTACAACGGTCCCATGGCGCCGCCGATCTCCATCATCAGGGTGGTGCCGAGGGTGTCCAACGCGGTGCTCAGATCGTAGCCAGCATCGCCCAGTTGCTCACCGGCGAGCCCAAAGCCCTTGCTCATGTTGATGCCGTGGTCGCCATCCCCGATAGCACCGTCGAGCTCGCTCAGATAGGCGCGATTGTCCTGAATGGTCTCTATCAGCGCCTTGAGGATCCTGGGACCATCGCTGGTTCGCAGATACTGCATGGTACGCTACCTCTGGAACTGGGTCAGGCCCACGGACTCGGCGTCCAGGTCAACCAGCTCCTTGAGTTCTTCGTCCACCTTCATCAGAGTCACGGTGGCGCCCATCATCTCCAGAGAAGTAAAGTAGTTGCCCACGTAGGGCCGGTAGGTCCGGATGCCGCGCCCCTGAAGGATCTCTGCCACGCGGCTGTACAGGATATACAGCTCCATGACGGGCGTGGCGCCCAGCCCGGATACGAGCACCACCGCCTCATCACCCGGTTCAAAGGGCAGGTCCGCCAGAACCGGCTCGACCATCAGTTCGGCGATGTCGTCGGCCGAGGCGAGGGGTTGCACCGACATGCCTGGCTCACCGTGGTGGCCGATACCGACCTCCATCTCGCCCTCGGCGATGGCAAAGTTCGGCTTGCCCACCGCGGGGATCGTGCAGGGCGTGAGGCCCACGCCCAGGCTGCGGCAGTTGTCGATGGCCTTTTGCGCCGCCGCGATCACCTCATCCAGGCTACCACCCAGAGCGGCCCGAGCGCCCCCCACCTTCCACATGAGCACCTCGCCGGCGACGCCCCGTCGCTTGTCGCGCTGATCCGGGGGAGCGGAGGCTACGTCATCGTTGGCCACGACCGTCTTGACCTCTAGCCCCTGTCGCGCCACCATCTGCATCGCCATCTTGACGTTCAGGTTGTCGCCGGCATAGTTGCCGTACAGGCAGGCGACGCCCTTGCCGCCATCGGCGGCCCGGAAGGCGTTCGCGAAAGCGCGCACCCCAGGCGAAGTAAAGACCTCACCCACTGCCACGGCATCGACCATGTTCCGTCCGAGATATCCGACAAAGGCCGGCTTGTGGCCTGATCCCCCGCCGGTGACGACTCCCACCTTGCCCAGGATCGGCGCCTGCTTGTACTTTAGCACGCGCGGGTCCTCGGTGGCGACGACCAGGTCACGGTGCGCCCCA
>JAAYAW010000033.1 GCA_012719135.1 Chloroflexota bacterium
AGGTCAGCGGATCAGCGCCGGAAGAGCCCTGCCGGTGGGGCCCTATTGGCGTGCCAGGGGCGCCAGGCTAGAATATCGGGCGTGCATAGCCCCATAGATCAGGAGACCACATGCTCACTTACCTGGAGGCGCTCAGAGCCATCCTGGACCGGTCTGATTTCGAGCGTGACCGTGGCACGCCTTACGGGCAGAGGAACTGGCGTCTGGCCAGGATGGAGGAGTTGCTGGAGCAACTGGGGAATCCCCAGCGAGCATACCCTTCCGTACACATCGCCGGGACCAAGGGCAAGGGCTCAACCACCGCCATGGTGGAAGCCATACTCAGGGCGTCGGGGCTACGGACCGGCATGTACACCTCCCCTCACCTGCATACCTTTCGCGAGCGCATACGCTCACAGGGCGAACCTATCAGCGAAGAGGATCTGGTGGTCCTCGCCGAGGAGATGCTGCCGGTTCTGGAGAGCCGCCCTCAGGTATCCGTGTTTGAGGCCATCACAGCTCTGGGCATGCTGTACCTGGCCAGGCAGCAGGTGGACGTAGGCGTCTTTGAGGTAGGGCTTGGCGGGCGCCTTGATGCGACGAACGTCTTGACGCCGCTGGTATCGATCATCACCTCAATCAGCATAGACCATGTCGGCGTGCTGGGCTCTACACTTGAGGAGATCGCGCGTGAGAAAGCCGGGATCATCAAGCCAAATATACCGGTCGTGAGCGCCCCGCAGCGGCCGGGCGCGCTAGACGTACTGCGCGGGGTCGCCAGCGGACAGCATGCGTCGCTCACTGTGGTTGATCACGACTGGTACTGGCGTTCACTGGGGCCCTGTGATGGTGGGCAGCGGCTGGCTGTCTATCGTCGAGGCCATGAGGCCAGGCCCGAGTATCCTGAGCTTGACCTGCCGCTTATGGGCAGATTTCAGCTTGAGAACGCCTGTACGGCAGTGGCGGCGATAGAGGCCCTGCGGGAGAGAGGCCTGGGGATCGCCGATGAGGCTGTCAGAGCTGGCCTGGCGCAGGTTCGCTGGCCGGGACGCTTGCAGGTGCTCTCCCGCGAGCCGCTCATCGTTGTGGATGGTGCCCATAACGCTTACTCGATGAGCCAGCTTGTGCAGACGCTCCCCGAATGCCTGCCCTATGATCGCCTTGTCCTGATTTTCGGCGCGGGCCGGGCTCACAACCCTGCCACGATACTGGATGAGATCCTGCCTTCTGTGACGCGCGCCTATGTGACACAGGCCGCTCACCCCAAGGTGGAATCGGCAGAGATCCTGTTTGGTGTGGTGCAGCAAGCCGGAGTGGACACAGAGATCTGCGCCACCCCTCTGGAGGCTCTGGGCGAGGCAGTGAGAACGGCGCGACCTGGCGACCTGATCCTGGCGACGGGTTCGCTCTTTCTCGTCGCTGAAGTGATGTCCGCCTGGGCGGAGATGAACGGGCTGCCGGGCTATCCCTGCGATCCGCCGGGGGCGTACTGAGGGTGCAAGGCGAGGGCCGGCACGGCCGGCCCTCGCTGTTGATGAACGCCAAGCGCTAGAACTGGACCTGGGGAAGCTTGGTCAGTGACTGGCGGATGTTCTCCTCCGGATAGGCGTAGTCCTCCAGCTTGCCGGCCATGTACGAGTCGTACGAGGCCAGATCTAGGAACCCATTTCCGCTCAGGTTGAACACGATCGTGCGCTCATCGTCCTTCTGCTTGGCATCCAGGGCCTCATCGATGGCCGCACGGATGGCGTGGGCCGATTCCGGTGCGGGGACGATCCCTTCGCACCGGGTGAACAGTGCAGCGGCCTCAAACACCGGCACCTGGAAGTAGGCGACGGCCTCGATGAGCTTGTGCTCGTGCAGCAGCGCCAGGATCGGCGAGACGCCATGGTAACGCAAGCCCCCGGCATGAATCCCTGAGGGCACGAAATCATGGCCCAGGGTGTTCATCTTGACGACCGGCGCCATCTTGGCGGTATCGCCATAGTCATAGGCGTAAGGGCCTTTGGTGAGGGTTGGGCAGGCCATGGGCTCTACGGCGACGAGGCGCGTCTTGGTTCCATCGGTAACGTTGCGCCGGTAGAAGGGCAGCGCGATGCCACCAAAGTTAGAGCCGCCACCGACGCACCCAATGACCACGTCGGCCTCCGTCCCGGCCATCTCAAGTTGCATCAGTGCCTCTTCGCCGATCACGGTCTGATGCAAGAGCACGTGGTTGAGCACGCTACCCAAGGCGTAGTTGGTGTTCTTGTTGTTCATCGCGATCTCGACGGCCTCGCTGATCGCCATGCCCAGACTGCCCGGGTAGTTGGCCTCATTGGCCAGGAGCGCTCGTCCGGATTCGGTCTCATCGCTTGGGCTGGGCGTCACCTGGCCGCCAAACATGTGCATCAGCGAGCGCCGGCCGGGCTTTTGCTCATAGCTGACGCGGACCATGTACACTTTGCACTCGAGGTCGAAAAAGTTGCAGGCCATGGACAGGGCGGCGCCCCACTGCCCGGCACCCGTTTCCGTCGACAGACGGGTGATTCCGGCGATCTTGTTGTAGTAGGCCTGGGCCACCGCTGTGTTCGGCTTGTGGCTGGCGGTGGGACTGGTACCCTCGTACTTGAAAAAGATCTTGGCCGGCGTGCCGAGCGCTTGCTCCAGGCGGGTAGCCCGAATGAGCGGAGTGGGCCTCCACAACTGGAGGATCTCCTGGACCTCTTTCGGGATCTCGATGAACCGTTCCTGGCTCGCTTCCTGCATGATCAGATCCATGGGGAAGATCGCCGAGAGGTCGTCCGGGGTCATCGGTTCAAGCGTGGCCGGATGCAACGCGGGCGGAAGGGGCGCCGGGAGATCCGGAGCCACGTTGTACCAACGGGTGGGCATATCGTTCTGAGTTAGTAGGTACTGCGTCTCCATCGTGTACTCCTCCTTGTGCTGTGTCCAGATCGGTTCGAACGCGCCTGCTGGATGTTGGAGGGGTGAGGGCCGGTAAACAAAACGCGGCTCTCGCCCCTAGCCAGGGACGAGAGCCAGCGCTCCCGCGGTACCACCCTTGTTGGGCTGGCTATAAACAGAAAAACATCCACCGTGATGGCGGATGTTACAGGCCAGCCCCACTCTGCAGGTACAGAATCTCCGTCATGCGTCGACCGGATTCGATACCCTCAGCCCTGATAACGGTGGCGACTCCGTCCCCATCTACTCTGTTCGACGGGGCAACTCCCAGGCCCATTCGCTGCCCATGTCGGCACCGGGATCACACCAACCCCCGGCTCTCTGTGCCGCACCCTGACAGGTACTCTTCCTGCTCAACGTCTTTACGCGCGTATGATAGTATAGGTGTGCCAGCTTGTCAAGTAGGCAAAGGGCAAGCTGGCACACCCCATCGTCGGCTGGAGGATCAGTCCGAATCCGGTGCGAACTGCTGGCGCATGCCCCCCGGCATGGCTCGGTACGTGATGCCCAGCCAGGGCTTGTCCGGATCGTCCGGGTTCTCGCCGAGGACCACCTCGATCTCTCTCTCACTGGCGCGTCTCTGCATCGTGATGGTGATCCTGTCTCCGGGCTTGTGCTTGGCGACCAGATCTGCGAGGGATGAGTCGGCCACTCCCTCTCCGTTCACCTGGGCGATCACGTCACCCACCTGGATGCCGGCGTCTTCAGCCGGGCTATCGGGGGCGACCGCTGTCACCAGGGCGAAGGGGGCCGGGATCACGATCTCTGGAATGTCCGGCATATCCGGCACTAAAGGCCGAACGCGGTCGGGTATGACGTCTTGCTCCGGCGCGACATATGCCGGTTCGGAGACGCGGGAGGCGATCAGGTAACTGGCCACACCCCCCAGAAACCCGCCCAGTACGCAGCCAAAGAGCAATGCCAGAATGCCGACAACGATGATTATGGGAGCCGAGCTCTTTTTCTCCATGTGGCACCTCCTACCATTCTACTCCTCTAGTATACGCTGTAGCGCGCGCTCGGTTTCGATCCGGCTGGCCTGGTCGTCCTCGATGACATCCCAGTAACCCAGCTCACTGCGATACGTATCAGTCTGCTGGGCTGTCAGGCGAACATATCGGGCCTGAGCCGATGCGGCGATGGACCCGTCGTTGAGTCGAATCTCCCCTTTCCCCTCCATCATGCGGCTGCGCAGCCGAACCATCTCACCGATCACGATGACGGGCTCCCTCAGCGGAATGGGTTTGTGGTAGCGGACGTTGAGTTCCACGGTCATGGCCCAGATACCCAGGGGTGTCAGTGTGCGGCCGATCGTCTCGTCCAGGAGGGCGCTGGCGATGCCTCCATGCAGCACGCCGGGATAGCCCTGATGCCGTTGCTGCGGGAGAAATCGAGTCGCCACGCGACCATCGCCCAGTTCGTAAAAGGAAAGCTTGAGGCCGATAGGGTTCTCTACGCCACACAAAAAGCACTGGCGCGAGCTTGGCTGTACGTTCATCCCTGCACTCCCTCCTTTTCTGCACTCTATCCTGTGTGGGCGCCTTCATCAAGGGCAGGGCGAGCGGAGCTCACTGGCTTGACACCTACCCTGCGTCTCGTAGAATACAGGGCAGGTTACTCAACAATAGGTGGAGACAAGATCCAAATGACGGTGCGAACCATCATCACTGCGGAGAACTCGCTACTGCGCGAGAGATCGAAGAAGGTTACTCGCTTCACCCCAGCCGTTCGCCAGCTGGTGGCCGATATGTTCGAAACACTCGAGGCGGCAGGAGGCGTTGGCCTCGCTGCGCCTCAGATCGGCGTGCTTCAGCGCGTCTTTATCGTGTCGATTCCTGCGGACTATGACGAAGACGGGAATGAGATCTCGCCCCAAGAGGACTATGTGCTCGTCAACCCGGAGATCATCCGGCGAGAGGGCGAGGAAGAGATGGTGGAGGGATGTCTTTCGGTGCCGGGCTACCGTGGCCTGGTGCGACGGGCGACCTCTGTGGTCATCAAGGGGCAGGACGAGGATGGCCGAGCGGTGCGTTACAGCGGGGATGCGCTCCTGGCTCAGGCGTTCCAGCACGAGTATGACCATCTCGATGGCGTGCTCTATCTCGACCGGTTGGAGGATCGGGACAAGATCTGGGTGATAGAGGACGAAAGCGACGATGAAGAAGGCGATCTCGAGTGACCTGACCCCTGTATCGCCAGGTGCCCTCGGCTTCAGCCGAGGGCACCTTTCTTTATTGCAGCGGAGTGGGCCAGATGGGCTCCGCGAGCAGGTCCGCGGCACAAGGTAGGATCAGATCCGCTCCTGAGCGCTCCAGCTCGGGGCGCTCACCAAAGCCCGAAAGAACACCGATCGCAAAGGCACCTGCACGGCGGGCAGCCAGCACGTCGTTCACGGTATCGCCGATCATCAGGCACTGATTGGCTAGCACGCCCAGTTTCCTGGCGGCAGTGCGCACGGGCTCTGGGTGCGGCTTCATGCGCAGGACGTCCTGCCGCGTGATCACGATTTCGAAAAAGCTGCGCAGGCCGCTGCGCTCCAGGAACGCGAGCGCCTCCGGGCGGGCCCGGGTCGTCACGACAGCCAGACGATAGCGATGCTCAAGGGCCCGCAATAGCTGCTCGCTCCCTGCCACCGTCCTTGAGTTGTCCTGTGTGGCCAATCCACGGGCGCGCCTCAGGCGATCAGATAGACCAAAGAACGAGGTCTTGAGCCCGAGGTGCTCGATGGCGGACAGGGCATAGTTGCTGGGCGTTTCGACCCTCATGACGAGCCAGCGGGCGATTACCTCTGGATCGATGGCGTGATGAAGGCGCCGCAAAAAGCCGATGCGCGCCGCGATCTTTTCTACCCAGCGGTCATCACTTTCGATCAATGTGCCGTCCAGATCGAACAGCACAGCACGCATCCGATCCATCTCTATCGGCCTGGGCTCGTACATCGGGTGACTCCCTACTTGAACCGACTGGCCAGCTCGATTTCGACATCCTGCCATGTCAGCCCCCTGGCCACAAGGGCTACCAGCAGGTGGTAGACGAGGTCCGCGCTTTCGTAGATGACACGGCTATCATCTTCCAGAGCCCCCGCAACCACGACCTCAACCGCCTCTTCGCCGACCTTCTTGAGGATCTCGCCCGCGCCAGCTTGAAAAAGATCGCACGTGTACGAGCCCTCTCGGGGGTTTTCCTTGCGTTCCTGGATCGTCGCCTGCAGGTTATCGAGCACCTTTGTCACAGTCCACCTCCTTCGGGTCCTGCGGAATCGGGCGAGGCCCCGTTCGATGCGTCGAGAGGACGGAAAAAGCACGTAATGCGGCCCGTGTGGCAGGCAGGGCCCGCGGGCGAAACGCGTACCACGAGAGCATCGGCGTCGCAGTCCGCCCAGATGTCCACGATACGTTGCGTATTGCCCGAGGTTTCTCCCTTATGCCAGAGCGTCTGCCGGCTGCGGCTCCAGAACCAGGTCTCTCCGCTAGCCAGGCTGCGCTGCAACGAAGCGGCGTTCATGTAGGCCAGTGTGAGCACCTGCCCCGTGAGGGCATCCTGCACGACAGCCGGTATCAGGCCGTGCTCGTCCCAGCACAGCTCTGCGGGTGAAACGGGCAGCGTAGCATCATCCATGGTTCCCCCTACTCGCGTATGGGCAAGCCGCGCGCGACGAGGTAGGCTTTGACCTCTGCCACTGAGAGCTCGCGGAAGTGGAACAGTGAAGCCGCGAGGGCAGCGCTGGCGCCTCCCTCGGTGAGGGCCTCGTAAAAGTGCTCTATGGTTCCGGCCCCTCCCGAGGCGATGACTGGAATCGATACGGCATCCGCAATCGCCCGGGTGACCGCCAGATCATAGCCATTCTTGGTGCCATCGCGATCCATGCTGGTCAGCAGGATCTCGCCGGCCCCGCGGTCTTCGGCTTCACGCGCCCACGTGACGGCCTCGAGGCCTGTTGGAACGCGGCCCCCGTTGACGTAGACTTGCGCCGTGCCGTCTGGCTCAGTCTTGACGTCGATGGCCACCACGATGCACTGCGACCCAAAGCGCTTGGCTCCCTCGCTGATCAACTCGGGCGTGCGCACGGCCGAGCTGTTGATCAGCGTCTTGTCCGCCCCTGCCAACAGCACGTTCCTCAGGTCCTCCAGCGTGCGGAGGCCTCCTCCTACCGTGAAGGGGATCGTGACGGCATCGGCGACCTTTTTCACCATGTCGATCACGATATCGCGGCCTTCGTGAGAAGCCGTGATGTCCAGAAAGGCGAGTTCATCGGCGCGCTCCTGGCAGTAGACCAGGGCGTGCTCGACAGGATCTCCGGCGTCACGCAGGGACACAAAGTTGACGCCTTTTACCACACGACCATTCATGACGTCCAGACAGGGAATGATCCGCTTAGCGAGCATCCGCAACTCCTTTGGCGATCTCGAGTGCTTGTGCCAGTTCGATGGTGCCACGGTAGAGGGCCATGCCGACGATGACGCCGTCGATGCCCTCGTCTCTATGCTTCATGAGATCGCTCAGATCCTTGGTGGTGGCAACACCGCCGGAGGCGATCACGCTCAGCCCCGTCTCGCGAGCCATCTCCCGGGTCTCGGCCAGGTTGATTCCCGCAAGCATGCCGTCACGAGAGACATCGGTATACACCACCCGTTCGACCCCAAGGCGCGCCATTCTGCGACCCAGCTGCACGGCGGGAACCTCGGTAACATCGCGCCAGCCGTGAATCGCGACACGCCCAGCGCGCGCATCGATGCCGACCGCGACCTGGTCCGGTTGAGCGCGCATCAACGCCTCGACCACGACCTCCGGACGCGACACCGCCACGGTGCCCAGTATGACGCGCGAGACGCCCATATCCAGCAGTGTGAGGGCATCCGCGGTCGATCGGAGCCCGCCGCCGAACTGGATGGGCACGTGGACGGCGGCCAGGATGCGTCGCAGCGCCTCCAGATTCTCCTGGGCAGAGTCCCCCAGGGCGCCATCCAGGTTGACCAGATGGAGCCACTGCGCGCCCTCGTTCTCCCAGCGCGCGGCCGCCTCTACGGGATCGTCGGCAAATACCGTTTCGGCATCGACGCTGCCTTGCCGAAGGCGAACGCACCGTCCCCGGCGAAGATCGATGGCAGGGTAGATGATCATGGCTGGGCAACCAACGGAGCCGTCGTCGCAAAGCCGGCGAGCTCCAGCCAGTTCAACAGGATTCGGGTGCCGACATCTTGGCTCTTTTCCGGGTGGAACTGGATACCATAGAGGGCATCGCGGGCGACTATGGAGGCGAAGGCTTTGCCATAGTCTGTCGTGGCTGCAACGACCTGATCATCGTAAGCCTCTACATAGAATGAGTGCACAAAATAGGCATACTCGTGGTCGGCCAGTCCCTCGAACAGGCAAAGCGGCCGCCTCTGGTCGATCTGGTTCCAGCCCATGTGGGGCACGGTAAGGCCCGCCGGGAACCGTCTGACTGTGCCTCGGAGTATTCCGAGCCCGGCATGTGAGCCCATCTCCTCGCTTCGCTCAAAGAGCAACTGCATCCCGAGGCAAATGCCGAGGAAGGGGCGACCCGCCTCAATCGTTCGACGGATCGGATCAACCATACCCAGCCGCTCAAGATGCTCCATGGCATCGCCAAACGCGCCTACGCCGGGGAGCACCAGGGCCTGCGCACAGGATATCGTGGCCGGGTCGCTCGTAACGACGGGTTTGGCGCCAAGCCGGCGGAATGCCATCTCCACACTTCGGAGGTTGCCAACCCCATAGTCGATGATCGCGAGCATCCTAGAGTGTCCCTTTTGTGGATGGAACACCCTGCTGGCGAGGGTCGATGCTCACCGCCTGGCGGAGGGCGCGCCCAAAGCCCTTGAAGACCGCCTCGATGATATGGTGCGAGTTGGCGCCGTGCATCAACTGGACGTGGAGAGTCATCCCGGCATGGCTGGCCAGCGCGCGCAGGAACTCGGATACGAGCTCTGTATCGAAGGACCCCACACGGCTCGCCGGCATCGGAACGTCGTATACCAGGAGCCCTCGTCCGGAAAAGTCGAGCGATACGAGCACCAACGCTTCGTCCATGGGCATCAACTGGGAGCCGTAACGCACAATCCCGGTTCTATCGCCAAGCGCCGAGGCCAGGGCCTGGCCCAGCACAATGCCGGTGTCCTCCACCGTGTGGTGGTCATCCACAGCGGTATCGCCCTGTGCGCTGATCTCCATATCCAGCATGCTGTGGGCGGCAAAGAGGCTGAGCATGTGGTCCATAAAGGGAACGCCGGTCTCCGAGCGCCAGGAGCCCTGTCCATCGAGGTCCAGCGTGATGGAGATGTCCGTCTCTCGCGTCTTTCGGTGCACACTGGCTCTACGCATGTGTTCCATGACCAACCCTCCTGCCTGACTCTATCGGGTGCGTGCTCCAGCGACGAACTCCGCCAGGGCGCAGGCGATCGTTTCGTTCCGCTCCGGCGTGTCTACCGATATGCGCAGCGTGGACTCTAGTCGTCCCTGCCCATAGTAGCGGAGCAGGATCCCTCGCGCTTCCATGTGTTCCTTAAGCTCAGCCAGCGTGCCGGACTGGAGGGTACACATGATGTAGTTGGCTTGGCTGGGGAAGACGCGCAAGCCGGAAATCCCCTCCAGGCGCAGATAGAACGCCTCGCGATCCGAAACGATACGGCGGACGCGCGCAAGGGCCTCATCAGCACTCTCTAACGTGGCCAGGGCCGCGGTCTGAGCTGGCCCATTGACGTTGTACGGCGATTTGAGCCGCCACAGCGACGGCATTAGCGCCGAAGGGAAGATGCCGTATCCGACTCGAAGCCCAGCAAGCCCGGCCCACTTGCTAAAGGTGCGCAGCACGATCAGGTTCTCCCGCTCGGGGACCCAGGTCGAGCGAGAGCAGGCGGCGAACTCGACATAGGCTTCATCCAATACGACGAGGAGCGGTAGACCGAGGAGGGCGTTCAGCGAGTCAGAATCGAGCAAGCGCCCGTCCGGGTTATTGGGCGAAGCGGCAAAGAGGATCCTGGGGCGCTGGTCGCTGCATATCGCCGCGATGCCCTGCATATCCAGTTGATAGTCCTCGAGCCTTGGGACGCTTACGACGCTCATGTCGTTGGTAGCGCCGTAGAACGAGTACATCCCAAAGGTGGGCGGGCAATCGATGATCTCGGCGATGCCTCCGCCATTCCTTCCGGGCCGGAAAAGCCGGAGGATCAGGTCAATCAACTCGTCGGAACCGTTCGCCACCAGTATGTGTTCCTGCGGAACGCCTACATATTCGGCAATCCGCGCCGCAAGCCGCCTGCTCACCGGATCCGGGTATCGGTGGTAGCTGTCGTATGCGGCCAGCGCCCGCAGAGCGGCCGGCGTAGGCCCGTAGGGGTTCTCGTTGGCGTCCGCCTTGATCAGCGACTCTGGCGGTAGGCCAAGACGCTGGGCCGTCTCACCGAGGGGTTCGGGGGCGTACTCCTGCAGTCCACGGACACGGTCGCCGACGAGATCGGTTGGAGATATCAGAGTCTGGCTGTCTTCCATGATGTACTCTCGATCGCTACTGGTTCAACCGGATGCGGACCGCAGCGGCGTGCGCCGATAGGCCTTCCTGCTCCGCTAGATCGATCGCTTCACGGCTCATGCGAGATGCCTGCTCACGGCTCACCCCAAAGACACTCGTAATCTTGATGAAATCCCAGAGGTTCACCGGCGAAGAAAAGCGCGCGGTCCGGCCAGTTGGCATGATATGGCTCGGCCCGACGACATAGTCGCCCAACGCCTCGGAGGAGTACTCGCCAACAAAGACGCCGCCGGCGTGCTGGACCTTGCCCACCAGGTTCCAAGCATCCGAAGTGAGCAGGCAGAGGTGTTCTGGCGCAAAGTCGTTGGCGATCTCCAGAGCCTCTTCGAGGTCGGCTACCAGGACGATACCACCGCGACCATCGAGCGACGCACGGATCACCTTCTGGCGCGCGAGACCCTCCAACTGACGGCCAACCTCCGCCTGTACGGCGCGCGCCAGGGGCAGGCTGGGGGTCAGCAGGATGGCAGAGGCCAGCGCGTCGTGCTCGGACTGCGCGAGGAGATCCGCGGCGACAAAGGCCGGATTGCTGGAGTCGTCGGCGATCAGGAGTGTCTCGGTTGGTCCAGGCAGCGCGTCGATCGCGACGCGACCATAGACACGACGCTTGGCCAGCACCACAAAGATGTTGCCCGGCCCCATGATCTTGTCCACGCGGGGGACCGATGCCGTGCCATAGGCCAGCGCGCCTATCGCCTGAGCACCACCCATGGCGTACACTTCTGTTACGCCGGCGACCCGGGCTGCGGAGAGGATCGCATCCGAAAGCTCACCCTGCCGAGGGGGCGTGGCGACCGCGATCTCACCGACTCCGGCAACGCGTGCGGGAATCGCCGCCATGAGGAGCGAGGAAGGATAGGCGGCCGTGCCATTCGGGGCGTACAATCCCACCCGATCGAGAGGTCGAATGATCTGCCCAAGCCCTCCGCCCTGCTCATCCCAGGCCATCCAGGATTGCCCAGGCTGTCGCTCGTAAAAGGCGCGGATGCGCCCTGCAGCGAACTCCAGGGCATGTCGGATCGGCTCGGGCGTGTTCTCCCAGGCTTGTTCAATGCGTTCAGCGGGAACGCGCAGCGATGGTTCGCTGGCGCCATCCAGCATCGCGCTGTACCGGCGCACAGCGTCATCGCCAGTGCTCGCCACGTCGGCGAGAATCTGCGCTACGACTTGATCAGGGGTGAGCGACCTCCCGAAGAGGCGCTCAATCGCTCGCGCAAGCTCGGGGGTGGCGCTGTACTCATCCAGAGCCCGGCGTTCCAGGAGAGCGCTCCGAGCCTCGTTCGCACTGGAGTAGATCCGGATGACCTCGTCCGCCATCATCTGAGCTCCTTTCGGCGGGCTAGTACGTCGGCGAGCGAATCGACCACGGTGCGGATCTCGGCCGCACGTAGCTTGTGCACTGCACGATTGACCACCAGCACCGCTTCGGACTCCATCAGCGTCTCCAGCTCCACCAGGCCGTTCTCCTTCAGAGTCCGGCCGCTCTGGACCAGGTCCACAAGCAGGTCCGAAAGCCCAACGACCGGCGCCAGCTCGATCGATCCGCTCAGGTAGATGATCTCCACGGACAGATCCCGCTGCTGAAAGTACTGCTGCGCGAGCCTCGGGTACTTGCTGGCTACGCGGAGGTACGGCACTTTGCGAAGATCGCGCCCCAGCCAGCTGGCCGGTCCGGCCAGTGCAAGATGGCACTTGCCGACGCCCAGGCTGAGCGGCTCATAAAGGTCATGCCCACCCTCTCGCACGGTATCCAGGCCGGCTATTCCGAATGCCGCGGCGCCATACTCCACATAGGTCGGGACATCCCCGGGCTTGGCGAGCAGGAAACGCAACCGGCCTGTGACATCAGGAAAGATGAGCTTGCGCCCGGCATCCGGTTCGGTCCGATAGCCCGCCTCGGCGAATATCCCCAGCACCTCATCTTGCATGCGTCCCTTTGGGAGTGCTACTGTCAGTGGGTCCACCGGCTTACCTCCTCAAGTAACTCGTCCCGCGAAAGCTCGCGCTCCCCTGTGTCGTACAGCGCGAACCGGTCCTCGCTCGCGCAATCTATCACGCGAGTCGCCTGACGCTGGCGGGCATAGTCCAGGAGATCCTTGCCGTGGCGACCGACCACATCGATCTCGACGCGCAGACCTTTTTCCCGCAACGCGGCGATCAGACGCCGTACGGAAGCCGGCATATCTGCTGCAAAGAGCGCGTCCACCCCGAGGTCGGCAGAGACCGACGAGGCCAGCATCGCGCGCTCGATCCCTAGAGCAAAGCCTACCGCTGGCATGCTCGGGCCGTAGTTCGAAACCAGATCATCATACCGGCCTCCGCTGCACAGGTGAAGGCCCAATCCCTGTACGTATCCGTGAAAGGAGATGCCCGTATAGTAGGCCATCGATCGAACCTCGCCGAGATCGAGCATGACGTGTTCGGCCACGTCCTGCGCAACCAGCAGGGCATAGACTTGCTCGAGATAGTCGATCGCTTCACGAGCGGCGGCGTTCAACGACAGGTCACGGGCATTCGCCAGCACCTCCCGGCCGCCGTACAGATGGGGCAGCGCCCGGATCTGGCGTTCAGCCTCGCGGCTCACACCGATCTGCTCAAGGAGAGTGGCGACCTCGGCATCGTTCTTGCGCCCGATGGCCTGTTCCAGCGCTTCCTGGCGATCTCCTTGTACAGAGTTGTCGCCTAACGCGGCCCTCAGGTAAGCTACCTGCCCCAGGTTGACCTGGAATTCGCCGACACCCAACGCCTTGAGCGAGGCGATAGCCAGAGCGATCACTTCCGCGTCGGCTTCAGGCGATGCGCCACCGATTAGCTCCACGCCGACCTGGGTGAACTCGTGTCGCTGACCGGCCTGGGGCGGCTCATAACGAAAGACGCTCCCCGAGTAGCAGAATCGCATGGGGAGGGGGCTGTCGTAGAGCCGGGTCCCCACCAGCCGCGCCGTCAACGGCGTCATGTCGGCGCGCAGGGCAATGATCTCACCTTCACGGTCAAAGAACCGGAACATCTGGCGTTGCAGGGCGGGAGACGCCCCCGACGAGAGGCTCTCATAGTATCCAAATGTCGGCAGCACGATGCGCCGGTATCCCCAGCGATCAAAGATGCCGAGAAGACGGTCCTCCAGGGCCGACTTGATGGCCGCCTGCTCGTCATATAGTTCGTTCAGGCCGTGAGGGCGCTGCCTCTTGAGTGGTACGTTCATGTCTTGCACCTGTATTACCTGGCTCGCCATGAAAACAAAAAGACCAGTTCCGAGGAACTAGTCTCCGTAGCGGCGAGCTGTTCTACGCTGCAGCCCTGCAGCAAACAACTCACCTATCGTTTATGATGGTGGTGGATGAGTTCTTGGCCAGACGAGACCGATCTGCGGAGCATCTCACCGACTCCCACAAGGATATGGGCACTATATCACAGCCAGGCTGCGCCGTCAACTCGCGCGACCCCTCAGCGCATGCCAGGGCCCCCTCTTCAACTGGGCCGGAACCGTGGTTCCCGATCCGGACAGGGGCCGCCGGTGGAAAGCGCTGCGGGGCAAGGAGACGCCTCTCCTTGCCCCGCACTGTGCTCAGACGCGGATCTCGGCACCAAAGGCACTACGCAGTTCGTTCAGGATGCGGTCCCTCTGCCGGTTGGCCTGTTCACTGGTGAGTGTCTTGTCCGGCGCGCAAAAGCTCAGACTATAGGCCAAGCTCTTGCGGCCTTCGCCAATCTGGATCCCCTGGTAGACGTCGAACAGGGTCACGCCCACGAGCAGGGGCCCGCCGGCTGCACGGATAGTCGCCTCGATCGCATCCGATGGAACGGCCTGGTCCACAACGACAGCGATGTCGACGTTGACGGCAGGCATCCGCGACACGGGTTGGAAACGCCACAGAGTATCCGCGGCACTGAGGAGTGCCTCCAGATCAAGCTCGGCCAGGCATACGGCCTGATCGGGAAGAGCATACTGCTGGCGTACGACCGGGTGAACCTCCCCGATGGTACCAACCGCCGAGCTTCCGATGAACACGGTAGCGACGCGTCCGGGCTGGAAGGTAGCGTGCTCTGCGGGCTCGTATCGAACGTCTGCGATACCCAGCCGCGAAAGAAGGACTTGCACAACGCCCTTTAGGTCGAAGTAGTCGTAGCTATCCCGTTCGCCCACGTGCCAGGTTCGATCGTCACGGGGGCCGGACATGGCGATGCTGAGCCTTCTCGGCTCGTCCGGGAGCGAGCTTCCTTGGCGGGGCAGATAGACGCGAGCCAGCTCAAAGAGGGCTGCTCTCTCGACCTTGCGCAGGTTGTAGGCCAGACTCTCCAGACTGGTGTTCATCAGCGTCTGCCGCAGGAAGGCGATCTCGCGGTTGAGTGGGTTGGCAACCTCTACGAACGCCGAACGGTCCGGTAGCACCACGCCGGGCGTGAGCGCGCCGACGCTTGCCAGGCTCGTGAAGCTGTACGTGATGATCTCGTCCAGACCACACCCCATGAGGATGTCCCGAACACGGTCCTGCATACCCACATCGCTGCTGTGTGCTAGAGTCGGCATCTCCTCCGCGATTGTCGAGGAAGGGAGCCGGTCGTATCCGTACATACGGGCTACCTCTTCAATGAGGTCCGCGGTGATAGACACATCGAGGCGGAAGCTGGGGACCGCAACATTGACTGTTGTTGCGTCTTCCGCGTCTATCTCGCAGTCGAATCCCAACGGTCGGAGCATCGCGGTGATCTGCGCAGCGCCGAGCGCGATACCCAGCGTCCGATGTACCTGTTCCTCGCCCAGCGGCAGGCGAAGAGGAGGCCGAGGGGCGGGGTACTGGTCCACAAAGCCCCGGGCGACGGTCCCACCGGCTAGCTCTCGCATCAGTTCGGCAGCGCGCTGGAGTGCGATGGTCGTCAACTCGGCATCGACACCGCGGCCGAAACGTTGAGCCGCCTCGCTCGCGATCTTGAGTTCTGCCGAGGTGTGGCGAATGCTGATGTTGTCAAAGCAGGCGGCTTCCAGCAGGATGTTGCGCGTTTCCCCTGTGACCTCGCTCTCGAGGCCGCCCATGATTCCGGCAACCCCTACGGGCCCGCCGCCGTCCGTAATCATCAGCATATTGGGCGCCAGGGTGCGCGCCACGCCGTCCAGCGTGGTCATCTGCTCGCCCAGCCGCGCCCGCCGCACAATGATGGCCGGGGCTCGCCCCGCCGCCAACGGTTGCAACAGATCATAGTCAAAGGCGTGGAGCGGTTGGCCGAGCTCCAGCATGACATAATTGGTGATATCGACGACGTTGTTGATGGGGCGCTGGCCCGCGAGCATCAACCGGCGCTGCAGCCAGAGCGGCGATGGGCCGATCCGAACATCGCGGATCAGGGCGGCCGTGTATCGTGAACACAAATCGGCATCGGCGATCTCGATCTCTACTTGCCCGTCGATAGAGGGGCCCTCAGCATACAACTCGATTGCCGGCGGATGAAAGTCGCCGCCGGTGAGCGCGGCCACATCGCGGCCTACACCGAGTATTGAGAAGCACCGCGCCAGATTCGGCGTGAGATCGATCTCGAGAACGGTGTCTCCCCAGTAGTCGACAAAGGGCGCGCCTACCGGAGCATCGCCGGGCAGGAGCAGGATCCCGGTGTGTTCTTCCGACAGCCCGAGTTCCTTCTCAGAGCAGACCATCCCGGCGGAGGCGATGCCCCGAATCTTGGAGCGCTTCAGCTTGGTATACTTGACGCCCTCTGCGTATGGATCGCGCAACGTGGCGCCTTCTGTTGCCAGAACCACCTTTTGCCCGGCATCTCCCACGTGCAGGTTGGGAGCCCCGGTGACGACCTCAATCGGCTCGCCCTCACCCCGCGCCACGGTTACCAGCACGAGGCGGTCCGCATTGGGATGTTGGCGTACACCGACAACTTCCCCGATGACGATTCGCTCGCGATCCCACGATTCGCCCACTGCGCGAACGGCCGCGATTTCCAGCCCCGCGAGGGTGATCCGTTCGCACAGTGCGTCGAGATCACACTCCCAAGTCGCATAGTCTCTCAGCCAACTCAGGGGTACCAGCATGGCCTATCTCCTCACAATCCGCAGAGCCAGTGCGGCTCTGGTGTGTATGTCATACGAATGAACAAGCGTCGATCGATCAGCCGAACTGCTGCAGGAAACGGACATCATTGGCGTAGAACAGGCGAATGTCGTTGATTCCATACTTTAGGAGAGCCAGACGTTCCGGGCCCATACCAAAGGCAAAGCCACTGTAGATGGCGGGGTCATAGCCTCCGTTGGCGAGAACCGTTGGGTGAACCATGCCGCCACCCAGGATTTCAAGCCAGCCCGTATGCTTGCAGAGCTGGCAGCCCTTTCCTCCACAGATGGCGCAGTCCACGTCCGCCTCTGCGCTGGGCTCTGTGAAGGGGAAGTAACTGGCGCGGAACCGGAGCCTACGCTCGGGCCCGAACATCTGCCGTGCAAAGTGCTCAAGGATCCCCTTGAGGTCACCCATGGTGATATGCTGGCCGATCGCCAAGCCCTCCACCTGGTGGAACATGTACTCGCTCCGGGTGGTCACCTGCTCGTATCGATAGCATTTGCCGGGCAGGATCACACGGAAGGGGTCCGGGTGGAACTGGCGCATGGCGTGTACCTGGCCCGGCGAGGTGTGTGTCCGCAGGAGCACGCCGGGCGTGGTGGTATAGAAGGTGCTCCACATATCCCGGGCCGGGTGATCGGGCGGAATGTTAAGCATCTGAAAGTTAGTGGTATCGTCCTCCACCTCGCGGGTCTGGAAGACCGAGAAGCCCATTTGCGCAAAGATGGCATAGACGTCCCTCAACACCTGGTTGATGACGTGCAGGTGGCCGAGCGAGGGCGGGCGGCCGGGCAGTCGCACGTCCAGGGACGATGATTCCAGCATGGCTGCGAGGCTTTGCGCCTCGATGGCCTTCTCCCGCGCCTCGAAAGCGGAGGTCAGAACCTGCCGAACCTGATTGGCACGCTGGCCGGCTGCAGGGCGTTCCGCGGCGGGAAGCTGACCGATTCCTCGAAGGGCAGTTGTGAGTTCACCCGCACGCCCCAGGTACGCCTGCCGCCAAGCCTCCAGGCCTTCGCTGGAGCCTACGTCTTCGAGCTCTTGCAGCGCGCGCTGCTGCAGTTGGTCCATGTCCACCATCTCCACTCCCCCTGATCACCTCATGTCGATAGGAAACAAAAAACGACCACGACTTCTGGGACGAAGTCATGGTCGGAACCACTCCGCGGTACCACCCAGTTTGACCCCTCTGCAGGGGTCCACTCTATCCGACGGCCAAGGCCATGCAGCCAAGGCGATCGGCTGCCCCTGTAACGGAGGGCGTCCGGACAGGCCTACGCACCTGAAGTGATTCAGGCTTCAGCCGTCGGCTCCGGAGCGAACTCGGCCGGCATCTCCGCAAGAGGACTTGCAGTCTACGATCCTCTCTCCCTGGGGGGAGAACAGCCGCCTAACCTCTCCTTCACAGCCGCTTCTTTCTTCTGACTGATGACACTATATCGCTCGCGGCCTCTGATGTCAACCATGGGTCGGATGCTGTGTGCCTGGGCCTGTGAGAACGGGCGATGCCGAACCTGCCACCGATGGGCGTTCGGCTGGCTTGGCTCTGGATGAATGCGCCGATACACACCCGCTCTCTCGAGCCGGGCGTGCACATGACGCGCCTGCCCCCAGGGGGCAGGCGCAAACCTCCCGCTAGGGTAGGATGAGAGCGCTAGTCTAGCTGATCCTCGGGGAGTCCGGTTGGCAGGGGGGCCGGGCGCTCCATCGAACTGACGGTCTCGTAGTAGACCGAACCGGCACTCGATTCGAGGAAACCGTTCATCAGGTCAAGCACGTGATAGGCCTGGCGTCCAGAGGCGCGATGTGGCCGATCCGCCAGCAGGGCATGAGCCATCTCGGCAACACCGATCCCCCACATGGCGTGGCCATCTGAATGGCCGTGCGTAAGCGGCACGTCGACGAACTCGCGCGTCCCGGCACAAGCGATGGACACTGGCCCCGCGAGCGTGTTCGGATCAGGCACGTTGAGTGTTCCTTCGGTTCCATAGATCTCGATCCGTGGCAGCTGCGAGTGCCATGTCGCAAAGGTGGTGATGATTGTGCCGATGGCGCCGCTGGAGAACTCTATCAGACCGGTAACATGATCCGGCGTCTCTACGGTGATCTTTTCCCCGTACTTGGGCTGGCTCGTAATGGTGCGCTCGCCGATCTGGATGCCCGCGATGCCCGCGATTCGCCTGATCGGGCCAAGCAGGGTAGTCAGGGCCGTCAGGTAGTAGGGGCCCATGTCGAACATCGGGCCGGCGCCGCGCTTGTAGTAGTAGGCTGGATCCGGATGCCAGCTCTCGTGGCCGTGGCCCATCATGAACGCTGCTGCGGCGACGGGGCGCCCAATCGCGCCGTCATCGATCAGCTTACGGCACGTCTGCAGACCGCCGCCCAGGAATGTGCCCGGAGCACAGCCCACCCTCAACCCTTTGGCTTCGGCCAGAGCGATCACTCTCGCGCCATCCTCGCGCGCGACGGCCAGAGGCTTTTCCGTGTAGACGTGTTTGCCAGCCTCCAGCGCGGCGAGATTCACCGCAGTGTGCGATTGCGGCGTCGTAAGGTTCACCACGATCTGGATCTCTGGATCGGCCAGAAGCTCCTCTGGCGAGCAGGCTCGCGGTATGCCGTACGTGTCGGCCGCCGCCCGGGCGCGCTCTGGCAGAATATCCGAAACGGCGACGCAATTCAGCACGGAAAATGTCTGGACCGTGCGCAAGTACGCGGCGCTGATGTTGCCGCAGCCGATAATCCCGATCCTGACCTTCACCATGGTCTCCTCCCTGGTATGTCCTGGCTAGTGCTGCTCCTGACGTATGTGGACCTGCTCGATTAGCCCCCATGGCTTGAGCACATACGACGGCGTAAAGGTCTCGTCTGTCCGGCGGAAGGCTCTCCAATCGGTCCAGGGTTCGCGGCCCGTCGCCAGGTGTAGTGGCCCCAGCATGTTGCGCGGGCTTCCCACGACCGTGATATCGATGGCATTCTCCCCTTCTTGCAGGGCTTCCGTGATGTCCAGCCCGTTCGCAGACGTCCAGGGGATGTGGCCGGCGGGGTTTCCGTTTACTGCAACGGCGACGTGCACGGCTTCGTGGCGGCCGAGATACAGTCGTGTGCGGCAGCCGGCCGCCGGTACGTGCTCGTAGCTACCGTGGTACGTGATCGCACCGGCGTAGTGCGGATAGCCCTGCGTGGTCCAGTCGCCAAAGTGAAGCTCTGTTGGTTCGGCAATGATCGCACGATCGATGCTGACGCCAAAGTCGCCGAGCAGATAGATGTCCTCCAGTTCCATGTGGTTGGTGTACCGGCACAAAAGCGATAGTTCGTTGTGCCCGGCGGCCAGCGGCGGCAGAGCAACTCGGTGCATGCTGCGATCCAGATACCAACCAGTGGCCGTGCTCTCGAAGGGCACGCCGTTGAGCGCCATCTCGAACTGTTCGGCTCCCTCCACCAGCAGATGGACGGGCTCGCTCGGGACCTGTTCCACTCGAAAGCCAAAGTGAAGGGATACCGGCGCGCCATCGGCGGCATGGGGCAGCACCGCCCACTTGTACCGCTGCGGTAGGCCGTTGTAGTAGTTCGAGCGCATGCCCAGTGCAGAGCGAATGGCGTCCTGAGCACGCCACACCTCCATCTCCTCCGAGAGCGGAGCGCCCTCCAGGCTGTAGCGGCACATGTCCAGCGTAAGGATGTTCGGATCCGCTCGCGAAAAGCGACAGCTGGGCCCTATGAAGCATGTGTTGCGCGCCGTGCGCTGCTCGCGATGGTGGGGCGGGCAGGTTCGGGAGGGGCCGGGCAGAAGCGTGCTGGCCGGATCGATCACGAAAATCCGCGATCCGGCCGGAGCGAGGTGTGTCGCAAAGCGCACGTTTCCTGGCACTCCGTCGTCACCACTCAGCTCCGCGATCGCCCCCGTCAGAGGATCCCACTCCTCAAGACGGCCCTGGCCCTGCAGCGTCACCTCCAGATCGTATCCATTGGCGCGATCGCCATTGAAGACAAAGTACATGTTGCGCCCGCCACAGGAACGCTGCATATAGAGAACAGAGGCGGCCTCCTGTCCCCGCGTCGTGCGCAGGCTGACGCGCCGGGGGACGCAGGCCTCAAGGGCGGATTGCAGGTCACGCCGATCGACGATACGTACCACGTTGCGATGCTGCCACAGCGCACGGATGCGCTCGCTGGGCTCAGCCTCGATCATCGAGGGCGGGTCTCCCGCCACGATCACACGGCCACCGTTATCCAGCAGGCTCTCCAACAGCGTGACGGTGGAGCCGAGCAGCGTAGTGGTCTCTTCAGGGATAACTGCGACGCGATATGCCCGCTTTCCTACCCAGAGCTCACGCCCCTGTATGCGTGACTCCTCTGCCATGATCTGCTCGTCGCCCAGATCACAATCATAGTGCGTGGCGAGCAGCGCCTCCAGAAAGCCGTTCAGCCGCTCTCCGTAGAGATCGGCCTGCCGAGTCTGCTCTTTGCCCTGTCCCAGCATCGCCCAGACGGTGGCGATCGGGTGGATCATGAGGACATCGCGCACGGCCTCGCCCTCCGTCAGCACGCGGCCCACCCGGGCAAAGTAATCCTCGACAACCCCGTTGTATGGCCACCAGGTGGTGTTGTAGTTAAATGCCGGTGGGTAGTCGCGCTTTCGACAGCCTCGAAGCGTGTACAACGCCAGATGCTGGCAGCGCAGGTTAACGCCCAGGACGTATTGCCAGTCGCCGACCCACTTCTGGCCCTCGAAGGTGAACTCCCAACTGGTGCATCCGTACAGCTCAGAGAGAACGCGCTTCCTGCCCAGTTGGCTGGCCACACTGGAGCACTGCTTGACCGTCAGGACTTCATGGTTCTGCTCCGTGAGCATGTCGATGCCTGGCACGTGCTGATAGCGGTAATGCGGCATGATCGCCCCGCCACGTAGGGTTCCCATGCCCAGATCGTTCTCCATCAGATAGTGACCGGTGAAGGCCAGGCCGTGTTCCTCGCACCAGTCGCTGATTTGCCTGCTGTAGGCCTCGGTGAAACGCTGGCTGATGGTGAACCAGTAGTCGTGCCGGGCCTTGGCGTCTCGGTCGCCGGGCAAAAAGAGCCACGGAAGCGTGTCGAGGAGATCATGCCCGCGGCGCTCTCTATAGAATGCGGGAAGCCCGTCAGTCCACGGAAGGGCGGGCCGTCCGGAGCGGACCTCCACGGCGAACACGTTCGGCTCATCGGTAAAGATGCCCGGAACGGCCTTGCCAAAGGCATCGCCAACTTCCTGATAATAGGGCTCATAGGTGGTCTCGATGAAGCATCGGACGGCCTCTGGGTTCAGGTTGTCGGCGTACGCATCCTGGTTGAACCACTCGCTTGGGCCAGAGATCTCACGCCGGAACACGAGATAGGTCTCGTCTGCCGCAGGACAAGCAGTCTGACGCGGGTCGAGCCGCTCGGCATACTGCAGCGCACCGTTTTCGATTCGAGCGCGATACAGGGCGAGCAGATCCTTCCCGGGCGGGGGGGCGGTGGTGGTCATCTCCATGGTGATCACCTTGGCGCGGAAAGCATCCCCTCCGGTCTGCGGTACCAGCCCTCCCGCTGCGCCCGAGGGCCAGCGGTCCTCATCGTACAACCAGGCCCCCATGCCTTCCTGGGTGGCAATATCCACAGTCCGGCGCACACACTCACGCCACTCAGGGCCCATGTAGACCGTCTCCAGCCCGTCGCGCGAGTGCATGAAAAAGCCACCCATACCATGGGCCTTCATGTCACGGACCTGGCGGGCAAGCTCCACAGGATCAAGGCGATCGTTCCAGGACCAGAACGGCGCTCCGCGCAGATCCAGTGACGGTTTTTCGAACTCCATCCGGAGCTTGTCCATCTCCACCCTCCCTTGCCGAGGCTCAGCCCTCTGCCACAACGGGATTGCCAAGCGTACCGATCCCCTCGATCTCGATCTCCACCCTATCACCAGGGCGCAGGAACACGGGCGGTTTCCGTGCAAAGCCGACACCAGACGGGGTCCCGGTCATGATGATCGTTCCGGGGAGGAGTGTCATGGCTCTTGATAGGTACGCGATCAACTCACGGCAGGGGAAGATCAGATCGCTCGTGGACGAATCCTGCATGACCTCTCCGTTGAGTCGAGTGACGACGTGCAAATGATCCGGGTCTAGATCCGTCTCGATCCAGGGACCGATCGGGGCGAAGGTGTCAAACGACTTGCCGCGCGCCCACTGGGTATCCTCCCTCAGCTGGCAGTCCCGTGCGCTCACGTCGTTGCCACAGGTATAGCCCAGAACAAAGTCCAGGGCGCGCTCGGGCGAAACGTTCTTTGCTCTCTTGCCGATGACGATCGTGAGTTCGCACTCGTAGTCGACTTCGGCAGGGGCCATGCGCGGCAGAACGATGGGGTCCTCTGGGCCGCAGACGGCTGTCGTCGTCTTGAAGAAGATGACCGGCCGATCGGGCAGCGCCATCTGACTTTCTTCAGCGTGTTTCCGATAGTTGAGTCCGATGGCAACCACGTTCGGTGGCGCAACGGGGGCGAGCAGGCGAACGCTCGAAAGGGGAAGGACCGTATCGCTCTCGTGCCATGTGCCCAAAAGATCGCCCTCGATGATGTGCACCGCATCGCCTCTGAGCACGCCATAGAGAACACCCTTATCACAGGAGAACCGAGCAACTCTCGCCATCGATAACAACTCCTTTTCGGCTATCGTGCAACTTGCGCGCGCATTCTAGAGTCGCCGTCGCGCAGCGTCAAGACTGCGTATTCACTCACCTAAAATGTCACCGACGGGCTACAGTTCACTCAAATGATAACGTCACCGAGGGGACGATGCCCGACGAAGACAGAATGCCTACTAGTGAGTTGTTGGCCTACCTTACCCGCATGCAGAAGCGATATCGAGTAGCGGACCGAGGAGGACGAGGAGCGCTTCTCAACGAAATGGAAGAGATGACACAGCTGCATCGCAAGACGCTGATTCGTTGGATGGGCCGCACCGTGGAAAGGAAGCCCAGGCGCCGGGAGCGAAGACGTCGCTACGGTTCCGACGTAGAGGATGTGGTGCGAGTCATCTCCGAGACGCTAGACCACATCTCACGGGAGCGTCTGACGCCAGCGCTGGTGCCCACAGCCAAGCTCCTGGAGG
>JAAYAW010000034.1 GCA_012719135.1 Chloroflexota bacterium
ACCGCGCCCACTATCGCCTGGCGTTCGCCAAGGCGCTGGTGGATTCGGCCAGCAACCTGTCGTTCGGGCCTGAGGTGGGGGTATCGGCCGTCAAGCCGGACGCTCCGATCGTAGGCCCATGGCTGCGCGGGGTTCGCCGTATGGCCGATGACTTGGATGACCTGGGCTCCTGTGACATGACACCGACGGAGGTACACCTGGCAGATTCGCGCCATGCCTCGGAGGTGCTGGAGCCGAACTCGATCGATGCCGTGATCACGTCGCCCCCCTATCCCAATGAGAAAGACTATACGCGTACGACACGCTTGGAGTCGGTGCTCCTTGGCTTCATACGCAATCGCGCTGACCTGCAGGAGGTAAAACGCGGCCTACTGCGGTCCAACACGCGTGGCGTCTACAAGGGCGATGACGACGATCAATGGGTTGAGGCCTTTCCAGAGATACTGCGCATCGCTCATGCAATCGAGGATCGCCGCAAGGAGTTGGGCAAGACATCGGGATTCGAGAGGCTCTACGCACGCGTAACGATGCTGTACTTTGGCGGCATGGCGCGACACCTGACCGAACTCAGGAGGGCTCTCAAGCCTGGGGCACGGCTGGCCTACGTCGTGGGTGACCAGGCCTCCTATCTACGCATTATGATCCGCACCGGCGAACTTCTGGCGAGCATCGCGGAGTCGGTCGGCTATGAGGTGACTGGTATCGACCTCTTTCGCACGAGGCTGGCGACGGCGACAAGGCAGCAGCTTCGCGAGGAGGTCGTTGTGCTACGGTGGCCCGGCTGACACTACTTCACGTCCACGGAGATGCATTATGGCCAACGTCGCCAGTAGGACGCAGCAGTACGTGCGGATCATCACGATGATCTTTGACGAGCACTACCGTGAGGGCATGGAGGCCTTCGAGTTCGAGCGGTCAGAGATCATTGACGCTGCGCAAGCTCTGGACGTCCCATTGCCCAAGAACGTAGGAGATGTGGTCTACAGCTTCCGCTATCGGAGGCCGCTGCCCGAGACCATCACCGCGCGTGCTCCCGAGGGGAAGGAGTGGGTGATTCGCCTCGCTGGCCGGGCACGGTACCGGTTCGCCCTCACGGCTGTTAGCATTCGCCCCAACGCGATGCTGGTTGCCATCAAGGTGCCCGATGCCACTCCAGGCATCGTCGCGATGTACGCCCTCTCTGACGAGCAAGCTTTGTTGGCAAGGCTTCGCTATAACCGCTTGATCGATGTCTTTGCCGGCGTGACGTGCTACTCGCTTCAGAACCACCTGCGCACAACCGTGCGGGGGATGGGCCAGGTCGAGACGGATGAAGTGTATGTCGGCGTCGACAAGCGTGGGATGCACTATGTGTTGCCCGTCCAGGCCAAGGGCGGCACCGATAGGCTGAGCATTGTTCAGATAGAGCAGGACGCTGCGCTCTGCGCGGAAAAGTTCCCTGAACTGATCTGTCGACCCATCGCCGCTCAGTTCATGGAGGAGGGCGTGATCGCCCTGTTCGAGTTTGTGCAGGATAAGGGTGAGTTTCGCATCTCGGACGAGAGACACTACAAACTCGTACCACCTGAAGAGCTCACCGACGACGACTTGAGAGCCCTACGTAGCCGAGGCGCGGCGTAAGCGCCGAGGCTCCACCTGATTGGCATGGAGTTGAGATGGCACCTACACCCGATCTCCTCGCCCTGGCCGAGTCGGCCCGGGACCGTATCGTGGCCCTGGCGCAGGGGCTGGTTCAGACCCCCAGCCTCACGGGCAAGGAGGGCAAGGCC
>JAAYAW010000035.1 GCA_012719135.1 Chloroflexota bacterium
AGGCGCCGAAGCAGCTGGCACCGGACAAGCGCCATCCTTGACAGCGCTGCGGCCGCTGCGTACGCTACGAGCCAAGGAAGCAGGCTCCCCAGAGGCATTGCGGAAACACGATAGCAGGAGGATGTATGGATCACGCACAGGCTGAGCGCGAATATGCTGCACTGCAGGCTCGTCTGGAGGCCGGCACGCTCGGCAAGGAGGCGTACCGGGAGGCGCTAAATGCCCTGCGGGTCACCGACGAGCGCGGGCGCGTCTGGATGATGCAGGAGGGCAGCGGACGCTGGTACGTCTGGGAGAACGGCGCCTGGCAGGCGGCGGAGCCTCCGCGCCCTGCGAGCGCCCCGCCGCCGCCACCCCCCGTGGCTCCGCAGCCTGGCGCGACGCGTGCCGCGGCCGTGGGCGTCATCGGAGGGCCAACAGCGTCCGCAGCGCCCGTGATCCCCGGGGCGTCCGCTGCTGTCGCCGCGGCGCCTGTGGTCGCCATGGATCGCGGCACCAACGCGGCGGGGTTCATCCTGGCGCCGCTGCTGTGGGCCGTGGGTTTTGGCGCGCTGACCTACATCGCGGTGAACAATGGCGGCTTGGAACAGGAGCAGTTGCTCGTGCTCGTGGGAGTCGCGGTGTTCGCCCTCGCCCTCATTCTGTGGCGACTGACACGGCACTACGAAGGGGTCATCGAACGCGTGCGGGTGGAGCAGGTCACCGATACCGATGACGACGGCACCACCTCAACGCGCAACATCATGTATGCCTACGTGCGGACCGCCGACAACAAGGTGAAAAAGATCAACGCGCGCCGCGGCTTTGCCCAGGGCGACCGGATCTACAAGCGCAAGGGTGACTGGAGCCCGCGCAAGGAATCGCCAAGGCGATAGGACGCCAGAGCGAGCGCGATGGTTGGCCGGACGATCTGCCGTAGCCCCGCGCCAGGCGGCCAGTCCACACGCCCGGCTCGGGCCAGGTAGCATGCTTTGCGCCGGGCGCCGGGGCTACCCAGGGTGCCCCCGGCGCCGTGGAGCAGGCCTCCGCGGCCGAGGAGCGGGGTGCCTGCGGCTGTGTCCGCAGGTATGCCCTCACCCAAAGGGTGGAAGCGTAGCCGCTTGGCGAGGCCCGCGGTGATCCCGGGATGGCGCCAAAGCCTCCTATCCGCGGGGTTGAGGCTCGGGCGGCATCCGGCTAGATCTCGATGCCCAGTACCTCGCGCACGACATAACCGATGGCAAAGCTCAAGGCGGCGACGCCCAGGCTGATGCCCGCCATCTGGAGGAAGCGGCGCCGGAAGGGCATGTCCCGGGCGACGCTGACATAGTACGTGAATGCCAGGACGACGACCATCGCCACAGCGAGGGCCACGCCCAGGGCAGCGAGATAGCTCTGCAGCAAAAAGTAGGGCAGGATCAAGAGCACCACTGTGACGACATAGGCCGCACCGGTGTACAGGCTGGCCTTTTTCGGGTCCAGATCGTCCTCCTGGGACTGGGTAGACAGGAACTCGGACGCGGCCATGGAGAGGGATGCGCTGATGCCTGTAATGAGGCCGGCTGTGGCGATCAGCCGCGTGTTTTGGAGCGCCAGCGTCAGGCCCGCCAGCGTGCCGGTCAGCTCCACGAGAGCATCGCTGAGCCCCAGGACCATCGATCCGATATAGCGCAACCGCTCCTCGTCCAGCATCCCCAGGAGAGCGTGTTCGTGCTCGTCCTCTTCCTCGGCGATGCGCAGCGCCTGGGGCACCTCGCGGGCCACCGCCTTGTAGAGCGTCTGTGCGGATTGCTCCCCGCGCTCCATCAGCTTGACGGCAAAGGTCAGGCCAAAGAGACGGCTGATGAGCCCATATGACCAGGCCTTGACGGTATCGGGCGCCACCTCTTGGCCCGTGTAGCGTTTCCAAAAGTTGTAGTGTGCAAGCTCATCCTGTGAGATGCGCTCGAGCAAGCGGCCGTTTTCGGTGTCTCCAGACCGCAGGGCGAGGCGGTGGTAGACGAGGTGCTCGGTGCGCTCGGCGCGCTGGGCGTCGAGCATCATGTCTAGAATCTCCGGTGACAGGTTCTCTCCCATGAATACGGATCCTCCACTTGATACGGCGTGCGCTTACGACCGGGTGCCGCAAAGGGGGGCGCCCGGCCCTTGATCGATCGCGATCACAGTGTCCCGCGGGATCATAATCGCGGGAGGAGACGACGTCAAGGCAGGCTGCCGGCCCGTGGGGTGGAATGGAAGGCCGGCATGAAAAGGGTTGCACGGGCTGTTGACATCCGGTGACCCGCGCGATAGACTGGCGTGGAGGCGTGATCCGCCGGGATCCGCCACCCGCCTTTCACACGCCCAGGTGGTGCGTGCGTGCTCGGGCGAAGGGAGGTGCCCAGCCGAGAACGGCGACCTCGCTACACGGATCTGCCCCACGGAAGGACGGTTTCGGCCTATGGCCCGGATGGCCCGCAGTGCTCGCTGCGCGCCTCTGACCGCACAGTTCTGCCTCCGTGGAAGGCGTACCAGAGCCCGTCACAAGGAGCAACCATGGCTGGCGTAGTTTACGAGCATGTCGTGAAGCAGTTTGGCGACGTAGTGGCTGTCAACGATCTCACTATCGACGTGGCCGACAAAGAGTTCCTCGTCTTTGTGGGCCCGTCAGGATGCGGGAAGACGACTTCTTTGCGTTTGCTGGCCGGATTGGAGGAGCTCACCTCGGGCAACATCTACATCGGAGACACTCTGGTCAACGATGTGGCCCCCAAGGATCGCAACATCGCGATGGTGTTCCAGAGCTATGCTCTCTATCCTCACATGAGCGTCTACGATAACATGGCCTTTGGCCTCAAGCTGCGCAAGACGCCGCGATCAGAGATCGAGCGGCGCGTACAGGAGGCGGCGGGGATCCTGGGCATCCAGGAGCTGTTGGATCGCAAGCCCAAGGCGCTATCGGGCGGCCAGCGCCAGCGTGTCGCGCTGGGGCGAGCCATCGTGCGCGAGCCGGCCGTCTTTTTGATGGACGAGCCGCTCTCCAACCTGGATGCCAAGCTGCGTGTGGCCACGCGTGCAGAGCTCAGCAAGCTGCACCAACGGCTGGAGACGACCTTTATCTATGTGACGCATGACCAGATGGAAGCCATGACCATGGGTACGCGCATTGCCGTCATGCGCGATGGCATACTCCAGCAGGTCGATACGCCGCAGAGCCTCTACCGCTACCCGGCGAACGTGTTCGTGGCGGGCTTTATCGGCAGCCCAGCGATGAACTTTTTCGATGGCACCATCACAGGTGAGCAGAACCGAATGTACCTGGACTGCGGGGCGTTCCGCGTGCAGGTGCCGGATGCGCGCATGCCAGAGCTGGATAGCTACCTGGGTCGCGAGGTGGTCTTCGGGATCCGCCCCGAGGACGTCCATGACCCGGATTTTGCGCCGCCAGGCATCACTGGGGCTCCTGTGAACTGCAGGGTGGACGTCACCGAGTTGATGGGGAACGAGGTTTTCCTGTATTTGGTGGCCGGCAGCAAGAGCTTTATCGCGCGGGTGGATCCGCGCACCTCTGCTCACGTGGGCCAGGAACTCAGAGTGTTGTTCAACATGGACAACATGCACGTTTTCGACCGGGACACGGAAAAGGCTATCCGCTGATCATAGAGGCAAGGAGGCGCCGGGCATTTGCTGCCCGGCGCCTCTTTTTCATACATCGGCCTGGTCGCGTGGGCTAACGGCGCCGGATGTAGAATAAAAGCTCCAGCAACACCACAATGGCCACCAGCACCAGCGCGCGCTCCGGCGGCAACATATCCATGATGTGCAGCGCCATGAGGACGCCGCCCACGAGGCCGGCCAGCAACCCCTGCCTCAGCGACCGGTTCATGTCGCCCACCAACCCGAGCGGCGGGGCAAACCGGGCGTTCAGCGCATAGGACACCGGGACCATAGAACAGACCACCGCGCCGGCAAACATCACCTCAAAGACCACCTGGTTCACCATGCTGGGAGGCTGGCGCTGCATAAATGTCAACAGCGCTGCCCAGACGACCAGCGATAGCAGCGCCAGGACGACCATGATACTACGGTTGCGCACGGGGTACTCCTTGGCCACGGGCGGCGGTTTGCTGCTAGATGGCCGACCAGGCCTCACGCCAGGTGCGCTTGGTGTGCGCCCAGATGAGCTCTGAGGTCTCCCCTGCCTGTGGCTTGACCTCGATCCCGACCCATGGCGTAACCCCGTGGTTCTTCTTCTGGAGGTAGCCGACATGGAACAGGTTCTTGAGGAAATCCACCAGCTCGGGCACGTCGTTGGCGCTCTCGGGATAGCCAAAGCGCGGGTGGAGATCGCCATAGGCAGGCTTGCCGGGGATCGTGACGGCGTTGCCCACGTGGATGTGAACCAGGTGAGGCTGCAGGGTGGTGAGCGCTTCGCGGGCGGTCTCGCCGAGCAGCGGTTGGTGGCTCAGGTCGTACATCAGGCCGAACGTGGGATGATCCGCGCGCATGCGCTGCGCAAAGGCCGCCGAGAGATCCGAGGGGCCCAGCAGCGCCTTCTTGTCGACTTCCCGGTCAAAGGTTTCGAGCGTCAGCGCCAGACCTTTGTCGCCGGCATAGGGGCACAGGGTGTTGAGCGAGGCGGCGAGGGCGTCCAGCGCGCGGGGGCGATCGGCGTCGCCTGGATCGCGGCCGGTGAGAAAGGCGACGCGCGCACAACCCATCTCTGCCGCTTCGTCGATGCAGGACCGGATGAGATCGACGGCCCTGGCACGGCCGGCCTCGTCCAGATCGTTCAGGCTCAGACCGGATGAGAGCAGCAGGGGCTGGGCGCCGAAGCCGATCTTGAGGCCGCTCTGCAGCGCGATGCTGCGCACAGACGCCCGGTCCTCGGGGCTGGAGATCCGGGTGATCTCCACCGCGCCGAGAAAATCGTCCAGAGCGAGTTTCTCGATCGTCTCAACCACCGGCCCCCCGCCCGATTGCGTCTCGGGGAAGAGCATGAAATGCACCACGCTGAGAGTGAGGATCGATTCCCAGGACTTTTTCATTCGGCGCCCTCCTGTCGCATAGGACTGCATTGTTCGCGAGTGTACCACGGGGGCACAGGCGTGTCCAGAAGGGCCGGCGACGGCCTGAGTGACCGGCTTGGAGCTAGCGGCTGACGCGGGCTGCCTCCTCGGTGGGATCGTGGTTGATGCCCACGAAGAGGATGGCTCCGGTGCTATCGTCCTGAAGGACATAGAGGAAGGGCCGGTCCGCGAGAAAGGAGAAAGGCTCCTCTGGTGCCGCCGCCTGTGCGCGCAACTCAATCGAGGTGACCGCGGCCGCCTCCGTGCCCTGCTCGTTCACCTCCACGAAGGACTTGTGGAGGACACCATCGATCCAAGTGGGCTGGTCCATCTCGTGAATCCGGGAAAAGTCGGCTTCGCCTGGGATAAAGGCACGCTCCATCCCCATTGCCGCCAGCGCGTCATTCAGGCGCGCCTCGAACGACAGCGTGAATCGCGGCAGCGAGACGGTGCCGTCCTTGCGGGTGAGCGCGCCGACAAGCGCCTGCCACCCACTGGCATCCAGATCATCGAGCCAGGCATCCAGGCTCGTGCCATCCGCGGGTAGCACCGCGATCATACTGAGGCGCCCCCCGCTGTACGGCAGGCGGACGGCCTGGTAGTCGCCGGAGCGGGCGTATTCCCAGGATCCATAGCGGCTCATCATCAAGGCCTGCACTTGGGCGCCGTCGGCGCGGGTGAAGGCTTCTTCCGACGTAAGAGACTCATCGAAGGGGGTTTCCCAATCACCCTTAAAGTACACCGCGTTCATGATAAACAGGATCGCGAGAGGGTCGATGGGTGGGGTAACGATCTCTGTGATGCGCCCGCGGGTTTGGTCGGCAACCCAGCCGTTCATCACGTCAGCCGCCTCGGAGGAGCTGAAGTCCAGCCCGGACACCCGGGCACCAAAGTACCGCGCCACCGTATCGAGAAAAGTCGTGCGAAAGGGCAGCCCCTGGCGGAGCCAGAGTGCGTTGGCGATATCCAGCTCAACGCCCAGATCGTCACCGTCGAGCGCCTGGCCAAGGCCGGCGAAGGCCTGGTTGGCAGCCTTCTCGTCCCACCCCTGGAGATGCAGGGCGGCGCGGATCCCCTCCTGGGTTTCCCCGCTCGCGCCGTTCGCGGCCATTCCCAGAGCCAACGCGACGCTCACCGGCGAGATGAAGAGGTTCGTTCCTGGCTCCGAGGCGGCACGGAGCCGTTTCAGCAAGTCCAGCCCCATGGCATTGGCGGAAACGATCTGATCGGGGTTCACAGGATGGTCCTCCAGTTCGCGAGTTTCAGCGTCCGGGCGGGCGCTGGCCTCAACAGCAGGAGTGCCGGTAGCCGTCTCTCGTGAGGGATCGGCCGCCGCACCCGTTGCAGCCGGGCTTGAGCGGGCGGTGTCGGTGCTCGATGGTGTGGTCTGGGCCGGCTCTGGCTGGGCATCCGCAGGCGTTTGGCAAGCGTTGACCACAATGGCGAGGGCCAGCAGAAACATGAGTAGTCGACTACGGCGTGCCATAGAGCCTCCTTAGAATCAGCGTACCGCATATCTTTCAGACGTGCGAGCGCCTCCGGGGGTTCCTGAGGGGGGACTCGGGCGACAGTAGGGGCGCGGCCGCCGTTGACATGACGCTCCGGGCGCCCTATACTCGCGCGGAGTTCGGACGGTAAGGCTGGCAGGGAGGAATGGCGGATATGGCATTTCATGTGCGGCTGTTGCCGGGGGGATCGGTGACCTCGGTTCAGGGATTCGAGGGGGCAGGCGTTGCGGCAGGCATCAAGGCCTCCGGCAAGCTGGATCTCGCGCTGGTGCGCTCGACCAGGCCCTGCACCGGCGCCGCGCTCTTTACGACCAACTTGTTCAAGGCCGCGCCCGTGGTGTACGACCAGGAGGCGATCCTGCGGAACCCGACGACGCAGCGAGGCGTGGTGATCAACAGCGGTTGCGCCAATGCCTGCACAGGCGAGCGTGGTCTGCACGATGCGGAGGGCATGGCTGCTGCGTTGGCGCACCACCTGGGGGGAGCCGCGCAGGACTATCTCGTCATGTCCACGGGCGTCATTGGTCAGCCGCTGCCGATGGACAAGGTGCTGGCGGGGATCGAGCAGGCCGTTCCGGCGCTGGCGGGCGGCGTGGATGCCGGGCACCAGGCGGCCCTCGCCATCATGACGACCGATACGGTACCCAAGGAGGTAGCCGTGGAGGTGTCCGGTGAGGGTGTGTCGTTTATCATCGCCGGCATGGCCAAGGGCGCGGGGATGATCAGCCCCAACATGGCCACGATGCTGGCCACCATCACGACCGATGCGCGCATCGGCCCGTTGCCCGCGCGCGCGGCTCTGGTGGAGGCGGTGGACGAAAGCCTGAACATGATCACCATCGACGGCGATATGAGCACCAACGATACGGTGCTGCTCCTGGCCAACGGCATGGCCGAGATGCCTGCGATCAGCTCAACCTCTTCTCCTCTGTACCAGGCGTTCCTCGCGGGCTTGAAAGAGGTCGCTGTGAGCCTGGCCAAGAACCTGGTGCGCGATGGTGAAGGCGCCACGCGCTTTATCGAGATCGCCGTAACCGGGGCGCGCAATCGGGCCGAGGCCCGGCAGGTGGCCATGTCGGTCGCAAAATCCGTGCTCTTCAAGACGGCTATCTACGGCCAGGACGCGAACTTTGGCCGGATCGTCTGCGCCATCGGGTACGCGGGTGTTCCGCTGGATCCGGGCTCTGTGAGAGTGTGGATGGGCGATCTGGAGCTGGTGCGCGACGGCGGGCCGTATCAAGTCGATGAGGGCCGCGCCAGCGAGATCCTCGCCGAACGCGAGATCAGCGTACGCATCGATCTCGGGCTGGGCGATGGAGAGGCAACCGTCTGGACGAGCGATCTCTCCCATGCCTATGTGGATATCAACGCCCACTACCGAACCTAGAGCGCGGCCGCAGCACGCGGGGGGAGCCGGGTTGTCCGGCTCCCCCCGCGTCACGTCAGGACGGCGCTCAGTGGCCGGCCAGCCAGGTGGTGAGCCGGTCCATGAACACCTCCCAGCGATCGCGCTGGAGGTTGTGCCCGGCACCGTTGATGTGCAGCAGGTTGCCCTCCTTCCACAGGCCGGTGGCCTCGATCGCGGCCTCCCACTCGGTATGTGACCCGAGCCCGGGATCGGCGATCATCAGGAGCATCGGGCAATCGACGGCGGCAATGATCTCCTGCCAGGGCCGTTTGTCCTGGGCGAAAAACCGGCCGTACTCTGGCGAGACCTGTAGCTTGCTCGCCGCCCATGGTGCGCGCTCCAGTTCGTGCCAGTTGGGGCTCTCTTTCGACAGGCGCGCCAATAGCCCCTCCATGCCGAGAGCGCGCATCTCCTCTACGCCCGCGCGCGAACGCGCTATGCGCTCCTCCGCGCCCTCCGAGGAGCCGCGGTAGGGCCCCCCATTGGAGATGAACCCGGAATCGAGAATCACCAGGCTGCGCGCCGTGCCCGGGTGATCCGCCACGCAGTTGGCCGAGATCTCCCCGCCCATGGAGTGGCCCACGAGGTGTGGCCGGTCCAACTCCAGGCCCACGATCAGTCCGGCGAGGTCGTCGCCCGAAAAGCGCGGCCCATACTCGCTGCTGGGCTTGTCCGACAGGCCGTGGCCGCGGGCGTCCACCATGATCACGTCATAGTCCCCTTGCAGGGCCAGTGCGGTGCGCGTCCAGCAAAGGCCGCTATCCGTCGCGCCGTGGGAGAGCACAACCGGAAGCCCGCCTCCGCCGGTGCGCCAGTAGTGCATGCGTATGCCGTTGGTGTTCACATAGCCGGACTGCCAATCTCTCATGGAAGGGGCTCCCTCTCTGGGTGGACTGCATGGCCGGCGACACCGGCTCCGTTCAGGATCTCCAGCCCAGTCTAGGTCGGGCCCGGGGGAACGTCAACGGCAGGGCGGCAGCGGGCGAGGCTGAAGCCTGAAAGGCCAAATGGGCAAGGGCCAGCGGGCCGAGCCCGGGGACGCCAGGAGGGGAAAAGAAAACGCCAGCCCTTGCGGCGCCTTGCCGTAGGTGCTGACCGGTGATCATGACCAGCAGCTATGCCGGTCGATTCGGTTGTGCGTACTGCCTACCAGGGCATGTGGAAGAGGTCTTCGTACTTGCTGGTATGGCTGGGCTCGCGCTCCACCAGGAGCACGCCGACGACGATCTCCAGCGCCCGCCTGGCCACCTGAGCCGCGCCCGCAATAGGGCGGGCCATCCGCGTTTCGGTCTGTCTGAGTTCCATGTTTCTCTCCTCTCAGAGTCCGGCGATGTCCGGACACCATCGGTTAGCATACCACGTACGCCGCGCAAGTGCAAATCGAGCGTTGCGGCCTCACGCGAATCTCTGGGACCCTGCAACGGAGGACGCCGTACCGCTTTAGGCGCCCGCCGCGGCCTCTTCGGCAGCATGAACCTTCTCCAGGTGCGCGCGTTCGTCCAGAGAGAGGATCCTCGCGCCGGAAGGGGTGAGGAGCACTCGTGAAAGCGACGCCGTCCCCACCACCGGTCGCCTGGCGGCAGCTTCTCCGCCGGCGAGCAGCGCGATCAGCACCCGCAGGCAGGCCCCGTGGCTGACGAGGGCGATCCGCTCCTCGGAAGGACGGTTGGCAAGCTCCTCCAGGAGCGCGGAAACCCGACTGGCGACGGCCGGTTCCGGCTCGCCACCCATCTCCTCCGGCACATAGCCGCCATGGCGCCAGGCCTCCAGCGTGGAGGGGTATCGCTGCGCGATCTCAGCCATCGTGCGCCCCTCCCAGGTACCGTAGCTGATCTCTCGCAGGCGAGGCTCGGGGGTAACGGTGAGGTGATGCCGTGCGGCGATGGCCTGCGCCGTCGCCATGGCGCGCGCGAGATCGCTGGAGTAGATGGCTTCCAGCGGCTCGGACGCCAGCCGTTGGGCGACGGCGGCCGCCTGCAGCTGCCCCGTGGCGTTCAACGGGCGATCCGCCCGGCCTTGAAGCCGATGCTCGGCGTTCCAGTCAGTCTGTCCGTGGCGGACGAGATACAGCAGTGGCAAATGGCTCCTTTCCTATATCGTGGTGTTCCTGGCGGTGTCGCGCCTCCCGCGACCGTGGAAAGTATAGCAGGGCCGTGCTATCGCCCGATCAACGGCATGTTAAGGCTCTGGAAAGACAGCCTCGCTCCAGGCATGACGACGGCCGGGTACCCGTGAGGCCCGGCCGTGAGGCGCGCCCTGCCTAGCGTGTGCCGCGCAGCAGTTGGATCATCCGGGCGAGCGACTCGGGCTCACCCACGTTCCCCGGGAAGACGACATAATCCATGGCCGGCCAGCGCGCTTCCGGCCCCGTACGCCATATTGGAACACCCGGGATCGCCTGCCCGCGTACCCAGGCGCGGCGAATGCCCAGCGCCTCGGTGGCAATGTCCGAGGAGGTGATGCCTCCTTTGGCAACGATCCAGGCGGGCTGAATCGCCAAACCCGCGACGAGATCGACGAGCGCTTGAGACACCTGTCTCCCGGTGTCCAGCGCGCTTCCGCCGGAGGCCTGCACGCGTTCCCGGCTGGTGTGCACGAGGGCATCGCGCCCGGCTGCCATCGCACCGGCGGCGGCCGCACGCGCGGCGTCGATCACGGCGCTGGGGGAACCCGTGAACAGGCCCGGAACATCCAGTTCCACCGGCTCCACGCCCTTTAGGGCGCGCGCTGCCTTGATCTGCTCCGTCGTGCGGCGGACGTAGGACCCCGCGATGATGAGTCCTCCGCGGCGACCGCCCAAGTCAGCCGCGGTGAGCAGAGGCGCCGGATCCAGCCCTCCGCGCACGCGCACAAAGGACGCGGCCGTCCGGCAGAGGTAGCGCCGGCCCTGGGCCTCCGAGGCGAGCAGCGCGGCCACCAGAACCTCGAGATCTCGGTAGCACGTCGCATTGACGATGCAGGGTTGGGCGTTCTCCAACTCGCTGAGGCAGATCTCGACACGTCGGGGCCCGCCGCCGCGCAGATCCGCGAGGGAGATGGACGCCACGGTGTCCGGACTGCAGCCGCACCTCTCTGCGACCCACTGTCGCAAATTGCTGGAGGTGTATCCGAACACCGGATCGCGGGCGTACTCGGTATCGGCCGCCGGGATCAACCAGCCGCCCTCCCGGACATAGTGCACATCATCGATAGTGTAGCGGCCACCCTCTTCGAAGAAGGGAACGAGCAGTATGCCGTCCACGGGCAGACCACTGGCCATCATCAGAGCGTCGGTCTCTGCGGGAAAGTGGCCGCGCAGGGTCGAGTCACTCCGGCTGACCAGCACATAATCCCGTCCCACGTCGGCGGCGGCAGCCTGCAGGTTCCGGGCGATCTCTGCGCTGCGCGCTGCGGCGGCCTCGCGCTCCAGGCTCCGGGAGTTGGTCAGAATGTAGAACAGGCTGGAGGGGTCGCGCAGTTCACCGGCCAGGGCCTGAGTGGACCAACCGGTCAGCACGGGCACGCCATGCACCGTCTGGGTGCCGGTCGGGTCGTCATCCAGTACGACGACCTTGGCTGCATCCGCCACGTGAGCCTGGATGAGCGGCAGCAGGGGCACATGCCATTCGGGCGGGAGCGCGTTCAGGAAGGTTTGGCTATGGATCGGCATCGGCACCTCGTTCCCAATCTCCCTCTAGAAGGCGATAAAGGTGTCCACCACGTCCGCATCGACGAGGTGATGCCTGTCGTTGACAGACATGACCACGCTGCGCGCGGGAGTGAGTTGTACGATGGATAGCGAAGCGGTATCGACCCGCACGCGCCGGGAGTAGCCCTGCGGGACCGACAAGGCCAGGCACAGGAGGGCCCGGATCGAACCACCATGTCCGACGACCACGATCTGCTCGTCCTCGGGGCGCGCCCGCAATTCGTCCAGCAACTCGCTGACCCGTGCCGCCACCTGCTCGACACTCTCCCCGTTGACGGGAGCCACGGCCACGGGCTCTGTCATCCAACGGTCCACGACCTCCGGATAGAGCACGCGCAGCTCATCCATGGTCCGTCCCTCCCAATCGCCATAGTCGGCCTCGCGGAGGCGGGAGTCGGCATGGACCGGCAGACCATGGCAGCCGGCGATGGCCCGGGCGGTGTCCATGGCGCGCGTGAGGTCTGAGGAATAGACGGCGTCGATGCGCTCGGAGGACAGACGGTCGGCGATCAACTCGGCCTGTCTGCGTCCGGATTCGGTGAGGTGAGATTGTGCGTGCCCCTGGATCCGCCCGAGCGCGTTCCAGTCTGTCAACCCGTGCCGAACAGCATAGAGACGTGGCAAGGTGGGTCCTCCTTCCTGCCGGGTGCTCCAGGCGACGGTACGCGCCGGGCTGGCGCCAACCCAGAGCCCTGGTCGAGCATACTCAGAAGGAGCGTGGGGGCAACTCCACCATGCCCTGCCCTGGCCCTGCTCGCAAGTTCCTCGCGGCGGCTGGCAGCCTAGTACTCCATTCCCGCGCGTGCCGCCACGCCGCTGTGAAAGGGATGCTTGACCTCCACCATCTCGGTGACCATGTCCGCAAGGTCGAGGATCTCTGGCACGGCGTCTCTCCCGGTGATGACGACGTCCACCCCCGCCGGCCGGTGCTGCCGCAGCCATGCCGCCACCTCCTCGGGTGCCAGCCACCCGTAGCTGAGAGGATAGGTGAACTCATCCAGCACCACGAGATCGTACTCGCCCCCGGCGATGATCTCGCGGGCCAGCGCCCAACCAGCCAGAGCACGCTCGCGATCCCGCGTTTGATCACGCGCGGTGAAGGTGAACCCGGCGCCGACGGCATGCCAGCGAATGCCCAGACGCTCGGCGGCCATGGTCTCCCCCCAGCGTGCCCGCTCCTCTTTGATGAACTGGACCACACAGGGGCGCAGGCCGTGTCCCCAGGCGCGCAGGACAAGGCCCAGGGCAGCGGTCGTCTTGCCCCGGCCGTGGCCGGTATAGACGATGACCAGGCCCTGGTGCGGCTTTTGCGGCTGGCTACGAGCAGCCCCGGCAGCGAGCGGGCGATCCGGATCGGCTGGCAACGGGCTCTGGACAGAACGCACGGACGGCATCGAAAGCGCCTCCTGATAGATGATTCGGTTTGGCCTCGGTGGCGGCCTACACATGCGGCGCAGGGCGCCACGCCGGCTTGATGGCCGGAGCGTCGGGCGCGTGCGCCCCTCAGTACGCCTGGCGGTAGATCTCTCTCGCCGCTTCCAGCGTGACGACGCGCGGGTTGATGCTGAGCAGACGGGTGACGTCCATGGCGGCCCGAGCCATCGGCTCGATGGCATTCTCCGGGACATCCAGTTCACGCATGCGCGAGACGATGCCCACGTCCCGGCAGAGGCGTTCCACCGCCTCCACGGCCCTATCGGCCGCCGCTCGCGGCGCCAGCCCGTCGATGGGACTGCCCAGGGCCTCAGCGATCCGGTTAAAGCGCTCGACCCGGGCGATCAGGTTGTAGCGCATCACGTAGGGCAAGAGCAGCGAGTTGGCGATTCCATGGGGTATGTTGAACTGCCCACCGAGCGGGTAGGCCAGCGCATGGACCGCGCCGGTGTTCACGGTGCCCAGGCAAAGGCCACCCATGGTGCTTGCCAGCGACATGTGATAGCGGGCCTCGGCGTCCTCTCCGCAGGCCACGGCCCTGGGCAGGTACCTGCCGATCATCCGGATCGCCTCGATGGCCAGCGTGTCAACCAGTGGATGCGGGAAGCGGTTGGTGTAGGCCTCTATGGCATGGGTGAGGGCATCTACTCCAGTGTAGGCGGTGATGTGCGGCGGGAGCCCCTGGGTGAGCTGCGGGTCCACCAGGGCGACATCCGCGTACAGATGTCGGCTTACAACACCTTTCTTGAGATGGGCCGCTTCATCGGAGAGTATGGCGATGGGCGATACCTCACTGCCGGTGCCCGCCGTGGTGGGGATGAGGACCTTGGGCAGCCCCGGGAGCGGCACGGCATCGGTCCCAAGATAGTCGGCCGGAGAGCCAGCGTTTGTGAGCATGACGGAGGTCATCTTGGCGATATCGAGGGCGCTGCCCCCTCCTACGCCGATAACGGCGTCACAGGCGTGCGCACGGCCGGCGCCCGCGGCGGCGGCGACGATCGCGATGCGGGGATCCGGCTCTACGCCATCAAAGAGGGCGGCAGAGAGACCGTCTCTCTGGATGAGGTCGATGATCTGCGCCGGAATGCCCGTCCGCATCAGGCCGGCATCGGTGACGATGAGCGGTCTCCGGGCACCGAGCCGGGACAGGGCCGCCGGCAACTCGCCCAGAGCGCCGGACCCAAAGAGGAGTCGCCCACTGATCTGGAGATCCAGCAATCTGTCCATCACTCCGCTCCCGTCGGTGTAGAACGGCCTCGTTCCGGGGCGCCCACACCGGTGGCTGAACAGGCGGGCGGGTTGAGACCCGGGCGTACACGGTACCAGTAGAGCGCGGCGCCCGCCAGGGACAGCAGCCAGGCCGAGCCGAAGAGGATCGCGATGGCTGCGCCAGGTGTTCGCGCGCAGAGAGCATAGAGCACCGTCTGCACCGCGGCGAGCGCGACCATGACCCACGAAAGAGGGCGCGGATCCGCTGCCACGAGCACGTTCACCCAAACGAGGCTGATGCTGTAGCCGAGCATGGCGCCTGCCATGGCGACGATCCAGCGGCTCGCGGCGCCAGGCTCTGCCCCGTAAGCCAGGCGGTAGATGGCCGGGCCGGCGACGGCATACAGGGCTGTCAGCGCCAGGCCGGCCGCCAGGACGACACCCAGCGACAGCGCGATGGCCCGGTCCGGACGTTCGCGCCGCCGAACGCCTCGCGCCACCCTCGGCAGGATGGCCATGGAGATCGCCGTGGCAAAGACGGCCACGACACGGCGCAGCACGACCACTCGCCCGTAGGCATCGGCGACCGTGCCGGAGGCGATCCGGTTCACCCAGATGACGTCCATATTGGTGAGGAGCATGTAGGACACGGACATCAGGAGGCCGGCAAAGGCGATGTGCCAGCCCTCTCGAACGGCAGCGCTGTCCAGGCTGCCGGGCTGCCTTGCGGTATTGCGCACCGCCAGCAGCGAAGCGAACAGCGCCGCCGCCGCACCGATCACCACCGTGGCGGCGGCACCGCGCACCCCCCAGTGCAAGAGCTCGATACCGGCGATAGCGAGGGCGGTTCTCACCAGTGCATTGGTCAGGTTGGTGAGCCCCAGCATGCCCAGCCGAGTCTGGCCCTGCAGCACGCCCAGCGCCACGCCGCGAGGCGCGCCCAGCGGAAACAGGCAGGTGAGCATGAGGATCAGGGGCCTGGGAAGTCTCGTCGCCCGGGCGATGGGGAAGCTGAGCAGCGCGAAGACGGTCGTGGCGATGGCCGCCACTCCCAGGCTTTGCCGCCCCAACCGGCGCAGGATAGCCCCCTGCGTTGCAGGGCCGTCGCGACCGGCAGGCGGAGCAGCGGTATACCGGGCGGCAACGGGCTGCAGCGCAAAGGCGAGGATCAGCACGACGAGCGCCAGCGAGTTCAGGCTCTGAAACTGGCCAAAGGCGCCCAGAGGGAGGGCGCGGCCCAGGTACAGGTGAAAACCATAGTCCACGGCATGGGAAAGGGTGTCCGCTATCCAGAGAAGGCCCGTCTGCTGGATCACTCCGGATTCAGTCGCAACCCCGGCCAATCGACCGCAGATGGTGCGAACGGTGATGGTGGCTCTGGCGGGCGATGGCACAGCTGGCATAACCAGAGTATCATGGCGCCCGAGGCCCCTGTCAAACAGGCCAGGCGGGTGAGGGTGGCGGGGTATCCTACGAACGTCGGATATGTTCTGGCCCAAAAACGTTGCGCAGCCGTATGGAATATGGTAAATATACAGACACGGTAGAGTGGTCTATCGGCATTGGCCGGGGCCGCCCCGGGCAGAGTGGCACCAAATGCGAGGAGGCATAGGATGAAGTGGTCTTCAAGGCTGGCATTGGGGCTGGTGGTCACAGCACTGTTGCTGGCGGCCGGAGGATGTGCAGAAAAGGGCCCGGAAGCGGCGCTGACGCCGGGACAAAGGCTCTCTGCCATGGAGGCCTGGGCGATTATCGAGCCGGCGGCCATGGCGTGGAAGGCGGGATCTGTGATATCCGAGTGCCGCCTGCCCAACCGGCCCGGCAAGGAGGATCTGGGTGTGGACGGGCTTTCTTCGGCCTGGCGCTTTATTGTGGCGCCGGAGGGTGACGGCAACCAAGCCTATTACAGCCTGGATACGACGGAAAAGCCCATCAAGGCCAATCGTTCAGATCAGATTCGGCCGGCGGCCAAGGCCAACCTCACTCCCGGGGATTGGAAGGTCGACAGCCCTGAGGCCATGGAGATCGCTCTCGCCAACGGCCTGCAGTCCTTTATAGACGAGCATCCCAGCTTCCAGGTCAAGACCATGACCTTTGAGATCGACGTAGACGTCGAACTGGGCGCCTACTGGCTTGTAGTCGCCAAGGACGGATCAGATACGCTGGAGATTCGGATCAGCGTCGTGGATGGCTCGCTCGTCGAATAGTCTGCTGCACTTCCCCGCATGACCCGACGCTGTGCGGCCTAACGCCAGCCGCACAGCGTCTCAATCTGCTCTGCAGAACCATCGCGGAACCAGCCGTCCAACTGGTCACGCTCCTTGAGTTGCTGACCTCGGTTCGTGCTGACGGCCAGGTAGATACCCTGCCACTCGGGCAGGGCCGTCATATCCCCCCAAAGCTTTTCGTACTGTGCAACCGGGTACACGTCCTCCTGACCGTTGCCCCAACGGCGCTTGACGTCCTTCAGCGTAACGTAGGTGGGCATCCGGCGCGCCATCTCGCGCGTCGCCGTCTCGACCGCCTCCGCATCCCTGAGCGTGGCGCGATCCAGGCCGAACAACTCGAGGAGACGATCGACCTGCAGCCAGAAGGTGTTTGAGTTGTAGTAGGTCAGGTCGAACTCTTGCTCCTCACGCGGGATGGCGAGCCCCTCCACCAGCCTGAGGCGACCGTCCACTCGTGCCAGGCCTCCCCCGCGGTCCTGAATGCGGTGCGGGACGACCTCTACCGCAAAAGGAACCTGGTGCTCGATCATCATACCGAGCAGCGTTGGGTCGAGAGAGGCGCCCAGCGTGTCGATGTTATGCACCAGCAGGTACTGCAGCCCGGGCTGAGCCTCAAGCAGCCGTGCCAAAACTCCGCTCCGGAAGAGGTTGGGGATCTCGTACCAGTGCCCGATTGGGCTCAGACACTGGAGGGCGAGGTTGTCGCGATAGTCGCGACCCTCGCCCATGCCTTCCGCCCAGGCGATCAGTGCGGCATTCAGGCTTTCACGCACCTTTTGGGCCTGCTCATCCAGCAGCTGCTGAGAGAGCTCCTCCCAGGCAAAGCGAAGGTCCCGCACCATCGGCACCAGGCGCAAACCAATGGCGCGACCCTGGCTGAGATACAGGGGGCCGCGGTACCCATAGTTGCCGCAACGGCCGAGGTATTCGGCGATCGGGCCGTGGGTGAGGTAGCTCGTCGTGATGACGTGAGCCAGCGGCGCCCCGGCCAACTCGGCCGTGCGCGCGCTCTTGGCCAGATGCACTTCCAGAAAGGTCCGCTGCGCGCCTCCCAGCCGGGCGAAGGGATTTATGGCCTTGACGACGCCGGCGCCCTGCGTCCAGCGGCTGCCGACGCCGCCGGCCAGGGTCACCACGGCCGCGGCGCCCCGAGCCAGCGCCTCCAGGCCCACACGCTCCAGATGTGCATTCCCCTCCGGCGCCCTGTGAACGTCCCCGGGAGCAACATCGCGGATCTCACTGGTCGCGGGGAGGCGATTCTGCGCCAGGCCGATGATGCCTGCGCGCAACTCCCGGCGAATCTGCTCGTGCTGCTGGCGATCAAAGCCGTTCTCGTCGAGAAGGCGATCCAGATCCTGCTGGCCCTCGCGCGGGGCCTCGGATTGCGGCAGGAGCGCGTCCAGCAACAGGCCCATCGCGGGGAGCATCTCGGGGCGCGTGCGCACGGCCCGCGAGAAGAGGTCCAGCTCGGCCCGCTGGCTCTCGGAGAGGTCGTGCCGGCTCTGCTTCAAAAGCCTGGGAACCGCCAGGCTGTAGTAGGAGCCGGGGAGTAGCGCCGCTTCGCCCTGCAGCAGCCTCGCCGCGCTTCCCACCTCGTTGATGGAAAAGTCATACACCACGGGATCCATGGCAAAGGGCAAGGCGTGCTCAAGGCGTCGCTTTTCCTCGTGCATCATCTCGAGCAAGTAGCCTTGGGCCGCGTCTCGCGCCTCGGGGGCCACCATAAAGCCCATGCCTCCCCCTGACATTCCCCCCAGCATCCAGAAGCCCCAGAACGCCTCCCCCAGATCCGTGCGGGCTCGTTCGATGAGCGACTCCACATACAGGTTGCTCGCCCACGGGACGATCGTCTGCAGGGGCCCGGTAAAGTTGTGCGTGGTCGCCTGCGCCAGTTCAGGCACCGATCCCGAGCGAAGGAGCTCCAGGACGTGATCGAGAATCGCGCCCGCCTCCTTTCTCGCCGACCATTCCTGAGGCGAGCGGAGGAGATAGCGCTCGGTGACCATCTCCAGGATGGGACCGACGTTCTGGGCCATCCCTCCATGCACCAACACCAGGCTATCCTGAAGCGCCTGGCGCATCTGGGGACGCACCTTGTCCGGCCCGAGGATCACGTGCTCCGGCAGCAGGCGGCCGCGGCTGACGCCGTATTCGGGGTCGCCATCCTGCGCCTGCACGCCGTGAATCAGCTTGATGCCGGGCCACACGCCTCCGGAATCCTGCCATCCGCCGCCGGACCCGGCCAGCCACTCGCCCAGTACGGCCCGGGCGGCTACCTGGCGCCGCTCGTCCTCACGGAGAGGTCCCTCCAGCGTGGACACCTGACCGGTGCCTCGCATGAGCGCAGCGATCAAGGCGGCCAGGAGCGTTGTGGACACGGCGAGCCGGGAGCCCTTGGGAATACCCCGCACCTCGCTCACGAGCTCTATGCCCATGCCGGGGCCCACCACCCGAGCGAGGAGATCTGAAAGCGGATGGCCCGCGCCCTCCAGGCCGGGGGGAACGATGCCGGCGGCGATCACGGCGGCTTTGAGAAGCCCCAGATAGTCACGGGCGAAATCAAAGACCTCGCCAACGGTGCGGATCTCCGCTTGCGCGCCGAGGTCGAGGCTGGCCAGGCGCAACAACGGCTTGTCGATAACGCGTACGTACGCCGAGACGGGAGGCTGCGGCGCCGGGTCGCGACCGCGCACCGCCAGATCGACGGACACATTGATGACGCGGGCTCCCTCGGGATAGTCCATACCCAGGAAAAAGATGTCGCTCCAGCCACTGTGCGTCAGGTCCATGCGCACGGGCGTGAACTCGGCCACCACAGGGAAGAGGCCGGTCGCCGGATCTCGCCGGAGCAGCAGCGGATGCACCCGCAGAGGGTGATCGGCCGGGTGGCCCATGCGGAACATCCAGCGGTTTCCGGCGAACGAGCGTACGCTGCGGCGCACCTGATCCGCCAGAGTCTGGAAAGCGAGCAGGTGGTACGCCTGAGCCAAGCCGCTGGCCAGGGCCTCGGAGGGTCCTTCCCTGCGCGAGGCCGCCAAAAAGGCATCGATAGCCTCTTCAAAACGGCGTTCCAGGAGATGCGCGTAGCCCCCGTAGGGTATTCGCCCGGCGGGGGCAGCGGCCAGCCGGCGAGGCAGGTGAAAGCGATAGATGGCATACAGGAAGGCCGTGGCGCGCACGCGCTCAAAGAGATTTGTGCTGGAGCGCCTAAAGCTATCGAGCACGGCGCACTCCGCCTGGAGCTCTGCCAGGGAGAGCGGGACGCACAGGTCTCGGAGCGACCGATCGCGCACGGCTGGATCGGGTGACAGGATGGTATCAAGCAGCGCGGAACTAGGCATCGGCACTCTGGTCTGCCTCGCGCGCCGCGAGAAGCTCCAGCAGTTGGGCCAGCACCACCTCACGATCCTGGCCGGCAAGGGCGAGGGCGATTTGCGCGGTGAGCAGGCCGTAACGGGCCCCCACATCGTAGCGTCGCCCAACGCTCTCCAGCGCGAGGTAGCGTTCGTGGCGGGACAACTCGTCCAGGGCGTCCGAAAGGGTCACGCCCTCCTGTTGGGCCTCCAGCCGGTCGCCCAGGATGGCCATGACAAGAGGCGTCAGCACGTGCATACCAAAGAAGCAGAGATAGTGTCCGGCGCGCAGGCCCGGAACCACCAGGAACTGCTCGGCCTCCGTGGGGGTGGGCTTTTCCATGACTCGATCCACCAGGTAGAGGCGGCTGCTGCCCGCCACCCGCTTGCCACCCACACAGCCAAAGTACGGCAGCAGGCTCTCCCGTGAGGCCTGCACGGCGGAGACGGCGCAATCGTTGCGTTCCGCCATGCGCACGAGGTCCTCGGCGCAGCCGAGCTCGCCCCTGGTGATGGGGAGGTGGTCGCTCACCAGGTGGAGAAAGGGCTCGTCCCCGGCATACTCGTGGGCGCAGTAGATCGCGTGCCCGTAGCCCAACGGCTCGCTCTGTTCCACGAAGGTGATCCGGCTGAGATAGTCGCCAACCACCTCGCGATAGGCGACCTCATCCCCGGGGCTGACGACGACACAGACCTGTTCGATCCCGGCACGGAGCGCCTCCTCCACCAGGATCGCCAGAACGGCCTTCTCCCGGCCGTCCGTATCGATCAGCATCTGCAGTGGAAGCGTGCGCTGCCTGCGCCCGGCCGCGGTGATGATGGCTTTGGTGACGCGCATGGGCTCGTCCCTCCGTGTGATCTCTGCTCTGATTTCCTGATTCTAGCGAGAGACCGCCAGCCGGACAAGCGGGACCCCGAGCCGGTTGTATGGCTGGGCTCAGGCGACCAGGAGGCTCGCGCGCGCGACCCAGGATAGCGTGGCGTCCAGATCGCGCCTCAGCCGGATGGCGGGATCCGCTTCGCCACTCTCGCTGCCATCGGTGTACCGCAGCGCACCGCTGTTGAGCAGCGCATCCAGCTGGGCGGCGATGTCATCACGGGTGTGGCTGCCATCCAGCTGCGGCAGCACGTAACGCGCCAGCGGGTCCAGGTGCACGCGCTCGTGTCGCAGGTTGGGGACCCGGTCGCTGGAGCGGGCCAGATAGCGGGCATAGGCGCTGGCTCGGGGATGCTCGCTGACGGCGGAGACGACCGGTGGGGCCCAGGCATGCAACTCGACGAGCGAGACGCTGTAAGAGAAGGCCTTGAGGAGGTTCGCCGCCAGCCGGCGGACGTCCGCGGGTTCGAGGGATGATGTGCCCTGCCGGCTGGCCGCCTCGTCGACCAGCCGGCCGAAGGGAATGGCGCTGGGCGCGATCGCGGCGAGATGATCGAGAGCTGCGATGGTGACCGCGTCATCGGTCTGGAACAGGGCGCCATCGGGGCTGGCGAATCGAGCGATCCCGTCATCGGGAGCCTGGGGCGGCACCCGTTGGGCGCGCGTGGCGACGGCCATGCTCTGGACGCGGCTGCTGCGGAGCGTGCGATCCAGGGTCGCGTCGCTATGGCATAGCAGCGTGCGCCGAAACGCCCGGTTCCGCACAAAGTCCATGTACTGCTCCGTATCGACAATCGTCTCGCACACCTCCTGCAGGGAGCCAAAGGTCTCGGCGGAGAGATTGTCCGGCATGGACATGGGAAAGTCGGCCTCTACCAGGAACTGAAGCCCGTGCTGTCCGGCGTGCTCGGCGAACTGCCAGAAGTAGACGGGATCGTTCCATTCAGCCAGCTCATCGTGCAGGATCACCGAGTCGATCTGTGGCCGGGCGTCCTCGGCCTGCTTATCCAGGAGTTCGCGGTAGGACTCCATAAAGGTGCCATAGGCCTGGTTGCGCTCGTCGTGCACCGCGCGCGCAAGCAGGGCAACCAGTTCGCGCCCCAACTCGGCCCGGCGGTGGGGATCCCGTTCGGCGCGCATATGGTAGAGCATCATCTCTCGGAGGCCGCTGAGCATGTGCCAGCCCGGGTAGGTGTTGTAGCTGATATATGCGACGCCTGCAGTGGCCAGGTTCGCTGAGCAGACCCTTAGGAGCGCGTCGCGGACTACCGGGGGCACCCAGGAGTAGACGCCATGGGCGATGATATAGTCAAAGGTGCCCAGCGCGGGGGTGATCTCGCAAAGGTCCATGGCGAGAAAGGCGATGTTGGAAAGGCGCAACGATGTGACGGCCTGTGAGGCCTCTTGAATCTGGTGAGCAGAGAGGTCCACGCCCACAAAGGTGCTGCCTGGCAGGGCTTCGGCCATGGGCAGAAGGTTACCGCCTGATGCACACCCCAGCTCCAGCACGCGGCAGTGCTCCACGTCGGGTACGGGGAGCCCCAGCAGGCTCGCGCAGGTGGCCAGCCTGTCCGGATGGGTCTGCGTGTAGCAGAGGACGGGATAGGGTATCTCGTCGTAATCGGTGGGCAGGGCCAGTTCGTCGCGTACAGCCACAGCACGTCTCCTACCGAGTTGAGATGGGCGCATTATAGGGCGCAGGAGGCAGGCCCGCCAGCGATAGAGGGCCTTGCCTGGCGGAGGCTCTGTGGTATCCTGCGCATACCCTGTGAATAGGAGAGCGTGAATGGAGAGAGAAGAGAACCGCTGGATGCCGCCGTCGCCTCACCGCGAGGCGATCGAAGCGGACCTCCGAGCCGGACGGGCGCGCATCGTGGAGCGCGGCCACAACGTGCCGCCACTCCTCGTCTTTGAGGATGGGGGGGTGATCGAGCTCCCGCGGGTCAGGTTGGCAGAGACGCGCCGGGGGCTGCAACTGGTCGCTGCTGATGAGCCCGCCACCGGCGGCGAGACGCGCTTTGGCGATGTGTGCGGGACGGTTGACGAGATCCTCGGCACGCTGCGCGAAGTCGCGCCAGGCGCCGAACTGGATCCCGATGACCTGAATGCGCTCATCGAGGACATTGGCTATATGCTCGCCCGAATGACGAGGCGCAGCCAGCAGTACCTGGCGTTTTTCGAGGGCGTGCAGTCCATCGCGGCGACGCTGCTCTCGCTGGAGCGCCCCAATGTCGCTTCGGCACAGGAGCGCCTGGACGCGTTGCGCAGGGCCCTCTGGGATCCGGGCGAACGGAACGCGGCGCGGCTGGAGGATATCGCCGGTCGGGCCGAGCACGCGCGCGCCCTGGCCCAGAGCCTGGAGGATTACCTGGCGCAGTGCAAACTGGCCGCCACGCGTGTGGGCACCCTCTATGGGGAGGTCCGCGGCGGGCGTGCCTGGGCCCTGGCCCCGGATCAGGGCACGCCAGAGCCGGGATCCAGCGGCTGAAGGCTTCAGCAGCCCGGGTTCACCCGGCGCCGACGCCCGTGATCTGGGACAGACGCTCAAAGAAGGCTCGCTTGAAGGGCGTGTTGATGCCCCAGTTCACCGGGGGCGTCTGATAGCCACTGAGGGCGGCCCAGGGCGCATCGTCGCGATAGCGTGGCCGCGGGACATAGTCTTCCCATGGATCGGCGCCCTGGCCGTGCCAGCCTTGATCGTAATACCCCCAGGAGACGCCGTGCGTCCAGGCGACCTCCAGGTTGGGCAGAGCCGGGGAGTCCTCGTTGATGATGATCGGCTTTGGTGCAAGGAAGTACGAGGGCATGCTCTGCACCGCCTCCAGCGCCGCGGCGAGTTGTAGAGGGCGCAGCCCGTTGCCGTGCAGCAAGACGTAATCCGCCGTACGGACGAGCGAGGGGGGCGGCATCCCGCGGCCCGTGTCTACCTCCGCACCGCCGCCGCTGGTAGAAAACAGCAGACTGGGGAACTCGGCCTTGAGGGCGCTGAGCATCTCGTGCTGACGCTCGGGGCGAAAGATCGCATAGGGCGTCTGGTCGACGACGACGTCGATCTCATTGGCCAGCTCGACGAGCACGTTTCTATGGCCGCAGGAAGCCAGGAAGGTGCAGGCCTCCCGGGCCGCGCGCCAGATGGCGTCCGCGTTTGCCATGCGCAGCAGCATCGTCCAGTAGAAGAAGCCGACGATGGTGACCATGCCCAGGGCGTCGGTGCGCCGGATGACTCGTGCCAGCCGGTCGGCGTAGGCCGGCTTGAGTTCGCCTTCCGGCGTAAAGCCGTTATTGTCATAATGACGGTTGATCTCGGGGACATAGAGCGGCCCACCGCCCTGCAGGTTGACCGTCACGGCGAGGACTCCATGGTCCCGCCAGTGGGCGAGGGCGGCACAGAACTCGGCCGTGTTGCGATCCGGATCCCAGGCTCCCGTGTCCGGATAGGCCCAGTTGGCGCTCGTCTGGGGAACCGCATCGTCAAAGATCGCCTGAACCGCTCGCACGTTGAACAGTAACCCCTCTACCGGGTGCCCGTCGTAGACTCTACCGGCATAAGTCCGCTTGCCATCCAGACACACGTATTGGCCGTCAAATGAGACTGTAGTCATACCGATTCTCCTTCGGTTGCTCTGCCCTCAGCCAACGGATAGTACCGCATGGAAACGGATCCGTCATCCCTGTGCGCAGGGGCCAGGGGCCGAGCCCTCGCAAGCGGTAGCGTTGCGCCGGCCTTGAGACGATGCCGGCGAGGGGTATTGTTCCCCCGGCGCGCCCGTGCTATGATTGCGCGAATGAGCTGTGATCGCAACAGGCATCAGTAGAGGAGAACGGATGAGTGACCTGAACGAGGCCGGATGGGCCGAGCGTCTGCGGCAGCGCATCGAGGATCGCAGCGCGAATGTGTGCGTCATGGGTCTGGGATATGTGGGGCTTCCTCTGGCCGTACTGTTGGGGCAAGCCGGTTTCCACGTGACCGGGATCGACCCGGATCGAGAACGCTGTGCGGCGCTCTTGCGCGGTGAGAGCTATGTGGGAGATGTGCCCGCTGATGCCATCGCCGCGCTGACGGCGAGCGGGCATATGGACGCCTCTGCCGATCCGGAGCCCCTGGCCCGGGCCGATGCCGTCATCATCTGCGTACCGACGCCGCTGAGCAAGTCCAAGGATCCGGACATCTCGTACATCGTGGGGGCCGTAGAGAACCTCGCCCGCCACCGGCATCCAGGGATGCTCGTGGTGCTGGAGAGCACCACGTACCCCGGGACCACCGAAGAGATCCTCATGCCCCGGTTGGCGAACGACGGGTTCGCCATCGGCGAGGACATCTTTGTGGCCTACTCGCCGGAGCGCGTCGATCCCGGAAACCGCAACTATAGCATCCGGAACACGCCCAAGGTGATCGGCGGGGCGACGCCCGCCTGCCTGAGTCTGGCGGTGGCCCTCTACGGGAGCATCGTGGAGCAGACGGTGCCCGTCTCCAGCCCTGCGGCGGCCGAGATGGTCAAGATCCTGGAGAATACCTACCGGGCCGTCAACATCGGCCTGGCCAACGAGATGGCCCAGATCTGCCAGCGCATCGGTCTGGACGTGTGGGAGGTGATCGCTGCCGCCAGCACCAAGCCCTTTGGTTTCAGTCCCTTTTACCCGGGGCCGGGCCTCGGCGGGCACTGCATCCCCATCGATCCGCTCTACCTCACCTGGAAGATGCGGAGTCTGAGCGTGCAGACACGCTTCATCGAGCTGGCCGATGTGGTGAACACCGACATGCCAGCCTATGTAGTGCGGCGCGTTCAGGATGCTCTGAACGATATCGAGCGGCCTCTCCGCGGGAGCCGTGTGCTCGTTCTCGGCGTCGCCTACAAGCCCGATGTGGCGGATCTGCGGGAAAGCCCGGCACTGACGATCATCGAGCTCTTGCAGGATCGGGGCGCGCAGGTTCTGTACCATGACCCCTTTGTGCACCAACTCGACCTGCCCGGCGGAGAGAGGCTGGCCGGGATCGAACTCGCCGAGGAGGACCTGGCGCTCGCGGATTGCGTCCTCGTGCACACCGCACACAGCAGTTACGATTGGGGTTGGGTGGCACGGAACGCACGCCTCGTCTTTGACACGCGCGGCGTGATCCAACCAGGAGAGGTTGCCAATGGCGCCCTCTACTACCGGCTCTAGGTCCGGCGACCCACGGGCCGAGCGCATCAGCGGCGGTCCGGGGCTCTACATTCGGCGGCAGTCGGGCGGCGTGGGATGGTACGCGCTCGAACAGCTGCTCCAGAGCCTGGCGGGGTGGATTCCAAGCATCCTCGGGATCGCCGTCCGTGCCGTTCTGTACCGGCTGATGCTGCGCATGGACGGCTGGGCGGCCATCGAGCGCGGTGTGCGGCTGCGCTATGCGCGCCTGATCCGGCTGGGGGCGGGCAGCTATCTGGATGAGGGTGTGTACGTTCACGCGTGTCCGGGCGGAGTGTCCATTGGGGCGCGAACGCTGGTGATGCATGGGGCCGTGCTGCATGTGTACAACTTTCGTCAGCTACCGCATGCGGGCATCCATATCGGCCAAGATAGCCTCGTGGGAGAGTACAGCGTTATCCGGGGGCAGGGCGGCGTCACGCTGGGAGATCGCGTGTACACCTCTCCCCTGGTTCAGATCGTCGCCGTGAACCATGTCTATGATGATCCCAGCCGCTCGTTCACGGACCAAGGGTTGACCGCCGAGGGGATCATAATCGAAGACGATGTATGGATCGGGTCAGGTGCGGTGATCACCGATGGGGTGCGGATCGGCCGCGGCGCGGTAGTCGCCGCCGGCGCAGTGGTGACGAGCGATGTGCCCGCGCACACCGTGGTCGGTGGCGTGCCCGCCCGCGTCCTGCACGAGATCGATGGCACGCCCCGTACCGCCGGGAGATCGATCTACTAGCCCCGCGGGTCACCGCCCGAGGCGTCCGCAACACAGGCAAGGCTGGCATCCATGAACACAGCGCAGGAGCGGGATAGCTTACAGGAGCCAAGAACCGCAAGTATGCTTTCGGTGGTGATCCCGGCATACAACGAAGAGCAGGGCCTCGCGGCGATCATCGAGCGGGTTCTGGCGGTGCGGCCGGCCCTGGCGCTGGATGGCATCGGGCTGGAACTCCTGGTCGTCGACGACGGCTCGCGGGACGGCACGGCGGAGATCGCGAGGCGGTACGCCGACGTGCGCCTCGTCCAGCACAGCACGAACCGCGGGTACGGCGCGGCGCTCAAGACGGGGTTTGCGGCGGCCTGTGGCGAATGGCTGGGGTTTATGGACGCGGACGGCACATACCCGCCGGAGGAGCTTCCCGCGTTGTGCGCCGTCCTGTGCACGGGCGACGGAGCGGACCTGGTGGTCGGCTCGCGACGCTCGGGGCAGAGCAGCGAGATGCCCTTTCTGCGTCGGGTGGGCAACCGGCTATGGAGCGGCCTCGTGTCTACGCTCGGAGGCCGGAGGGTGCTGGATCCTGCCAGCGGGATGCGCGTGTTCCGCCGGGAGATACTCGCCAGGCTGTATCCGCTGCCCGATGGCCTGAACCTGACGCCGGTGATGAGCACCCGTGCAATCCACGAGGGGATCCGTCTCGCAGAGATCCCCATTCCCTATCGGGAGCGCCAGGGGCGGTCCAAGCTCAGCGTCGTCAACGATGGGATGCGTTTCCTTGGTACGATTGTGTGGACGGTTCTCACGTACAACCCGGCGCGGCCACTGGGCTTGCTGGGCGTGGGCCTTTTCTCCCTGGGTGTGCTGGCGGCTCTGGGGTTGGTCATCGCGCGGTTGGCCGGCATCACGTCCCTGGGGCCTATGGGCGTCCTTGTGGCCTATCTGGCGGCGCTGCTGCCCGTGGTGGGCTTTGACCTATTTGCACTTGGCGCAACCTTCAACTATGCCGTGTCTCTCTTTCACGCCCGCCCGGTACGGCAGGGGCTCTTTGGCCGGCCCATCTTTGATCCTCCGCTGGACCGGCATTTCTGGTGGATGGGCCTGCTGGCCGGTGGGGCCGGGATCGCCCTGGGGGCCGCGAGCCTCGTGCTGGGCCTCAACGGCTGGGGCGTTGAGCGCCTCTGGTTGTACCTTCTCGGTGCCGCGGCCTTGACTATGCTCGGCCTGAACCTGCTCGTGTTCTGGTTGATCATGCGGGTGCTGGAGGAGTTGAGCCACCGGCAGGCGGACATCCAGGCCGATCTGGCTTGTGTGCCATGAGCGATACCGGCGTTGAGCGGCCTCGAGGGCGGACGGTGCCTCAGCGCGTATTCGCGGAGACGCCTCCGAACGCGGACGGGCTTGGCATCGCCACAGGCGCCGGCGCGGGGGAGCGCGTGGACATTCTGTTCGTGAACCCGCCCGCGCCCGACCGCGGGATCTGGATTCGGAGCCAGCACCGCGTCGGGAGGCGGTCACGCGAGGGAATGATCTGGCCGCAGGCCGATCTGGCGCAACTGGCAGCGCTGTTCCCCGACAAGCGCGTGGCGATCATCGACGCGATTCCATCGCGCATGACGTGGGCGGCCTTTGCGGAGGAACTCAAGCGCCTGCAGCCCACGTTCTACCTCACCCAGGTGACGGCGCCGACGCTGGAGAACGACATGTACGGCGCGTTTCTCGCGCGGTCGGGTGGTGCGACCACGATCGCCATGGGGACACACGTCACACCCATGCCGCTATCCACGCTGGAGGCGTATCCGGCTCTGGACTATTGCCTGGTGGGAGAGCCCGAGCTGACGCTGCGCGAGTTGGTGGATGCCCTCTGCCCTGATGAAGCGGATCATCTCCGGGCCGTCGCGCCGGATACCGGTGCGGCCCTCGAAGGCCTTCTCGTCGCGTCGGACGCGGGGTGGAGGCCCGTTACGCAGCGCGGAACGTCCACCGAGGAGCGCCTGGCGACGATACCCGGACTGGCGTGGCGCCGGAACGGCCAACCTGCTCTGAACGCTCCCCGCGCGCTCATAGAGGACCTGGACGCGCTGCCCCTGCCACGGCACGATCTGCTGCCGCTGGCGCGCTACCGGGCGCCGCTCGTATCCGGCGCCTACTCCTTTGTGGTTACCAGCCGCGGATGCCCCGGCGATTGCCGGTTCTGCATCAAGCACGTCTCATACGGGCGCTCGGTGCGGTTCCGCTCGCCAGAGAATGTGCTGCGGGAGATCGAGATGCTGGCGGGACTGGGAATCCGCAGCATCCACATGTACGCCGATCTGTTTACCGTGAATCGTGATCACGTGCTGGGCATATGCCAGGGCCTGCTGGACCGCGGACTCAAGATCCGCTGGACGTGCAACAGCCGGGTCGACTTTGTCGATCCAGAGATGCTCGATCTCATGAAGCGCAGTGGCTGCTGGATGATCTCCTGGGGGATCGAATCCGGGGACGTGGAGATGCTCCGGCGGATGCACAAGGGCATCACCCTGGAAGGGGTCCGCCAGGCGCTCGAGTGGTCCCGAAGGGCTCACATCCGCAACTGGGGCTACTTTATCATCGGGCTCCCCGGGGAGAGTGAGCGTTCCATACGCCACACAATCGATTTCGCCAAGACTCTGCCCCTGGACCTGGCTCTCTTTCACATCGCGGCCCCTCACCCGGGAACACCCTTTTTCTACGAGGTCGTGGACCAGGGATGGTTTCGGCCGGGGACCCGATGGGAACGCGTCGATATGGACCGCTCCACGGTGCTCGATTATCCGGAGCTGAGCGCCGAGGATCTGGAGGCGTGGGCACGGCGCGCGCTGCGCGAGTGGGCCCTGCGGCCGGGGCCGGTCTGCACCTACGGTAGGATGCTGGCCACCAGTCCCTCGCTCTGGAGGGCTGCCTTGGCGATCGGGCTGGAGAGCCTCGGCTGGCTCCGTGGGGCGGGCAGCCGGTGATGCCCACGAGGCGCCTCTCCTGGCGGGATGCCTGGCCAACCCTGCAGGTGGGCTTGGCCCTGGTGGCATGCGGCCTGTGGTATGCCACGGGAGGGGCCGTCTGGTACCGGGTAACTTCCGTCGGCCTCTGGCCGGCTCTCCTGGTGGTGGCGATGTGGCCGCTGCAGCGTCTGGCCCGAGGCCGTTGGGAACGTCTCCAGGGCGTGCATCTCTGGTTGGGCATCTTTCTGCTCACCGCTGTCGTGAGCACGGTTGTGGCCTACAACAGGCCGGTCGCCGTAGCCAAGTTGGGGACGGTCATCGGCGCTGCAGGCCTGGCCCTGGCGCTATCGCATCAGCGGACACGGCGGCAGATCTATCTCTCGCTGGCCCCGCTGGGCCTGGGCCTTGCGGCGCTTGCGCTCTACTCCCTCGCCGGCAGCGACTGGGATGCTCAGGCTCTCAAGTACCCCGCGCTGGCCGAGGCAGGCCGATCCCTCACAGGATGGATCGCCTGGACTCCGGGGCACCGAATCACGCCGAACGTGGCTGGCAGTATGCTGGCAGCGCTGTTGCCCTACGGCGTTGCGCTGGCGGGGCTCGCGCCGTCGCGCTGGCTGGGCATGCGCCAGCCGGGACCCCAAGCGGCCATCCGAGGCTGTTGGGCCCTTGCGGTGGCGCTCGGCGTATCGGCACTGATCCTCACGGGCTCTCGAGGCGCCTGGGGCGGTAGCCTGGCGATGGTCGCGGGCTGGGCGTTGTGGCGTTGGCTGGGCCGCCTTGCGCCGCCTGGGCCGGCAGGCTACCGGCGGCGGCTGATCGGATTCGGTCTCATGGCCCTGGCGGGCGGCCTCGCTGTGGTCCTGGGAGGCTACCTGGTTCTCGTGCTGACGCTGCCGGGGGCCGCCGCGTTGGCGAACCGGATCGATCTGATCACCCGCAGTCTATCCCTGGCGCAGGACTATGCGTATACCGGCGTGGGCCTTGGCCAGTTCCCCATTCCGTATTCGGTGTATACCCTGCTGATCCATGTGGGGTACATCGTAAACCCCCACAACACGCTTGTGGGGATCCTGGTGGAGCAGGGAGTGCTGGGGATGGCGGCGCTGATCCTCCTCTGGGTGAGCGCGCTCAGAGCCTTTGTTCGCACCCGCGCGCACGCCAGCCCGGGGCTGGGCATAGTGTTGGAGGCCAGTGTGGCCTCGCTCATGACGATGGTCGTTCATGGGATGGTGGATTCGGGACTGTACGGCAGCCGGGGGCTTCTGATCATGCTGGTGCCCGTGGGTGTGATCATCGCCTGTGCGCGGCACGTCGAGTCTGAGACCGCGGCCGCCGAGGGTGAGCGCAGCCCCGAGGCCTCGCGCACGCGAGACCGGACGGCTGTGCCGATCCTGGCGGGGTTGGCTGTCATCCTCCTGGTGCTCGTGGCCACCGCAGGCCGGCCGCACACAGCCTGGCTCGCCAATCGCGGCGCTCTCGAACAGACACGCCAGGAACTCGCCTTGTACGATCCCGAGCGATTCGCCGAGCTCTCTTTGGATGACGCGCGCCTGCGCGCAGATCTGGCGGAGGCCGAGCGCTTGCTGGCCGCGGCCGCGCGCCATCCCGGCCACCCCAGCGCTCCCCGGCGCCTCGCCGCCATCTATCTCTCCAGGAGCCAGTACCCGGACGCACTCGCCGTGCTGAAGGCCTCCTGGGATGCGGGCAGTCGGGATTCGACGACGCGGCTGTTGTACGGGGATGCGCTCATTGCGGCCGGCGATCCGGCCGGCGCCGCAGCGACCGTGAAGGGTATACGCTGGGCCGCCGAGCGGATCGAGGGGCAGGCCTCGTCACGCTACGTGCCGAGGGGAGAGTGGGCTCAGGTCGCTTACGCCTATGAGGCGGTGGCTCGCCTGAACGGCACTGGAGAGGCGGATCTCGGGCGGATCAATGAGGCACGGCAGCGGGCGGGGCTTGCGCCGCTGGAAGCATTACCATAGACTGCAGACCCATACTGGCAGGGAGTAGAACACGCAGAATGAGACTCTTGAGGATCACTATCGTTACGTCTGTTATAGTGTCTCTGTTTGCGCTCTGCTGGCCTCTTCGCGGCATGGCGGAGGGGCCTTCGTGGGGACGCCCCGTAAACCTGTCCCGCTCAGGCGCGGCGTCCGATCCGTCCCTGCTGTACGAAGGCGACCAGACCTACGCCCTCTGGTGGGATAGCTACGATGGCGTCACCGTGGCCGTGCGAAGCGATGGTGAATGGGGGAATCCTACGCCGGTTCCGATCTCGGACTATCTCTACGATGCCTCCGGCTCGATCCGCATCAACGCCACGACCGGCGTATACCTCCGGGATACGATCCGTTCGGGCAGCATCACGGCGGATGGCACCGGGGGTGTGGCGGCCTTTTTCCTCGCGCGTGCCGAGGGCTCTGGCCCTCTGGCCCTGAGGCAGACGCGAGCTGCGCTGGACACGTTCGATTGGGCAGCGGCACAAACCGTGGTCAGTGCTGCATCGGGGTGGCGGGCCGTCCCCGGACCCGACGGAACGCTGCACCTTGCGGTGTTCTATACGGGCCGCGATGAAGGGACTCTGCCGGGGGTCTACTACCTTCGCTCGGAGGACGGCGGCGAAAGCTGGAGCGATATGGTTCTCGTGGCCGAATCGCTCTACGTGCGCCGGGCGACCCCTGAGAAGAGCCATATCTCTCTTTCCGCCGTGGAAGGCGGGGCGATCTATCTCGCCTGGAACGAGCCCGGCACTGGGCGAGCGCTCTGGAGTTGGAGCCAGGACGGCGGCGACACCTGGAGCCCCTCGCGCCTGGTGGCCCCAGACGATCCCAAGGCGAGCAACGCGCATCTGGAGAGCCTCGGCGACGGGCGCGTCCTGCTCCTGTGGGAGGGAACCGGTACGGGCGATGCCCCGGCGCTCTATTCCAGCGTATCGCCCGACGGAGGCAGCAATTGGCCGAAGCCCGATGCGGTGCTGAGCCTGCTGAACGGGGGGGCTGCGGGGTTGGCGCTTCAACCTCATCCTGCCGGCGGGCTCTTGCTCGCTGCGGGCGGCGTGGCCGACGGGCCGGCGCTGGCCCGGTTCGGCAAGCTCGGGGAGGAGATAGTGGCGGACGCCTGGTCCGATTGCGTTACGCTGCCGCACGTAACGGGCGCCGCCGAGCGCCTTCGGGTGGCGAGTGTGGAGCGCTGGCAGGCCGTGGCCGCGGCGGGAGAGATCATTCTGACGGGGGTGGACCCTTCAGGGGACGTTTGGGCCCTGAGCAGTGCCATCGATACGCTGGAATGGCCTACGGTTGTGGCGCCCACCTGGGAGGAGGATGCCGATAGTAATGCCGGCCACACCCTCGCTGCAACCGGTGCGGTGGGCCCACCGACGCTGGTTCAGGGGAACGGGCCGGCTCGGCAGGCCTTCTGGTGGGACTCTGTTGAGGGATTGGTGAGCGCCTATAGCGACGGCGCCGTCTGGTACAGCGCTCAGGCCGCGCGGGCGGAGGCCACGGAGAGCGGTGTTCCCGGGCCCGTGCCGTTCGGCGCGCAACTGGCGACGAACTCGGCAGGAGACGTGATTGCCTGCTGGATCGCGCGTGAAGGTGCGGCTGAAGGACCGGTCCTGTGCCGCAGCCAGGCAATCGGCCTCCACCTCTGGGCAGATGCGGCGGTTGTCGCCGAGAGCGCCACGGCTTTCCGACTGCGGGCGGGCGGCGACGGGGCGCTGCACCTCCTCCTTGCGCGCTCCGCGGAGGCGGAGGAAGCCTCCGCCGGGCTGTACTATCTGACGTACTCTGAGGAGGCAGGAGAATGGAGCGAGCCTGTCCAGGTTGCGCCGGTTGGGTTGATCGAGGGTAGCGCCCTGTCGGACTCGGATCTGGATGTCGATGCTACCAATGGGCAGCGCCGGGCCGCATGGCTCGATCCCATGGCCGGGGCGCTGTTCTACTCCGGCTCGGCAGATGGCGGGGTCACCTGGAGCGCTCCTCTCAACGCCTCGGAGGGTGTGGCAGAGCCGGCTCACCCGCAGGTAGCCGCCGACGGGGACAACACGATCTATGTGTTCCAGACGGCGGGGAGCGGGTTGCTCCAGACGCGTATCGACGCATCCGGAGGCCTTGTCGACGGCCCGAAGAGCATTCTGTCGTCCTACTCAGGAGCGGCGCTCCGCTCCGGCTGGCAGTTGGCCGGGCAGGGAACCGATCGTCTGCTGCTGGTCGTGCCAGAGTCTCCGGTGGCGGTGGCCATCGCCACCTGGCTCGGCGACGGCTGGAGTGAGCAGGTGGTCCCGCTGAGCGGCGCGGCCAGTAGCACACCGGCGGACGAGGCGGCGGCCATGGCGGCGCACTATCAAGAGGGCCTCCTATCGATCACCACAGTGAGCGAAGCCGGCCAGGCGGTGCTCTGGGATCTGCCGGCTGCAGCCTCGGGGTGGGGACAGGAGGAAGGCGAGATCTGGTCTTGGCCCGTCAGGTCGGCTTCGCTGGCCGAAGGGGTGGGACGCCCCGCCGCACAGATCGACGGCGACCTCCGTGTCCACGTCCTCTGGCACACGGGCTCGCCGTACGGCGACGCGCTTTGGTACGCGCAATGGCTGGATACCAAGTGGAGCGCACCCGTTCAGGTGGTGCGGCCGGATGAGGGGATCGCCCGCGACCCGGATCTCGCGGTGATCGGCGAGCATCTGCACGCGGTTTGGTCGGCCGGATTCGATGGCGGACCGGAGGCAACCGTGACGTACACATCGGATGCCTCTGCGGCATCAAGCTGGCCGTTGGGCCGTGCGCTGCCTGGCCCGGTCTCGCCGCGCAATGCGATTGGGGCACACCCGGCCCTGACCGCCGATCTGGCCGGCACGGTGCACGCCGTGTATGCTGTGCCGATCAACCAATACCGCGGGATCTACTACACCCAGTCGTCTGACCGCGGCGAAACGTGGCGCGCCAGCTCGCTGGTCTTTGATGCCGCCGTGGCGGGATGGGCCATGGTGGACGATCCGGCGATCGCCGTCGACCATGACGGGACGCTATACGTCGCCTGGGTGCGGCAGGACCTCGCCGGGATCTCAAGGTCACGCGGGCTGTATGTTGCCCAGTCCGACGATGGAGGCGAACGCTGGAGCGAGCCGCGGTTCGTCTCTGAGGGGGAATGCGAGAACATCACGCTGGTCCTGGCGGCGGGCGGAGGGCCTCATCTGCTGTGGCAGGAGGCCGGCTCGGAACACGGCGTCTGGGAGAGCTACAGTTCGGACTCTGGCGCACGTTGGAGCCTCCCATCGCGGGTGCGCGGTTATGCGGCCCTGGAGGGGGCGGCCGGCATCGCAACAGACGGCCAGGGGCGTCTGTTCCTGGCGGGCATACAGGCAGAGGATGGCGGCCGGCAGGCCTTGCTTACCGCCAAGTGGGAGCGCAGCACGCAGCAGTGGACGATCGATGAGCCGGTGTTGCTCCCACGCGCCGTGACCGAGGCGACCGATGTATCACTGGCGTTGGAGCCCGATGCGGGGCGCCTGGCGGCTATCGTTTCCGCGCGAGCTCTCTCCGAGGGGGAGGGGGATGAGCCCGTGCTCCTGGCCATGAGTCGGCCGGTCGAACCTCGCGGGGTCGGGCCAGAGTGGCTCGGCGACGCTCAGGTGGCGCCCACGACCCAGGCTCAGCCCACGACTATGCCGTCCGTCACGCCACAAGCATCAGTGCCGGCCGAGGCTCCCACTTCGGCGAACGGGACGGTCGCCGTCGGACCGATGACGGTCCCGATCCTCTCCATCGGCGGCATCGTCCTGGTGGCTCTCTTGGTGGCGGGTGTGCTTGTGGTGAGGGGGCGGGCCAGGCTCTAGCTGCCGCGCCGAGGTAAAAAAAGGACGAGCGAAGCGAGGGGGGTTGCTCCGCCCGTCCCGTGTCTCCCGCCTGGCTACGGGCGGAAGGTTATGGGCATCATCAAGTGGTAGTCGAACTGCTGCGCTTCGACTTTAAAGCTCCCGACGGTAGACCAGGGCCCCTCAGAGGTGCAGCCGCTCTCTGTGCAGACGGCGCGGACGCGCCAGAAGTAGTCACCCGCCGGCGCGTGGCTGGCCAGTCGCATGCTCGTGCGTACGGTCGTGGTATCCATCGCCAGCGAGCTGAGCGAGGCGTCCGAGTAGATCTCCACCTCATAGTAGGAAGCGTTAGCGACCGTCTGCCACGCGAGCTCGGGCTCTTCGTTATAGCCAAAGGTTGTTGCAGCCAGCGGCGCGACCAGCGATACGGCTGCAGGCAACGGGCAGCTGAGCGTGGTGAAGGACCACCAGGGGCCCGCAGTGGGGCCGTTCAGCCCGACGGAGACGACCTGCCATTCGTAGACTGTAGCCTCGACCAATTCACCCGGATAACAGCTGGCAGAGCTCAGGTTGGTGCATACGCGTGTCCCCGAGCCGGACCCGCCGGTGCGCAGATATACGTCGTAGGTTACGTCCTCACCCGGGCAGGTGTGCCCGCCGCACCAGCTCAAAGTGACATCCACTGCCACGCCTGTGGCATCGTCTGCCGGGGTAGGGTCATACGGAACTGTTGGCGGCACGGTACAGGGCAACTGATCCGTAGTGAACTGCCAGAGGGGCCCGGTGGTGCTGCCCGCCGCGCTGGTCGCCACGACCTGCCAGGTATAGGTCTCTCCACCGATCAACCCGCCAGGATTACACGTTGTATCAGAGCCTGAACAGACGAGAGTAGAGGCGCTGCCGCCGGTCCCCAGGTAGACCTCGTACGTGACGGTCTCGCTCAAGCAGGTGTGCCCCCCAGTCCAGGACAGCGCGCTATCGACGCTCACAGCCTGCGCCGCGTCGGCGGGGCTGGGCGAAGTGGGTGTGTAGGGCGCCACGGCGCAAGGATCGCTGGAGCCCATGCTCGAGAGGGAGAGCGATGGATCGCCGTACAGGTTGGCGCCCAGAAGGTTCATCCAGAACCCGCCCGTGGAGTAGAGTGCGCTGTAGGCCCGGAAGTAGGCCAGGGCATCCCCGATCGCGTCGCCATTGGCCGCCAGCCGCTCGCTGACCCGGTAGCCGATGGAGGCATTGTCCGCCCAACCTGCACCGGTCTTGGGAGTCCAGGCGCCCGTCATGTACCAGCTTAGACGCGAGGAGCTGATGGTGCCCACCGAGCCGTTCACCAGGAGCCGGTATCCGAGGTTGTCCAGACGCTCCGGTTGCCCGTTCAGGCAGGCGACCTGTACGACAAAGGATGGCCGATCGTTACTGAGCTGGTAGGTGTCACCCGAACTGAGAAACGTGGGTGAACTGGTCTCCTGCGAGTACTGGGTGATGCGGTCCGCCCGCGTGCTGTCGTTGACCCAGACGCGCCTGTAGGCCCCCATGTAGTTGCCGTGTCCCCACCAGGTCACGAGGCCGTAGCCTTGGTTCCACGCGCTGATCATATTCGCCGTGCTGAGGGCGGCATTGGTTAATGTCAACGGGTAGGCTGACCCATCCCCATAGATGCCAGACTTTTCGTAGAGTGTATACGCATCCAGGCTGGCCTCCGCGAGCATGGATTTCACGGCCTCGCCCCAGTCATCGCCGTAGGTGCGCTGGCTGAGCTGGTAATCGGCCGTGCCATCGTTGTTATTATCCTGGGGGCCGTGGTTAGAGATGGCCGCGGCGATGATGGCGCGCTGGCGCCAGGACAGGTCGCCAGTGGCGCTGGCATAGGCCACGGAGCGGGCCAGGATCGCATCCAGATCGGCAAAGGTGCCGTAGAAGGGAATCCGGCCCACGGTAACCTCGGGCAGCCGGTCAATGCCGCCTGTGCCGATATCGGTGAGTTCGCCATAGGTACCGTTGCCGTTGAGATCCCAGGTGCCACTCAGGTCCGAGTAGAACATGTCCGTGGGAGTGCTCTGGTACGGGTTCGTGAGCTTCATCGGCACGCTGGTCGCCGAGCTAAAGGCCGTGGGATCGGGATTGCCCACGAGGAGCACATAGAGGATCCCCTCGGCGGCATAGTGCGCCTGGAGCCAGCTGCGGATGTTGTTGGCGCGGGCATCGGCGGTTGACCCAGATAGATACGTGGTTGCCGTGTCAGCCGCGCCCTCCGTGACGACCTTGACGGTGTACCCGTTGGCCTGTTTGTTGGCGACGAACGCAGCGAGTTGCGCACTGCCATCGCGGATGGACGCCGTGGTGATGATCACATAGTCGTTCGTCGCAGCGGCCTCAGGCCCGTCCGGCAGGGTACCCCGGCCACCGGCCAGCGGCGCCTGCGGGTAAAAGGCGGTGCGATCCTCAGCGTTCACCAGTTGCGGGGCCAGCATGTCCCAGGCCACTCGCTCAGCGGCGTCGGCCTGTATAACAGAACGAAGCTCCTGGCTGAAGGTCACCAACGCGGAGGCGTCGGCGCTCTGCCGCAGCGTGCCCTGAACGGGGTTGTAGGACAGGGGCCAGTAGGAGAGGGTGACGACGCGGTAGCCGCGTTGCTCGCCGATCGATTCGATCGTGACGGGATCGGACGGCCAGAAGGCGTCCGCCTCGTAGATGGCCCTGAGTCCGCCTTCGGCAAGATCGTCCGCCTGCAGTCCGTTCCAGTTCTCCTGCGCCATCTCGTCGCTGGAGATCAGCGGTCCGGCGGGCGGCACAAAGATCGACCCGCCCAGGTCGGCCGACCCAGATGCCTCAAAGGAGACCGCCACAGAACCAAGGTCTGCGACGGAGGGCAACAGCACCTGCAGTGTTCGCACTGGAAGGCGCGGCTCCCCCGGGCGCGCATTCAGATCGTATCCCGGAAGCGACAGAGCCTCTTCCATCGGCAGGCTCAGGTCCGGGCTCGCCGCCATCGGCAGATCCACGCGGATGGCACCCGTAGCCGGGGTGCCCAGTGCCACGGACGGCCACGCGCCGAGTGCCAGAACTACCACCAGCACCAGCGCGAGCAGCGCCTGTCCCCGTGCTTTGTTCAAGATCCCAACTGACTCTCTTCTCATGATCCAGGTCCCCCCACTTGCCCGCCCCTCGCGGGCTGCCTGCCTCGCAGGCAGAGCACGGTTCGCGCACCAGTAGCCAAATTCATGGTGCCTTTTGGTCTCGCTCTGCCCACATGATAGCGCGTGGGGTACCTGGTTGGCAACATTTATGCCGTGTTTACGTAAGTGGATATCTGATTACATCATCTCAGTATGTGTAAATCATACATAAGCTGGCGCATATTCGTTTCTCGCGTTATCAGCAAGTGCACATCGTTATACTATAGTATATATTGTTCTCAGCGGGCATTGAACGAGGCCTGACGACCGGCCCAGGGTAGAGCGGAGACGTCTGCGTAAAGACGCCAAAGAGGGATCAGGGTGTTCTCACAAGCTTTTTACGTATCGGGGGCGTATCGCGGGGATAAGGGAAGGGTAAACAGCTAGGGTTTGCGCGCACCGGGCTTGAGCGTGGCGACGAGGGGAAGATTACGAAAGTAGGAGGCTGAGTCGAGGCCGTAGCCCACCACGAACTCGTCAGGGAGCTCCAGCCCCCGGTAGGCGAGGGGCACATCGATGAGCCGGCGGTAGGGGCGGTCAAACAGCACGGCGACCTGGATGGAGGCCGGCTGGCGTGTGCGCAGTGTGCGAAGCAGATAGGCCAGGCTCAGCCCGGTATCGATCACGTCCTCAACAAAGAGCACGTGCCGGCCCGTGATCGGCAGATCAAGGTCCTTGACGATGCGCACCGTGCCTGAGGATGACTCCGGGCCATAGTGCGAGATGGCCATGAAATCCACGGCAACCGGGATGGAGATGGACCGTAACAGGTCCGCCATAAAGAGGACCACGCCGGTGAGGACGCCGACGAGGACGGGCTTCCTGTCGGCATAGTCGGCGCTGATGCGGGCGCCCATGGCGGCCACCGCCTCCTGAATCTCCTCGGTGCTCACGACCACCCGGTCGATGCGATCCAGAAGGCCGCCCTCACGGGGCTCAGTGCTCGTCATGGCTCAGCGCCCCTTTGCCGACGAGCTCCTCGGAATGCTCCTCACGACCGTAGCGACCCAGCATCCACTCAAAGTCTTTCCGATTCCACAGTTTGATGCGAACATCCGGATACAGGCGTGCCAGCTCGCGCAGCTTGCGACGCTTTAGGCGGATCAGCTTCTGGCGGAGAGTGGTTAGCTCGACATAGAGATCCTGATCCACGAGATAAAAGTCAGGGGAAAACGCCTCCGTGATGTTCCCATGCTCGTCCCACTGGAGAGGAAAGGTGAACGGCTCGTACTCCCAGCGGATACCGTAAAAGTCCAGGACCCGGGCGAACTCGGCCTCACTGGGATGGGCAAAATCGATGGCTTTCTTCGGTTTGGACGGATTACGGAACGGCCGAGGTCTTGAGGGTGCGGCGTCTTGCATGCAGGTGGTCTCAATCCTCCCGGGAGCTCGCTTATCTGGCCGCATTATAGACGGGGAAGGCACTCTGTCAACGGTGGGGACGGGGGCAACATAGAAAGGCCGCCATCCCCGTATCGGGATGGCGGCCTTCTCTCACACAGCGCAAGACCCCAAGTGACCGCTTCAGCGATCCATACACCTTCGTTGTTAACGGAGTTTCTTCTCCACTAGCTCGAGTGAATCACCTTTCCCGTAACCGGTACTTGCTGATGGCTTTAGGTAGCAACTCTCGCCGCCATCTATAGACCACGAACGGCCCTCCGGGTTCCCACCCGGGAACATTCCGCTCACTCGGCTATTCAGTTGTGTATGAACTGCTTCTCCGACCTCTCAGGGCCTTGCACCCACATAGTACAATACTCCCCGGGCGATGTCAATACCTCGGGGCGACTTTTGTGCCAAACTGGTCACGTCAGAGCGTGCACCTGCAATACGGCAGAAGCGGCGGCCAGAGAACCGGCGGAAGCCGATACGGTGATGGCCCCCGGTTCGCCGGTCGTACGCACGACGCACATCAGGCGGCCTTCGTAGGCATGCCGTGTGGGCCCCACGTAAGGCTCCTCGGAGAATGGATCCGCCGTTCCCATCGCCACCAGGTCGCCCGGCCCGGACACCTCGATGTAAACGGCATCGTCAGCCCAGGGAACCCGGCTGCCCTCGGCGTCCACCACCGTGACGGTAACGTAAGATAGGTCCCCATACGCCGGCTCCAGCACATTCCTGTCAGGATGCAGCTGCAAGGCTGCCGGTGGTCCCGCTGTGCGCAGGAACGCACGGCCTGATTCGGCGCCGTCGCGATAGGCGATCGCCTCCAGCGTACCTGGCTCGTAGATGACGTCAAAGCGCGCCACGTTCTCGCCAGCCGCACCAGCTTCCGTCCGGCCCAGCGATCTGCCGTTCAGGATGAGCTCTACCTCATCATCAGCCGAATAGACGTCCACCCTGGTGGCGCGCCCCTCTTTCCCGGGAAACGTCCAACTCTCGGTAACGGGCTCCCAGCTCCAGGGGCTAGAATGGAGCGGACGCCCATGGTCCACAGGATCGAGCACCAGAATGCAGGGCCCCGTTTGCACGCCCCACAGCACATCGCGATAGAAGGAGGGGGCGCGCTTGAATCCGCAGATGTCGATATCCCCGCAGTTCGCCAGGTGATAGGGGTAGGGAGCCCCAAAGCCGGAGCCGGGTTCGTAGCTCACGCGCCCGATTCCGCTTTCGCCCAGGTAGTCGATCGCCGTCCAGACAAAGTCGCCAATCACCTGGGGCAGAGCCTCCGTCGCGCGCCAGGTGGCATACGCCATGGCTGGAAAGGTCTCCGTGCCGGCCATCACGCGATCCGGAAAGCGGCGTGAGTCATGGTCATAGCGCGGGTAGAGATAGTTGTAGCCGACGACATCCAGAGCCCTACAGAAGGGAGCGGTAAGCCTGCCCCATACTTCGGATTCCTCATCCGCCGGGATGAGCCGCGCAGGATCGAACATGCTCTGGGCATCGGTGACGCTTTCGGGCGCAGTCAGCGCGTCCTGGAACACGGCCTCAAAGAGAAAGGGCAGCGCACTGGTGACCGGACGGGTGCCGTCGAGGGAGCGCACAAAATCCGCCTGCCTCTGCGCCCAGACATAGCCGTCGGACACGCCGGCACGTTCGGGGACCTCGTTCCCGATGGACCACATGATCACGGCCGGATGGTTGAGATCACGCCTCACCATCGAGGCCGTATCACGCGCCCACCACTCCTCAAAGTACAGGTGATAGTCATTTGGGTTCTTGCCTGTACGCCAGCAGTCAAAGGTCTCATCGATCACCAGCATCCCCAGCCGGTCACAGGCATCCAGGAGAGCCGGTGCGGGGGGATTGTGGGCACAGCGGATGGCGTTGTAGCCCGCGGCGAGCAGCAACTCGACCTTGCGCTCCTCGGCGCGGGCATAGCTGGCAGCGCCCAGCAGGCCGTTGTCGTGGTGCACGCAGCCCCCTTTGAGTTTGATCGTGCTGCCGTTCAAGCGGAAACCATGGCGAGCGTCCACGCTGATCGTCCGGATCCCGAGCGGGATCGTCGCCTCGTCGCACACCCGGCCATCGACGACAAGCTCCGCGTTGAGGCGGTAGAGATAGGGATCGCCGAGGGACCAGGGACGTGGCCGGGGAACCCGCAACTCCTGCTCGGCCAGGCCTGCGCGCGCATCCACAGGCGCCTCTGTCTGGGCAACCGGCTCACCGTCGGCATCCAGTATGCGGATGCGCAGGTGCGCCTCCGATCCGGCCAGCCCGGCCGTCTCGGCTGAGACGCGCACCCGAGCGGACTCGGAGGAAAGCTCGGCCGTCGTGGCGTAGAGGCCCCAGGGTTCGATGTGGGCGCCCTCGCCGACATGCAGGCATACCGGCCTGTAGATCCCTGTTCCGGTGTACCAGCGCGAGTTGGGTTGTGCGCTGTTGTTCACGAGGACGCTGAGCACGTTATCTTGCCCGTACTTGAGGCCGCCCGCCAGATCGACGAGAAACCCTGTATAGCCGTAGGGGTGGCGGGCCAGCAGGTCACTGTTCAACGTGACCTCGGCGTTCATATACACGCCCTCGAACTCCAGCTGGACCGACTTGCCTCGCCAGGATTCTAGCACGTGGAACACCTTGCGGTAGGTCACCAGGCCGCTCCAAGCATAGCCTCCTCCGCCGCCGGTCGGGTGGGCCGCACTGCGTGGCCGCTCGATGGAGACATCATGCGGCAGGTGAACGGGCGTCCATTCCACACCCGGCGGAACCGACATTCCCGCATGAACAGAGTACTCCCAGTCCGCATCAAAGCTCGTCCTTTGCACGCCGACTCTCCTTCTCGGTGAGGCAGGGCCGGCAGGCTCCTGGCCGCCGGCCCTGAACAGATCGATCAGCCTCCAGTCGCCGCCTTGTAGAGCGGCACCATCTGGTAGATGTAGCCAGCCAGCCCTTCGGCCATCCACTCATCGCCACGAAGCTTCACCTGCCCGGAAAAGTAGGCCGATTCGCCGCTGAGCTGGCCGCTGAATATGCGATCCAGGACGTCCTGGGTGAGCGTGACGGTGATGCTGGCGCTGGCCGCTCCTGAGGTGGATCCGAGCACCTCTCCGTTCTTGAAGGATATGACGTACTCGGCATCCGCCAGATCGGACACGATCAGGCCCATGGAGACGTTGGCTGTCTTGATCCGATTGCGCACGGCCTCGTTCTCGTTGAGGCCAGCGACGACCTTGTCCAGAACGGCTTTCAGTTCGTCGCGATCTGCATACCTTGCCATCATGACCTCCCTGTCATCACGAACGCGGATCGTCTCACCGCCGGGATTGTAGGAGAGCGATCGGGTAAGCGCAAGCGCACCAGGGAGCTTGCGCCACGGGCTGCCTTGGTCGACCCAGAAAGGCGGACGGCCATGGCGCGGGCTGTGCGAGGGCGCTATAATGCGCCCGGAGGTGTGGCATGAATGGCGAGCGAGCCGGGTTGGTTCCGCGGGCTCTTGAACCGCTGCCGCTGGGGGCGCTACGGCCCCGCGGCTGGCTCCTGGACCAGCTGCGCATTCAGGCTGAGGGGCTTAGCGGTCATCTCGAGTCCTTCTGGCCCGATGTGGCCGAGAGTGGGTGGATCGGGGGCGCTGCGGAAGGCTGGGAGCGCGGCCCGTACTGGCTCGACGGCACCGTCCCGCTGGCTTTTCTGCTGCAGGACGCCCCTCTCATCGGCCGGGTGCGGCACTGGATGGATGCCATCCTCAGCGCACAGAGTGCCGATGGCTGGTTGGGGCCGCGCCAGGACATGGGAACGGGCCGGTACCGCCCCCTGGATCCCTGGCCGGTCTCTGTATTCGTCAAGGGCGCTCTCCAGTACCACAGCGCGACCGGGGATCCCCGGATCCCTCCGGCGCTTTCCTCTTTTTACCGGCGACTCGCCGACCAACTGGCCTCAACCCCTCTCTTTGACTGGGGGCGCATGCGCTGGCCTGAGCTTGTTCTGGGAATGGAGGAGTTGTACGAGCAGACTTCCGAGGCCGACCTGCTGGCGCTGGCCCGGGAGACGTGTCGTCAGGGCTATGACTGGGATCGCCTCTTCCGGGAGTACCCCTATAGAGGGCGGACAGGGCGCTGCGCGATCGCCATGCCCACCCACGTGGTAAACAACACCATGGCGATCAAAGGAGGCGCGCTGCGTTACCGGCTGAGCCATGATCCCGTCCACCTGGCGGGCACGTGGCGGATGATCGACCTTCTGGAGGCGTACCACGGGCAGGTGACCGGCGTCTTTACCGGCGATGAGCACCTCGCGGGCCGCGATCCCTCCCAGGGCACAGAGCTGTGCGCGGTCGTTGAGCTGATGTACTCCCTGGAGGTGCTGGCTTCCGTGCTGGGCGATCCGTCTCTGGTTGACCGGCTTGAGCGGATCGCGTTCAACGCCCTCCCTGCGACGTTTCGGCCGGACATGTGGGCCCACCAGTACGACCAGCAGGTGAACCAGCCCGTGTGCCAGGTGGTATCGGACCCGATCTATACCAACAACGCGCCGGAAAGCAACATATACGGGCTGGAGCCCAACTATGGGTGCTGCACGGCGAACATGCACCAGGGATGGCCCAAGTACGCCTCCAGCCTGTGGATGCGCTCGCCCGCGAGCCGTGGGCGTAAGGAGGGGCTGGCGGCCCTTTCACTGGCCCCCTGTGAGCTGCGGTGCCGCCTCTCCGGCGAGGAGGTCTACATCCGTGTGGATTCCGACTATCCCTTTGGTGAGGAGGCGCGCATCCTCGTGCAAGCGAGCGTTCCGCTCTCCTTCTGCCTCAGGATACGGATCCCCGACTGGGCGGAGGGCGCAACGGTGCGCATCCAGGGGCACCGGGAGATGCGGGGTGAGCCTGGCACGTTCTGTGACCTGGATGTGGACGTCGCCGGCTACCTGGAGGTGTCCATCCGGCTGCCGATGCGGCTGCGAGTGGAGACCAGGTACCATGGTTCCGCCTCTATCCTGTACGGGCCGCTGGTTCTCGCACTGCAGATCCAGGAGGAGTGGCGGCAGATCGGGGGAACGTTGCCTCACGGGGATTGGGAGGTGCATCCCACCACGCCCTGGAACTATGCCCTGGTGCTCGATCGCCACCGGCCTGAGCGTTGCATTCGGGTGAGTCGCGGTCCGTTGGGCGCGACGCCGTTTAGCCCGGATGGGGCGCCGGTTCGCGCTCGCGTCATGGGCGCCCGGCTCACCAGTTGGGGCCTTGAGCGCGGCACGGCCGGATCGTTGCCGTGGAGCCCCGTTATCATGGAGGCTCCTCTGGAGCCGCTCTGCCTGATCCCCTTTGGGGCCACGAATATCCGGATCGCCGAGTTCCCCACGGTGCAGGGAGCTGAGAGCCAGGAGACAGCGATCCATGACGCAATGCCGTAGCCGAGCGAAAGGAGAGCCATGACCGATGCCACAGCAAGGCGCGCCGTTCCAGTCTCGCAGGTTCACCTCCAAGGGGGCCTGTGGGGTGCACGCCAGGCCGTCAACCGACTGGTGAGCTTGCCCGTCGAGTATGAGCGTTGCAAAGAGACCGGGCGCTCTGCGGTGTTCGATCTGAACTGGCATGCCGGCATGTCGTACCGGCCCCATCCTTTTTACGATTCCGACGTGGCCAAGTGGATAGAGGCCTCCGCTTATGCCCTGGCGACGAACCCGGACCAAAGGCTGGAGGCCCGCGTCGACGAGATGATCGAGAGGATCGCCGGGGCGCAGCAACCCGATGGCTATCTGAACACCTACTTTACGATCCTTGCCCGGGATCAGCGTTGGACCAACCTCCGTGACATGCACGAGCTCTATTGTGCCGGGCATCTGATCGAGGCCGCCGTCGCCTACTATGAGGCCACGGGCAATACGCGCCTGCTCGACGTCATGCGCCGCTATGCGGACCATATCGCGGCTGCCTTTGGCCCAAGTGAGCGCCAGAAGCACGGCTACCCGGGACATGAGGAGATCGAACTAGCCCTCGTCCGGCTCTACCATGCCACCGGCGAGTCCCGTTACCTGGATCTGGCGCGCTACTTTGTCGACGAGCGCGGCCGGCAGCCGCACTATTTTGATGCCGAGGCCCTAGAGCGGGGTGAGGATCCGGGGGCGGCCCATTACGGCCATGATCACCGCTACAACCAATCTCACCAGCCGGTACGGCGGCAATCCACGGCGGAGGGTCACGCCGTGCGGGCAATGTACCTCTACAGTGGCATGGCCGCTGTGGCCCTTGAGACCCGGGATGAGGAGCTGGCGGCAGCCTGCCGGCGCCTCTGGGAGAACACGACTCTGCGCCGCATGTACATCACCGGAGGCATTGGCTCCAGCGCGCGCGGGGAACGCTTTACGGTGGACTATGATCTCCCCAACGACCTCGCCTATGCGGAGACGTGCGCCGCGATCGGCCTGGTGCTGTTCGCCCAGCGTATGTTTCTGCTGGAAGGGGAGGCCCGCTACATCGATGGGCTTGAGCGCGCCCTTTACAACGGGGTGCTGAGCGGCGTGTCGCTCGAAGGGGACTCCTTTTTCTATGCCAATCCCCTGGCCGTAGATCCTGCGCAGTACGCCGCACGCCCGGACCTGTATCGCGGTGGCGTGGTCGCGCCCCGCAGGCAGTCCTGGTTCGATTGCTCCTGCTGCCCGATGAACCTGGCACGTCTCCTGGCCTCAGTCGGCGGCTATGCTTATGCCGTGGATCGCGACACGGCCTTTGTCAACCTGTATGCCAACGGCAGCGCCGAGATCCCGCTGGCGGGCGGGACCGTGAGAATGGTTCAGGAGACGGACTATCCCTGGGAGGGCCGCGTTCGCCTCGCCGTCGAGGCAGCGGATCCCCTGGCGGGCACGCTGGCGCTTCGCATTCCCGGATGGTGCCGGCTGTACGAGGTGGCCATCAACGATTCACCGTACGATGGCAGCCGCGCACTGCACCGCGGATACCTCGAGATCACGCGAACCTGGTCACCGGGGGACGTGGTGACGCTGGACCTGGCCATGCCGGTGGAGCGCGTGTATGCCAGGCCTGAGGTGCGAGCCAACGCGGGCCGCGTCGCCCTTCAGCGAGGCCCCATTGTTTACGCTCTGGAGAGTTGCGACAACGGAACCAACCTGGACGCTCTTACTCTGCCCAGGGATGCGACGCTCTCTGCGCACCGGGACCCGGACCTCCTCGGAGGCGTGGTCGTCGTCGAGGCCGATGGGATGCGCACCATCGCGGATCCGAGCTGGGCGGGCCTCTACCGGCCGCGGGCGAACGCCAGCCGAGCCGCTCGGCTGATGGCCGTCCCGTACTATGCCTGGGCCAATCGTGAGCCCGGCGAGATGATCGTCTGGATCCGGGAGGGCTAGGGCAGCGCCCTATCCCGGGAGCCTGAGTTGCCCCGAGAAGACGACGACGGCCTGGCCGGTGATGCCCACGCGGCCATCGCGGAGCACCTCCACCGCGAGATCTCCGCCTCTTGCGGAGACCTGGCGGGCGCGCAGGCTGGTGCGCCCCAGGATCCCGGCCCAGTACGGGCCCAGAACGGTGTGCGACGAGCCGGTTACCGGATCCTCGGGAATGCCAAGCGCAGGGGCAAAGAACCGGGATACGAAATCGGCGGGGGAGCGCCCTGCTGCCGTGACGATATAGCCCATCCCCCCCGCGGGGGCACTGGCCCCTGCCAGTGCCTGCATGTCTGGACTCAGGCGCTGCACGACGCCGGCGTTGTCCACGTGGACGAGCACCATGCCCAGGCGCGGGGAACGGAGGCTGGCCACGACGGGCGGCTTGCCCAGCGCCGTCCATACGGCCGGAGGCAGCGTATAGGGAGCCGGAGGATCGGCGGGAAAGTCCAGCTGGATGCCCTCTGGGCGTCTCCGCGCCGTGAGGACGCCGCTGCGTGTATCGAACTCGACGAGATCGACCTGGACGCCCTGTTCACCAAAGAGCACGGCGGCGGCCGATAGCGTTGCGTGGCCGCACAGGGCTACCTCTGTGCGGGGCGTGAACCAGCGCAGTCCGTATCTGAGCGGCGCGCGTCCCTCGCCGGGCGGGACCATCTGGACAAAGGCCGTTTCCGACAGGTTCATCTCGACGGCAATCGCCTGCAGGGTGGCGTCCGGCAAGGCGCCCTCCAGCAGACAAACGCCGGCAGGGTTGCCCGTAAAGGGACGGTCGGTGAAGGCATCAACCTGGTATAAAGCGACCCTCTGCATACGCGTCATCTCCCATCGTCTCTCGGTATGTCCCATTCTTGCATGAGGCCTGCGACTGCGTTCCCCGTAATCCCGACTTGTTCGCTATCGCCGCCCTGTCCGGATGCCACCATCGCATCTTAGTCTACCTGACAGCGCTTCTCTCATATGTATCGTCGCCTGGGCAGATTGGTCGTACACCGTATCAGCGCGAACGGCTCCATGGTGTCCGGATCACCTGCGTGGCTTACGGTCGCGATGGAGTACGTCGCCACTGCCGTTGCATCCGCCTCTGCCACTAGGCAGCCGAATGCCTCATGATCTGGCGGGATGACCGCCAGTATCCACGACAGAGTCATTTTCTGCCGCGCCGCCAAACAGGGCCTGGGCGCACGCCACGCTCCGGGCGATCCAGCGCTCCTCCTGGAGCAGTGTCTCAACCCTCGATGGGGCGGGGTCCATCCAGCACTCGAGGAAGACGTCCATCTCGCGCTCCAGAGGGCGTATGAGCCGGATCGTGGCGCGGAGATCCAGCGCCCCCTCGCCGAGGGGGCAACCGGTGATGCGGTAGCCCACGGGCGAGCGCTGCACGACATAATCCTTGAGGTGAAGCTGCGTGGCGCGGCCAGCCAGAGGCGCCATGGTCTCCATCGGGCGCTCCAGCAGCACCAGATTGTTGGCGGTATCCACGCAAAAGCCAAGGAGCGGATGACCGATGCGCTGCACCAGCGCCTCCAGCTCGGCCGCGGGCATCTCGCCATGGTTCTCAATGGCGAGCGGCAGGCGGTGTTCTTCGAGCAGGGGCAGCAGCCAGCGCAGCTCACTCTCTGCACGCCCAGAGTCCGGCTCATCCAGGACCAGACGAAGCGCGTGGCTGCCATAGAATGCTGCCAGAGCCACATAGGAACGGAGCAGTTGGTGATCCATCCCGCGGGTGCCGACCTCGATGCCCACGCCCAGGTCGCCCGCCAAGTTGCGCAACGCGGCGTGCTCGGACTCGCCCATCAGATGGAGAGGGAGGTTGTCGGAGAACTGGACGGCGTCCAGCCCGTAGGCGTAGGCCCGCCGCAGCAGCGTGAACGCGTCCATGGGCTCACCAACGGGCGCCCCGACGGCATAGCGAAAGACAAAGCTGGATAGTCCCAGTCGCATCGGTTCGAGCCCTCCAAGCGGCACACCTGCCGCCGAATACGTGCGGACATCGTAGCGCATGGGAGCAGACGCTGCAAGAGGGCTGGCGACCTCTCATTGACAGAGCCGGGCACGGGGCATACCATGCCTGCCATGACAACGGTTGAAGGCCTCTCCAAGCGCGGCACGATCACAGAGATCCAGCGCTACTGTATTCACGACGGCCCGGGGATCCGTACGACGGTTTTCCTCAAGGGCTGCAATCTGCGCTGCTTCTGGTGCCATAACCCGGAGACTCTGGCCCGTGAGCCCGAACTCCAGGTGTTTCCGGAGCGGTGCATTGATTGCGGTGCCTGCATACTGGCGTGCCCGTGCGGCGCCCTTGAGCGGACCGAGGCGGGCAAAGTGCTCGTCCGGGAGCGGTGCACCGGCTGCGGCCGCTGCGCGGCCGAGTGCTTTGCCGAGGCTCTCGTGATGGTCGGCCATGAGGTCTCGGCCGGCGAGGTGCTCCTGGAGGTGCTTGCCGACCGTGCGTTTTTCCAGAGTTCGGGAGGGGGTGTCACCCTGTCGGGGGGTGAGCCTCTGCTCCAGGCGGAGTTCTCGGCGGCGCTGCTCTCGGCCTGCCAGGCGGATGGCATCCACACCGCCATCGAGACGGCCGGGCACGTCCCGTGGGACCGATTTGCCACGGTATTGCCGGCCGTGGATTTGCTGATGCTCGATCTCAAGGTCATGGACTGCGAGTTGCATCGCCGCGTCACAGGCGTGAGCAACGCTACGATCCTGGAGAATGCCCAGCGCCTGGGCGCTGGGCCTCTCCCGCTGGTTATCCGCATCCCAGTGATCCCCGGCGTCAACGACACGGCAGAGGCAATCGGGTCCATTGCGCGGTTTGCCAGTGGCCTACCTGCGCTACAGCACCTCGAACTGCTGCCGTTTCATCCGATGGCGGCCGGCAAGTACGATAGCCTCGGCCTCACCTATTCTGCGCGGAGCCTGGCCCGTCCAAGTCCGGAACGCATGGCCGCCCTGGCGGACGTAGTGGCCTCCTTCAGCGTTCCGGTACGCGCCAGCTCCGCCTGACCGATCCCGACTGCGGCTAGCGCGTCATTACGACGCGCACCACCTGAACGTCGGGCTCCACCCAGATCCCGTTGTCCGTCTCGTCACCATTCCGGCGGCGATCCACCACAAAGGCGCCGGCCTCATCAAAATGGCCTTCGTCCACCGAGACAAAGTGCGCCTGGCGCTCGCGGAACCAATCCGTCGAGCGGGTCGGATCCAGCGTCTCGCTGGCAGGCCCCTTGCGCAGGAGGCCCAGCCGGTAGGCGCCTCCGACCAGGTAGAACGTCTCCTCATCGGCCTGGAACACGAGCCCTCTGCCGCGCGGCGCCCGGGGCTGCTCGACGAGCGCCCGATCGCCACCGGTGTGCCGCCAGTCCATGCCGGCATAGGTGTAGCCGCCATAGCCAAAGCGGGCGACGCCCACCCAGCCATCCATATCGAGATGCTGTTCCTGCATGCCCTCGTACTGGGCGATGGCATGGACGCGCCCGGTGCCCTGGTACTTGAGCAAGAGCGGGATCGCGGCGGCCGTGGCATGGAAGCTGCCCACGATATCCTTGGCCGCGGGGTTGACCTCGCCATCGGGGCCGACGATGTGTTCGATGGCGAAAAAGTGGTATCCCACGGCGGAGCAATCCGCCAGGGCATAGAACATATTCCAGGCGTTGGAGCCCCAGGGGGCGGATTCGGGTACAAACAGCGGGTTGTCGTCCCGAGCGTAGGCGCGGCAGATGGCACGGTAACCATCCGCATCCGCGATGTAGATATCCGGGGCGATCAGGTCGATGTGCGGCGTAGCCAACTTCCAGATATCGAGCGTCTTGCTGACGGCACCGCCCGAAGGATAGGTGCCCGCCTGTCGGAAGCCCTGCTCGCCCAGCCAGACGTTCACATAGAGCGGAATGTCATAGATCGCGCGGCCTGCCTCGGCCAGGCGGTCGATATATCGTCCGATGCTCCAGGCCGTCATGTACTCGCCGGCGTCGGCCCCGAACACCTCATCCCAGCTGCCGGAAGCCCTTTGGCCGCAGGCGAGCCACGAGCGAAATACCGGGCTCTCGGTCAGCGCAGGGAGGCACTCCAGAACCTTGGAGGGCACCGGGCTCTCAATAGCTGCCTGCCCCTCCGGGCCATAGTCCCGATCGCTCCCAAGAATGCCCGGCTCGTTTTCGATCTGTACGGCAATGACGGTGCGCTCTTCCGAATCCGCCTCCTTGAGATGGGACATGAGCGCCGTAAAGGCTCGTTCATCGGCCTGGTACGTCGCCTCGCAATGAGAGGAAAGGACCCAGACGGTATTGCCGAAGGGGTTGGTCACGCGCTTGAACCGCTCCGGCTGGCGCTTTACCCAGTCCGGCGTGTACTCCATATTGCCGTTCTTCCAGGTGCCAAACCAGAGCAGCACCAGACGGACCTGGTTCTCGCGTGCCATCGCCAGGAGGGTATCGACCGAGCCAAAGTCGAACTGGCCTTCGACGGGCTCGACCTGCTCCCAATAGACCGGGATCTCGAGCGTGTTACCATGGAGAAGCTTGACGGCCCGAAAGGCCGTCTCCGCCTCTGCGCGGTTGTACCCGCTGGAGTTGCGTGATTGGCCGCCCAGGCTAAAGAAGGGCTTACCATCGACGGTGAAGGGTCGCCGAACCGTGGACATATGCCTGCCTCCCGTATCGTGTGTGTGTGGATAGCGCGTTCATTCTAGAGGACGACAGGAGCCCGTCAAGCCCTTTCGGCGGCTCAGGGCGCCGGCCGCCGCTTCCAGGGCCAGCCCTTGAAAGCGGGCAGCTTGAGGCGGCGCGAACGACGCGCCGGGGGTTCGAGCGTCTGTGACGGAGGCATAACCGGAGCGTAGCAGTAGGCGCAGGCCTCGGCGCCAGGCTCCAGTGGCTGGCCGCAAAAGCGGCAGAAGTGCGTCTGCCGGGGGAGGCTGGGTTGCTCGGTGGCCGGACGCCGGCGGCGTCTGCGGGGAAACCCCGCGCCCAGGCGTTTGGCGGCGTTCTTGCCGGATTCTATCGCCTGCCGGTATACGGCTCGCAGCTGTTCCTTGGAGAGGTGCCTGCCCGTGAGATACCAGTGCCATACGACGTTGCCGACCACAAAAGTCCCGGCATAGGCCACGCCGACCTTGGGCACGATGCCCAGCCAAGGGATCAGGCCGACCAGGGTGCGTGCCAGTTGCCGCCACATGAACCCGCCGCCGATGACCGTCCCGAATTCGCGCACATAGTCCTGCCAGCGCGTGGAGAGGCCCAGAGCAAGGCCGAGGCGGTACACCAGAAAAGCCTGGGCCTTGGTGAGCACCGCCATATCGGTGACGTTCAACGGGATGTTCAGCAGCGGTATCACACCGGCCAAGCCGGTGGAGAGGGAGTAGGTCGCGTTGGCCAGGCTCGTCTCCTCGATCAGCCGGCGTGCCACCGTTGCTCGGAAGAGGGGCAACTGCCGGGCCAGCGCCAGGTGCCGATCCGGGAGAGCCTCCAGGACGGCTGGGACGAGCTCGCGCTCGAGAAAGGCTGCATCCTCCACGGCGCCAGCGAGATAGGGTCCCGCCTTCCAGAAAGCGGCGGAGGGCAGCGCCCCGGAGGCCGTGCCCGTGTTCATGATCGTGATCACCGGCACGTGGGCGCCGCGAAGCGCCACGGCGAGGTCGCGCTCCGTGCCAGCCTCTGCGCTCGCGGGGGATACCACAAAAAGCACCATCTCGGCGCCCTGCAGATCCGATTGGGAGCGTGGATCCACCACCACCAGGGGTGTGGCTGACACGGTCGCAAGGCGATAGGGATCGGTGCGCAGCATGGTGGCCAGGTCATCCACGCCGGAGCCACGGACACCAACCAGCGCCATCCGCACAGGCTCAATAGCCTGCTGCAGGATCGGGCGCAGGTCGACTTCCTTCAGGTGCTTCCAGATTTGAACGTCACGGAGACCCGCCATGTCCCTCCGCCTTTTGTGTGGTGTACAGCGCCATTGGACGCCCGGATTATAGCCTCTTCTCCGCCGGGTTGCATCCTCCCGGAGGCACGCAAGGGTACCCTTGCTCTGGCAGACCTTGATGTGCCAGAATGCCTGTGCCTGCTCCCGGCGCGCTGCCTGCCGCGGACACCGACGCCCAGGCCGGGAGAGAATCACAGGAAGGGGAACCATGCACGCCAATCCCTGTCCCTTTTGTGCGGGAGAGATCGCACCGGCGACCTTTGCCGAGACGCTCCAGCTCCGAGCCATCTACAACCGCGCGCCGTTGGTGCCCGGGCACTGCCTGATCATCCCTCAGCTGCACGTCACCACATTGTCCCAGCTCAGCAGCATCGAAGCCTCGGCCCTGGTGCCCTTTGCAGCCCGCATAGCGGAGCTGGTAATGGCCGTCTATGGCGGCACGGGCGTGGATCTGTCGCTTCAGCAGGGGCAATCGGCGGGGCAGACCGTATCCCACCTGCACCTGCACGTCATTCCGCGGCATGAGGGCGACGTGATGGCGGATTGGCATTCCGAGTTGCTCGATAGCGAGCATCGCCCGCCGCTCAGGTCCGAGGATATGGCTAGAGAGGTTGCCCGGCTCAGGCGAGCCCTGGCCATGTGGCCGGAAAGAACAAGTGCCCCGGGCATCCCCGGGGCACTTGAGTGAGCGCAGGCTGCGCCTAGTCCTCTTTGACCGGCAGCTCTGTGTTGCTCAGCTGCGCAATGACCTTGACGACGGCCGAATGATCCAGGCCGCCCCAGCCATTGGCCATCATGGCGGAGAAGAGCTCGTGCGCGAGGGCCGAGGCCGGCAGAGAGGCGCCATAGGCTCGCGCCGCCTCGCGGATGATATTCAGGTCTTTGTAATGGAAGCTGGCCCTGAATCCGGGCTCAAAGTCACCCTTGAGCATGCGAGGTCCGCGCACATCCATGACCCGCGTTTGAGCATAGCCCGCACTCAGAACCTTGATGATGATCTCCGGGTCAACGCCTGCCTTGACGCCGAGCACGAGGGCTTCGGCCAATCCGACAAAGTTCATCGCGACCTGAATCTGGTTGCAGGCCTTGACGATCTGCCCCGAGCCGGAGGCGCCACAATAGGTCGGCTTGCCCATGATCTCAAAGAGCGGGCGGGCGCGCTCAAACACCTCGGGATCGCCACCGACCATAATAGACAGCGTCGCCTGCTGCGCGCCGACTTCTCCGCCCGAGACGGGGGCGTCCAGCATGGGGCAACCCTTTTCCGCGGCCGCCTTGGCGACCTTGATGGCCATCACCGGGGAGATGCTGGACATGTCCAGCAGGAGTGTGCCGGGCTTGGCCCCCTCAAGGACGCCCTTCTCGCCGAGATACACCGCCTCCACATGGGGCGAATCCGGCACCATGGAGATGACGATATCCGCCTGAGCCGCCGCCTCCGCCGAGGAAGCTGCAGCCCGGCCGCCCATCGATACGAGCTCCTCCACAACCGCAGGCACCAAGTCGAAACCGATGATCTCATGGCCGGCCTTTATCAGGTGGCCCGCCATCGGCGTTCCCATAATCCCCAAGCCAATGAAGGCTATCTTGTTCCCCATATTGTACCCCTTTCTACTTTCAGGCTCGCACTCTGCATTCTACCCGATCACGCCCGTGCCGTGCAAACCGCTGTGCAAACTACCACTCGATCCTGATGGCCTCCATGAGCCCCAGGCGAGGAATGGCCATCGTGAGCTCCCCGGCGGCGTGTACCCCCGTGATCCGGTCTCCACTGACCAGGCTCGTCAGGCGCTGCGGCTCCCGTGCACAGGGGATCGTGAGTTGCAGATCCGTCATAACCACAGGCGGGAAAAAGCTGACCCCATGGTGCCCCGAGCTGTTCACGAGATGCACCAGATCAAAACCGGAGCGGCCCCGCAACCGGGTGACCTCCACCTGCTCGGGCAGGTTCCCGCCCAGAGGCGGGACGGCCGCAATATGCTCGAGCAAGTCGGCCATGAACCATGATGTATTGACATAACCTTGACGATAGAAGAGACTGCCGGGCAGCCAGGGGACGTGAATCGCCTTGCCATCGCCGTAGGGGCGCGTCGTAAAGCAGGGACGATCGACAACCACTCTGTAATAGCACCGCTCGGGGGGGCCAAAGGGATGCGGCGGGATGAACTGCATCCACTGGCGCACATCACCGCTGTAGCGGCCGTAGAGGTACGGGCCGTCCAGATACACCAGGCCGGTATCCCGCAGCCGGGGGAGATGAGGCTCCTCCTCGGCCCGCTTGCGGAAGTAGGATCCGCGCGTGTCCCGCCGCAGATCCTCGATCCCGTCCAATCCCAGGCAGGACACAGCGCACGCCTCCCGTGGTTCAGAGGCCTCATCAGCCAGCCCCGCGCGATGCACGGCGATCAGGGTGCCTCCTGAACGGACATAGCCATCGATCCGTGCCGCGAGGGCATCGCTGATCGGGCGCACGTCCGGCAGGATGATCGCGCGGTATCCGGACCAATCGGTCTCCAGCGCCGTATCGAGGAGGGGGGCGTCAAACAGCCAGTGTCCCTCTGTGAGGACCCGATACCATCCACGGGTCTCGGGATCCGAACAGCGCCCCTCCATCAGGAGGAGAACGTCGGATACCGGCCGGTTGTGTGCGTATTCGTCCTCATGCGCGGCATGGTAGTGGAACAACTCCCGGACGGGAGCGAACGCTGTACGATCGACCTTATTATCCAACCGCCCGATCAGGTACCAATCCGGCTGGCCCCCGTTGGCCAGGCTTTGAGCCAGCCGCAGCCTCTGCTGTTCGGGGGAGACGGACACGTGCCGGTATGGAAAGTCGATAAAGTCGACGCTGGTGCTGGTGGAGATCATCTCCGGGTAGGTACCCACGGCCCACTTGGTGTTGGACGACGCCTGGTAGGGCCAGTGGGGAAGCGACCGGTCGATCGCGGTGTTCGATTCCTGCCGGATGTACCCGGCGCGCCGCGTCGAGTCACTATCGATGGCCATGTCCGGACGCAGCCGGTGGATCAGTTCCCGCACTTGCGTGTTCAGGTCTCGGATCACGCGGGAGGTGAACACCCGGTAGCGCCGGTACACCGGATCGTCCATGTCCGCGCGTGGGGGGAGGGCCAGCCCGCAGAACTGCGCAAAGGCTCGGCAACACGCGCTGCAGTGGCATATTCCATGGTCGACGCCGGAATAGTCCCGCGTCTGGAAGCCACCCATGTTGAAAAAGATACCGTCTACAGCGAAACGGGTGATCAACTCCTCGATGATGCGAGGCGCATACACCTGTTGGTAATCGCCCAGCGGGCAGACGTGGACATCGCCGTTGTAGTCAACGATGTCTCCCGCCGGCGTGCGGTAGGCCCAGTCTGGGTGGGCCTCGTACAGCGGCCTCCGCACCTTGGAAAAGTCGGTCCGCGCCAGCAGGCGAATGCCTGCGCTGTGGCAGGCTTCGATGATGCGCTCCAGGTCGTCCCCCTGCAGGAAGGGACTCTGAAAGTGATAGGGCAGATCGGTGGGGTAACTGGCGATGATGCCCGCGCAGTTGAACAGCGCCACGGTGGCCTTGAACGCCTGCAGATCGGCCACATAGCGCTCCGCGTCGATATCGAGCATGTCGATCTCGCGGAGGTTCGTCTGGATCAGCCGCCAGGGATGATTGTCCCACCAGTAGGCCATGGTCGCGCTCCTTTCCGGTTGCTCCGTGTCAACAGCAGAGGGCATTGGTGTCAGCCGGTGGCCCCGGCTCGCTCCGGCCCCCTGATGCGCGGGTCTGCCACACGGGTGGCCAGGAGCAGAGCCCCGATCAGTGAAAGGCCGGCCGCGGCGGCGAAGAGGCCACCGTAGCCCACGCCGGAGGCCAACGCCCCGCCGAGCACCGGGGCCAGCGCCCGTACCGGCGCCAGCAGCGTGCTCGTGAGGCCGATGTAGGTGGGTCGATCCGCCGGCGGAGCGAACTCCAACAGGATGTTCGAGCCCGAGATGAACTCGCCGGCGACCACCGCTCCGGCGGCCGCCATGGCCACGTAGAGCCCCTCTACCACGGGCGTGAGCGCCGCGCAGGCCACCGCCAGGGCCATCATCAGGCCGCAACCGCAGAGGACGGCTTTGTGGCCGTAACGATCCGCAACGGCTCCCCACAGAAGGTACATGGCCGCCTGGACGACGGCCACGGTGGCCGTGATGCCGCCGATCTGCATTCCGCTGAGCTCAAAGCGTGAGGCGCCGTGCACCACCAGGAACGCCATCGCCATGGTGCCCAGCACCAGGATCATCCGAGCGGCAACAAACCAGGTGTAGTTGCGGTCACGGCGCAAAAGTGCCGGGAGTTGAGAGAGATAGGCACGCAGCGGTGGACGAGGCTTGACCACCAAATCGGGTGGCTCGCGCGTAGACGCCAGGCCCGCCCAGGAGACGAAGAGCGCCGCCGAGCCAAGCATCAGGCACCAGGCAAAGCCCCTGGGGAAGGCCAGCGTCTCCAGCAGGTGGCCTGCCAGCATGGCGCCACCGACGCCCACCAGCGCACCGATGCCGCGCCCGAGGCCAAAGACCTGCCCCCGCTTGCGCGTGGGTATCACCTTGCCGATCATGGTGGACCAGGCCGGGATGATCATCCCAAGGCTGATCGAGCCGAGGGTGCGCAGGACCATGTAGATCGCCAGCACCAGGCCCGGCCGGCTGCTGCCCCAAAACCAGACTGCCAGTCCCACGAGAAAAAACGAGCCGCGCTCTATGGCACCGGAGATCAGGCTGATGGGCTTCTTGTAGCGCAGGCCCTCTGTTACCCCGGCCATGAGCAGTTGAGGAAGCAAAACGCCAAGTTGGACCAGGGCCGTAGCCACCCCAAGGAGCACCGTGGAGGCGCCCAACCGGGTGAGGAGGAGGGGGATGACCGTCTCGGTGGACATGATCTGCGCGGCCAGGGCGTAGAACATGGCGTCGACCATGGCGGCCGCCATGTTCCACTTGAGGTGGCGCTCTATGTAGGCGGAGACTTGCTCCGCAGTACGGAGGGCGAGTGCCTCCCGAGATGTCAGCCACTCGAGCATCTGTTACCCCCCGTACGGGCACACGCCAGGCCTGGCCGTCCCCGCGACGATCGGCGAGAGCGGGCGGGCGCCTGCCGTTCCTTTGGCGGCGGGCGGTCTGCGGCGGCTGAAGCACAGGCCTCTGCAGGCTCTCCGCCCGCGCCGCGATGACCCCGTGCGATCAGGCCGGGCCACGTCCATACTCGCGCGCATAGAGCTCCGAGTCGTAAGGCGCGCGCCTCCCGGGGCAAGCGGCCATCGGACACAACTGGCAGGACTGAAAACCCGTCTCCAGAGGGAAGCGGATCCCCGTGACGGACTTGTTCGGGGTCATCAGGCAACTCTCACTGAGAGTCACTCCGAGAGCCTCTGCGGCCTCCCTCATCAGGGTGAAGAACGGTTGTTGCTGCGATAAAGGCCAATCCGCCAGCGACCCCGGGTTCATGATCGAGGTCTTGCCGGGGGAGTAGTCCGCATCAATCCGGGCATAGAGCGCACCGGTGGCGGCCCGCAGGGCGGCCGCCTTGATCTCCTCGGCCCAGTACTGGTGCACCATGTCACCGAGGCTGTGGGCCCAGCGATCGAGGGCGGTGCCGCACGTCGCCACATACAGGAACACGCGATGGGCGTCTCGTAGATTCACGGCCAACACGCGGCTCTGAAAGACCGTCCCGGCGATGCGAACCTGGTCCTCGCCCACCTCCTCAAGGTATACCGCACGATAGCCCGCTCCAGGACGGGCGAGCGAGAAGGCCTCCTCCAGCAGACGTCGCAGGTCGGCCGCATCCGTGTCGCTGCGAATGCGTAGACGCTTCAGGAGCGCGTCGGCATCGAGATCAAAGGAAATGTCCTGCAGCAGTATCGTATCCATGGCTTCCCCCACCGGCTCCCGCGTCAAGATACCAGATCGCGGCTGACAGCGCTGTCAGCCGCAGGATCCAAGCCCGGCATGTCGCCATAGCCCGGGCTAGAGACCGTGTGCCCGAAGAGATTTGGCGGGCCGCGCTAGGCGACGCCCTGGATCTCCCTCTGGATCTCCTCGATAAACGCCCGTGTTTCGGCGCTGGCGCCCTGCTGAGCCCATACCTCGGATAGATGGCAGGTCTCCTCGGCGATGCTCGGCTCATCGGTATGGGTCATATAGTGCACCACCACATCGATGCCCGTGTGGTCCGGATGCTCGGCAAACACATCCAGCTCGTCACTTAGCCAAGCAAAGTGCTTCAAGAGCCGGTCGATCCGAGTGCCGCCCAACTCCCGGCCGCTGGCCGTGACGAGCCGAGGGACAAAATCACGCCGCTTGCCTTCAGCCCACTCGGGCAGGTTGGCCCGAATGTACGGCTCCAGATACTCCAGAGGCCGGTCAAGAAGTATCTGCCCGATGGAGGGTGCGTCCGGGCCCTTGCGCTGGTCATAATAGTGGTGGTGGATATAGATGTTCCGCACAAAGGCGGGCAGGCCGATATTCGCGTCGATGGTATCGGCATCATAGAGGCAGCCGCTCTCGGTTGGCGCATCTTCGGGGGGCCGGAGGTGATGCTGGATCGTCTCGGCCACGCGTTCGCAGATCCTCTCGTCCACGCCATAGCCACGGAGGAGTTCGCGCGCTATGATCGCGCCGGACTCGTTATGGAGCGTACCGGCGAGGCCCAACCGGTCATACATCTCGGTAACGCGGTTCTGCCTGGCGGGCAGCCGCGTGGCGTTGTGCCACAGGCCGTGCTCATCCACCAGGCGCTTGCCATCGGGCCCTACGAGATAGTCGCCGTCATACGGCTTGGTGATGTCGTGCAACAGTGCGGCCAGCTGGGTAACCCAGACGTCCCCGCCCTCCCGCTCGCAGAGCGTCATCGCCAGCCCCGTTACCCGCTGAGTGTGGTCGTATGTATAGGCGCGCCAGTTGAAGGTTACCCAACCGGGTTCCCACAGCTCAAACGTCTCCTTCAGCAGCCCATTCAGTTCGCTGATCAGTTGGACCTGTTCCATCTAGCCCTCACTATATAGATTGGGATTCCGAACCGGACTCGTGAAGCAACCACTGGGATACGGAGCGAAGACGATCCAGATCCGCATTCAGAGGGAGCGGGCCGGCCAGGCCCAACAGCACGCCACTGTGCCCGGCGGAATCCGCCGCTGCCTCCTGGACCGCACGCTGGAAGGCCTCCGGAGGTTCCGGTGGGCAGAGCGCTGCCGCAGATATGCCTCCCCACAGCACGAGCCTCTCCCCAAGGCGCGCGCTGATCGCTCCGGCCGATGAGCCAGGGCCATCGGCGGCCACGTTCGTCAAGCCGCTGATGCCGGCAGTGAGAAGCGCCTCGGCGATACCGTCGACTGGTCCCAGGGAGCGCACAAGCAGCTTTTTGCGATACTCTCCCAGCTCTGCAACGGTCGTGCTGTAGGCCGGCAGCACATAATCCTCCAGGAACGCGGTCGGAAAGACGCCGGCGCCAAGGTCATCGGGGCTCAACATAAAGGTAGGCGCCAGCTGAGCCAGGGCGGTCACCAGATCCAGATGGCTGTTGGCGAGCGCCTCCAGAATCAGGGCGATGGCCGGCTCGCCCAGGAGCGACGAGGCACGCTCCCACCCGATGAGGTCTCTGGCGACCTGTGTGGCCGGATGGGCCGGCAGCTCGATCACCAGCACACCATCGGACCCGATCTCGGCTTCCATCTCCGTGAGGCCGGCGGTATCGAGCGAGTAACTCTGGGCCCGTGCCCAGAGCACGGCCGCCGGCAGATCGGCCGCCCCGGTTACGGGATAGCCACGCTGTTGCCAGATGCCGTCAGAGTCACGTTGCCATCGCCAGACCAGCGGCCCCGACGCCGTCTCCACCGTCAGCGTGCGGGCGGTCGCGGTGGCCTCCTTCCGGACGTGAAGGCCGGGATACTCGACCTTCCAGGGGCGCGCGACCTGCCAGATGGGAAGCCCAAGTTCGCGGTAAATCTGGGGCAACGTCTCCCCTCGCCAGGGCGATTCTGCTCCCTCGCTCTCCACCAGGCGGCGGTGCCACGCCGACAGATCGACCAGTAGGCGCGGATCGTTGCCGCCAGCGCCCGTCAGCCGGTTCCTGATCTTGCTCTGCAGGCTCATACCTGTGTTCCCTTCGGTACGCGAGGCCGCACAAGCGGCCGCTCCTCAGCCATGATGCATTGTAAGCGCGCGGGCCGCCTGCGTCAATCGTGCCATGATCTGGACTCTGGCGCGCACGTATGTCCGGACCTGCCGTCGTATGGCCGCGCGGTCCTATCCGTGCTATACTCGGGCCAGTATGAGCCCCAGAATACTCTTTGAGAGAGGTGTAGCATGACAGAAGCTGCAGCCCACGGAAAGCCGGCCTACCTGGACGTGTCCAGGTCCTTTGAGGAGCGCGCCAAGGACCTTGTCTCGCTAATGACGCTCCAGGAGAAGGTATCCCAGATGGTGCACGATGCGCCGGAGATCGACCGCCTGGGCATCCCCTCCTACAACTATTGGAACGAATGCCTTCACGGGGTCGCCCGAGCGGGGATCGCCACGGTGTTCCCCCAGGCCATCGGCATGGCGGCCACCTTCAATACGGCGCTGGTCAAGCGGATGGCCGAGGCCACCTCGGATGAAGCGCGTGCCAAGCACCACGAGTTCGTGCGGCAGGGCGATCACGGCATTTACAAGGGTTTGACCTTCTGGACGCCGAACATCAACATCTTTCGCGACCCGCGCTGGGGCCGGGGACAGGAAACCTACGGTGAGGATCCGTTCCTGACCAGCCGGATGGGCGTTGCGATGGTGGAGGGCCTGCAGGGAGACCACCCTCGATATCTCAAGCTGGCGGCCACCGCCAAGCACTTTGCCGTTCACAGTGCGCCGGAGGCGGACCGCCATCACTTTGACGCCATCGCCAGCCCCAGGGACATGCGCGAGACGTACCTGCCCGCTTTTGAGGCGCTCGTCCGCGAGGCCAAGGTCGAGGCCGTGATGGGGGCCTACAACCGAACCAACGGCGAGGCCTGCTGCGCCAGCACGACGCTGCTCGCCGACATACTCCGCGATGAATGGGACTTTCAGGGACACGTCGTCTCCGACTGCTGGGCGATCCGGGACATTTGGGAGAACCACAAGATCGCTTCCAGCCCCGAAGAGGGCGTGGCGATGGCCGTCAAGGCCGGCTGCGATATCAACTGCGGCGAGGCGTATCTGTTCCTTCTCGGGGCGGTTGAGCAGGGCCTCATCGATGAGAAGACGATCGATACGGCCGTCGAGCGGGTCATGACCACCCGGATGCGCCTGGGCATGTTCGATCCCCCGGAGATGGTTCCGTACACGAGCATCCCCTACAGCGTGAACGACAGCGAAGAGCACCGCGCCCTATCACACCTGGTGGCCCAGGAGTCGCTGGTGTTGCTCAAGAACGACGGCACGCTGCCGCTGAAGGAAGGGCTAAAGATCGCCGTAGTCGGCCCCAACGCGGCCGATGCCGAGGTGCTTGTGGGCAACTACTCGGGCCAGCCCTCGCGGTCCGTGACGCCGCTGGAGGGCATCCGCGCCGCAGCCGGACGCCATGGCGGGTCGGTGCTGTACGCCAGGGGCTGCGGCCTGCTGGATACGGATGAGAGCGGCTTTTCGGAAGCCGTGGCGGCCGCCACGTACTCGGACCTCGTCATCGCCTGTGTCGGCATCTCCCAGCTTGTCGAGGGGGAGGAGGATCCGGCCAAGCCCTGGGCCGACCGGCCGGACATCGATCTGCCAGTTGTTCAGCAGCGCCTCCTCGAGGCCCTGGCCAGGACGGGCAAGCCTCTGGTGGTGGTGTTGCTCAACGGCAGCGCCCTGGCGGTCAACTGGGCTGACTCCCATGCTCAGGCCATCCTGGAGGCGTGGTATCCCGGTGAGGAGGGCGGAACCGCGATCGCGGAGGCGCTCTTTGGCGAGTACAACCCGGGCGGTCGGCTGCCAATCACCTTCTACACGGGCGTCGAGCAGCTGCCTCCTCTGGAAGACTATGCCATGCAGGGCCGCACCTACCGGTTCTTTGAGGAGCAGCCGTTGTACCCCTTCGGCTTTGGCCTCTCCTACACCCAGTTTGCTTACAGCGATCTGGAGGTAACACCTCGCGTCGCGGCCGGGCAGTCCGTCAACGTGAGCGTGCGGCTCACCAACGTCGGCCCTGTCGCCGGCGATGAGGTCGTGCAGGTGTATCTGACGGATGATCAGGCCAGCTATCCGGTGCCGCTGCGGAGCCTCGTGAGCTTTGATCGCGTGCATCTCGCGCCCGGCGAATCCCGCCGCGTGGGCTTTACCATTGGCTACCGTCAGTTGGCGGCGTTCGACGACGAGGGTACGCCTGTTGTCGAGCCCGGGACCTTTACGGTCTCGGTGGGCGGTGGGCAGCCGATCGCACAGGGCGGGGCGCCTTTCGTCACGGGCCGCTTGACGGTTGCCGGCTAATCACACAGGGAGCAATCGCGGAATGGGTGAGCTCATCGCCGTAGAGGGTCCTCTGCCTACAGAGCGCCTGGGCACTACTCTCATGCACGAGCATGTGATGGTGGACTTTGGCGCGGAGCTTGCCCATCCGCAGCGCTGGGACCGTGATGAGGTGACGCAGGTCATGCTCCCTCACCTCCAGGAGATCGTACGGCAGGGGGTCAATAGTCTGGTGGAGTGCACGCCGGCCTTCCTGGGCCGAGACCCCCTCCTGCTGGAGGAGCTGAGCCGGCTCACCGGACTGCATATCATCACCAACACCGGTCTGTACAAGGAGCCGTATCTGCCCCGCTGGGCGATCCCGGCGGAACCCAAGCAACTGGCAGAGCGCTGGGTGCGCGAGTTCCACGAGGGGATCGACGGGAGCCAGGTACGCCCCGGGTTCGTCAAGATCGCACTGAACCCGGGTGGATTGCTCCCGGTTCAGCGCACGATCGTGCGTGCGGCCGCGCTCACACACCGGGCAACGGGACTGGTGGTCATGGCGCATGCCGGCGAGTTGGAGGCAACCCGGGAGAGCCTGGATCTCATCGAAGCGGAGGGCATGTCTCCTGGGCGTTTCATCGTCGCGCATGCGGACCAGATGGCGGCGGACATCGGGCCCCAGGATCCTGCCTGGAGCCAGGCGCTGGAGATGCATGAGGAGTTGCTCAAGCGCGGGGCCTGGCTGGAGTATGATGGCCTCGGCTATGGCGACCTGGAACGTCCAGCTCAGCTCCTCGCAGAGATGATCGATCGCGGATACGAGCGACAGTTGCTGATCTCTCAGGACGCGGGCTGGTATCACGTCGGCGAGCCTAGCGGCGGCACGATCACGCCGATGACGCGACTTTTGGACGACTTTCTGCCGGCTCTGCGCCGTGCCGGCCTGGGCGCGGACACGTTGGGCGCCCTGTTGATCGATAACCCCGCTAGCGCCCTCGCCATCGGGTGACCGCACAGACACGACGCCCCTGGCGCACCTGCCGAGAGGGAGAGCCGCCAGTTGCGCATCCCGCCTCTCGTGGCTACTATGGCCGGGTGATGCGCCATACCTACCGCCGGATACACCACGCCTTATTCGCTCTGATCGTCGCTTTGGCCGTCTGTGCCGGCCTGGTGGGATGCAGGGCGTTTTGGGTTCAGCCCGCTCCCGAAACCATCGCCCCGACTCCTGTTACGCCCCGGGCAACGCGGAGTGCCCCTTCCAGCCCAACGCCGGCGCCCGCGGAGACGGCCACGCCCCTCCCTACAGAGCCTCCCGCAAACCGGCTCGATCTCACGGCGGAGCGTGTGCAGTACTGGTCCAACCCGAACCGCATCCTGGACGTGCTCTGGGATGGCAGTAGCCTCTGGGCCGCTACGTATGGCGGGCTGGTACAATGGACGTCCGGAGGCGAGTATGTGATCTATGGCTTGCAGGAGGGGCTCGCCTCACAGGCGGTGCGTGCGCTGGCGGTAGACGCTCTGGGGAGACTCTGGGTGAGCTATGCGGACGTGGATGGCTACACCGTTCGCACAGGCGGCGGCTGGCAACACTATGCCACGCGCCGGGAAGCGATCGCCTCCGAGTACTCCAACCTTCTCAACTCGCAGCGTACGAGCGCGGAGATGTGGGTCAACCGGGCCGATAGCGGCTGGCTGTGGCAACCCCGCACCGATGGTGCGGTGGAGGCGTATGACGGTTCGCGCTGGCGTACCTATGGCACGGCCAACGGCGTGACGGAGGCCAGTCGCTTTGTGGCGATCTCGCCGGCCGGTCGCGTGTGGGCGGTGGGGGAGGGTATCGCCTATGCGGAGGAGGGCGAGCTCTACTGGACCGACCACACCTTTTTCTCCGAGATCGAGCGCCCCGAGGACGTAACCGACGTGACGGTGGACGAGGAGGGGACGCTCTGGCTGACCTTTGCGGGTGACGCGCGAGGAGGGCTGATCCGCTTCGATCCCGCTCAGGAGCGCTGGGAAGGGCATCTGCATGACTTGAACCCGGCCGTTCCGAGCGGCGCTCACACCGTTCGAATCGACCCCGATGGCACGCTGTGGGTCGCCGGTTCGGAGACGATCAGCTATCATGCGCCGCAGCGCCAGTTCCGCACGATGCGGCTGGAGGGCCTTACCGTACTATCCTTTGACGAGGGCGCAGAGGCCGATATCTGGATCGGCAGCGATACGGGCCTGTGGCGTTACGACACAGAGGAGGGCGCGCTGGATGGCCCCTGGAGCGTGCCTTCGCCACTGCCCGATAACCGGATCGTGGGGCTCGCCCTGGACGTGACGAATACGCTGTATGTGGCTACGCCGCGCGGGACCTCCTGGGTGGACGCATCCGGGAACACCGGGGTGGCCACGGAAGAGCCGCTCTCCTGGCTGGGCGTAGATGCAGCCGGCCAGGTATGGGCAGCGGGCGTTACGGGTGTCGCCAGGCTGGGTAAGGAGGGCCTCAGCGCGATCACCTATCCCAGCGAAGGTGTATTCGGCGCGGCATTCTCTCCCTCCGGGGCCCTCTATCTGATCACCGAGGATGGCAAGCTGCTTGCACATGATGGGCAGAAGACCCGTGAGCTCGCCGACGTGCGCACGTGGACGGGCGCTGACGTTCGGGCGCTCGCGGTGGACGCCGATGAAGGGGTGTGGGTGGCCACCGGAGCAGGCCTGGCCTATGTCGCCTCAGACGGCTCGCAGACGCTCTACACCAAAGATAACGGGTTGCTGAGCAACGATGTGCGCGGCATGAGCCTGGATGGCGAGGGCAATGTCTGGGTCGCGACGGCCAGCGGCCTGGCGCGGCATCGGCCCGACGGGCGCTGGACGCGGTTCACGGTGGAAAGCACCGAGGGTGGCCTCCGGGACATGGACATGCGGGGACTGTCCGTCGGGCCGACCGGCGAGCTTTGGATGACCACGCGCGCCGGCATATCCCGCCGGGAGCCCACCGAGGCGGATTGGGCGTATGTCGACCTCCCCGGGGCGCAACGCGTCCTCCATGACGGCGAGGATAGCATCTGGGTCAGCACAGGCGCGGGTCTCTACCGCGTGCCCGCCGGCGTGTTGACGTCTGTGAGCCAGGAGTAGGAAATCAGCGTGGCACCACCATGGCCTGGGGAAGGGTAAGCGTGGACGACGAGAGCATCCAGATCGGATACGGCCCGGGCTCCCTGGTGGCCTCTGGCGCGGACATATGCCAGGATCTCGAGCCCAGTCTCGTGGCTCGCAAGGGGCGCCTGACGCTCCTGGCGTCGGACGACGTTGACCCGGCAGCGATCGCCTGGCTCTGTCACGACTATTACGGGAACCGTTCCTTTGATGTGATTCCAACCCTGGTTCACAGCCTGTCGCAGGCGTATCGCGACCATCCGGAACTGGAAGAGCATCTCTTTCTGGCCCTTGTCCAGCGCGGCCTGGACACGTTCATGGTGGGGACGGCCCGGGCCGTGGTGCGGCTCGCGCGGTATGATGTCGTTCGTGATCTGTATGACCCGGAGGCGGCACAGACAGGCTATCGGGTATCGCTGAGAGAGCACCCGAGCAACGGACCGGCGCCCACGCTGTATTCGACCGTTTGGCGCGTTGTGCGGGGCGACATGATGCTCGTTACGCTGCGATCCGTCGCGGCACGGATCGGCACGACCGCGCTGGTCAGGGCGTCCCGACAGATGGCCCGGCCGGAGCGCGTGGTTCGCTCGCTGGCGCGCTCGCTACCCGCGGCGGACCCCGCCCCCCTCATTATCGTCCGGTATTCCCAGATATCGCCGGTTCCGGACGTCCCGGCGCCGCCGCGCCCCGAGGGCGAGCCAACGCCTGCCCCTCACATACCGCGTCCACGCCGCCAGGGGGTATCGCCACTGCTGATCGCGGGCCTTCTCGCGCTGGCCTCGGTACTCTACTCCGCCTGGGCCACCGGCACGCAGATCAAGCCGGAGGAGATCCCGGGGTATCTGCAGATGTACTTTTTCCCAGAGCCCACGCCGACGGCCACGCCCACGCTGAGTCCGGAGGAGGTACTGGAGGCCGAGAGCCGCATCATCTACGTGGCGCCACAGCCCGTGGCGCCGTACAACGGCGCTCGCGTCACGGGGAGCGAGGTGTCCCTGATCTGGGATTGGGAGGGTGAGATCCAACAGGGCGAACGCTTTGAGGTAACGGTGGTCTCGCCCGGGGGTGAGCCCGAGGTGCGTACGCTCACGCGCGAGCGCATGCATCGCCTGATCCAGGTTGCGGACGGATGGTACACGTGGACCGTGCGGATTGTCGACGCTACGCAGGAGGACGCTCCCGTCGGCCTGAGCCGGGGCTCAGATCCCGTTCGGTTCCACTGGGGATCCCCAGCCCCCTAGGGGGTGAACCGGATGTGGATGATGTCGCCGTCCTCAACCAAGTAGTCGCGGCCCTCGAGTCGCAGGACGCCCCGATCGCGTGCGCGAGCCAACGAACCGGCGCGATCCAGCGCGTCAAAGCTCACCACCTCGGCCCGCACAAAGCCACGAGCCATATCGGAGTGCACACGGGCAGCCGCATCCAGGGCCGTCTTGCCCCGCTGCAGTTCCCACGCCCGGATCTGCCTGCCACCCGTGGTGGTAAAGAACGTAATATAGTCGAGTACGGCATATCCCACCTGAACGAGCTTGCGCAGGCCGCCCCCACCGAGGTCGACATCGGCCAAGAGCGCAGCGGTTTCCTCTGGAGTAAAGACGCCCAGGTCGGCCTCAAGTTGTGCGCATACGACGACACAGGAGGCCTGCCGGCGAGCGGCGTGGGCGCGCACTTGTTCAGCCAAAGGCCCACCCTCTGGCAGATCGCTTTCGCCCACATTGGCGACATAGATCAACGCCTTTGTGGTCAGCAGATCCAGCCGAGCCACCTGATCGCGCTCGTGGGTATCGAGATCCTCGCTGGCCAGCCAACGCCCCCGGCGGAGCCTGTCCGCAAGGCTATGGAGGGCATCGATTTCGGCGGCATGCTCGCGGGGCGCGGCCTTGGCGCGATCGGCAACTCGCTCGATCTGGCGCTCCACCAGACCCAGGTCCGATAGCATCAGTTCAGCCTCGACGATCTCGATATCGTCGATGGGATCCAGGACGGCGGCGACGTGGGCGACCTCTGCGCTCTCAAAGCAGCGCACCACCATGGCGATGGCGTCCACGGCGCGAATGTGCGAAAGAAACTGGTTACCGAGTCCCTCGCCCGCACTGGCCCCGCGAACCAGCCCCGCGATGTCCACCACGCGCAGTGTGGCGGACACGACCTCCTCGGGCCCGATGATCTCGGCGATGCGAGCCAGCCGCTCGTCGGGTACGGACGCCACTCCCACATTGGGCTCTATCGTGGTGAAGGGATAGTTGGCAACCAGAGCCCCGGCCTGGGTGAGTGCATTGTAGAGCGTGGACTTGCCGACGTTCGGAAGACCGACCAAACCAAGCTCGAAGGCCATCGGTGCCTCCTTCTGGAGCGTCCTTGCGGGCGCAGGTCAGGGCGACGCGCTCGCAGCCGGCGGTCCCTGGCGGTAGCGCGCGGGCCACGGCGCGTACTTGCTTACAAAGGGCTCGCGGGAGATCACCTCGCCGCCAACCTCGATCAGTCGATAGAGCGTCACCGTCACGCCATCATGCGCCGACTCGACCTGTATGCGCTGCCCCGGAGCAAGGGACGGATCCATCTCCACAATGGGCTCTCCCGGCGGGATGGTTTCGCCCATGGTTGGGCCCTCGATGGAGACCGTGCGCGCGGGCGAGCGCCCGTAGAACCGGAAGCGGAGCCTTCCCGTGGGCTGGTCCACCTCCGTCTGAATCAGGATCGGCGTGGATTGATCGTTGTCGAACTGGATATCCACGTAGGGCGTGTACACTGCGGCGTCCAAGCCTACGGGAGGCTCGTACCAGGCCACCCGATAGGCGTGGGGGGTGCGCGCCACGATGGGATACCCTCCCCAGAAGGCCGCCCGGAAAAAGGTCGTGCCCACCTGACACACGCCGCCGCCCGGCCCGAGCACGGTCTCATTGCCCATGATCACCCAGCCCTCCGCATAGCCGGAGGCAATCGTCACGTCACCAAGGTGCTCCACGAAGGAAAACCGGCTGTTGGGGGCGACCACAACGCCCTGGTACGGCGCGGTGGCCGTGACGATGTTGTGGAACCTGGCCTCGGTGGAGCCCGAGAAGCTTGTCTCTCCCGTGCTGATCAACTCGAGCGGCAACAGCGCCTCGAGTTGTGCCTGTGTGACGGGGGGGGCGGTGAAGGAAACGGGCAACTGAACCGTGCGCTCACGCACAGCGAGGCAGGCCGCCTCGATGAGCGCGAGTGCGCTCTCACGATCGAGCGTTCGCCCGGTCTGCTCCGGCTCGCGTACCGAGAGCGCCCCGGCGTCCGCGTCGTAATCGAATTTTCCCTGCCGGGCGGGCCGGTCGATCTGCCGTGCCAGCGCGTCCACAAACGCCTCCATGGCCGCGCGATTCAGCATTACCTCTGAGCCAGCGTCGGTCGAACGCTCGCGCACGAGCCAGAGCGCCAGCTGAGCCCTGTCGATGAGCCAGGTGTGCCGTACGGTACTCTCCAGCGCGCCGGCAGGGGACGCCCCTGCGCCCGCAGATTCCTCATAGTAGAGTAGAACCGGTGCGCTGAGGATCGTTTCGGACCGGGCATAGGCCGCCGTGATCTCGGCCATCGCAGGGTTGAGATCCACAAAGGTCAACTCCACCGGGATCGGGTCGTCGGGAAAGTAGCCGGTCGGGGGAGCTTCGTTGGCAAGCAGCGCTTGCCAGGCCGGACGATCATTCCATGAGGACTCGCCAGACGCCGCCGTGAGGGCCCGAACGATGGCCGCCTGCGCCGCGGCCACATCGAGATCGCGCCCTGTGCAGGCCTCTTCGTTGTTCACGTCCAGCCCGGCCACCCATACGCGGGCGCTGCGGGCGGGCGTGCCCGCTTGCAGCGCGATCTGGCGCAGCGGCTTGAGGCTCAAACCCGGTTCCAGCGCAAAGCGCGGCACAACGTTATAGCCACGCCACAGCAGGCGCACTCGCGTAACCAGGTCCTCGCGAAAGATGCCTCCGCGCCCGATCATCCAGGTTTGATGAACCGCCTCCTCCAACTCCAGGGAGACACCCAGCGTGCTAGCCGAGTAGATCCACGCCTGGTCTCCCGCCTGGAGGCGCAGGTAGGGGAACTCTTCGTCTTCGAGCGCTCCCTTGAGACGGGTGAGGGCCTGCGACCGGGTGAGCCCGCCGATCGGCACTCCCTGAACGCTCAATCCCCAAAAGACGCGCTGCTGGAGATAGTGCCCATAGCCCAGAACGGCGAGGCCAGCCAGCATCAGGAACGCCGCCAGGACCAGCGCGAGGCCCAGGGCCAGGCGCGTCGGCAGCCGCGTCCTCGCTGGCCACGCAGGCGCCGTCATGCGGACGGCCCCGTGGGGAGAAAGCCCAAGTCGGTATGATCACCCATGTGCTGCACAAAGGCGGTCAGCAAGCGGACTGCGTCGGCGCCATCATTGAGGTCGAGCGTGCACACGGGGGTGTGAGAGTACCGCCGCGCAAGGCTGAGGCCCGCCGTGGGCACCCCTGAGCGAGATAGATGGATCGCACCCGCATCGGTGGCCGCCATGCCCTGGCCCACCAGGGACTCTTGGAGAGATACGCCGGCCACCTCCGCAGCCTTGCGCACATACCGGTTCACAGCGGGGTGGCCAAAGTGGGCGCTGTTGGCGAGCAACAGCACCGGGCCGTGGCCGATGGCGGCAGGCAACTCACGGTAATAGTCGACATCCGGGGTGTCGCCGGACATAAAGGTATCCACCGCGATCGCATAGTCGGGTTGTACCGAATAGGCCGCTACCTGGGCCCCTCGCAGAGCCACTTCCTCCTGCACGCAGATCACCACCGAAAGGGTCCCTGCAGGCGCGGCATGATCCAATTCCCGGAGAACTTCGAGCAGAACGGCACACCCGATGCGGTTGTCGATCGCCTTACCGGAGACACGGTCCGCATTGGCAAAGGCAGCCAGGGGGCTATCGTAGGCGACCGCGTCGCCGATGCGGATACCCAAGGCTGCGACCTGATCCGCCGAGTCCGCCCCCACATCGACATAGAGCTCGTGGACCTCGAGAACGCGCCGGCGTTCCTCCGGACTCTGAAGATGGCCGGACTTGACGCCGATGACGCCGTGGTGCCCGCACACACGCACGTTGCGGCCGACGAGCATGGCCGGCGAGATGCCCCCCACGCCCAGGATCCGCAAGAAGCCATCGGGCGCGATGCTCTTGACCATCGCGCCGATCTCATCCGAGTGCGCTTCCAGCATCAGATGCGGGCCCAGGCCGCGGCCGTGCAGCGTGGCATAGACATTCCCCATGCGGTCCACACGCACCTCGTCGGCCAACGGCGCCAACTCCGAGCGGAGGTACGCGACCACCTCCTGCTCCTGGCCTGACACGCCGTCCAAGGCTGTCATGGCGGCGAGGCGATACTCCAGCGAACGCTTCAGCAGGTCTATTGGTGAGTTCACGCAAGCCCTCCGCCTGATTCTGGAACTAGCCCGCCGTCAGCATCCGAAAAAAGCGTGCGCTCTGGCGCGAGGTAAGGTGGCGGGTCGCTGACGGGCAGATCCGGTGTTCAGCCCGAGGTTCGCGGCCGGCGAACCCTGGAGCCACAGGGGGCGTGGGCGTTCCCCAGCTCTCGGGCCAGGACCTCATTCCCCGAGCACAGGCGCCTTCGTGACCGGTGGCAGCCGTCGAGGCCAGTCTAGCATGGGGGGAGGTCAGGGGCAAGGGACGCGGCGTCCGGCGAACGTCCGCAATCCCTCCGGCCCCCACGTGGCTGGCAGCGCATGCCGCCTAGACGTTGAAGCGGATGTTCAGGATGTCCCCGTTCTGGACGACATAATCCTTGCCCTCCAGGCGCAACCGGCCGCGCTTGCGGGCTTCCGCCATGGTGCCGCAGGCAAGCATGTCGTCGTAACCGATGACCTCGGCGCGGATGAACCCGCGAGCCAGGTCGGTATGAATCGCCCCGGCCGCCTCGACCGCCACAGCCCCTCGTCGCACTGTCCAGGCACGGACCTCGTCCTCGCCGACAGTGAAAAAGGACATGAGGCCGAGCAGGGCGTAGCACTCTCGCAGGAGGACGTTCAGGCCGGGCTCCTCAATCCCATAGCTCTCCAGGAAGAGCGCCCGTTCGTCCTCGGGCAGCTCGGCGATTTCCATCTCCAGCGCGCCGCGGATGCCGAGAACCGGCTCATCCTCCGGAAGCCCCGGATACTGGCTGCGTTCGTATGCCTCGGCGTCCTCGCCCATATTGAGCACGATCATCGCGGGTTTGGCCGTAAGGAACTGGAATGACCGGAGAAAGACCTCCTCATCGGCGGCGAGCGGTACCCGCCGGACGGGCTCGCCGCGGCTGAGCGCCTCTGCCAGCCGGCGCATCAGGGCCAGTTCCTGCTCCAGCTTGTCCCGGGCATCCGCCCGTGTCTTTGGGATCTGAGCCTCAATACGTTCGACCCGATGCTCGACGATGGTGAGATCGCTCATGATCAACTCGAGCATGATGATCTCCACATCGCGCACGGGGTCCACCGTCACCTCGGGGTGGGGCACGGCATCATCCTCAAAGGCGCGCACAACCATCATCAAGGCATCCGAACGGCTGAGCGCGTCCAGCACCTGGGGATCAAAGCCGGACTGGCCGGCGCTGCCACGGCTGACGCCGGTCACATCGTCTACGCGCACCTGCGCATAGACCGTGCGGCGCGGATGGAACATCTCGGTCAACCGGTCGACCCGCGCGTCCGGCACATCTACCACGGCACTGCGAATCTCAACCCTACCGCGGCGCGACCCGGACGCCTCACCACGCCCCTGGGTCATGGCCGTGGACAGGGTCGACTTGCCGGACTGGGGCAATCCGATCAGGGCTATCTGCATAAGAACGTCTCCTTGCGCTATCGAGCCACAAGGAGACATTATAGGGCGTGAGGCGGCCCGGTCAATCTGGTGCCCGGCCGGGGTTGGTGCGCTTAGCGATCGTGCCAGTAGGCGAAGAGCTGCCCAACGGAGCGACCCATCAGGTTACAGTGTATCGCCTGCCCGAATATGGCCCCCACCGAAAGCACCGTCATATTCGGGAGGATCTTGTGCTCCGGAATGGGCACGGTGTTGGTGGTGACGATCTCTTCGATGTCGTCGAGCTCCGCCAGGAGCTTGATGGCGTTCCCGGAGAACACGCCGTGCGTGCACGAAAGCGTGATCCGGCGAACGCCGCCCTCGCGCAGAGACTTGACCAGAGCGATGATGGAGCCGCCGGTGGCGATCTCGTCGTCAAAGACGATCACGTCCTTGCCCTTGATGTCTCCGATGATCGTGTTGAGCACGACCTCCGTATCGGAGACACGCGTCTTGTCGCCAGCCGCCACGCCGACACCCAACTCCCTCGCCAGTGACGTCGCGCGCTTGGCATGCCCGATATCGGGAGAGACGACGACGGTCCTGCTGAGGTCGCGTTTGCGAAAGTGCTGGACAAAGATCGGTCGAGCCGTCAGGTGATCCGTCGGCACGCTGAAAAAGCCATGCACCTGGGGCGAGTGGAGCGTCATTGTCATCACATGCGTCGCGCCCGCGGTGGTGATCAGGTCCGCCATCAGCCGGCCGGCGATCGATATGCGGGGCTCGTCCTTCTTGTCCGAACGGGCGTACGAGTAGTACGGGATGACGGCGTGGATCGAGCGTGCCGAGGCGCTCGCGGCCGCATCCATCATCATCAGCAGTTCGATGATGTTGTCGCTGACGTTGGGCGGTGAGAAAGACTGGATGATGACGACGTCCTTGCCGCGGACGCTCTCCAGCAGCTGAACGTACATGTTGTCGTTGCTAAAGCGCGAGGTCGTGTGCTCGCAGAGAGGCACGTGCAGATAGTCCGCGATATCCTGCGCCAGAGCCGGATGGGATGCCCCACCGAACACGCGGAGGTTATTCTGGAGCCAGACTTGCTCTTCTCTTTCCATGCTCGAGAGACACTCCTTACCTTGTGCGTCCGGTCATGACCGGGCAGTTATACCATACCTCGTGCGGACCCGCAACTGCCCGGAAGATCGCGCAAGTGGTTGACCCCACGAGTTCCGCCGGCTAGAATCTGCGCGCTGAGCAGGCAGGCACAGGCACTTGCGGGAGGTCATGATGCGAACAGTACCGATCGGCATCGCGATGATGAACGATGCGCGCCCCCATGTGATCGCACAGAACGAAGAGCTCAATATGCGCGTGCTGCACCGTTGGGCAGATATCATTCGCAACGGCATGCGCAACGTAGATGGCACGGTCCCTGAGGTCGTGCTCGGCTCGGAATCGATCAAATCCGTGCGGACGGCGCAGGCTGTCGGCGAGCAGCTTCGCCGGGCCGGCTGCCGCATCATTATCATGTGCTACACGGTGTGGAACTTTCCCTATCTGGTGTGGCCGTTCTACAACTCGGTCGGGCGTGACGTCCCCGTTCTGAGCCTCTCGAACAACAACGGCCAGTACCCGGGTAACGTCGGTCTTCTGGCAACCGACGGCGCGCTCCGCCAGGCGGGCGTTCGAACCCACCGCATCGTTGGCGACATCGATGACGTTTCCGTGCACCAGAACGTCCTGGATTGGATCCGAGCGGCAGAGGCCTACGCGACCATCCGGAATGAGGTGTACGGTCTCTACGGCGGGGCGTCCATGGGGATGGACACCGGATTCTTCCACCTCGTTCCGACGCTGAAGGCCCTCGGCTGCACCACCGAGCAGGTGGACCAACTGCTCCTGACCAAGGTGATGGAACAGGAGGTAGACGAGGCCGAGGTCGAGTCGGGCTTGCGCTGGTTCGAGAGACTCCTCGGCGACCGGATCCGCTACGACGGCAAGATGCTCACCCCGGAGACGCTAAAAACCCAACTGCGCCTGTATCTGGCCATGAACATGGTCAATAGGGAGCATGGCTTTGACTTTTGCGGGCTCAAGGGGCAGCGCGAGCTCACCGAATACGTCTGCCTGGGAGATATCCCCGAGATGCTTCTGAACGATCCGTACGATTGGCGCGGCCCGAAGGAGCCGACGGTGTGCGCCACAGAGGCCGATTCGTACGCGGCCATCACCATGCAGTTGCTCAAGTACGTCTCGGGGGGCCTGCCATCGCTCTTTATGGACGTGCGCCTGTACCGGCCGGAGCTCGATCTCTGGGACTGGTGCAACTCGGGAAACCACGCCAGTTACTATGCGGAGCAGAGCATGGATCCGGAGGTCAACTTCCGCCGGATCACGCTGCACCCGGCGCTAGAGTTTTACTTCAAGGCGGGCGGTGCCTCGGTCGAGTTCAATGCCAAGGCCGGTCCGATGACCTATGCACGGCTGGGCCTGTGGGACGACAAGCCGTTTATGGCCATCCTCAAGGGAGAGAGTGTGGAACTCGATCCGGAGCAGGCCCGGGCCATCAACGCAGAGACGGATCCGACGTGGCCGCACGTACACGCTCGGGTGCATGCCCCCTTTGAGCAGTTCCTCTCGCTCTTTCCCGCTAACCACGTCCACGGCACCGTGGGAGATCAGGTTCGTGCGCTCACATACCTGTGCGAGATGAGCGGCATTGCGCCCGTGATCCTGGGGCCGGAAGGAAAGGACAGGCAGGCGCCGATCTGGGAACTCGTGCGGTAACGCACTGAAACGGCAGAGCGGCCCCGCTTGCGCGGGGCCGCTCTGCCGTTCGGATACTGTAGCAGCTAGCTGATCTCGTCCGGGTCCGCTTCCGCACGATCCTCGGCGTCCTGGCCTACGTCTGGATCGTCTGCAGGCATGTCCGAACCCTCGTCCAGGTCGACCTCCGACTCTTCTTCGGGAGCTTTAGGCTCTGGCCCGCCCGCATAGTACAGGTAGACATAGTGGATCTCTGGCCGTTCGTCGCCCGTGCCGATCTCCCGGTGGTAGAAACGGGCCTCCCAGTCCTCGATCTCGCCGCCTTCCTCTTCGACCCAGCTCATGAACTGGTTGTACATCGGCCCATAGGCATACTCATAGTCAGCCGCGGCCTCGTGCCTCTCGTGCAACAGGCTCTGATCCACCATCATCCGCGTGTGCACGCGCTGGAGATCCGGCCGCGCGCCGGTAAGGTCTCCAAAGGCCTCGGAGATGAGAAAACTCTGCAGATCATCATCCTCCGGCGCGTCGGTAAAGGTCATCACATACATCCCGGATACGTTACCGAGCGGTTCTGAGGTCGAGGCGCGGCTGAGCCACATCTTTTCCAGCGCCGCAGCGCCGGCCAGCATCACCGGTTCGGCCTCGTCACGAACGAACGTGTACAGAGCCGGCACGCACTCGGGCCTGTCGATCTGGCCAAAGATCGCCGCGATCGAGACGCGCACGACTTCATCTTCGTCGTCCAGATGCTCATACAACGGTTCCACAGCGAGGTCGTCCAGGTGTACGAGCCCGCGGATGGTGGCCTGGCGCACGGCCTCGGATTCGTCGGTGAGGTGCGGGATAAGCGCCGTCACCGCCTCCGGCGACGCGGCGTTGCCCAGCACATCCGCCACGACAGAGCGAACGCCGGCCTCCTCGGACTCGAGGGCTTCCAGAAGCACCGCCAGGCCCGCGTCGCCCATGCGCAACAGGGCATCCGCCGCGGGGCCGCGCACCGAGACGACGTCCGAGAGGTGCTCAGCCAGCACCGCCACGGCGGCTGGATCGCCCAGCTGACCCAGGCTTCTCGCGCAAGCGGCGCGAACCTCGTCGATGTTGTCGCTCATCTGCCCGATCAGAGGCTGCACCGCACGCGCATCTCCCAGCCGGCCGAGGGCAAAGGCCGCCGAGTGACGTACGTTCCGATCCGTGCTCGACAACGCTTCAATCAGGGGCTCCACGGCGGCTTCACCGATGGAGATGAGCATCTCGGTGGGCGGCCGGCGCTGCTCCCAGGTGTTATCGGCCAGGCTCGCGATGAGCGGGGCGATGGCGGCCTCGCCGTACGCCTCAATACCCGTCCAGTGTCCGAGGGCTACGGCATAGCTCGCCGCGGCCGCCGGATCCGTGGTGTCGTCGGGTCGCCAGCCCAACTGGCCCAGAGACGCCGCCGCCGATCGGCGCACGGCGGCATTCTCATCGGTCAGCAGCGTGAGCAATGCGGGGATGCCGTCTTTGCGGTTTGCCATGCCCAGGGCCGTGGCGACCTGACGCCGCGCCGACCAGCTTTCGTGATGCAGATAGCCGACGATCGATTCCAGTGCGGCTTCATCGGGTATGCGAGCGAGCGCTTGCATGGCGAGATCGCGGAGAACCGGGTTTCGCCCCGCGATCACCTGCGCCAGCGGTCCGGCGGCCAGGGGGTCTGCCAGGCGCCCCAGCGCCTCAATCGCATTGCGCTGTTGAAGGCGGCTCTCCGATTCCAGCGCGGCGACCAGCGGCCCGATCGCACGGGTGCCAATGCGTGCAAGGCCCGCCAGGACGTGTGGCTGGAGCTGGATATCGGTCGAGCCCAAAGCCGCCACCAGTACCGAGATCGCTTCCTCATTACCGATCTCACCCAGGGCTCGGGCAGCCACAAAGCGCTCCATGCTCTTGCGATCGTTCACGAGAGGCGACAGATCCAGAGCGGCCTGCGGGTCCATGCCGTGAAGGGCACGCTCGGCAGCCTCCTTGAGCGCCTCGTCCTTGCCCGCAATGATGTTCATGAGCGGCACCACAGCGGGCGCGCCCGCGCGGGCGAGAGCCTCGACAGCCACGTCGACGAGCGCCTCGTCCGAGAGGCACAGGATCAATGTGGGGACGGCCTCTGCCGTCCCGATATGCCCCAAGGCCTCAATCGCCGCCGGGGACAGATCTTCCTGTTCGCCCTCAATCACCGCAGCGAGGGCGTCGATGGCGCGGGGGTCACCGATCTGCCCCAGGGCACGGGCAGCGGCCTGGCGCACCGCCTGGTCGTTATCCAGGAGCCTGCGGATCAGCGGCGCCAGCGATTGCTCGTCCGGCATGAGGCCGAGGGCCTCCACCGCCTGCAGGCGCACATCGGCATCGCGCTCGTACTCGGTGGCGCGGATCAGGCC
>JAAYAW010000036.1 GCA_012719135.1 Chloroflexota bacterium
CTGATTTGCGCCCAACGTTGACGCCGGCGTCTCCTCATGCTATGCTCCGGCAGGCGGTGGGGTGCTGGCCTTGTCCCCGCCCAGTCGAGGCTAACGAGAGAAGGAGGCACCGGAATGCCCGTATCCAGGGTGCGATTCGCGATCACGGTCATGATCTGCATGTTGATGGTCGTAATGGCGGCGGGTTGTGTGCGCGCCAAGCCGGAGCGCGAGCGTGAGCCCTTGCCGACGCTTCCGCCGGTGGAGGTGGCCGCCCTGGAGAATGAGTTGCCGTCCCTCGAGAGCGAAGGAGAGGTCGGCCCCGAGAGTGTCGCGGAGGAGGCCGAAGCCCCCGCGGAGGGGGACGTTACTCTGCCTGCGGACGAGCAGCCGGTGCCGACTGTTGAGCCGACGGACGCACCTACGCCCACGCCCGAGCCCACTCCGTACACGGGCCCTCTGTACACGGTGCTCCCCGGCGAGACGCTGGGCACTATCGCTGCCGCACACGGGTCCACCGTGGAAGCCTTTGTGGAGGCCAATGACCTCAGCAACACGGCCCTCCGGGTCGGTCAGCAGTTGCGTCTCCCTTCCGGCGTTGAGCCGCTGTGGGAGACGGATGTCGAGAACACGGCCATCCATGTTGTGCAGGCCGGCGAGATCCTGAACGATATCTCGTCGCGCTATCGGATGCCCGTCGGCCAGATCATGGCGCTGAACCCCTGGCTCACGAACCCGAACCTTCTCCGCCCTGGCGACCAGGTCACCGTGGTTGTGGAGCCGGTGGATCCCGACGCTCTGGTCCATGTCGTACAGGCGGGTGAGACGCTGGCCAGCATAGCGCTGCAGTACGGCGTCAGCGTTTCAGAGTTGGCAGATGCCAACTATATAGTCGACGCCAGCCGTATCGCCGTGGGCCAGGAACTGATCATTCCCTGAACCTCTCGAAGAGAAGAGCGTATCGCAAATGCCCGGCTTGTATCCGGCCCGATCGGGAGGCTGCCATCGCTCCCTCTCGAGTGCGGTGAGCCGGGCACACGTCTGAGCCGCTGCTAGATCGCATCCCCCTGAGGCTCCACAGGAAGGCGCGCCCATGGCCAACAATACAGTCAAGGTCGTTCTCATCCTCGCCGTCGCGCTACTCTGTGCCTGCTCGCTGACCTGTGGTGCGGGCGCTCTCCTGTGGGCTTTCCGAAGCGAGCCGTCCGCTATGGCTCCCTCGCCGACGGTGATCGCGGCCGAGCCCATCCGCCCCACTGTTGCGCCCGTTGGTGAGGGGACGCCCGCAATCCCTGTGGCCGAGCCGACGCCTTCCGGCGGGTCGTCACTGGCCGATAGTCTGAAGGACAGCGAAGCGGAAACCCAGGACGAACGGACGCACTCCGGCGGGACGCTCCGGCTCGCAGGTGATCTCCCACCCGCTTTGGACCCGGCCATGGTGCAGGATAGCACGTCGGCGTTGTACGTGGTTCACCTCTACTCCGGGCTTGTGACCCTGAGCGCCGACCTGGAGGTTGTGCCCGATCTCGCTCTCTCCTGGGACGTTGTGGACGATGGGCGCACGTATGTGTTCGATCTCAACCCCGCCGCCAGCTTTGCTGATGGCACGCCGATCACTGCTGAGGATTTCGTGTACTCCTGGGAGCGCGCCTGCAGCCCGGCGCTCGGATCGCCCGTTGCGGTGGCCTACCTCGGTGACATTGCCGGTGTAGCGGACTATGCCTCCGGCCGCGCCGACTCCATCAGCGGCCTCGAAGTGCGCGACACGCACACCCTGGCCGTCACGATTGATGCCCCCAAGGCCTACTTTCTCGCCAAACTGACCTATCCGGTGGCGATGGTGGTGGATCGCACGCGTGTGGAGCAGGGAGGCGAACGGTGGTTCCTGGACCCAAATGGAAGCGGCCCCTTCACCCTTGAGGAGACATCGGAGGACCTCATCGTCCTTGAGCGGAACCGGCGCTACTCTGGCGATCCGGCGCGGCTGGATCGCGTCGAGTTCTATGTGAGCGGCGGCCTTCCGATCACCATGTACGAGAACGACCAGCTTGACATCGCCGATGTCTATTCTGATGAGCTGGACCGCGTCATGGATCCGCACAATCCGTTGAGTGCAGAAGTCCATGTCGCGGACGAACTGAGCATCGAGTACTTGGCGATGGACGTTACGCGCCCACCGTTTGATGATGTCGCGGTACGGCGCGCGATTCTCAAGGCCATCGATCGGGAAAAGCTTGCTACGCTGGTCCTCAACAACAGCGCCACTCCGGGTAGAGGCATATTGCCTCCCGGGCTGATGCCGATCGATCCGGACCCGGCGGCGGGCCTGATGGTCTTTGATCCTGAGGAGGCGCGTCGGATTCTGGCGTCGTCACGTTACGCGGCCGAGGGGGAGATGCCCGAGATCGTCCTGTCCATCAGCGGGACGAGCGGCTATATGCCGTCCATGGTCCGCGCCGTGCTCGCCATGCTGGAGGAGAACCTGGGGCTGGAGGTATCGGTGGAGCAGGTGGAATGGTCCAGCTTCCTGGAGGACCTGAACCAGCGGCGCTACACCTTCTACTCGAGTGGTTGGATTGCGGACTATCCCGACCCACAGAACTTTGTCGATCTCCTCTTCCACAGCGAGAGCGCCCAAAACCACACGGGCTATGCCAACAGCGAGGTGGATGCGCTCCTGGAGGAGGCACGGGTGGAGATGGATCCAGACAGGCGAATGGCGCTGTATGCGGACGCTGAGGTCATGATCCTGGAGGACGCCCCCTGGGTGCCTCTGGCGCATGGCGTGTCCTACACGCTCGTCAAGCCGTATGTAGAGGGCTATTCCCCTTCGGCGAGCCTGAGCCCCTGGCTGCGCGACCTGTACTTTGAGGAGTAGCACCCGGCGGTGCCGGGTGCCGGCGCCATTGGGCTAGCCTGTCTGTGCAGGATGCCGCGAAACCCCTCTTGAGAGGTACACCACCAGGGTGACCAGGGCGGCCGCCGCCGCGAGGCTTGCGATGCCGAGGCCGACGAGAGCGCCCCGGCGCGAGCCAGCCTCGGCCTTGACGATGACGCCGGAGCGGCGATGCTGGGCCAAGAGGTCCAGATTGGCGGCCAGCGCCTCGCGGAATCTCGGAGAGGCTTCCACCGGCGGCAGCGCGCCGGCAAGCCTGCCCTCGACCCCCTGGAAGGCCTCATCCGGCAGCGGCCATAGTCCTCGAGCCCGCAGTTGTGCCCGAGCGGCCTGCCACAAATCGTTCGGCGTCCGCGCTGTCGGTCCCCGTGTTGCCCTAGAGCTCGACATCGATCTCGATACCTTTCTTGTTCAGCTCGCGCCGCAGCTGTAGCAGGGTGCGGTGGTAGAGCGACTTGATCGCGCCCTCACTGCGGCCGAGTACCTGCCCGATCTCGGCGTTGGACAGCCCTTCGTTGAACTTGAGGTCCAGCAACTCGCGCCTGTCCGGATCCAGCGCCTGGAGCACATCCGTCAGTAGCTCGCGGTCATCCTCCTCCTGTGCCCTGCTTTCAGGGTGCTCTTCGGGCTGGCTGCTGATCACCAAGTCCTCCAGCGAGACCAGCGGCCTGCGGCTGCGATCCCGGTGCCAGTTGGCGATCAGGTTGTGCGCGATCCGGTAGAGCCAGGCCGAGAAGGGATACCCCTGGTCCTTGTACGTACCGATGTGCGAAATCGCCCGGAAGAATACCCGTGAAGTGAGGTCTTCTGCATCGTGGACATTTCCGACGCGGTGGTACACATAGCTGTAGATGCGGTCCACATAGCGTTCATAGAGAGCTCCAAAGGCGCGCGGGTCCTGCTGAGCCGCGAGGATCTGGGCCTGTTCGTCCATCTGAGTCATCGGAACCTCTAGTGCTGCGTCTATAACACCACGGTTGCGGGGCAGTTGCGGACCTTTGGCAGTCTAGCCCGATGATAACGACCGGTCAATACCGTGAGCGGCGCGTGGCCGGCTTGAGGCGCGAGCCTGGCTTACGGGGCTCAACGTGCCGTGCTATAATCGCCTCGTCGTCACCGGTCCCTAGAGGCCCGTATCTCGGAGGCTCGCATGCCGCCGCCGCGCAGGAGAAGGATCACCAGCCTGAGATGGCAGCTCATGCTGTCTCTGGCGGTCCCTATCATCGCTTTGCTGATCGCCCTTGGGCTGGTCGGCTTCTTTGGTGTCACCAGGCTGATCGAGACGTTGGTGGAGCAGCGTGATGCCGAGTTGACGCGCCTGGCTGCGCGCCAGATCGCCTCCTATTGGTCGGACTCGCTCGTTCTGCTCACACAGGTGGCCTCCACGCAAGAAGTGCGCACCGCGGACGCTGCCGGTACCACGGTGATGCTCGCCCAGAACACGCCTCTTCAGCGCCGTTTTGACCAGATCAGCGTCACGGATCCAGACGGCATGGTCACGGCCACCTTCGGAGGCGAGGTGGGGGAGAGCTTTGGGGCTATCGGTCTGATCGATCGGACCGAGCAGGTGCGCCGTCCCGTGCGTACCCCTGTGATCACGAACGTAAGGGGCCAGGCCGTCGTTCTTGTCGCGATTCCGTACTATGGTACCGACAGGCGTTTCGGCGGCTGCATCCTGGGCGTCTGGCAGTTGCATGGCGGCCGGGCGCTGCGGGCGGCTCTTGAGAACGTGCGTGTGGGTGAAACCGGTTACTCCTACCTGGTCGATAGCAGCGGGACCGTACTGTACCACCCCGACGCCGAGATGATCGGGGCCAACGCCAGCCGGCACCCCGCTGTGGCAGCGTTCCTGGCCGGTGAGGAGGGGGCGAGGAGCGTCACCGATTCCGGACGGCGCACGGTGGCCGGCTTTGCCGCGATCCCTTTCCACGAGCTATCGACCTCGTATTTTGCCGATGAGACGTGGGCGGGTTGGGGCATGGTGATCACCGAGCTCTGGGACGACATCATGGCCCCGCTGGAGTCCTCCGTGTATCTGGTGGTGCTGTTGCTCGTGTTGACGGTCGTGCTTCCGCTCGGGATTCTGGCTCTGGGCAGCCAGAGTGTCGCCGCTCCTCTGCAAAGCCTGGTTGCGGAGGTCGAGCGGGTGGCGGAGGGCGATTTTGGCACACAGGTGTCGCTTGCCACGGCCCCCTCCGAGGTGCGTGAGCTGGAGGTTGCCTTTAACCGGATGGTCGCAGAGTTGCAGCGCTACCGCCAGGATATCCAGCGATACGTGGTCTCTATCCTGACGAGTCAGGAAGAGGAGCGGAAGCGGATCGCCCGTGAGCTACATGACGAGACGGCTCAGGATCTGGTGATCCTCGGGCGCCGCATAGAGGATGCCGAGGCGGCTACGGATGATGCGGGCCTCAAGGAGCAACTGGATGCCCTACGCGATATGGTGGACGATACCCTGCAAGGGGTACGGCGATTCACCAGCGATCTGCGACCCCCTCTGCTCGAGGAGCTCGGTTTGCCGAGGGCTCTGGAGATACTGGGGAACCGCGCCTCCCGTGAGGAACCTTTTGAGGTATCGGTCAGCATCGAGGGCCAGCGGCGGCAGATCCTCCCAGAGCTGGAGACGGGGCTCTATCGCCTCGCTCAGGAGAGCCTGAGCAACGTTCGCCGCCATGCAGCGGCGTCGCATGTCTCGCTGAGGCTGGTGTACGGCGTCGGACAGGTGGAACTGGTCGTCGAGGATGACGGCATCGGCTTTGACGTGCCCGTTGATCCGGGCCAGATGCTGGCCACGGGCCGGCTAGGGCTGATAGGCATCCACGAGCGGGCGCGTCTGTTTGGGGGCCGCGCAACCATCCGCTCCACACCCACACAGGGCACCACGGTGCATGTGGTCATCCCGCTCAATCCGATCGTTCTCCCCGAGTAGAGGAGCGTTTCCGTTGATGGGTGAAAATACCTACAGCAAGATGGGGCATTGTGCGGATGTGGGGCTACCTGCGAGGGGCTATACTCCTAGCAGAGTGAGGGGCGATCAGAGCCTTCACCTTGAGAAGCGAGAATCCCGTCGAGGCGGGTGCAGCACTTCTTCTCCTCCTTGGTAAGACGAACTCTATCCATCGCAGTGGGCGGCGAGCGGATAGAGTTCGTCGCGTTTTGCGCCCGAACGGTTGCCGTTCTTCCTCGCGATCTTCCCCTGCGTGTCTCCGGTCGATAGACGTCGCTGGCATTTGTTCCCCGTGTTCGCTATGATACGGCCAAATCGGTGCATCATCGCAAAGGGCGGGGATATGGATCCCATTCGGATTCTGCTGGCGGACGATCATATTGTGGTTCGGGAGGGCACGCGCCGTATTCTCGAGCGCGAGCCGGACTTGGTCGTTGTGGCCGAAGCTGGCGACGGGGCGGAGGCTATTGCGCTGGCCGAGCAACTCAGGCCCGACGTCGCGGTGGTGGACGTGAGCATGCCCGTGATGAACGGTATCGAGGCCACCCGCGGCATAAAGGAGCGGGTTCCTCGAACCGCCGTGCTCGTCTTTACCGCCTATGACTATGATGAGTACGTGTTTGCCATTCTTGAGGCTGGGGCGGCCGGGTACCTTCTCAAGGACTCACGCGGCGCGGAGTTGGTGAATGCCGTGCGGCGCGTGCACATGGGGGAGTCGGTTCTGCACCCGGCCATCGCCAAAAAGGTGCTGGATCGGGTGGCCCATGGCCTGAGCGGAGCCCGCCAGGCAGAAACCGAGTCGCTCACCGATCGCGAGCTGGAGGTGCTGCGGCTGGCGGCTGGCGGCTTGAGCAACCGGGACATCGCGGAAAGGCTGTACGTGAGCCCGCGGACGGTTCAATCTCACATGGCAAACATCTTTGGCAAGCTGCAGGTCGGTTCCCGCACTGAGGCGGTGATGGTTGGCCTCAGGCGCGGCTGGGTCAGCCTGGACGAGGATGTCGATCTCTAGCGGAGAGCCACCCGGCGCCTGATTGTGCGCACAGGATGAGGCAGGGAGTGATGGAGCCCCGATGACACCCGAGGTAGATCTGCTCCGGGCCGTGCGTGCTGCTGGTGACCGTGTGGTAGGCTTTCTGCAGAGGCTTGTCCAGATTCCGAGCCGTACCGGCGCCGAGGAGCAGGCCGCTGCGTTGGTGGTGCGAGAGCTACGCCTCCTCGGCATCGATGAAGTGCGCACAGATGGAGCTGGCAACGTGATCGGGCGCCTTACCGGCGCAACGGGCCGCAGCGTCATGCTCCATGCCCACCTGGATGTTGTCGATCCAGGAGACAGCCACGCGTGGACGCATCCCCCCTTTTCTGGCACTCTGCAGGACGGCTGCGTCTGGGGTCGAGGCTCGGTGGATGACAAGGGCAGCATCGTTGGCCAGGTCTATGCGCTCGGTCTGCTCCGTGAGCTCGGCCTGTGCCCGCCCGGCGATGTGTTCGTGGCCGCCGCTGTGGGGGAGGAGATTGGGGGGCTTGGCACGCGCCACCTCTGTACGCAGACCCTTCCGGACCTTGCCGTGATCGGCGAGCCGTCCAGCAATACGCTGCGGCGGGGCCACCGCGGCCGGTTCGAGTTCATAGTCACCTTCCGGGGGCGTTCGGCTCATGCGAGCACACCGCAGCATGGGGCCAATCCGGCCTTTGCCCTCAGCCGCTTTTTGTTGGCGCTAAGGCAGCTGCCTATGGCGGCAGGCGGTGATTTCGGCGATTCCACGGCCGTTCCCACTTTGATGTACGTGGATCAGACAAGCAGCAATGTGATCCCGGCCGCGGTGTCCGCTCATCTGGACTGGCGGAACGCGCCCAGCGAGAGCCTTGCGCAGGCCCGTGCCAAGGTCGAACAACTGGCTGGCGAGAGCCTCGAGCCCGGTGTGACCGTCGAGGTAGGCGTCGCCAACCGGCTGGTGAGCTCGTATACGGGGTTGTCGTTGATGGTCGAGCATGCCGTGACGCCCTTCTGGACAGAACCCGACGATGTGAGGCTGTTGGCGGCACAGGAGGCCCTGAGTGGGGCCCTGCACAGGACCGTGCCGGTTCAGGTCTGGCCTTTTTACACGGATGGGGGCTTTCTCCATGCGGCTGGCGTGCCCTGCATCGGCTTTGGCCCGGGCGATCCGGCCATGGCACATGTGCTGGACGAGCGCATGCCGGTGGAGCAGTTGCTCGAGGCCACCGCCGGATACATGGCCCTGGCGCTGCGCCTGGGCGAAGATCGACTCTGGCTCGATTCTGTACCGGGGACCTGACAGTCGTGGAGGTGGCCCGTGCGCGCTCATGTCCGTCGCCAGCGGGTGCGCAAGTTTCTCCTGCTGATCGC
>JAAYAW010000037.1 GCA_012719135.1 Chloroflexota bacterium
AGTATCGCATAGGACAGCACAGGTGTGGGCATAAAGCGGTTCGCGAGGTATGTGGTGATCCCGTTGCCCGCCAGAACCTCGGCAACGGCACGGGCAAAGTCCTCAGAACGGAACCTCGTATCATACCCGACGACCATCCCCTTGGCGGCTGAGCCGTCGGCCTTGAGCTCATCGGCGGTACCCTGTGCGCAGTAGCGCACGTTCTCAAAGGTATAGTCGTCGCCGATCCCCGCTCGCCAACCATCTGTCCCGAATCTGATACTGGTAGTGGCCATGAGCCCTCCTGTCCGAGCGCTGCGCGATAGACACGCGGATACTCGTCCTAACGCTGTTCCTGAAGCAGACGCAGATCGTTATCAACCATCATCTGAACCAGCTCCTCAAAGGTCACCTCAGGCATCCAGCCCAGCTTGCTGCGCGCCTTACTGGCATCCCCGGTGAGCTCGTACACGTCCGCCGGGCGGAGGAATTGCGGGTCTATCTCCACATAGTCCTCATAGTTAAGCCCCACGGCACCGAACGCCACATCGAGAAGCTCGCGCACCGAGTGCTGTACGCCCGTGGCGATCACATAGTCATCGGGCTGATCCTGCTGCAGCATCAGCCACATAGCCTTGACATAATCTCCGGCGAAACCCCAATCACGCCGCGCATCGAGGTTCCCCATCGCCAGGCGGGATGCCAGGCCGAGCTTGATCTGCGCGGCCGCATGGGTCACCTTTCGCGTGACGAACTCCATTCCGCGGCGCGGCGACTCGTGGTTAAAGAGGATCCCGGAGACGGCAAAGAGATCATAGCTCTCACGGTAGTTGACCGTGATCCAGTGACCATATACCTTGGCCACGCCATAAGGGCTGCGCGGATAGAACGGGGTGGTCTCTTTCTGCGGGACTTCCTGGACCTTGCCGAACATTTCGCTGCTGCTCGCCTGGTAGAATCGCGCCTCGGGCACCGCCATACGCAGAGCGTCCAGCAGCCGCGTCACGCCTACCGCGGTAAACTCGGCAGTGAGCACAGGCTGGTCCCACGACGTGGGTACAAAGGACTGGGCCGCAAGGTTGTACACCTCATCGGGCTTGTGCCTCTGCAGGATTTGCAGAAGCGAAACCTGATCCAGCAGATCGCCATTCACCAGCGTGATTCGATCCAGAATCGGGCTGATGCGCCCGAGGTTGGGCATGCTTGAGCGCCGTACCATGCCCACCACCTCATAGCCCTGGGCCAGCAGGAACTCGGCGAGATAGGAGCCGTCCTGCCCCGTGATACCTGTGATGAGGGCCTTCTTTGCCATGTAATGCTCCTTTGCGCGTTTCGTGCCGCTGTGATGACTAGTTGTCCGGCCGGCGTCGCCAGTAGTCCAGGGCATCCGCCAGCGTCTGATCCAGAGCCCACCGAGGCCGCCAGCCCGTGGCCTCGCAGAGCCTCGTGCAATCGGAAACGATTCGGGGGACGTCGCTCGGCCGCATGCGCGCCGGATCCTCGGTCACCTCGATGCGGGAATCGCTGAGCTCGAGCAGGTTCTGAAGCAACTGGCGCACGGCGATGGAACGAGAAGCGCCGACGTTGTATACCGCCCCCGGCTCCCCCTTGGTCAACGCCAGATGGTATGCCCGAACCACGTCACGCACATCGGAAAAATCACGCTCAGCGCTCAGATCGCCTACGCTGAGGACAGGAGGGTGGTGGCCGCGCTCGATCGACGCGATCTGCGAGGCAAAGTCGGATACCACAAAGCCCGTCTCCTGGCGCGGGCCGGCGTGGTTAAAGGGCCGCACACGGATAACCGGCAACCCGTGGCTGAGATGGTACTGCAGGCCCAGAAAATCCTGCGTTACCTTGCTCACAGCGTAGGGATTGACCGGCCTCAGTGGGGTATCCTCATCGACGGGGAGGTCCTGCGGCCGCACTCGTCCGTACTCGTCGGCCGAGGCGACGACCAGCACACGGGGCGACGCACCGGAATCGGCGAGCGCACTCAGAACGTTCAGCTGTGCGACCGCGTTATTCTGGAGCGTGGTAGCCGGATCGCGCCAGGCGGCGGGAACAGACGCGCGCGCTGCCAGGTGGTAGATGGCGTCCGGCGCCACGCTATCCAAGAGCCCACGAACGGCCGCGAGATCCGTGAGATCCAGCCTGTCCAGGTGGCAGTGTTCCTCAAAGCCGGCCAGATTGTCCGTTCGGCCGTGAGGGGACAGCGTGCCATAGACCTCACAGCCCGCATCCAGCAGATGCTCCGCGAGATGGCTACCCGCAAATCCCCCGATACCCGTGATTAGTGCGCGCAGTGTGATCGCTCCCCGGCCGCCGTATCGCCGGCGGCCTGGCTCCGGTCTCTCTTCTCCGGCGCATTATAGCAGAGTGACCGGCGCCCACAAGTGCTGGCAGCTCCCGGTTGGCGAGCGCTCGCTGGGCGCCCACGCAAGACGAGGGGTGATATCCAGCATCACCCCTCGTGTTCGCGCAGTCGCGATCAGTTCTTCAAGCCCGCGTCGGAGCGCAGAGCCGCTGCCCGATCGGTGAGCTCCCAGGGCGCGTCGATATCGGTGCGGCCAAAGTGCCCGTAAGCCGCCGTGGGCTTGTAGATCGGGCGCCGCAGGCGGAGATCGTGAATGATGGCGCCGGGCCGCAGGTCAAATTGCGCCGCCAGCAACTCTTCGATCTCTGCATCGGCGATGGCCCCCGTCCCAAAGGTCTCCACGTTCAGCGAGACGGGTCGCGCCACACCGATCGTATAGGCGATCTGGATCTGGCAGCGCTCGGCCAGCCCGGCTGCGACCACGTTCTTGGCGACCCACCGCACGGCGTAAGAGCCCGAGCGATCCACCTTGGTCGGATCCTTTCCCGAAAAGGCCCCACCACCGTGAGGGACCATCCCGCCGTACGTATCCACGATGATCTTGCGTCCGGTGAGGCCGGCATCCCCCATGGGTCCACCGATCACAAAGCGCCCCGTGCTGTTGATATAGTAGCGCGTTTCCTCATCAAGCATCTGAGTCGGGATCACCTGGCGGACGACATGCTCGATCACGTCCCTGCGGATCTGCTCCTGCGTAACGCCGGCATCATGTTGCGCGGCCACCACGACGGTGTGCAGGCGAACAGGCTGGCCGTAACGATACTCGACGGTCACCTGGCTCTTGCCGTCCGGACGCAGATACGGGAGCGTCCCGTCCTTGCGCACCTGGGAGAGGCGCTTGACGAGCGCATGGGCCAGTTGGATGGGCATGGGCATCAACTCAGGCGTCTCCGTACAGGCGTAGCCGAACATCATGCCCTGATCGCCGGCTCCCACCGCCTCGACCTCGGCGTCGCTCATCTGGCCCTCGCGCGCCTCGGCTGATTCGTCAACGCCCAGCGCGATATCCGCGGATTGCTCCTTGATGGAAGTGATGACGCCACAGGTGGCGCAATCAAAACCGGTATCGGCGCTATCGTAGCCTATCTCGGCGATCGTCTGGCGGACGATCTTGGGGATATCGATGTAGCAATTGGTCGTGATCTCGCCTGTATTCAGCACCAAGCCCGTGGTCACGGCCGTCTCACAGGCAACCCGGCCATAGGGATCCTGCGCATAGATCGCATCCAGGATGGAATCCGAGATCAGGTCACAGACCTTGTCCGGGTGGCCTTCAGACACCGACTCGGACGTGAACAGAAACCTGGGCGACCGCAAGAAGTTGATCATATTCGTGTTCCTTCTGCCTTTGGGCATGCGATGTGTGCGGAGCGCGCGTGCGGCTCAGGTTCCGATGGTCCAGGAGTTCAGATAGTGCTCCTGTTCGGGCGTCAGCACATCGATGGAAACGCCCATGGCGTGCAGCTTGAGGCGGGCGATATCGGCGTCGATCTCCGCCGGAACCGAATAGACCTCCTTGGAGAGCGAGGCGTGATTCCGGATCATGTACTCGGCGGAAAGGGCCTGGTTGGCAAAGGACATATCCATGACCGCCGAGGGGTGGCCCTCCGCCGCGGCCAGGTTGATGAGACGACCCTCGCCAAGCACGTTGATGGTGCGTCCGTCCGGGAGCTCGTACTGCTGCACAAACGGCCGCGGCTGCCGGACGCGAACGGCCCAGGCTGCCAGCGCCTCCAGGTTGAGCTCCACATTAAAGTGGCCCGAGTTCGCCAGCATGGCGCCGTCCTTCATCAGCTCCATGTGGTGCCAATCGATGACGTTCTGGTTGCCGGTGGACGTCACAAAGATGTCGCCAAGGGGCGCCGCGTCGGCCATGGGCATGACCCGATAGCCATCCATGACGGCCTCGAGAGCACGCAGCGGGTTCACCTCGGTTACGATGACGTTCGCCCCCATCCCGTGAGCGCGCGAGGCGATCCCACGGCTGCACCATCCGTAGCCGGCCACGACGATCGTCTTGCCGGCGAGCAGCGTATTGGTCGCACGGATAATGCCATCGATCGTGCTTTGCCCGGTGCCATAGCGATTGTCGAAAAAGTGCTTGGTGTTCGCATCGTTGACGGCGATGATGGGGTAGGCCAGTTTCCCTTCCCGCTGCAAAGCCCTGAGCCGGATCACACCGGTAGTGGTCTCTTCTGTGCCGCCCACCACGTCGGACAAGGCCTCCCGCCGGGTGCTGTGCAGTGTGGAAACCACGTCGGCGCCGTCATCCATCGTGATCTGCGGGCGGTGGTCGATGCACGCCGCGATGTGGCGGTAGTAACTGGCGTTATCCTCGCCCTTGATGGCATAGACCGGCATCTCATAGTGGGCCACGAGCGCTGCCGCCACATCGTCCTGGGTCGAGAGCGGATTGGAGGCACACAGAACACACTCCGCGCCTCCCGCCTGCAGCGTCCGCATCAGGTTGGCCGTCTCCGTCGTCACATGAAGGCAGGCAGAGACACGGATGCCAGCGAGCGGTCTTTCGCGCTCAAAGCGCTCTCGGATCAGCCTCAGCACGGGCATCTCGCGCTCAGCCCAAGTAATCCTGTTGATGCCCTCGGTTGATAGCCCTAGATCCTTGACGTCGTAGGAGTCGCTCACGTTATGGTCCTTTCTCAGCAGGGCCCATCAAGGCCCAGAAGGCGCGGTAACCGTCTAGTTCGTACCCGCTCTGGTGTTGCGCCCGAGTGGTCGCTCCAACCAGTCTCCAGCAGGGCAGGGGGAGGGATCGTACAGCGTCATACAGCGGTAGTCCCTGTAGCGGGCCGCAATGTCATCGAGCGTCAGGTTGCGCAGTGCATCCACCGAGAAACCCTGCACGGTGAAAGATGCCACGATCGTCCCGTAGACGAGGGCCCGGCGCATGCCGCTCACAGAGAGATCCCCGGTGCGGGCCAGGTATCCCATCATCCCACCCGCAAAGGTGTCACCGGCGCCAGTCGGGTCGGTGACGGCGGGAAGCAGGTAGGCCGGGGTCACAAAGTAACGCTCGCCGATCGAGCCGCCACGAGTCACCAGCATGGACCCTTCGCTACCGCGCTTGATCACCAGGGCTGCCGGGCCAAGATCAAGGATCGCCTCCGCACCATCGATCAGCCTGGACCGGCCGGAGTACATCAACACCTCGGTCTCGTTGAGGACCACGAGATCGACGAGCGACATGGCCCGCGTGAGAGACGCTCGTTTGCCGGTGATCCAGAAATCCATAGAGTCCAGCGCCGTCAGCCGAGGGCGCTCGACCTGCGAGAGCACTTCAAGCTGAAGGTCCGGATCGATGTTCGCCAGAAACAGGAACGGGCTCTCGCGGTAGCTCTCGGGCACCACCGGGTGGAAATCAGAAAACAGGTTCAGGCGGGTATCGAGCGTCTCGACGTCACCCATGTCCACACCGTATCGCCCGGACCAGGAGAAGGTCTCCCCGGGCAGTATCTGCAGGCCGGCGAGATCGATATCCCGTGAACGCAGCAGGTCGAGATACTGCTCTGGAAAATCCGTGCCCACAACGCCCACCATACGCACCCGGTCAAAGAGACTGGCCGCCGTGGCAAAGTAGGTACACGCCCCCCCGAGGCTCGCTTCGCGAGAGCCGTGGGGAGTCTGCACAGAATCCAGCGCAACCGAACCAACAACCATGATCGCCAAGCTACTGCTCCTTCTCCTCACCATCCGGTTCGGGCGCAGGCCCAACGTCAACCTGCTGCCCGTAACGCTCCTGCATGCTCCGGGAAACCTCACACGTGAGATCCAAGATGTGCTCCGCGAGCGGCACGCTCAGGGCCGTCAGACTGGCGGAAGGCGCCACCATAGCCTGTGTCACGAGCCGTTCACGGCATACGCCGGCTTCCGCCAACAGATCCAGCCCATTCTCCAACCGGAGAACCAGCGAATCCACGGTCTCGTTTCGCGCCGCGCCCCCGGCAGGCACGATGCCCCAAACGAGAAGCCCGCCGAGATCGACAAAACGGCCGAGATCCGCGGCCGTCGCCGCGAGAGAGTCGATATAGTCGTAGGCATCAAAACTGATCAGGTTCGCGGAAGTGCGCATAAGCAGCGCCCAGTCCGTAGCACCCGAACACTGGATGCCCTTGAGCCCTGAGAGGCCCGCGAAGACATCCTCGAACAACTCGACAATGCGGGTCGGCTTGAGTGACACAGTAGCGCTGCCGTACGATGCCATGTAGGGTTCATTGACGATCATCAGGGTTTGAGGGCAGACGCTGGCCAGTGCGCTCTCCTGCCAGGCCGCCTTGAGACGTAGATGCTTGGCTACGGCGTCCTCGAGCACCTCATCGTCCAGGATCGGCCGTCTGTCCTGATCAACAATCGTCAAGCCCCAACTCACCGGCCCGGTGATCTCCCCCCGGACCGCGACGGGAGAACCGGGGAGCGTCACATGGCCGGACAGCAGGCTATCGAGCGCCGAGGCGTACCCGGCGCTGATCTCCCCGTGCTGTAGATCGCCCTCCAGATAGGCCAGATAGAGGCTCTCGAGACCTCCGTCGAGGTTGAGGCGCCTGTCCACCAGGATCCCGCTTTCTTCGAACGCGACCCCGGGGAATCGCTCGCTGTACTGAGCATACATGTTCTCGAGTGCGCTGCGCCGGGGCAGGCGAGGCCAGGCCGGTATCTCCGGAAACCGGAGCAGCAGGGCACTCCACGCCTCGTCGGGATCGGTATGTGGGAGCCCGCCGGTCAGCAGCGGCAGCCAGCGCGGCGCAAACGGTCTCGCATCGGAATCCATAGCAGCTTCTTTCCTGCGTTCGGACAAAAAAAGAGCCTCCCCAGGGGAGACTCACGGTTCAGCAAGGGCTCATCTTCCAGGCGCTCCCGTCGCCTGCCGGACTTGGCACCATGAGCGGACCTTGTTATCGGCCGTCAGGTTGCCGGGGCTTCACAGGGCCAGGTCCCTCCACCCCTCTGAATGAGCCTTGCTCGGGCGTGGCGAACTGTGCCACGCACCACACGAAATGGTAACACAGGCCTATGGCGCTGTCAAACCGATCGCAGAACACCTTGGCGGCCAAGATACAGATCTGGTACAATCCCGGCCTATGAGCAAGGCGCAACACTCTGCCGCACACGAACCGGATACGATTCGGCGCAACATCACGTGGAGTGCCATCAATCACTTTTTCGTAGAGGGCGGCATGACCCTCTCCGATCCAGCGACGGTGCTTCCGCTGATGATCCGCGAGATGGGCGGCTCCCACATGTTGGCTGGGCTTGTGCCTTCGGTACGCCTCTTTGGCTGGTTGCTCCCCCAGTTCTTTGTAGCGGCGCCACTCCAACGGCTCCAGCGCTATCTCCCCACCGTACGGGTGCTCGAGATCACTCGTGCCGCAGTGTATGCGGGCCTCGCCCTCGTCCTCGCCGGCTACGGCGCCGGCCACACAGAGATGGCACTGCCGCTGTTCTTTGCTCTCTTTGTCGTCGCGCGCCTCGCTGCAGGAAGCTCCGCCGTCGCGCGCGCCGAGCTCGTGGCCCGCATGGTTCCGCCTGAGCAGCGCTCGAATGTGGTATCGGTGCGGAGCTTTACTGGAGATATCGGAGGCTTTGGAGCCGGGTTGCTGATCAGCGTCATCCTGGGCGCACAGGGGCTCTCTTTTCCGCTGAACTATGCCTGGCTGCTCGCCATTTCATCGGCGTCGTTTCTGCTGGCGATCTCCGCCCTCAGCGCCGTCGTGGAGCCGGCCGGTGCTCCGCGCGGAACATCCATCGACCTCAAACGCCAGCTGGCTCGCACGCCAGCTCTGCTCAGGGCCGACCGGGTGTTCCGCCAGTACATCATCGCGCGCGGCATCGGGGACATCGCCGGCATCGCCGATCCCTTTTACATCCTGTATGCGACCGAAGTCCTGGGTGTGCCGCCGGCCATGTCCGGGCTGTATCTGGCGGCGCGCATGGTGGTGCGGATGCTCTCCAACCTGGTCTGGGCACGCACCTGCCGTAGACACGGCAATCTGTGGACCTTCCGAACGGCGAGGCTGCTTGGCGCCCTGGAGCCGGTTGCGGTGCTCGGCTTTGGGTTGCTCAGGCTGCTCCTCTGGCGCGACGGGCTACCACCCTACGCCGGGATCCTGTTCGCTCTGCCGTTCTCTCTCCAGGGCCTGGCGATCTCGGCAAACAACATCTCGCGCACATCGTATCTCTATGAGATCGCCCCGGACGGCGATCGTCCCACCTACATTGGGCTGAGCAACACCCTGCTGGGTCCGCTCCAGTTCCTCCCTACGCTGGGGGGCCTGCTCGTCACCACGGTCGGATATCCCGCGGTGTTCCTGCTGGCGGCGGCATCGGCAGTGGCCAGCTATCTGGTGACTGCGGGTGTGCATGGCCCGGCAAGTACGAGGCCCGATGGGGGAGCTAGCGACGTGGGGCAGTGCGCCGCCGCAACAGACGCCCCGTGAGGACGGCGATCACCAGCGAACCGCCCAGGGCTAGTGCGCTCTGGGCGATGGCCACCCAGTGGTAGTCACGGTATGAGAAGGCCAGCACACGCTCCTGACCCCATCCCACCAGCCAGGACTGCTCAGATAGCCTGGTCGGCTCGGGAAAACCGACGTCGTAGCTCCAATAGGTGGACGCAGAGAGATCCTCCCAGACCTGGCGCTCATGCCTCAACGTCAGGCCCGTCAGTTCCTTCTCCAGCCGGGAAAGCTCATCGGTCGGGGTGCCACCGGCCACCTCCAGCAGACGCCACTGTGTATACTGTAGCTGCTGGTCCCTCACCGTCGGCGGCATCTCCAGGTTCAGCGGTTCCTCATACAGATAGTGGTCGAACCACGGCGTGCGCCGCACGCTATACTCGGTTGGTGCAGCCGACCAGGGAGCGGTAACGAGCGCTGCGATAAAGCTCGGCTCTTGCCCGGCCAGAGCTGCGATGGCCGCCGAGGCCAATTGAAGCTCATCCGGCGTCCCGTAGTCGACATGGACGCGGAACACCAACTCGTCCGGATCCCCCGCCTCCAGGACCTCAGCGCTGCAGCCGGAGATCGCCGATATGGAACGCGCCAGCGCGTTCAAATCATCACGGCTGCGAGCCGCCACAGGCGGGTACAACAGCAGGTGGTAGCTGGCCGATCGGGCGGTGTCCGTCAGCTGGACGACGGTTCGAGCGGAGCGGAGCGGCGGGGCATACCGGAACAGCGCATCCTGAACGCGGGGTGATAGCGTGCTTCCCGCCTGCACCAGCGCCTCAGTGGTATGCCCCTGCTCGGCCATCTGAACCGCCCAGGCCAGCAATAGCTCCTCCCTGCCTGCCTCAACGGCGCCACCCGTATATCGCGCGGCCTGCTCCTGGTAGGATAGCGCCCCGGAAGGATCTCCCGCCGCTCGGGCAGACTGGGCCAGTTCACCGTAGGCACGCGCCAGTTGTTGCCGCACCCGCAGATCGTCACCGTGGCGCGCCAGGGCGGCCTCCAGAGCCTCGACGGCGAGAAGGTGGTAGTTGTCATCGGATCGCTCGACGGCCGCGGACATATAGAGATCGGCCAGTGCCAGATATAGCGCAGGGGAGGGGCTCACCTCGAGTGCCGAGTGCAGGGCCCCCAGAGCGCGCGGGAAGAGATCGGGCAGCGGAGCGCTCCGGCGGATACCCTCCGCCCGGACGTCCATAATCAGCGCGGCATAGTCCGCGGCCTCGGCTGAAAGCGTCAGTTCCTCCAGACGGCGCCAGGTGCCGGGGGACATCATCCACACAGCGATCGTTGTTTGCGGAGATTCGTCCTCGTAGGCCCACTCGAGCGCTTGGCCTGTGTAGGTAAAGCCCTCTGGCTCGCGGAGCAGGAAAGCCTCCTCCGGAAGCACGGCCGGAAGCGACAGCGTAATGCGGGCGCTCTGAGGGTCGCGCCACGCGGCCCGTAGTGCTGGCTGCCAGTGCCAGCGAAGGAGATGCTGGCCCTCCAGCGGCGCCGTGTAGCTGAGGGCGAGCCGAGTTGACCCCGAGGGCGCCAAACGCACAGTCCACGCCTCCGGGCCCAACGACTGTGCATCAGGCCCCGGCTGAACCTGTACCTCCAGGTCGGCGCCTCCGTACCGCTCCACCTTGACGGATACCTCAGCGCTCTTGACCCGGTCCGTGTTGGACAGATGATACGCCTCGGACACCGCCACCTGGCACAGCGCGTCATCACAGACCAGCTCCGCATCCACCGTCACGGCCACCAGGCGAATAAAGCCAAGCGGCCCGTCCGGAAGGAGCATCGCCTCCGCTGGCGGGCGCTCGTCAGAGGTCGCGCCCTGCGAGCGCACAAGGGCCGGCACGAGCAGGTTGCACAGCAGCAAAACGGCGAGCAGCCCGAACGCAAAGGCCGTGCGCGCCAGGGGCGCCGCGAGCACGCCGGCATGATCGCAGCACGCAAAGGCTTGGTTGGAGCAACGAGGGGCCATGCCCATGGGAGTGTCCTCCA
>JAAYAW010000038.1 GCA_012719135.1 Chloroflexota bacterium
GCCATCCCCAGCGGATCCGACGGGTCTGGATCGGTTCGGTCCAGCCACCCTTGCTGGACAAAGTGCCCAATGCGGGAGACGGCCTCCTCCGGCGTGCGCAGCGACATGCGGACCGGCCCCATCACAAACACACCCACCTGACGTTCCTGAGCCATCGGAAAGACGCGGTCCTCAGCGCCCTGGTTCAGTACACCATAGTGCACCATGAAGGTGTCAAAGAGGTCCTCTTCCAGCGCCCTCTCAAGCATGACGTGGTGTGTATCGCTTCCCATCGTCTCCGTAATGCCGATGTGGCCGATCTTGCCCTGTTCCTGCGCGCGCAGCGCCACGGGGTGGTACCTGTCAACGATCGTGCGATAGTCCTCCGGAGCGATGCCGTGATACTGAAGCACCTCGATGTGATCCACCTGCAGCAGGAGCAGGCTCTGCTCCAACTGACTCATGAGCGCCTCGGGGCCGGAATCCGGAGGCACAAGCCCGGGGTTGAACTTGCTGGCCAGCAGGTAGCGATCCCGAGGAACCCCCTGGAGCGCCTGGCCGAGCAACTCCTCGCTGGACCGGTAGGCCGGAGAGGTGTCCAGAATGTTGATGCCCAGATCCAGGGCGGCGTGGACAACTCGATAGGACTCGGCGGCTGTCTTCCCGGTGGTCTGGCCCAACTGCGACGGCCCCCCCGTCCCCAGACCTACCAGAGAGACGGCGTAACCTGTACGTCCGAGTGTTCTGTATTGCATTTGTACCCTCCAGACTACAAAGCGGAGCCTTGCTGGCAGTGAGTCTAGCTTCAGAGTAACACGGGTAAGGGCTCGCCGCCACCACAGGCGCAGGCTTTCGATGAGGCGAGCATTCGGCCCGATGCTGCCGGCGGTCCACAGCAGCCGCTTGACACGGTACCGATAGTGTGATATGTTCATCCCAATCCGTACGTGAAATGGGCGGTATGAGCGCGATCCTTCTCTCATCTGCAGCGATTATTCTCGTTCTAGTTGAGCTCCTCGTTATTGAGGAGCCGCTGCTGGTTGGGGGAGGGTCAAGCGAACGCTAGCCGCCAAGCAAGACCAAGGAACTAGAGCCTCACCCAACCGGGTGAGGCTTTCGCGTTCCTTACTGGGGGGCTCAAAGAGGGGCCCCGTCGCGCAAAGACGCCATGTGCCTCCAGGGTGACCCTGGGAGGAAGCATGGCGTCGCACATTAAGGGCGAGGGGAGAGGAGCGATGGCCATGAAAAGCGACGCCGTCAAACGAGGTCTTGAGCGTGCCCCACATCGCTCGCTGCTGTGGGCCCTGGGCAAGACCGATGAGGAGATTGAGCGTCCGTTCGTCGGTGTGATCAGCTCCTATAGCGAGATCGTGCCGGGACACACCAACTTGCGCGTGATCGCGGATGCGGCCAAGAGTGGCGTCTACATGGCCGGGGGCACCCCGTTTGAGGCGAATACCATCGCGGTCTGCGATGGGATCGCCATGAACCATGTGGGCATGAAGTACTCGCTGGCTTCGCGCGAACTGATCGCCGACTCGGTTGAGACAGTTGCCTTGGCGCATGCCTTTGACGCTCTGGTACTCATCCCCTCCTGTGACAAGATCATTCCCGGCATGGTCATGGCGGCCGCTCGTTTGAACCTCCCCACTGTAATCGTCACGGGCGGGCCGATGCTGGCCGGGCGGCACGGAACCGACGTGCTGGATCTCAACAGCGCCTTTATGGCCGTGGGTGCCGCCGCCGCGGGTGATATGACACCGGAGCAAGTCCGTCAGATCGAGCAGAACTGCTGCCCTGGATGCGGATCCTGTTCGGGCATGTACACCGCCAACACGATGGCGTGCCTGTGCGAGGCGCTGGGCATCGCGCTGCCAGGCAACGGCACCACGCCGGCCGTCAGTTCGCGACGGGTGGCTCTGGCGCGGCAGGCCGGCATGCAGGCGATGGAGCTCTTCCGAAAGGGCGTATGCGCGCGCGACATACTCACGCCCGCCGCGCTGGAGAACGCCTTCACCACCGACATGGCCATGGGCGGATCCAGCAACTCTGTGCTTCACCTCCTCGCCATCGCCCACGAAGCCGGCGTGGATATCCCGCTGCCCAGCCTGAATCAGTACTCGGAGCGCACGCCACACCTCGTCAAGCTCTCCCCCGCCGGACCGCAGCATATCGAGGATCTGTATTACTCAGGCGGCATCGGGGCGGTCATGCGCGAGCTTCAGACACTGGATCTGCTGAATGACGGGGTGATGACGGCCACGGGAGAGACTCTGGCGCAGAACCTGAAGCCGGGCTCACGCTGGGCGCCGGACTATACCACCGTGAACCGGGCGGTGTTGCGCAGCGGCAAGGACCCGTATTCGCAAACGGGAGGTCTCACGATCCTGTTCGGGAATCTGGCGCCAGAAGGGGCTGTGGTCAAGAGCGCCGCGGTATCGCCGCGTATGCTCGTGCACACGGGCCCGGCGCGTGTGTTCGACGACGAAGAATCCGCCACACAAGCCATCATGGCCAGGGACTTTGACGAGGGCGATGTGCTGGTGATCCGGGGCGAGGGTCCCAAGGGAGGTCCCGGGATGCGCGAGATGCTCACCCCAACATCGCTCCTCTCCGGGATGGGCCTGGATGACCGGGTCGCCTTGATCACAGACGGGAGGTTCTCCGGAGCCTCGCGCGGCTCTGCCATTGGCCACGTCTCACCGGAGGCGGCCGCAGGCGGGCCCATCGCCGCGGTTCAAGATGGTGACCTGATCAGCATCGATATCCCCAACCAGCGGCTGGAGTTGAAGGTGCCTGCGGATGAAATCGCGCGCCGGCTTGCTGCCGTTCCCCCCTTTGAGCCCCGAGTCACCGCCGGATACCTCCGCCGGTATGCGCGCCTCGTGACCTCGGCCAGCACGGGCGCCATCCTGGACGAGTCCTAGGTGGGAGCCAACCGCCGCCGCCAGCCAATCGCTGAGGAGCACTCAATATGAGGATGAACGGAGCGCAGATCATCTGGGAATGCCTGGTCCGTGAGGGCGTAGACACGGTCTTTGGAATCACCGGAGGCAAGGTCATCCCCCTGTATCATGAGCTGCCCGGCTTTCCGATTCACCACGTAACGATGCGGCACGAGCAGGCAGCCGCACATGCCGCCGATGGATATGCCAGGGCCACGGGCAAGGTGGGCGTGTGCGTCGCCACGTCGGGACCCGGTGCCACGAACCTGGTAACCGGCATCGCTACCGCTCAGATGGACTCTTCACCGATCGTCGCGATCACCGGGCAGGTTGCATCAGCGGACCTCGGAACGGATGCTTTCCAGGAGGTCGACATCACCGGCATCACGATGCCGATTACCAAGCACAACTACCTGGTCACCAACGTGACCGATCTAGCTCAGGCTCTCCGTGAGGCCTTTCACATCGCGCGCAGCGGGCATCCCGGTGCCGTCCTCGTGGACGTGACGGTAGATGCACAGATGGGTGTGACCGAGTTCGTATACCCCGAGGATGTGAACCTCCCCGGCTACAAGCCCCACACAACAGGGAATCCGCGGCAGATCGCGCAGGCGGCGGAGATGATCAATGCCGCCAGTCGCCCCATCATCATGGCCGGCAGAGGAGTCGTCGTAGCCGGCGCCGGGCAGGAACTGACCGCCCTCGCCGAAAAAGCCCGGATTCCTGTGGTGACCACGCTCCTGGGCAAGAGCGCGATCGCGGAATCCAACCCGCTGTACCTGGGCATGGGCGGCATGCATGGGGAAGGCTACACCAATATGGCCCTTCAATCCGCCGACCTGATCGTCAACTTTGGGGCACGCTTTGACGATCGCTTTACGAGCACGGCGCAAACCTTTGCCCCCCGTGCGCGCGTGATTCACGTGGATATCGATCCCGCCGAGATCGCCAAGCGCATTCGGGTAGATATGCCCATCGTGGGAGATGCCCTCAACGTGCTCCGGCAGTTGCTTCCCCTGGTCCAGGAGGCGGATCGCGGCGAATGGATGAGCACCATCGATCATTGGCGTCAGGAGACCGGCGAGCGTAGCCAGCGCTGGGAACAGAGCGAAGAACTGGTACCTCAGCACATAATCCGCAGCCTCAGTGAGATCACTCACGGAGAAGCGATCATGGTCTCGGATGTTGGCCAGAACCAGATGTGGGAGGCCCAGTACTATACCCACAATCGGTTCCGCGGGCTCATCTCCTCGGGCGGATTGGGCACCATGGGCTTTGGCTTGCCAGCGTCGATTGGCGCCAAGATGGGCTGCCGCGACGTGCCAGTGTGGCTTGTGGTGGGCGACGGAGGCATCCAGATGACCATCCAGGAGCTGGCTACCATCCGGCAGGAAGGGCTGCCGATCAAGATCGCGCTCCTGAATAACGGATACCTCGGCATGGTGCGCCAGTGGCAGGAGTTGTTCTATGACAAGAACTACTGCGGCACGCCTCTGCTTGGACCGGAGTTTGCTCGTCTGGCTGAGGCCTATGGCATTGCAGGCATCACGGTGCATTCCAAAGACGACGTCGTACCGGCTCTGAAGCATGCCGCGGAGGTCGATGGCCCCGTCCTGATCGATTTCCGCATAGAGCAGGAACACAACGTGTTCCCGATCGTGCCGGTGGGACGCGCCATCGACGATATGATCCGCAGGCCTCGGACAGACGAACAGCCGCGATAGAGGAGGTAGAGGTATGTCCCTGGCACAGAACCATGACAACTATTCGCGGCGGACGCTGGTGGTCCTGATGGAGGACCGCCCAGGCGTGCTCAGCAACGTTTCAAACCTGTTCAGGCGCCGCAACTATAATATCGAGAGCCTTACCGTCGGGCACAGCGAGACACCGGACATCTCCCGGATGACGGTCGTGGTCTACGCCAGCGATGCCGTGCTGGAGCAGGTGTCCAAGCAACTCTACAAACTGATTAACGTCACCAAGGTGATCGACATCACCGATGATGACGCGGTGATCCGAGAGCTAGCCCTGATCCGCGTGCACGCCGTTTCGGCAAGCCGAGCCGAGATCAAGCAACTGGTGGACATCTTCCGGGCGCAGATCATCGATGTGGCTCACGACTCGATGACCATCGAGATCACGGGAACAGAGGACAAGGTCGACTCACTCATCGAAATCCTGCGTCCTTTTGGGATCAAGGAGCTGACGCGCACCGGGCGCGTTGCGATGGTGCGCGGCGCGCTGCAGGGCGCGAGCCGGCGCTGACGATCGTACGTGACCATAGCCGCCCAATACACGGGCCGCATACTCAAGGGAGGATTTTCCATGGCAACGATCTACTATGACAAGGATGCCGATCTAGGGGTTCTCAAAGGCAAAAAGATCGCCATCATCGGGTACGGCAGCCAGGGCCACGCCCACGCGCTCAACCTGAAGGACAGTGGGTGCGACGTGCGCGTCGGCCTCTACGAGGGCAGCCGCTCCTGGGCAACGGCGGAAAAGGCCGGTCTTGCTGTCAAGACCACCGCAGAGGCCTGTGCCGAGAGCGACATCATCATGATCCTGGCTCCGGACACCGTTCAGGCGGAGCTCTACGCCAAGGATATCGCTCCGAACCTGCAGGCCGGCAAGATGCTCATGTTCGCCCACGGCTTTTGCATCCACTATGGACAGATTGTCCCTCCCGAGGATGTGGACGTCACTATGATCGCGCCCAAGGCCCCCGGACACCGCGTTCGCGAGGTCTTTGTGGACGGCCAGGGAACGCCCGGCCTTCTGGCCATCTACCAGGATGCTACCGGTAACGCCAAGAAGCTGGCCCTTGCCTACGGCAAGGGGGTCGGCTGCGCCCGTGCTGGCATCATCGAGACGACCTTTGCAGAAGAGACGGAGACAGATCTCTTTGGAGAGCAGGCGGTGTTGTGCGGAGGCGTCAGTGCGCTGATCAAGGCGGGCTTCCAGACTCTGGTGGATGCCGGCTACCAGCCCGAGATCGCCTACTTTGAGTGCCTCAATGAGCTCAAGCTCATCGTTGACCTCATCTACCAGGGCGGATTGAGCTATATGCGCTACTCGATCAGCGACACCGCCGAGCACGGCGACTACTATGCCGGGCCCAAGGTCGTTACGGATGAGACGCGGAAGGCCATGAAGCAACTGCTGGCAGACATCCAGGATGGCACCTACGCACGCGAGTGGCTGCTGGAGAACCAGGCAGGGCGCCCGAGCTTTAGCCTGATCCGCAAGCGCGAGCAGGGTCAGCTTATCGAAAAGGTGGGCCGGGAGCTCCGGGCCATGATGCCCTGGCTGGACGCCAAGTAGATATCGCCGTTTTCCCGAAGCAGGGTGGGGGCTCTGCCCCCACCCTGAGGCCAGGGGCCCTCGAGCCCAGTGAGGTACGCCACCAGACTATGGTAAACCGTGTGACCGTCCTGGATACGACGCTGCGCGACGGGGCGCAAATGGAGGGCATCTCCTTCTCAGTCGACGACAAGTTGCGCATCGTCAGCAAGCTGGACGAGCTGGGAGTTGCGTACATTGAGGGGGGGTGGCCCGGCTCGAACGCCAAAGATGCTGAGTTCTTTATGCGCGCGCGTCAGCTCAAGCTAAAGCACTCGCGCGTGGCCACGTTTAGCAGCACGCGCCGGGTGGGTCTGCCGGTGGAGCAGGATCCGAGCATCGCGTCTCTGCTCGATGCGGGCATGCCGGTCGCGGTCATCGTCGGCAAGTCCTCTTCCATGCACGTCACAGACGTGCTTGGCACCACGCTGGAGGAGAACCTGGCCATGGTCCAAGATACCGTGGCTTATCTGGTACGCCACGGTATCGAGGTCCTCTACGATGCCGAGCACTACTTTGACGGGTACCTTCTGAACCCCGAATATGCCATCTCTACGCTGCGGGCCGCGCAGGATGCCGGAGCCAGCACGCTCGTGCTGTGCGACACCAACGGCGGCACGATGCCCTCCCAGGTGCAGCGCATCGTACAAGAGACCCAGGAACTGCTGCCTCAGGCAGCGCTGGGCATTCACGCCCACAACGATACCGGCGTGGCGGTCGCTAACACGCTCGCAGGGGTGGAGGCGGGCTGCGTGCACGTACAGGGGACCATGAACGGATACGGTGAGCGCTGCGGAAACGCCGATCTCTGTACCGTCGTCCCCAACCTAGAGATCAAGATGGGCTGCAAGGCGCTGGCGAACGGGGATCTCTCTGTGCTCACCGAGGCATCCGTCTATGTGAGCGAGATCGCGAATCTACGCCCCAGCAATCAGGCTCCCTATGTGGGATTGAGCGCCTTTGCGCACAAGGCCGGGCTGCATGCCAGTGCACTGCTTCGCAACGGGGAGAGCTACCAACACATTGACCCGGCGAGGGTGGGAAACCGGATGCGCGTGCTCGTCTCCGAGCTGGCCGGCCGGGGCAATATCGTCCACAAGCTGAGCGAGATGCACCTGGGGGTGACCCTGTCCGCAGAACAGACACGCGCGGTCGCGGAGCGGATCAAGGAACTGGAGAGCCGCGGCTTTCAGTTCGAAGGGGCCGAAGGATCCTTTGAACTCATCATTCGCCGCGCTCTGCCGGGTTACCGAGCACCTTTTGAGATGCTGGACTTTATCGTGCTGGTAGAGAAACGATCCGACAACGAAATCCTCGCCGAAGCCACGGTCAAAGCGCGAGTGGATGGGCAGATCATGCACACAGCCGCCGAGGGGGATGGCCCGGTGAACGCGCTGGACAGGGCCATGCGCAAGGCGCTCCTGCCCTTTTACCCGGAGCTCTCCGAGACGCAACTGACGGACTTTAAGGTGCGCATCATCGACCCGCGCACCGCCACGGGCGCCGTCACGCGGGTAGCCATAGACGCGAGCGACGGCGACACCACGTGGACGACAGTGGGGTGCTCGGCCAATATCATCGAGGCGAGTTTCCAGGCACTGCTCGACAGCCTCGAACTACCGCTACTCAGGCGGGCCTCTGCCTAAAGGACCGAACGGCCACAGGCAACCGTTCGGGACCAGGGGCCCGCAGGACGTTATGGAGCCAGTCGCCCATTCCGTCACTGAAGGAGCAGCATAATGGACACCGATCACGTTATCATCTTTGACACCACCCTGCGCGACGGAGAGCAATCGCCCGGCGCCACCCTCAACACCGACGAAAAGCTGGAGATTGCGCGTCAGCTGGCGCGCCTTGGGGTGGACGTCATCGAGGCTGGGTTCCCCGCATCGTCCCCCGGGGATCTGGACGCCGTTCAACGGGTTGCGCGGGAAATTCAGGGGCCCACGATCTGCGGTCTGGCGCGGTGCATCAAGGGGGATATCGATGCCGCCTGGGAAGGGGTGCGGGACGCGCAGAAACGGCGCATCCACACTTTCATCGCCACGTCGGACATCCATATGGAGCACCAGTTGCGTATGACGCGCCAGCAGGTGCTCGAACGGGCTCGGGAGATGGTGTCGTACGCGCGCTCCCTGTGCGAGGACATCGAGTTCTCGCCGATGGACGCCTCACGCTCCGACCCGGAGTTCCTGTATGAGGTGCTCGGCTCCGCGATCGCGGCCGGCGCAACGACGCTCAATATCCCGGATACCGTGGGGTACAGCACCCCAGCCGAGTTCGCTGCCCTTATCCGCGATATTCGGCGGCATACACCGGGCATCGAGAAGGCGATCATCTCCGTCCATTGCCATAACGACCTCGGCATGGCGACTGCCAACAGCCTGGCGGCGGTGATGGAGGGCGCCCGGCAGATCGAGTGCACCATCAACGGGCTCGGAGAGCGCGCCGGAAACGCCGCGCTGGAGGAGATCGTCATGGCGCTCCACACCAGACGGGCCTTCTACGGCGTGAACACCCATATCGTCACTCAGGAGCTCTACCCCAGCAGCCGCATGGTGACCGGCTTCACAGGCCTCTCGGTTCAAGCCAACAAGGCGATCGTCGGTGCGAATGCCTTCTCGCACGAATCGGGCATCCATCAGGATGGAATCCTAAAGTACCGGCAGACTTACGAGATCATGGACGCCAAAATGGTGGGGCTGGGCGAGAGCAACCTGGTTCTGGGGAAGCACTCCGGCCGGCATGCCTTTGCTGGTAAACTCGAGCAGTTGGGCTATCATCTGGAGCCAGCGGACCTGAATCGGGCCTTTGCTCGGTTCAAGGAACTGGCGGACAAGAAAAAGACCATCGTCGATCGCGATCTTGAGGCCATCGTAGCCGACGAGGTGTTCCAGCCAGAGGAGGTCTATCACCTCCTTCAGGTCCAGGTTTCCGCCGGCGACCGGGCCATTCCTACGGCCACGGTGCAGCTGGAAGGGCCCGGTGGGCAGACGTATACCGATGCCGCCCACGGTACAGGTCCGGTCGACGCTGTCTATAAGGCGATCAACCGGATCGTCCAGGTTCAGAACGAACTGATCGAGTTCTCAATCAATGCGGTGACAGAAGGAATCGACGCCGTGGGCGAGGTGACCATCCGCATCCAGGCCGAGGCCGACGGAGAAGGAAACCTGCCGGTGAATCCTCAGACAGGCCAGCGTACGTACCTGTTCAGCGGACACGGCGCCAGTACCGACATCATCGTCGCCAGTGGGCGCGCCTACATGAGTGCCCTGAACAAGCTGATCTCGGTACGCGGCCACACCGCGCCGGCCCGCGAGGCCGAGAACGAGTAGCGTCGGGGGAAGTGGTCTTTCGGGACCCCCCATCCGTACGAAATGAGGGGAGGCTACGTTGGCACAGAGAAAACCGATGACGATGGCGCAAAAGATACTCGCTGCCCACACCGGCCGAGAACATCTCTCGGTCGGGGAACTCGTCGATGTACCGGTGGATATGGTCCTGGCGAACGACATCACCGCGCCCATCGCCATCAACGAGTTTGCCCGTCTCGGAGTCGACGAGGTCTTTGACCGGGAACGCATTGCCCTCGTGCCGGATCATTTTGCACCGAACAAGGATATCAAATCCGCCGAGCAGTGTAAGCAGATGCGAGAGTTCGCTCAGCGGTACGGAATCGTCCATTACTTTGAAGTGGGGCGCATGGGGATCGAGCATGCGCTGCTGCCTCAGGAAGGCCTCGTGCTTCCTGGCGACGTGGTCGTAGGGGCGGACTCGCACACGTGCACCTACGGCGCCGTGGGCGCCTTTGCCACCGGCATGGGCTCCACCGACATCGCCGTCGCGATGGCCACAGGCAGCATCTGGATGCGCGTGCCCTCCACGATCAAGATCGTCTACAGCGGCGAGCGACGTCCCTGGGTGGGCGGGAAGGACCTCATACTCCACACCATAGGGTTGATCGGCGTCGACGGCGCCCGTTACCAGGCCATCGAGTTCTGCGGGCCCGCCATAGAGACGCTTTCGATGGATAATCGCCTGACCATGTCCAACATGGCCATCGAGGCGGGGGCCAAGGCCGGGATGTTCGCTCCGGACGCGATCACAGAAGCCTACGTATCCAGCCGGGCCAAGAGGTCCTGCCGGCCGACCTGTGCGGATGCGGATGCCGAGTACGAGAGGGTGATCGAGATCGACGTCAGCGCGATCGAGCCCACCGTATCATTTCCACACCTGCCCAGCAACGCCCGCCCGCTGAGCCAGGTGGGCCAGGTCAAGATCGATCAGGCGGTCATCGGTTCCTGCACCAATGGCCGATGGGAGGATCTGGTACAGGCCGCGGAGATCCTCAAGGGACGCCAGGTGCATCCTGATGTGCGCTGCATCGTCATCCCGGGCACGCAGGAGATCTATCTGGAGGCGGTGCGGGGAGGCCTTGCAGAGACCTTTGTGCGTGCTGGAGCGGTGTTCAGCACACCCACATGCGGCCCCTGCCTCGGGGGCTACATGGGGGTACTAGCCGCCGGGGAGCGGTGCATATCCACCACAAACAGAAACTTTGTGGGGCGTATGGGTCATGTCGATAGCGAGGTGTATCTGGCAGGTCCGGCCATCGCCGCGGCGAGCGCCGTCCTGGGCTACATTGGCGGCCCTGAGCAGTTGGGCCGCTGACCATCCGGGAGACAGAAATGGCATACGATTGCTGGCTGCAGTGTGTCCGTGATTGCTCCGGCCGGTTCCCGGTCACCGACGTGATCTACCGATGCCCGGCATGCGGCGGACTGCTCGAGGTCCAGCACGACATGGCTGCCCTGAGCGAGCGAAGCGGGGAGCAGTGGCGAGCGCTGTTTGACGGGCGCACCCGCACAAACGACTGGCCGTACGGCAGCGGCGTGTGGGGCAAAAAGGAGTGGGTGCTCCCGCTGGTGGATGACGAGCACATCGTCTCGATGTACGAGGGCCACACCAACCTCTTCTGGGCGCGGCGACTGGGCGCCGAGGTTGGTGTCGAGGACCTGTGGGTCAAGCTGTGCGGGAACAGCCACACCGGCTCCTTCAAGGATCTCGGTATGACGGTCCTGGTGAGCGTCGTGAACCAGATGATCGCAAGCGGCTCACCGGTAAGGGCTCTGGCCTGCGCAAGCACTGGAGACACATCGGCAGCCCTGGCGGCCTACGGGGCCGCGGCGGGCATTCCCACGATTGTGTTTCTGCCCAAGAACAAGGTGTCTGATGCACAGCTGATTCAGCCGATCGCGAACGGCGCTCTGGTGCTCGCGCTGGACACCGATTTCGACGGTTGCATGGCGCTCGTGCGGGAAGTCACCAAGGACAAGTCTCTCTACCTGGCCAACTCGATGAACTCCCTTCGCATAGAAGGCCAAAAGACCGTGGGGATCGAGATTGTGCAGCAGTTCGACTGGCAGGTGCCGGATTGGATCGTGATTCCGGTCGGGAACCTCGGCAACATCTCCGCGCTGGGCAAGGGATTTCTGATGATGCGAGAACTGGGCCTAATCGATCGGTTGCCCAAGCTCGTGGCCGCGCAGGCCGAACAGGCGAACCCCTTCTACAGAAGCTTCCAGAGAGGCTTTGAGAAGCTGGAGCCGATGCATGCCGGAGAGACGATCGCCACCGCCATCCAGATCGGGAATCCCGTGAGTTACGAAAAGGCCGTCCAAGTGATGAGTCGTTTCGAGGGCTGCGTGGAGCAGGCCAGCGAGGATGAGATCGCCGATGCCTCGGCGCGTGCCGATCTCACAGGGATGTACGCGTGCCCGCATACTGGCGTGGCGCTCGCCGCGCTGTTCAAGCTGATCAACCGCGGTGTCGTTCGCCCACAGGATCGGGTGGTCGTCATCTCTACGGCGCACGGACTCAAGTTCAGCACGTTCAAGACGGCCTATCACCGGGACGCGCTCTCGGGGATCAAGGCGAGCCGCCAGAACCCGCCGGTGGAACTCGCCGCCGACGCACAGGCCGTGCGGCACACCATCCAGCGGTTTCTGGATGGCCAAAGCCAGTGATAGACAAGGAGCAGCTACGTATGACACTCGAGGGTCGCGTGTGGAAGTACGGTGACAACATCGATACCGATGCCATCATCCCGGCCAGATATCTCAATACCTCGTCAGAGGCCGAGTTGGCGGCCCACTGCATGGAGGACTGGGATACCTCCTTTGTGGCGAACGTCCAGCCTGGTGATATCGTCGTGGCCGGCAAGAACTTTGGATGTGGCTCTTCGCGCGAGCACGCACCCGTGGCGCTCAAGGCCAGCGGCATCGCGTGCGTGGTGGCGGAGACCTTTGCGCGGATCTTTTACCGGAACGCCCTGAACATCGGGCTGCCTATCCTCGAATGCCCGGAGGCCGCACAGGCCACTCTGGCGGGACATACGCTGGAGATCGATCTGAGCGCCGGGCGCATACGGAACGTGGATACCGGCCAGACGTACCAATCGACGCCCTACCCGGAGTTCATGCTCGCTCTCATCGAAGCCGGTGGTCTGGTGGAATACACGCGCAGAAAGCTCGCCGAGGACCACGGATGACACCGCGACTAGGCGTGGGCTACCAGGGTGAACCGGGCGCTTACAGCGAGGAAGCGTGCCTATCGCTATTCGGCAGTGAGATTCAGCCGGTTCCTTGTGATAGCTTTGATGCTGTCTTCGAGGGCGTGGAAGCAGGCCGGCTCGACTATGGCGTCGTACCGGTGGAGAACTCCCTTGCCGGGAGTATCCATCGCAACTATGACCTGCTGCTACAGCACGCGTTGCACATCATCGCTGAACACAATCTACGCGTTTCGCACTGCCTGATCGCCCACCCCGGCGCAACCCTTGAGACTATCGAGCGGGTCTTTTCCCATCCGCAAGCGCTGGCACAATGCGAGCAATCGCTGAGCGCGCTCTCTGACGTAGAGATCCACGCCACATACGACACGGCCGGCAGCGTCAAGATGGTCAAGGAGAGCGGGGATCCGCACGCAGCGGCGATCGCGAGCGCCCGTGCCGCAGAGATATATGGTATGCAGGTGCTGGTGCACGAGTTCGAGGATGAAAAGGCCAACTTTACACGGTTCGTCGCCATATCACGTGACCCGGTCGTGCCGGCAGAAGAGATCGAGGCCAAGACGTCGATCGCGTTCGCTGGCATCAACCGTCCGGGGCTGCTCTGGCGTTGCCTGAGCGCCTTTGCGCTACGGGACATCGACCTGTCCAAGATCGAATCCCGCCCACTCAAGGGAGTGCCCTGGCAGTATGTCTTTTACGTGGATTTCGCTGGTGGTCCACATCAGGAGCCGTGCCGCAGGGCGCTGGATCACCTGCGCGAGATGACCACCTTTGTTCGCGTGTTTGGATCATACCCGCGCGCCAGTAACGCGCCCCTCGATAGCGACTAGAAAGGAACGCGGCTCATGGTGTTCAGAATTGCTGTGCTGGGAGGCGACGGCATCGGACCGGAGGTGGCCGCCGAGGCAGCACGGGTGCTTGAGGCCGTCAGTTCGGCCTATGGTCATACAATGACCTTCGAGACGGGCCTTATTGGAGGGATTGCCATCGACGAGACCGGGAGTCCCCTCCCGCAGGAGACGGTGTCTCTCTGTCGCCGGTCGGACGCGATTCTGTTTGGTGCAGTCGGTGGCCCGAAATGGGACGACCCGTCGGCGTCCGTGAGGCCCGAGCAGGGGCTATTGGGCATTCGGAAGGCGCTGGGGCTCTTTGCCAACCTGCGACCCGTCCGGCTGAACGCGGCCCTCGCGAACGCCTCGACCATCAAGCCGGGCGTGCTCGAGGACACCGACCTGGTGGTGGTTCGCGAGCTTACGGGAGGCATCTACTTTGGCGAGCGCGGGCGTCGCGATGGTGGACGTACGGCGTATGACACGATGATCTACACCGAAGCGGAAATCGAGCGCGTTCTGAGAGTCGCGTTCGAGCTCGCGCGGGGACGCCGCCGCAAGGTGACCTCGGTGGACAAGGCCAATGTGCTGGAGAGCTCCAGGCTGTGGCGTGAGACAGCGTTGCGCGTGGCCCAGGAATATCCCGATATCACCTGCGAGCATCTGCTGGTGGATGCCTGCGCCATGCATCTCATTCGTCGCCCGGCATCGTTCGACGTCATTGTCACGGAGAACCTGTTCGGTGATATCCTCACCGATGAAGCCTCGATGTTGTCCGGATCCATGGGTATGCTGCCTTCTGCCTCGCTGGCCGAGGGAACGCTCGGTCTGTATGAGCCCATCCATGGCTCCGCCCCGGACATCGCGGGCAAGGGCATTGCCAATCCGATCGGCGCCATCCTGAGCGCTGCGCTCCTGCTGCGACACTCGCTCAAGTTGGAGCAAGAGGCCGCCGCCGTCGAGGGCGCCGTGGAGAGCGTTCTGGCCGATGGATACCGGACGGGAGACATCGCCCAGCCGGGAGGGGAAACCGTATCGACCACCGTCATGGGCGAGATGATCGCCGGACGGATCTAGCCTGCGCAATAAAGGAGCCAAGACCATGCCGATCCCCGAGTCCGAGTATATCTGGTTCGATGGCGAGCTGATTCCCTGGCGCGATGCCCAGGTTCACGTGCTCTCCCACGTGCTCCACTACGGTTCGAGCGTTTTCGAGGGCATACGGTGCTACAGCACGCCCAAGGGGCCTGCCATTTTCCGGCTCCAGCCGCATCTCCGCCGGATGTACGACTCCTGCCGGGTGTACCGGATGGAGATCCCCTACACCCCCGAGCAGATCTCTCAGGCCATCATGGCCACGGTGAGCAAGAACGGGCTGGAGTCCTGCTATGTGCGTCCGCTCGTGTTCCGCGGCTATGGGCAACTGGGGGTTGAGCCGCGCACCTGCCCTGTGCAGGTGGCCATTGCCGCCTGGAGCTGGGGTGCATATCTCGGAGCGGATGCTCTGGAGGAAGGTGTGGACGTGGGGGTTAGTTCGTGGCGGCGCATGGCGCCCGATACCAACCCGGCGGGCATCAAGGCCGGTGGGCACTATACCAACTCCCAGTTGATCCGCATGGAGGCGGCCGATCACGGCTACTCGGAGGGCATCGCGCTGGACGTATACGGCTACGTCAGCGAGGGTAGTGGCGAGAACATATTCGTGGTGCGGGATGGTGTGCTGTACACGCCCTCAGCCGGCAACTCTATCCTCGGAGGCATCACGCGTGATTCCGTGATCACGCTGGCCGGCGAGCTCGGATACCGCGTGGTCGAGGCGCAAATCGCGCGGGAGCAGCTCTACTCGGCAGATGAGCTGTTTTTCGCTGGCACCGCAGCCGAGATCTCGCCGATCCGATCGGTGGATCATATCACCATCGGTGCTGGTCGCCGGGGTCCTGTAACGGCCGCCCTGCAAGAGGCGTTCTTTGACATCGTCGAGGGCCGCGCACCCGATCGCTTTGGCTGGCTCAGCCTCGTCGAGGGCTAGCGCAGAGGGCACGGCGTCAACCGGGCCGCATCGCTGTATCGTGATGCGGCCCGGTTCTGATTGATCGGTGCACACGTTCCCTGAATGCCAGATGGCGCTGGCAGGAGGCGTTTTGCTGCTCTGTGACTTGGAGTAGAATCAGGCAAGGCGTGAACACCAGGGGGATAAGCCTGATGACTATTGAGAGCGAGATCCGAGAGATCGTCGAGCGGGCGCTGAAAGAAGATGTGGGCTCGGGCGATGTCACCAGCGTCCCGATCATCCGACCTGCTACCCGCCTCTACGGGGAGTTCCTGGCCAAGGAGAGCGGCGTGCTGGCAGGAATCGAGGTGGTTCGGGAAGTCTTCCATCAGGTGGACGAGTCCATTTCCTTCACCCCCCGCTTGGAGGATGGCCAGGCTTTTCGGGCTGGTGATGTGCTTGCCACTGTCTCCGGTTTGGGTCCCAGTATCTTGATTGGTGAGCGGGTTGCGCTGAATTTCCTGCAGCGCATGTCCGGTATCGCCAGTATGACGCGACAGTTTGTGGAGGCAGCGGCGGGCACCCGTGCGCGCGTACTGGATACGCGCAAGACGATGCCTGGCCTGCGCGCACTAGACAAGCTTGCAGTTCGCCTGGGGGGCGGTACCAATCATCGCACCGGGCTGTACGATATGGTGCTCATCAAGGACAACCATATTGAGGCGGCAGGCAGCATCACGGCCGCCGTATCTCGGGTCAGAGAGCACGGAATCACACTTCCCATCGAGGTCGAGATCGACTCGCTCGAGCAACTCGATGAAGCCCTGGCCGCGAACGTCCAGCGCATCATGCTCGATAACATGGACTGCGCTTCCATGAAGATCGCCGTAGAGCGCGTAGCGGGCCGGGTCGAACTGGAAGCTTCCGGGAATATCACGCTGGAACGCGTGTCCCAGGTCGCAGCCACGGGAGTAGACTATCTGTCCGTGGGAGCTCTGACGCATTCGGTCAGGGCGCTGGACATCAGTCTCGACCTTCGCATGGGTCTGGCGCACCAGGAGGTCTGACATGTCTGTTGAGCGAGGTATTGGAAAGGTGCCGGAACGCTACCGTCACATGCGTATGGAGGACCTGGTTCGTGAGACGGAGCGAGTGCGCGCCCGGCTCGGCGACCAGGTGGCGATTCTCGGGCACCACTATCAGAGGGACGAGATCATCCGCTTTGCCGACCATACCGGGGACTCGCTCGAGCTCTCGCGGAAGGCGGCAAGCGTAGAGGCGCCGTACATCGTGTTTTGTGGGGTCTACTTCATGGCCGAGACGGCGGCTATCCTGTGCTCGCCGGAGCAGAGAGTCATTCAGCCCGTCATCGAGGCGCTCTGCCCGATGGCCGAGATGGCCAGTCGCAAGCAGGTATCCGCAGCCTGGGACGCTCTCTCCACGGTGTGGGACGAGCCGATCATCCCGATCACCTATCAGAACTCGAACGCTGACGTGAAGGCCTTTGTAGGCGAGCGCGGAGGCGCCGTCTGCACCTCATCCAACGCGAGGCGGATACTGGACTGGGCATTCAGCCGGGGCGGGCGGGTTCTCTTTACCCCCGACGAGCATCTTGGCACCAACACGGCGCTGGAGATGGGCCTCTCTGAATCAGAGGTAGGTGTCTGGAATCCGTTGGCGCCCGCGAGCCCTGAGACATTCAGCGAATGCCGTATGGTGGTCTGGAAGGGTTTCTGCTCCGTGCACACAGGCTTTACGCTGGAGGATGTAGCCCGTGCCCGTGCAGAGCATCCTGGGGCCCGCATCGTGGTGCACCCTGAGTGCCCCAGGCCCATCGTGCTGGCATCGGACGCCTCCGGTTCGACGTCCCAGATCATCGATGTGGTCGCCAAAGCCCCGGCGGGGTCCACGATCGTCGTCGGTACAGAGTGCCACATGGTTGACCGGCTCGCGCGGCAGTATGCCGACAAAGAGATCATTCCCCTGGCCAGGCGTGAGTGCGGTTCCATGGGATTGACGAGATTGGAACATCTTCTGTTCGCCCTGGAGGGACTGGCATCGGGCAAGGCCCACAATATCGTTGCCGTGGATCCGGATACGGCCGCGGGTGCCCGTTTGGCGCTCGAGAGAATGCTGCAGTAAGGCCAGCAGCAAGACAGGAAGATATGGCGACCACCGAAGCGTTACAGTGTGATGTACTGATAATCGGCAGCGGCATCGCCGGAGCGATCGCCGCGCTGAACCTGGCCGAGAACGAAAACCTCCGGATCATCATGCTGACCAAGTATGCTGACCCCCTTGAGTCCAACACCTATTATGCGCAAGGGGGCATCATCTACACGGGCGAGGAGGACTCGCCCGAGCAACTGGCAGAGGATCTCACTCGAGCGGGGGATGATCTCAACAGCCGTGAGGCTGTCGCCATTCTCTCGCATGAAGGCCCCCGCCTGGTGCGCGAGCTCCTGGTAGACAAGTACCAGGTGCCCTTTACGCTTACGCCTCAGAACGAGCTCGAGCGCACCCGCGAGGCCGCGCATTCCACGAGCCGGATTCTGCACGTGAACGATGCCACTGGCCGGGCCATTCAGCAGAAACTGGTGGAGGCGCTTCTCCAGCAGTCGAATATCCAGATCATGACGCAATACACGGCAATAGATCTGCTCACGCCGGCCCACCACTCACTCAACCGCCTGGCCATTTATGAGCCGCTCTCATGCGTGGGTGCCTATGTGTACGACCATGATACAGGGCAGGTCGTCACGGTACTCTCCAAGGCGACCGTACTGGCCACCGGGGGCCTGGGGCAGATCTTTTTGCATACGACGAACCCGGAAGGGGCCACCGGTGACGGCCTGGCCATGGCCTACCGCGCCGGGGCGCGGATCATCAACGCCGAGTATGTCCAGTTCCACCCCACGACCTTTTACCACCAGGGCGGCGCTCGGTTCCTCATCAGCGAGGCTCTGCGCGGCGAGGGTGGCAGACTGCTGAACATCGATGGCGAACGCTTTATGGCGCGTTACGAACCGGAGTGGCAGGAGTTGGCTCCCCGCGACGTGGTGGCGAGGAGTATCCACCGAGAGATGCTTCGCACGGGAGCGGACCATGTGTACCTCGACGTCGCTTCTGTGATGTCCGCTGAGACGATACGCGATCGCTTCCCGAACATCTACGAGAGCTGCCTGCAGTACGATATCGATCCGACGGTGGAACCGATACCGGTGGTTCCGGCGGCCCACTATTTCTGCGGCGGGGTATGGGTAGATTCCTGGGGAAGAACGAGCCTGCAGCGGCTCTATGCCGTTGGGGAGGTCACGTGCACAGGCGTGCACGGTGCCAACAGGCTTGGAAGCTCCTCTCTACTGGAGGGCCTCGTATGGGGCACCCGCGCAGCGCGCGATATCCGCTGGCAGGTCAACGGCATGGACGCACCCAATCCGGCCATGATCCCCCCCTGGCAATCCACCGGCACTGATCCGGCAGACCCGGCACTGGTGCGTCACGATATGCAGACCATCAAGCACTCGATGTGGTACTATGTCGGGCTCGTTCGTAGCCGGCAACGACTGGAGCGGGCTCTTCGCGATCTCAACACGCTTAGCCAGGACATCGACGCCTTCTACCGGACCACGCGCCTTGAGCCGCAGATGATCAGCCTGCGGAACGCGTCACTGGCGGCGATCATCGTGGCACGGGCTGCCTGGGAAAATCGAGAAAGCCACGGCTGCCACTACCGTGAGGACTAGGGCAGGAGGCTCGCGTCAGTTCCTGGAGAGCCGGCGATGGCTTCGACCACTGCCGCGGGCTGGTCTATCTGAGCCAAATGGCCCGCTCCGGGCAGCATCTGCACACTGGCATCGATGAACTGCGATGCCAGGGCCTCTGCCTCCCGCTGGGAAAGCGTCCTGTCCTGATCACCCAGAAGAACACTCACGGGCACCGAAATCCCCGGAATGGCCTCAGGCAGGTTGTCATCGGGAAGGGAGAGCACCCTCATTCTTGCAGCCTCGGCAGAACCCCGGATCCGGCCGAGTACCTCGGCGATGCGCCAGTAGCGCTCCGGGAAGGCCTCGGTGGAGGCCACCATCCCCGTGCGCAGCGATTTCCACAGAGGTCCCCCGCTACGCAGGGCCCAGGCGGCGGCTTGGCCCACATAGGGGATGCCCGCAACGGTACGCCACGCGAGAGGCTCACCATCCGCCAAACACGGCGACACGAGCACGATGCGCTCGATGAACTGAGGCTGCTCCACGGCCAACTGAAGGGCCGTCGCGGCGCCTCTACCGTGAGCCACGACCGTAGCGTCCTGTATGCCGTATTCATTGAGCACATGGGCCAGCATTCGCGTCTGGATGCGCTGAGAATAGACCGGCTCTGCAACGCGGGAGGAGCGGCCGTAGCCCAGGAGATCGACGGCAACCACGTGCGTACCGGCATCCGCCAGCAGCGAAGGGACTCTGCCCCAGGAGAGTGAGCCCTCTATCATGTCGCCGTGGATCAGAACGACCGGTCGATCCTGCCGCGCACCCCAGGTGGTATAGTGGATGGCCTGGTCGTCCACCCACAACCACTCTCCCTCGTCCGTTCCCTGGCCAAGAGGCTCTGTCTCCCACATGGGAAGATAGACCGATGCAAAGCCCGAGAACAGGACCACACAGGCGACAAACACCAGGAGAACGGCCAGAGAGAGATTGAGCACCAGGCGCAGAGCGGCAGCCATCGCTTTCACCATAGCAACACCCTCTTCTACGCCCCGTCGTTGTCGACCAACAGCGCCGATACGCGGGGTACAATCTATAGTTGGTGGCCCGTTGGACCGGTGTACATTCTATCATGGCGATCCAGCCCCGGCAATCACAGTCCGAGCCAGTGAGAGCCCGGCGGGCGCAGGGCACAACCGGCCACAGAAGCGCCGGCCAGTGTCAGGACTCGCTCCCGTGGAATCGTTGACAGGGTCGAGCGCCCCCTCTAGAATGCCCGCACTCGAGGAGACGAACATGAAGCTTGTTACTGTTCAGGAGATGAGAGCGATCGAGAAGGCCAGCGACGCGGCCGGGCATCACTATGGCACCATGATGGATCGAGCCGGCGGGGCGGTGGCACAGGTGGTTACCGGCCGCATCGGTTCGCGGCGCGCCCGTGTTCTGGTGCTGGTTGGCCCTGGGAACAACGGGGGCGATGGCCTCGTCGCCGCCAAGGTGCTGGCACAGGCTGGGCACAAGGTAACCCTCTATCTCTGGAAGCGGCAAGCCGCGCCCGATGCTCTCCTCACGGAAGCCATCTCCGCCGGTTCGGCAGCGTACCATTGCGCTTCTGATCCCGATCTCTCGGCGCTCGCGACGGCGGCTGAGCGCTGTGACGTGGTGGTGGATGCATTGTTGGGCACGGGAGCACGCGGCGTGCTGCGGGATGGAGCCGAGGCAATCCTCGCGACTGTGGGAAAGATGATCGGGCTGCGTCGGGCTGCCCCAGAGACGGCGTTGCTCCCACTGGGACAGGGAGACTGCAGCGGAGCCCCGCATGCCGGGCCGCTCATCGTCGCGGTGGATGTTCCCTCGGGGATGGACGCCGACACAGGCGCCGTGGACCCGAGTACACTGGTCGCCGATCTGTGTGTCACCTTCGCTTACCCCAAACGCGGACACTTCCGCTATCCTGGCGCATCCCGCGTCGGAGAACTCATCGTCGCCGACATTGGCATATCCCCCGCGCTCTCCGAAGGCATCGCTGCCTCGGTGGTCACCCGCCAACGAGTAGCCCAAAAGCTACCCGGTCGCGAGCCCAATGCGCACAAGGGGACCTTTGGCCGCGTGCTAGTGATTGCCGGGTCGGCCAACTACCTGGGCGCGCCCGCGCTCGCAGGACGGGCGGCGTACCGTATCGGAGCCGGGCTGGTGACTCTGGCGATCCCCGCCCCCATCCAGATGGCTGTGGCGAGCCAACTCCCTGAGGCCACGTACCTCGCGCTACCCAATGACATGGGCGTCATCACGCCGCAGGCCATGCCTGTGATCTGCGAGACCGTTGACAAGTACCAGGCGTTGCTGGTCGGGCCCGGCCTCAGCCAGGAGCGAGCGGCACGCGATCTCGTGCGCGCTCTAGTTGAGAGGGGCAGACGACCTCGGCAGGCGATTGGCTTTATCGCGCCACGGGAAGAGGCTCAGGGGGCGATCATACTGCCGCCGATGGTCATCGATGCCGATGGGCTGAACGCCCTCGCGCGGATGGAAGGGTGGTGGCGTCTACTACCTGAAGGAACGATCCTGACGCCGCATCCGGTGGAGATGGCGAGGCTGATGGGGATTGAAAGAATTCCTCAAGATGCGGACCGGCTCGCGATCGCGCGTGAGGCGGCTGAGCGTTGGGGATGCACGGTGGTTCTCAAAGGCGCGTACACGGCCGTTACGTCGCCCGGGGGAAAAGTCGAGGTGATACCCTTTGCAGAGCCAGCGCTGGCCACGGCCGGATCGGGCGACGTCCTGGCAGGCACTATCGCAGGTCTGCTGGCTCAGGGCCTGGCGCCCCATGAAGCGGGGGTGAGTGGCGCGTACATTCATGCCCTGGCGGGAGTCCTCTGGGCCACTGATCGGGGCCATGCAGGATTGCTGGCCGGTGAGTTGGCAGATCAACTGCCTGCCGCCCTCCGCACGTTGCGGCCCTGAGAAGAGGAAGAGAGGGAGGCCCGGGCCCGTGTATGGGCCCGGGCTTTGCGTTCGAAACGCTCTAGCTGGCCTCGCCCTCGCCAGCCGGCGTGAGATCGATGCTATCGTCTTTCGGAGCAGGCGCCTGAAACTGCGCGAGCAGTTCCTCCTTGCGACGCTCTGCCGCAAGGCGTCCTTCCTGAACGGCCTCCATAAAGCGCGTGCGCTGCTGCTCCAGCAGTTCCTCGCCACGAACTTTAAGCTCGCCCAGCTTTTCGCGATCAACTCCCATCTCAGTGGCGCGCTCCTTGAGCTCGATACCTCTCTCCCTGATCTGCTCGCGCATCTCCTCGCCCGTTGAGGGAGCAAAGAGCAGGGCAAAAGCAGCGCCCACCAGGGTTCCTACAAAGAACCCGGCCAGAAAGTCACCAGCTCCGGAATCACTGCTCATGGTCTGCCTCCTTATTGAGCACTCTATGCAGGGTAACAGGTGTTGAAGAGCCGCCAGCGGTTGCCCTGCTGGACCGGCGGCGCGGCCCCCGAAGAGTCCCGAGCGCCTGGCGCACGCCCGCAGCATAGCTGTTCACTTTGATCAAGGGCGATACCACCGTATCGCTCACGAGGTGCACGGTGCCGTCCAGACGCGAAGCCGTCGTCTGCGTGGTCTTGAGGATGGGCGCGACCTCCTCACGTAGGGTTCGAACGAGGTTCCGGATCTGCACAAGCAAGAGAACCAGCAGCACACCTATGACGATGGAGATCAGGGCCAATAGCACGATGGCTACATCACGTACCGCCGCCAGGACCATCGTTACCCCCTCCCCCGTCGTGCTATCCGCTCACCGGGACATTCTAGCATAGCTTCAGGCCCCTCGCAACGAGCATCGCAAGGCAGGAGAACATAACGGCAGGCACGATGGATACCTGGCCGATCGTTGGCCAGGAAGAGAGGAAAACACTGCCAATCAGCTGCCCGACGAAAAAGCCAATGGCTGACGTGAACCAGTAGAGGATCGCCTGCTTGGCACCATTGCCGACCAGCAGATGAAAGAATGCGGCGAGCAGCGTAGCCATCGACATCCCCAATAACCAGACCGGTGAAGCGAACATGCCGTACTCCTAGGGCTCGATCACGGACTCGACTTGATCGATGAGGCCTCCCCCCACGACCCGACACCCCTCGTACAGCACGATAGCCTGTCCGGGGGCCGCACCGCGCACGGGTTGTTCAAAGTAGATGGCTGCCTCGCTGCTGCCTGACGGTTCCACGCGAACCTCTACCGCCTGAGCACGGTAGCGGATCTGCGCTTGAAGGTATCGCGTGCACTCGGGAGCCTCTCCGGATACATAGTGCATCTCTCTGGCAACCAGTGAGTGGCAGTCGAGTTCCTCCGCATAGCCAACGATCAGAGCGTTTCGACACCTATCCATTCGCAAGACATAGAGAGGCCTATCCGCGGACACTCCCAGTCCGCTGCGCTGCCCCACAGTGTACAGCGGAAGCCCCAGGTGTTGGCCCAGAATCCTGCCCTGCCGGTTGAGAATGGGTCCAGGCCGGAGCGCCTCGGGGACTCGTTGCCGTAGCAGATCTGCGTAGGATCCTGCTCCCACGAAACACGCGTCCTGACTCTCCTGTTGCTGTGCCACTGAAAGCCCCCGTTCTGCCGCCATGGCTCGCAGGACGTCCTTTGTGTAGGTGCCCACAGGAAAACAGACCTGGCTCAGAACGCGCTGGGACAGCGTGTACAGAAAGTAGGATTGGTCCTTTGCGGCATCCACACCTCGGCACAGGGTGTAGCCCCCTCCGGAGCGGCCTACCTGCGCATGGTGTCCCGTCGCCAGGCCCGTGGCACCAAGCCCCTTGACAGCCTCCAGAAGCGCCCCAAACTTGACCCTTTCGTTACAGCGCACGCAGGGGTTCGGAGTTCGGGCTTGAGCATACTCGCGCACAAACGAGTTGACCACTGCCTCTGCGAACGTCTCGCGTAGATCGATCAGGGTGTGCTGAACGCCCAACTGAGAACAGAGATCCCGGGCAGCCTGGGCAGCCTCGGGGAGGGGAGCCGTCTCGCCTCCTTGCGGGGGCCAGAGAAGCATGGTCACACCCTGAACGTTGTGGCCAGCCTCGCGTAACAGGATGAGTGCCATGGCGCTATCGAGTCCACCACTGAGGGCGACAGCGAGGCGAGATGCAGCCGGCACAGAATCCATGGGACGAAAAGCCCCTCTCTAGGCGTCGAGCGGTGCGGAGGCATAGCTCGGAGCGAGGGCTCGAAGGCGACTGATCGCGCTACACAGAACGTCGAGAGTTCGATCGATCTCTTGCGCCGTCGTTTGGCGGCTCAGAGAGAGCCGCAGGCTGCCGTGGATCCAGGGTTCGGGAATCGCCATGGCCTCGAGAACATGTGAAGCCCCCGCCTCCCCGGCCGAACAGGCCGATCCTGTGCTGGCCTCGACGCCACTTATGGTCAGCTGAACCACGAGGCTCTCGCCTTCAACGCCAGCAAAGGCAAAACTGGCGTTGTGCGGGGTCCGCAAGTCAGGGTGCCCCGTCAGAAGCACATCAGGGATGCGTTCCAGAACGCCAGCAATCAGCCGATCGCGGAGGGCTCGAACGCAGGCCACGTGTTCCTCAAGGTTATCGGAGGCTAAACTCACAGCCTTTGCCAGCCCCACGATGTAGGGCAAGTTCTCCGTCCCGGAACGCCTGCCCGCCTCCTGGCCGCCTCCCGTCTGCATGGGCAGCAGAGGCGTTCCGTTGCGCACATAGAGAGCGCCTACCCCCTTGGGGGCATGCAGCTTGTGCCCGGAAAACGAGAGCAGATCGACACCCAGGGCGTTCACGTCTACGGGAAGATGCCCCACGGCCTGAACCGCGTCGGTGTGAAAGACCGCCCCGCGAGCGTGAACGAGCCGGGCCATCTCCGCTACCGGCTCTACGGTTCCGACCTCGTTGTTGGCCAGGATGATCGAAACCAACGTCGTGTCAGAGCGGAGGGCACGCTCGAGATCTCCCGGATCTACCAGCCCGGAGCGATCTACCGGCAAGTAGGTCACCTCAAAGCCAAAGTGGTCCGCGAGTTGGGCCATGGTGCGGATGATGGCATGGTGTTCGACGGCACTGGTGATCAGGTGACGTCCCTCGGATTGGCGGGCAAAGGCAACGCCACGAAGCGCCAGATTGTTGCTTTCCGTGCCGCAGCTCGTAAAGACGATCTCCTCGCCGGAAGCCCCGACGCCCTCGGCAACCTCCATACGCGCCTTGTCCAGAGCCGCGCGAGCGGCCAATCCCGTCCGGTGCACGCTGGAGGGGTTCCCATACCCGTGGGATAAGAAAGGTAGCATCGCCTCCAGCACGCGGGGATCCACCGCCGTAGTCGCCGCATTGTCGAGATATATCGTATCGGGGTTGACCATTTCAGCGCTCCTGCCCATTGTGGACCATCGCCACATTCTTGGGGCGGTCCTCGTCTCTAGGGTCGGACCCATTCTGAGAGGCCACCAAGGACTCCCTCGCCAGCTGCCCCATGGAGGTCCGCACAGCCTCGAGGCTCTTCTCCAGAGACTGAACCTCCTCGGTGAGACGTCGATACTGCTCCGCGAAGGGATCCGGAAGCTCGGCGTGAGACAGGCTGGCCGCCGGCCCCCGCTCCAGATGGGGCCCGCGAACAATGCGAGCCGGCACGCCGACAGCGGTGGAATCCTCCGGCACGGACTTGACAACAACGGCGCCCGAGCCGATCCGCGCGTCATGCCCAATCTCTACCGGGCCCAGAATGGTGGCGTTCGAACCGATCACAACGCGATCGCCAATGGTGGGGTGGCGCTTGCCCTTGGTCAACGACACCCCTCCCAACACAGCTCCCTTGTAGATCAGGACGTCATCGCCTATGACCGCCGTCTCGCCGATGACGATGCCCATTCCATGGTCGATGAACACACGCCTGCCGATCATCGCGCCCGGGTGAATCTCGATGCCTGTGAGAAAACGTGCGAGATGCGAGATGAAGCGTGCGAACCAGTAGCGCCGGTGCCGCCAAAGCCAGTGCGACAGACGATAGAGCCACAGCGCATGCAGACCGGGATAGCAGGTCAGCACCTCGAACGCTGTTCTTGCGGCGGGGTCCTTGCGGAAAACCGTCTCGACATCTTCACGCAGCCTAGAGAAGAGCATTCCCCAGATCCCTCCGTCATGGCCTGGATGAAAGCATGACGTCGGCCAGCGTCATCTCACTCAGCGTGTCTTGCAGGCAGTCCCGAACGCGCAGCCATACGCCGCGCGCCGGGCACCCGCTCTCGCGCTCGCACTCGGGGATCCCAGGATCCAGGCAATCGAGGCTGAGCACACTTCCTTCCAGAGCCTCGAGAACGTCACGCACGGAGATCTGAGACGGCTCCCGGGAGAGAGAGTATCCGCCACGGGCACCCCGGACACTTTCGAGGAGGCCAGCCCGCCGCAAGACCGCCGCCACCTGCTCCAGGTAGGGCAGCGGGAGATCCTGGCTGAGCGCCACCTGAGACAGGGCGGTAGGCCCCTCTCCATAGAACGGAGCCAGGGCGATCATCGCGCGGAGACCGGTCTGCTCTCTAGCGGAAAGTCGCATCGCATCCAATCCCTAGTTACTGATCAGGATTAATGGTAACACGCGGGCACCGTGATGTCAAAAGCCGCGCTGAGGCAAGCATCCTCAGCGCGGCCGATCCGACCCGGAGCGCCCTACAAGTCGGGCCAGAAGGAAACCGCCTCGCGATAGGCCTGCGCAATCAGGTCACGCTTGTAGGTATCATAGGGCTGCAGTTTGACGGACATGTTGTCGATACGCTGGAGGAGATCCGCCGTGTCATAGTCGACCGCGATCGCGGGCAGGTCCTCCACCCGAGTCAGCTCACTGCGGACCTGCTGGGATAGGCCGCCGACCTGGCGGCAGGACAGGATCAAGCCAGAGAGACCTTTGCCATGCTGGCTGAGGAGGCGTTCATGGTGCAGGACCACCGAGAGAACGCTGTCGTTGGCGTTGATGCCGACAACCACGGCGTCGCCTGCATCCACATAGCGCTCATAGCCGTAGCGCAAGTTGATGACCTTCATGCGCTGTATCAGGCGGCTGCCGTGCTCATCAAAAGCCTCGGGAGAGATGATCTCCAGTGAGCTCTTGGGATCGGTCCCGAACTGCTGAGCGATGAGCCGCATGGTAGGGAGTGACAGCTCGCTGATGGACGGGACAAAGCCGAGTATCGGCGGAAAAGGTTGGTGCAGATAGGGGCCATAGATCGGTAGAAAGATCCGATCATAGTAGCCCTCCAGACTCTCTCGGATCTTGTCGATCTTGCTCCGGAAGACGCCGTTGATGATCAGCCCGTCAATGCGGGTGCCCAGGTGGTCCAGGCTCATAAAGTAGGGGAAGACCTCATCGATGGTTGCTCCGATTCCCCCTCTGGTGACCATCGCCACGAATACGGGTACCCCCATCTCCCGGAGCATGTTGATGACGTCCCCATTGCTGACGCCCGCCACAGAGCCCACCCCTGGTTGGCCGGTGCCCTCCACGATAACGACCTTGCGATCACGAGCAACGAGATCGTAGGACTCGCGGATGCGCTCCATGAAGGCGTGCCGCCCTTCGAGGGGATCGCCACGTATGCTATCGGAGATGAACGAAGCCGTAAGGCCGCCCTGCCAGATCACGGGGCTGAGGTGTCGATAACCGACATTGCGGACATTGAGGAGAGAGGTAACGACCACGGCGTCTTTGTCCGCATCGATTGGCGAGCCGTCGTCATCGATCACCGTCAACACCTGCTGACCGACGGGCTTGATGTACCCTACCTCGTCGAGATGGTAACCATGCTCCGGAGAGAGCAGTTTCCCGATGATGCCGACGGAGGTGACCGTCTTGCCAACGTCTCGCGCTGTGCCGAGGATAAAGATCGTGCGAGGATAGGTGGATCCACTCATTAAGATGCTCCTTCGGATGGCCAGCGACGGTCACCGACGGGGATATAGTCCCGCTGCTGCTCTAGCCTCGCCGGACCGCCTCTACGGGCTCATCGAACCGGAACCAGATCGTTATTACGCCGGACTCGTAGGCGGTATGCAGGACATACCCGCTATCCTCAAAGATGCGCCTCATCCCGAGGTTCTGTGCAATGACCGTCGCCTTAAAGCCACGGATGCCGCGTTCACGCGCCAGCCGCACCAGGAGCCGGAACAGATGGCTGCCGATGCCGCGGCGCTGGAACCGATCGGCCACCGAAAAGGCCACTTCTGCCATATTCTCGTTGGTATCCAGCATCCAGTGTGCGGCGGCCACGATCGGATCCGTATCGGATGTGCCCAGCGTACCAACGATCCCGAGATTCTCCGAGTAGTCCACCGCGACCATGGATTGTGCCAGTTCCCGCGGGAAAGCCTTGCGCCGTTCAAAGAACCGCAGGTAGGCGGAGCGCTCAGAGAGATCGTACAGGTATTCCTGGAAAAGCCTCTCATCGCTGGCCTTGACGGGGCGCATGAACAACTCGAGTCCGTCGAACTTGGCCGTGTGCTCCAACTCGACAGGATAGACCCCCTCGACGACGCCAACCTGGTCCGCGGGCAAGTAGCGGTTCTCCTTGGCCTGTTGCGTGAGCCACTCGCGGAACTTGGGATGGGCGATCTGGATGAGCGCCGTGGCTCGTTCACGCAGGCTCTTGCCGTGCAGGTAGGCGACGCCGTATTCCGTCACCACATAGTGGACATCCCCTCTTGTGGTAACAACCCCAGCGCCCTCATCCAGATGCGGCACAATGCGCGAGACGGACCCGCCGCGGGCGGTGGAGGGCAGCGCGATGATCGGACGGCCACCGGGAGCCATGGCCGCGCCACGCATAAAATCCGCCTGCCCCCCGATCCCGCTATAGATCCGGTAGCCCAGCGAATCGGCGCATACCTGACCCGTCATGTCCACCTGAATGGCCGTGTTGATCGCCACCATACGGTAGTTGCGCGCGATGTTGATGGGGGACGAGTTGTAGTCCACTGGCCGAAACTCAAACATCGGGTTGTTGTCCACATAATCGTACAGTCGGCGTGTACCCACACAGAATGTGGCGAGCACCTTGCCGGCATGAAACGTCTTGCGGGAGTTGTTGACCACGCCGGATTCGATCAAATCGATCAGGCCATCCGAGAACATCTCGGTGTGCACGCCCAGATCCCTTTTTTCGGCAAGACCGTAGAGAACAGCATTCGGGATCTTGCCGATGCCCACCTGGATCGTCGAACCATTCTCGATCAGCCGGGTGACGTGGCGCGCAATTGCGAGGGAAATCTCGTCTGGCTCCGAAACAGGCAACTCCAGCAGAGGCTCCTCGTGCTCGACGATCACATCGATATCCTCGACGTGGATGAAGCTGTCGCCCAACGTGCGCGGCATCTGCGGGTTGATCTGGGCAATCACCAGGTCGGCGGCCTCGGCCGCGGCGCGAACCGCCTCCACAGAGACCCCCAGCGAGCAAAAGCCAAAGCGATCCGGAGGAGTCACCTGGATGAGGGCCACATCGAGAGGCATACGTCCGCTGCGAAATAGCGCGGGGATCTCTGACAGAAAGATCGGCGTGTAATCAGCGAGGCCTTCGTACACCGCGGACCGAACGCCAGGCCCCACAAAGAGCGAGTTGTGCCGGAAGTGCTGGTCGTAACGCTTGCTCGCATGTGGCGCTGAGCCGATCGTGAGCATGTGAACGATCTCGACATCGTTCAGCAGCCTCTCCTTGCCCCCCATCTCAACCAATGTCTCAAGAAGGTGCTGAGGCTCCGCACAGCCCGGGCTCAGGAACACCCGGCTGCCACTACGAATCTGGCCGAGTGCCTCACGTGCGCCCATGCGCCGCGTGGAGTAGGTCTTGATCCAGTTGCTAACGACTGGCATTAGTCTGTCTCCTTCCCGAATCCGCACCGGATCCGGGTGCTATGCACGCTCCCATGGCCACAAAGGGGCCACATATGACACTCTCCCACTCTACCAGTGCCAGAGCAGGGGGCCTTCTGGCTCTAGTTTATCAGAGTGGGAGAGTGCCCGCAATGGACAGAGCGAGCCATGGGACCCGTGCATAGAGTCAGAGAGCCATCGCCTCGATCCTCGGCTTGCGCAGCCTCAACCCGATGACGGCCGCCACAAGGCAGGCCACGCCTGCGATGACAAAGCCGGCCTGCCAGCTACCAAAGGCATCCCGGAAGCCAGCCGCCATGATGGGTCCAAGGATTCCTCCTACGCCATAGGCGGTAAAGACCCAGCCATAGTTCTCGCCCACGTGCTGCGAGCCAAAGAGGTCGCCGGTCTCGGTGGGGAACAGGGCAAAGTTGCCCCCAAAGTTGAACCCGATGATTGTGGTGCCTACGTAAAAGAGCAAGGGCGTCGAACCCATCCAGTAGAACAAGATCATCATGAGGCCCTGCAACAGGCACATGGCAGTGAGCGAGGGCTTGCGCCCGATCCGGTCAGAGATCGTTCCCCAGGCGATGCGCCCGAGGCCGTTGGCCAGAGAGTAAAAGACCGACATCGCGATTCCCGCGATCACACTGGCCTGCTCGGCCGTTCGCCCCGTAGTCTGCAGTTGCTCAATGCCGAAATTCTTGATGTTGCCGATCACCAGCAACCCTGCCATGGCGCTAAAGACAAACATCACCCAGATCCCGTAGAACTGGGGTGTGCGCAGCATCTCGCCCGGCCGCATGGCAACCGTATCGCCGGTGCTTTTCCCAGGGGTCGTCGCTGGCGTCCAGCCTTCCGGCGCCCAGCCGGCGGGAGGATTCACCATCCATACAGAGCCGATGCTCACAGCTATCGCAAAGATCGCGCCATATAGCGTGAACACGCCGGATACGCCCATAGACTGGAGCAGGCCACCAAGTTTGTCTGCCAGTTGCACCCAGACCAGCGCACCAAAGCCAAAGCCGGCAACCGCCAGGCCGGTGATCAGCCCCTTCTTGTCAGGGAACCAGCGCATACCCACGGCGATGGGGCAGACATAAGCCAACCCGATGCCTATGCCACCCACGAGCCCGATAAAGAGTATTTGGTTCACATAGTTTCCAAACAACCCGTCCTTGAGCAAGCCGGCCAGCAGATAGCCCGCTCCCAACACGAGACCGCCTGTGAAAGCAACGACGCGCGGCCCAGACTTGGCCTGCCAGCGCCCCGCTAGGATCATGGTGATGGCAAAGCTGGCCAGCGAAACCGAAAAGATGACCTGCGTCTGCACTTTGGTAAAGTTAAAGGGCGCCTTTTGCAGTTCAGGAGTAAACACACTCCAGGCATAGATGGCACCCAGACAGAGCTGTATGACTACGGCGCCGAGGACCACGAGCCACCGATTGCGGACTTGAGGGTTAGAGCTCAACGACATCGTATCCTCCTCGGAACAGCGGGGCCGGTATGACAACAGGGCGCACCCGTGCCGCAAAAACACGGGTGCGCCCCGGGTGAACCGTTACTTGCGGCCGTGGATGAGCGATTCGACGACCGACGGATCGGCCAATGTCGAAGTGTCTCCGAGACTGCCGAGTTCGCCTTCGGCGATCTTGCGCAGGATTCGTCGCATGATCTTGCCGCTGCGCGTCTTGGGCAGGGCGTCGGTAAACTGAATGTCGTCAGGCCGCGCGATGGGCCCGATCTCTCGACGAACATGGTTCATCAGCTCACCGATCAGGGCGTCAGTAGGCTCTACGCCTTGCTGAAGCGTGACGTAAGCGTAGAGAGCCTGGCCTTTGACGTCGTGCGGGCGGCCGACCACCGCGGCCTCAGATACCATGGGGTGACTAACCAGAGCGTGCTCTACCTCAGCGGTGCCGATTCGGTGGCCAGAGATGTTGACCACGTCATCGATGCGACCCTGAAGCCAATAATCCCCGTCGGCATCCTCCATACACCCATCGCCCGTAAAGTAGAGGTTGTAGTACATGGTAAAGTAGGTGTCGATGAACCGATCGTGATCGCCCCACATCGTGCGAGCCATGGCAGGCCAGGGCTTGGCGATGCACAGCTTGCCGGATTCGCCGGCGCCGGCCTGTGTGCCGTCGTCGTTCAGAATCAGTGGTTCTATGCCAAAGAACGGGCGCGAGGCGCTGGCCGGCTTGAGAGTGTGGGCTCCAGGCAACGGCGTAATCAGGATGCCCCCCGTTTCCGTCTGCCACCAGGTATCGACGATGGGGCATCGTTCGCCTCCCACCACGTTATAGTACCAGAGCCAGGCGGCCGGGTTGATGGGCTCGCCCACGCTGCCGAGCAGCCGAAGCGAAGAGAGATCTGCCTTTTGTACCCACTCGTCGCCCAGACGTTGGAGCGATCGAATGGCTGTGGGTGCCGTGTAAAACACGCTCACGCCGAACTTTTCTACAATCTTCCAGAAGCGGCTGGCGTCAGGATAGGTGGGTACTCCCTCAAACATCAGTGAGGTGGCGCCGTTTGCCAGCGGGCCATAGACGATGTAGCTGTGCCCCGTGATCCAGCCGATATCCGCTGTACACCAGTAGGTATCCTCTTCGTGGATATCAAAGATCCACTTGTGAGTCAGGGCCACATACGTCAGATAGCCCCCTGTGGTGTGCATGATGCCCTTGGGAGCGCCGGTCGAGCCGGAGGTATACAGGATAAAGAGCGGGTCCTCCGCATTCATTGGCTCCGGCTCGCAGTAAGCGGGAACGGACGCCATTTCCTCATCCCAGTACACGTCGCGGCCAGGCTCCATGGCGACCTGATCCTCCGTGCGACGCACTACCACCACGGTACTGACTCCGGGACAGGTCTGGAGGGCCTCATCCGACGTCACCTTGAGCGGAATGGCCTTGCCCGATCGCAGCGATACGTTGCTGGTGATCAGCAGCTTAGCGTCGCAGTCCAGAATGCGGCTGGCCAGCGAGGAGGCACTAAAGCCACCAAAGACCACTGAATGGATGGCGCCGATCCGCGTACAGGCGAGGAGCGCGATCGCCAGCTCCGGAACCATTGGGAGGTAGATGGCCACGCGATCGCCGCGCTTGACGCCGTGCTTTTTGAGCACGTTCGCAAACTTGTTCACCTCACGGTACATATCCTGATACGTTAGAACCTGGACGTCTTCCTCAGGCTCTCCCTGCCAGATGATGGCCGCCTTGTTCTTGCGCCACGTCTTTACGTGCCTGTCGAGGCAGTTGTACGAGACATTCAGCACGCCGTCCTCGAAGAACTTGTGCTCGATGATACGGTCCTCCGTGTTCCAGGTGTACTCACGTCCCTTGGTCGGGAACCGGACCCAATCCAGCGTAGCCGCCTGCTCAAGCCAGAAGGCGTCTGGGTCCGAGATGGAGCGCTTGTACATCTCCTGGTACTGCTCCATCGAGCCGATGAGAGCATGCTCGGAGAACTCGGGGGCAGGAGGGAACTGCAGTCCTTCGACCGTCTGTTGTGCTGACATTCTGGACTCCTTTGTGGAAACAGCTGTGTAGGCATTGCCTACCCGAGACGAATGCGAGCGTGTACGCCGGCGCCGTAGATTGGCCTGACAGCCCGTGTGTCCGGGCCTGGCGCCCCTTTCGATTATCTTGTCTATTCAACAAGCCTATACGAGTAACACGCCCACGAAGATAAGGATACTGTAACCACTACGAAATCAGGTGTCAAGCCAGCGACCTCCTCCCGTTCGGCACGGTACGGTCGCGGGTCCTGTAGGGATAGCATCTCTATGCCCGCGGATTTTGGCGCGCTCAGGACAAGGGAGTATGATTGCCAGAGAACGATGGAGCAAGGGGGCTGAATCATGCTGGATATGTTCTTTGACCCAAAGTCGATCGCCGTGATTGGCGCGTCGGCCGATTCCACCAAGCTGGGATATCAGGTGCTCTCCAACCTGGTCTCCAGTGGTTTCCCCGGGGCGATATACCCCATCAATCCGACGGCCACCGAGATCCTTGGCCTGAAGGTGTTCAAGTCCGTGCTCGATGTGCCCGGGCCGATCGACATGGTCGTGATTCTCATCCCCAGCCGTGCTGTGGTGAGTGTGATGCGCGAGTGCGGCCAAAAAGGCGTCCAAGGAGCGGTGATCATCACCGCTGGATTCCGCGAGGCCGGACCGGGTGGCGTGGCCCTTGAGAAGGAGCTTCTTGAGGTCGCCGACGAGTACGGCATTCGCGTGATCGGGCCGAACTGCCTGGGAATCATCGATACGTTCGTCCCCATGAACGTCTCCTTCGCCGCCGGCACGCCCAAGTCCGGCTCCATCGCGTTCATGTCCCAATCCGGCGCCCTCTGCACGGCCATTCTGGACTATGCGTTGGCAGAGACCATCGGCTTTTCGCACTTTGTCAGCCTGGGCAACAAAGCCGACGTAGATGAGGTCTCCCTGCTAGAGGCCTGGGGCGATGACGACCGGACGAACGTCATCATTGCCTACATCGAGGGACTGAAGGATGGCGCTCAGTTCATCAAACAGGCTCGAGCCACGGCCGGGAGAATGCCCATCATCGCCGTGAAATCCGGACGAACGGCATCCGGCTCTCGTGCGGTCTCTTCGCACACGGGCAGCCTGGCCGGCGCCGATGCGGCCTACAGCGCTGGCTTTAAGCAGGCGGGAGTTCTCCGCGCAGAGACGGTGGAAGAGCTGTTCGATTTCTCGACGGCCTTTGCCTACCAGCCTCTCCTCAAGGGGAACCGAATCGCCATTGTGACCAATGCCGGAGGGCCTGGCGTGATGGCCACAGATGCCCTGGAGATGAACGGCCTGGTGTTGGCCTCTCTCTCCCCCGAAACACAGGAGGCCCTCAAGAGCGAACTGCCTGCTGCCGCCAGTGCCCACAACCCGGTGGACGTACTGGGTGATGCGCGCAGTGATCGATACATGAAGGCCCTGGAGGTCGTACTCGCCGACGCGAACGTGGATGGCGTTCTGGTGATCGTGACCCCACAGACCTCAACCGAGATTGTTGAGACGGCGCGCGGAGTGGTGGACGTTTGCACCCGTGCCAAGAAGCCGATCCTGGGGTGCTGGATGGGAAAGCAGGAGGCCATGGCCGGCATCGATATCCTGGCCAAGAACAGGGTCCCCAACTACCACTTTCCGGAGCGTGCGGTCAAGGCCTTTGGCGCCATGTACACCTACAGGCAGTGGCTTGCCGAGCCGCACACCGAGGGTGAAAGCTTTACAGTCGACCGCGAAGCCGTGGCCAAGGTGTTTGCGCAAGCTCGCAATGAAGGGCGTACCGGCATCGGTGACGCTGAGGCCCAAGACATCCTCAAGGCTTACGGAATTCCAACACCCAAGTCTGACGTCTTTGCCACGGCTGATGAGGCCGTCGCCTTCTGCGAAGAGATCGGCTACCCGGTGGTCATGAAGATCGCTTCGCCGGATATCCTGCACAAGTCCGACGTTGGCGGCATCATCGTCGGCGTCTCCGATGAGGCCCAGGTTCGAGAGGCCTTTGACACACTCATCGCCCGTGCGCGGGAGCATGTGCCCAACGCCACCATCTGGGGAGCACAGGTGCAGGAGATGGTGACGAACGCGCGTGAGGTGATCATCGGCATGAACCGCGATCCGCAGTTCGGCCCATTGGTGATGTTTGGCCTGGGCGGCATTTATGTCGAGGTGCTTCGCGATGTGACGTTCCGGGTGGCCCCGATGACTCGTGTTCAGGCCAGGGCGATGATCGAGGAGATCCGCTCCTACAAGCTATTGGCCGGCGCGAGAGGACAAGCCCCGGCTGATCTCGATGCCATCGTGGACACCCTGCTGCGGATCTCGCAGCTGGTAAGCGACTGGCCCGAGATCGCCGAGATGGACATCAATCCCTTGCTCGTGCGCGAGCAGGGGGCGGGCGCTGTGGCCGTGGACATGCGACTGATTCTGAATCCCGCCTGAAGTTGAAGACGAGCCTCGAATGGCGTGCCTAAAGAGCACGCGGCGTAGAAGGAGAGTGCACCAATGTCCGCAATCGCGAATGTGTTTGCCAGGGAGATCCTGGACTCGCGCGGTAACCCCACTGTCGAGGTTGAGGTCACGACGGAGCTCGGATCGGTCGGCGTAGCCGGAGTCCCCTCCGGGGCATCGACCGGGGTACATGAGGCCGTGGAGTTGCGCGATGGTGACGCCCGGCGGTTCGGTGGCAAGGGCGTCCTGCAGGCAGTGGATAATGTGAACGAAGAACTGGGGCCGGAGTTGATCGGGATGGATGTCACCGATCAGCTGGGGATCGACAGTGTCATCATCGAGATCGATGGGACGGAGAACAAGGGCCGGCTTGGCGCCAACGCCATCCTGGGCGTTTCACTGGCAGCCGCCAAGGCGGCCGCCGCTGATCTCGATCTCCCGCTGTACCGCTACATTGGCGGCATTAACGCCCATGTTCTGCCCGTTCCCATGATGAACATCCTGAACGGCGGCGCCCATGCCAAGAACAGCACCGACTTTCAGGAGTTCATGGTCATGCCCGCAGGGGCCGCCTCCTTTTCCGAGTGCCTGCGCTGGGGCTCGGAGATCTACCAGAATCTCAAGTCGGTGCTCTCAGCCAGGGGAATGAACACCAATGTCGGTGACGAGGGAGGCTTTGCCCCGTCGCTCACGACAAACGAGATGGCGCTGGAGGTGATCCTGGAGGCGATAGAGAAGGCCGGCTTCCGCCCGGGAGAGGACGTATGGCTGGCGCTCGATCCGGCCGCAAGCGAGCTCTACCAAGATGGCAGCTACGTGCTCGCCCGGGAAGGCCGAACGCTCTCCACGGACGAAATGGTCGACTTTTGGGCCGACTGGGTAGAGCGGTATCCCATCATCTCTCTTGAGGATCCTCTCCACGAGGACGACTGGGATGGATGGAGCAAACTGGTCGCGCGGATCGGCAAAAAGGTCCAGATCGTGGGCGACGACCTTCTGGTGACCAATGTCACTCGGGTTCAGAAGGCGATCGATCTGCGTGCGGCCAATGCCCTCCTATGCAAGGTCAATCAGATCGGCAGCCTGAGCGAGGCCATATCCGCCGTGGAGCTGGCCCATCGGGCCGGTTGGGCCAGCGTCGTATCTCACCGATCCGGTGAGACCGAGGATAGCACGATCGCCGATATCGTCGTCGGGTTGAACACCGGCCAGATCAAGACAGGCGCGCCGGCGCGGAGCGACCGCGTGGCCAAGTACAACCGCCTTCTTCGGATCGAGGGAGAGCTGGGAGATAGCGCCCGGTTCGCCGGCATGCAGGCATACCGCATCGCTCGCTAGTACACAGAGTACCTTTGGCAGCGGCGCGCAAAAGCGCGCCGCTGCTTTTTATTCCCCGGGCACCCAAAGCGGTGAGTTGACGGGTCGTTACGCGAAACCTATAATGAGAGATGCCCTTTGGGGCAGTGCTCACGTGCCGGCAGGCACAGTCCGAGCAAAAAGGGGGTTGAGAGCGTGGCCCGTATCGTTGTAGAGCAAGGCGAATCGTTCGAAGGCGTGCTGCGTCGCTTTAAGAAAGCGGTTCAGGAAGATCGCATCCTTTCCGAGGTGCGGCGTCGGCGTTTCTATGAGAAGCCGAGCCAGATCGCCAAGAGGAAGAAGGCGGCAAAGAGGCGCAAGAGCCGTCGGACGACCCTTAAGGACCAGATGAGGAACTACTAGAGGTCCTTGGCTGCTCGCAGGGCACGACTCCTAGAGGGGGTAGGCGATGTCGATCAAGGAACGGCTGATGGCGGACCTGCAAAAGGCAATGCGCGAGCATGATCAAGTTCGCCGTGATACCATCCGCATGGCCCGTGCCGCGATCCAGAACGCCGAGAAAGCCCTCTTGCGCGAGGCGACTGAGGATGAGGTCATCGAGATTCTCAATCGCCAGGTCAAACAGCGAAACGAGTCGATCGAGATGTTCCGGCAAGGTCACCGCGAGGATCTGGTGGCCGAGGAACAAGCTCAACTGGAGATACTCCAAGAGTACCTCCCCCAACAGCTCGGGAGACCGGAGATCGAGGCCGCACTGGAGGCCATCATCGCCGAGTTGGGGGCCACCAGTCCCCAGCAACTCGGTACCGTAATGCGAGAGGCGATGACCAGGCTAAAGGGCCAGGCCGATGGTCGGCACGTGAACGAGATAGCCCGAGCCCTACTCAGCCGGTGAGATGCAGGAGAGCGATCGCTCTCCTGCATCTTTCTGCTAATATGTTCGTATGATGACGCAGTCAGCTACACCTTCTCCCTCAGACACAAAGACACCCCCAGATCGTCAGGCCGCACGGCCGCCAACTCCCCGCAGGGGCGTGCGGGCGCCGCGCTTTCGCCGCATATCTCAGGCCATCGGTATGGCCGCCGTGCTATGGGCAGCATGGGCTTTGGCTGTGCTCTTGCCCGATCAGCAGGCCGCCGGCCTCGCCGTCGGCCGGGCCTCGCCGCGGGATATCAAGGCTTCCAGCCAGGTGACGTACGTCAGCGATGTCGAGACGAGGCTGGCCCGTGACGAGGCGGCTTTGCTCGTTCCTGTCGTGTACACCTTGCCGGACCCAAGCGTCGGTCGTGCGCAGCTCGAACGGCTTGCGGAGATACAGGAGACCGTTAGCGAAGCGCGCGAACGAGCCGATCTGACCTCTGAAGCCCGCATAGCCTTACTGATGGAACTGCCCGAGTTCGACGCGGACGACCCTGCCTGGGAGAGCATGCTGACGCTCAGCGCCTCGACCTGGGAGATGCTTTGTGAGGAGAGCGTTCGCGTTCTCAGCCTGATCCTGGGCAGCGAAGTGCGACCGACGGATCTATCCCGGGCCCGGCTCGATATCCAGCGCCTGATGGCCTACACGCTGACGTTGCGTGATCGGAATGTGATCACGGCGATGCTCTTCGATCTCGTTGTTCCCAACACGTTCCTCGACACCGAGGCTACAGAGGCCAAGCGGAGTCAGGCTCGCGAGCAGGTCCAGCCCGTTGTGCGCACCATCGTGACGGGCGAAGCCATCGTCCGTGAAGGTGAGATCATCACCGACGAGATCTACGAGCAACTTCACGTCCTCGGCCTGGCGAATGTCCAAGTCCGCTGGCAGAAACAGGTAGCCAATCTCGGGATCGGCCTGTTGATAGTTCTCGTGATGGTGTTCTACACAACCAAAGTACACCCCGAGTTGATCGATCATCCCAGGCAGCAACTACTGCTGGTGCTCACACTGGCGGCGGTTACGCTCGCCGCTCGTTTGCTTGTCCCAGGGCACCTGATACTGCCGTACATAGTGCCCAGCGCCGCAGCAGCCATGCTGATTGCCCTGTTCCTAAACATCCAGTATGCCACTCTCGTTTCCATGGTAGCCGCGGTGACGATCAGCTTTATTGGCAATGGATCGCTGGATCTCACCGTGTACGTCCTTCTGGGGAGCCTGGTCGGTTCGCTAGCTCTGATGCGCACTGAGCAGCTCAATGCCTTCTTCCGTGCGGCAGTCGCCCTGACGATCGCCAATGTCGCCGTTCTCTTGTTGAGCAGCATCCGGGGCGAGAGTTATGATACGCTCGGTCTGCTGCAGTTGGCCGGAACCGGGGCGCTCAGCGCCGTGCTCGCCAGCATGGTATGCCTGGTGGCCTATGTATTCACCGGACGGCTCTTTGGGGTGACGACGGCCCTTCATCTGATGGAGCTGGCCCGCCCGACCCATCCGCTATTCCGCCAACTTCTGATCAAGGCCCCGGGCACATACCATCACTCTATTCTGATCTCGAACATGGCGGAGCGCGCCGCGGAAGCAATCGGCGCCGATTCCCTGCTCACAAGGGTCGGATCCTACTACCACGATGTGGGCAAGACGTTGCGCCCGTACTTTTTCACAGAGAACCAGACGGACGGGCAGAACCCCCACGATAGCCTGGATCCCCAGACGAGCGCCGAGATCATCATCGGCCACACCAGCGAAGGGATGGAACTGGCCAAACGCTATCGCTTGCCGGAAAAGGTCGCTGCATTCATACCGGAGCATCACGGGACCACGCTCGCAGCCTACTTTTACCGTCGTGCAGCGCAGGCGTACGACGGCGATGGTGAGATGGATGACAGCGCCTTTCGCTATCCGGGCCCCAAGCCACAGAGCAAGGAGACGGCCATCGTCATGTTGGCCGATGCCGTAGAGGCCTGGTCTCGCGCAAACAGACCAAGCACGCAGGCAGAGATGGACCGGTTGATCCGGCAGGTCATAACTGACCGGCTCATCAGCGGGCAACTCGATGAGACGGACCTGACTCTTCGGGATCTGGACCGCATCCGTCAGGCCTTTGCGAGTATTCTGACTGGCGTGTACCATCCCCGTATCCAGTACCCTGAGCGTATGCAGACTCGGGGAGGGTGAGCGTTCGCGAGCTTACTGATTTCCAGCAGCCCGAGGTGTCTTCATGAGGAGACGCGAGAAGCAGAGCCTGATAGAAAGCTTCCGCCATGCCTTTGATGGTATCCGCTATGTCGTGCTTTCTGAGCGCAACGCACGTATCCACGTGGCGGCCGCATGCGCCGTGATCATCTTGAGCCTTTGGCTGCGGCTTGCCTGGCTACAGTGGGCTCTCATTCTGATCGCAATCGGCCTGGTTTTCGCTGGTGAGATGCTCAATACGGTGGTGGAGTTGACAATCGATCTCGTGATGCCGGAGCAGCATGAGTTAGCTAAGGACGCCAAGGACGTTGCCGCCGGTGCTATCCTGATCTTTTCTCTGACGGCCGCAGGCATCGGGCTCCTGGTCCTAGGCCCGCCGCTGCTGGACAAGCTTGGTTCTATATGACGGCGATACCGGGGATGGAGAGGGCGTTCTCATGGAACTGAGGCAGTATTGGGCCATCATCGCGCGCAGGGCCTGGATCATCGTGGTATTGCTCGCCGCCGTTCTGTTCTCCTATCTAGCTCTAGCGCCCGAGCCGACGCCTGCCTACAGTGCTGGGATGCGCTTCGTGGTAGGAGTCCGGCCTGAACGCCAGGGTGACTATTACGCCTACGATCGGTACTATACCTGGCTGACTGCCGAGTATCTCGTCGATGACCTTTCAGAGATCGTCAAGAGTCGTGCCTTTGCGGAGGACGTGGCCAACCTTGCCGGCGTACCGGTGCCTGCGGGAGCCATTCAGGGCGCCACCTCGGCCGGCAAACTGCATCGTATCCTATCGGTGAGCCTGACGTGGCCCAACGATCAGGAACTGACTCGCATCGCTGATGCGGTGGTATCGCTGCTTACTACTAGCGCCGACCGCTATTTCGCCCAGATGTCGACCGAATCCGCCGTCGTCTCGCTCATCGACGCGCCCGTCGTATCACCCGTTGGGCGCTCCCTGCGCGAGCGCATCGATCTTCCCTTGAGGCTGCTGCTGGCTTTGGCTGTCGGGATTGGTATCGCCTTTCTGCTGGACTATGTAGACGTTTCGGTTCGACACCGCCAGGATCTTCTCAGCCTGGGCTTGCCTGTACTCGGCGAGATTCCGGCGGGGAGAGGCTGGCGTGCCTGGCTGCCCCTGCGCCGGCCTATCCCATAGCTCGGAGTTGGGATGGCCGTGTCGCCTGCGGTATAATGCCCCATCGACAATCGGAGGGTACTGTGGAACTTGGAGATTACGTCCGCATCATCACCAAGCGAGCGTGGATCATCGTCCTGACCACGGTATTCGCGATGATGGCCGCGTTTGTCGCCAGCCGGCTACAGACACCGGTGTTTCGCTCAACTGTGTATCTCAACGTCGTCCCCGGCCGGCTCGATTGGGGCCTCCAACAGGTGATTGTGGGCGTGATGCGGAACTATGCCGGTAACATCACCTCCCGCACCACCGCTCAGAAGGTCGTCACTCGCCTCCAGCTGGATATCACGCCCGAGCAGCTGATCGACAAGCTCACCGTCAAACCCGTGGAATCGGATCTGTTGATCCAGATCGACGCAGATGACTACGACCCCCTCATCGCCCGCGATATCGCGCAGACGGCCGCGGAGGTCTTTGTGGAGGACACGGTCGTTCAGATGCAGGACCAAGATGCCAATGAACGCGTGGAGGTCAGCATTCGAGACTATGCTCTGCCGGGCGTACTGCACAAGCCCAAGTGGAAAGTCAACGTCGTCGCCGGAGCAGTCCTGGGAGCCCTCGCGGGCGTTGTGATCGTCTTTGTGCTGCGCTTTCTGGAGGCCGACATTATCCACAATGCGCGAGAGCTGGAAGAGTACACCGGGATCGCCGTTCTTGGATTGGTGCCCTCCTCGGGTTCTTCCACAGCCAGGCGTTCGAGCAGCCGGAAGCGCGGCTGAGGAAGGGAGTTCGACATGTCCAACGCTATCGATCTGGTGACACTGCGGGAACCTTCGTCGACGCTCAGCGAGGCATACCGGACACTCCGCATGAACCTGCAGTACGCGACGCTGGATCGTTCGCTGCATTCGCTGGTGCTCACTTCTCCCGGTCCGGACGAAGGCAAGTCCACCACGCTCTCGAACCTCGCCGTGACGATGGCCCAGGTAGAGCGCCGGATCCTCATGGTGGATTGCGATCTCCGGAGGCCACGTCTCCACGAGATCTTTGGGCTGGAGAATAGCGTCGGGTTCACCACCATGATGCTCGACGATGCGATGCTGGATTCGCCACCGATCGTCGAGACGGGAGTGGAGAACCTTGCCTTGCTTCCCAGCGGCCCATTACCGCCCAGGCCTGCGGACTTGCTTGGCTCTCTGCGCATGGATGCAGTCGTTGAGCGTCTACTCAAAGAGTACGACATGCTGCTCTTTGATGCGCCGCCCGTCGTGGGTGTAACGGATGCGATCGTACTGGCGACAAAGGTGGATGCAGTTCTTCTTGTGGTGAGCGCGGGGGAGACCAAGAGAGAACAAGCGCAAAGTGCCATCGAACGACTTCGCGCCGTGAACGCCCACATTGTCGGATCCGTGCTGAACAACGCACCGATCACGGCGTCGCTCAGTTCGTACTATTAGGTTTGTTGGTGAGATCTCTGAGGCTTCCCAGCCCGACCGTCAGAAGGTCAGGCTGGGGAGCCCTTGTGTTAGCTAGCCCACAATGCCTGTGGAAAACCCCTTGATTACCTGTGGATAACTGTGGATAAGCACCCCCGTGATCCCAGGCTCCTTACCGCCCACAGAGAGGGCCCTCAGCACGCAAACACTCTATATAGTAGCCACGCGCTCCCTCTATACTAGATGTACGTCAGTGTGCCGGTTCAGCTCCTGTTTGCAGAGAATAGTTGTCCACCGCGTTTCCCACAGATACTGTGGATAAAAAAGCACCTCTAGTGGGCGCCGTCCCTCCCCCTCAGCCCACATCTTGTGCTTCCCGGTGTCTTTTCCACATATCCACAGGGCCTACTACTACGACTACAATACATATAGAGATGGAGATAAAGATCTACTAACTCTGAACACTCTCGGAACGGTCTCGGTCAAAACGCTGTGGATCGAGCCAGCGTTGCGCAAGCGTGGGCAAAGAGGCGACGGGCCCCATGCGGGCTGTGCAGGGAGGAAGCGCGCGGAGGATCGTCTTGCCATAGTTCTTGGTGATCAACCTCTTGTCGAGAACGGCCACCACTCCATAGTCCTCCTGGCTGCGGATCAGGCGTCCGAAACCCTGGCGGAAGCGGAGAATCGTTTCCGGAAGATAGTACTGGTTAAAGGCGTCATCGAACGTCTCTGAGCGTGCGGTAAGGATTGGGTCATCGGGTACCGCGAATGGCAGGCGCACGATAATCAGGCAACTCAGTGAGGGCCCCACGACATCAACGCCTTCCCAAAAGCTCCGAGTGCCCATGAGGACCGACTTGGGCGTCGTTCGAAAGCTCTCCAGGATCTGCCTTCTGGATCCATCGATCCCCTGCCCGAGAAGGATGAGACCTTCTCTCTCAAGAGCCTGTCGAACGGAACGATAGGTCGTGTTAAGTTGGCTATTGGAGGTGAACAGCACCAGGGCACGACCTTCTGTCGCCTGTACCAGGTCCACGATGGCCTGCTCTACGCCCTTTTGGTAGTACGGCTCGTTTGGCTCTGGGATGTCCTTTGGGACGTACAACAGCACGGCGGACTGAAAATCAAAGGGTGAATCGATAGAAACGTGCGCGGGCTGTTCGAGCCCCAACCTGCCTTCGATATAGCGGAACTCTTGGTCCGTTCGCAAGGTTGCGCTGGTGAGGATGACACACTCTTTCTCACTGAACAGCCGCTCATTGAGCAGGTCGCCCACGTGGATCGGCGCGCTGTGCAGGGCGATCTCCTGGTTGTACTGCGAGACGGAGACCCAGTACACGTACGTATCGGTGGGATCCACGAGGATCTGGGCGATGCCGTGGCACATCTCTGACCCGCGCTGTAGCGCCGTCTTGACCTCAAGGAGCAGATCGGTTCGCAACTGGTCATCGTCATCGGGAAGACGCGATATCCAGGATGACAAGGAGTCGAGTTCCTGTACGATCCTCCTGAGCGGCGTCACGAGGTTATCGGATGCAATCTCTATGTCAGACCAGCCCGGTTGGATCCGCAAGCCAGGAGTGATTCGAATGGTTCGATCGTAGGCCCTCTGAGATGCCTTGGCCGATTCCTGAAACTCGTCGAGGAACTGTGTCAGGGTTCTGAACAGCCCGTCCAGATGTGCCATGGCGCTATCGATGAAGTTGCGCAGTCGCTCTATCTGATCCGCCACCGGCTGCCTCGTCGCATCGCTCAGTTCGTAGGCATCAAACAGTGCCGGGATCTGTCCGAGTAGGCCAGAGGGGCCGCTTACGCCCGGTTGGCTCAGGGTTCCCAGGAACGCGGCCACGTCCTGCCGAGCGATCTCCAGGCCGAACTGGTTCGTCGCCTGTTCTTCAAGGTGGTGCGCCTCGTCGACTATGACATAGTCGTAATCTGGCAGAATCCGACTCTCTAGAACCAGATCTGAGAGCAGCAGGGCGTGGTTCACAACGACGAGATGCGCGCGCTCCGCTCGGCTTCGCGCACGATGGAAGAAGCAGCGGCCGCCCGAGTGATAGGGGCAGCGGTCCCCCAGGCAGGTCTCGGGTGTCGCTTGCAGTTCTCTCCATACTTCGTGCTCAGAGTTGATCAGCAGCAACTCGCTCTGATCGCCCGTCCGGGTCTTGGGGAGCCAGGACATCACCTTCGCCAACACTCGTACCCCTTCTACGGAGAGCTGGCGACTGCGCCGGAAGGTCGACAACCTGCGCAGACAGAGGTAGTTGCCGCGACCCTTGAGTAAGGCTGCGCGAAAGGGCTGGATCAATATCTGTTGGATGCCAGGGATATCCTTTGTATAGAGTTGGTCCTGCAAGTTTATGGTATTGGAGGAGACGATGACGCGACGCTCGTTCTGGATGGCGAACTGTATGGCGGGCAGCAGGTAGGCGAGCGACTTGCCTGTGCCCGTCCCTGCCTCGACCAGGAGATGCTCGGGTGTGTTGAACGCGTCCACAACAGCCCGAAGCATCTCGATCTGTTGCGGGCGATGCTCATATCCGGGGAAGGTGCGAGCCCACACCCCACCTGGAGAAATGGCTGAAACAAGCGGCTCTGGATCGATCGGAATGGTCTCCGTAGAGGGAGAGAGAGGAACGGAATCATCGGACTCACGAGGAAGATGGGCGAACTCGCTGTCTCGCGTAGCACGAACTGGTCGAGAGCCGGAGAGCATGCCTTCTCCAGCCCGCGCCATTCGATCCTGGAGTACGTCCTGCAGCAGCGGCCATAGAGACCAGCCGGCCGCCTGCCCCATGGTCAGGATCTCGCGCAGTAAGGCAACATCCCAATCATCAAAGCGCCGAACCATAGCGCTGAACAACTTGTGTGTGGCGAGCGCGTCCGGGAGGGCGCGGTGCGCATGAGGCAGGTCGATCCCCATCACTTCCGAGAGCGCAACCAGACTGTAGGTGTTGGCCTCCGGAACAAGGATTGAGGCCAGCTCAAAGGTATCCAGCGCAACGTTCTGCAGGGGAAGGCCCTGCCGTTGCAGGAACTGAAGATCCGTGTCGATGCTGTGAGCGACAAGGGGATGGTTCGACACGAACCGGAGCAACTCACCGCGGAGTTGCTCCAGCCTGGGAGCATCTGCGAGCGCCTCACCGGACAAACCGGTCAGTTGATGAATGCGAGGCGTTACCGGGCGCTTCGTATGCACCAGGCTGGTGAAGGTCTCCAGCACCTCGTCGCCACGGAACCTCACCAGAGCAATCTCGATGATCTCATCGCGCTGCCGGTCCAGTCCGGTCATTTCCAGGTCCAGCGCTACATAGATTCGCGGCATGTCCTCTCCCTCGGCGATGATCGACGGCGGAACCGCATTATACCGTCAAGTGGGAGGCTCACCAAGGCATCTCTTGCCGGAGGTCCGGATAGGGATGAGGCGGATATGTTGCGCGTTGACAGGATTGGGCGGCGGTGAAATACTGCGAGAGTTCTACAGGAGGACGTGATGGAACAGAGCAACAGTAGAGGATTGATCACCCCGCTGATCATCCTGGATAAAGACGGCACTCTGATCGCTTTTGAGAGCATGTGGCACACCTGGTTTCGCCGATTTCTCAGGCACTTGCTGGACCAGGGGTGCCTGTCATTACAGGCCAGGATGGGCTTGGCGGGGACTTTGGGGTTTGACCCGGTCGATTTGGATGATTGGGATCCCGACGGGCCGTTGACGCTGGCTTCCACGGGAGAAGTGCTCTTGTTGGCGGCCAGCCAGTTGTACGCCTGCCAGGGAATGAGCTGGGAGCAGGCGCTTTCGCGGGTGCAGGCAGCGGAGGTACACGCGCGGGCAACGCTCGATGATCCCGAACTCCTCACCACCGTGGGCGACGTTGCAGCGACGCTACAGCTCCTCCGTGATGGCGGGCACGTCCTGGCGCTGGCCACCACGGACACCCGCGCCTCCACTACACGACATCTCGAGATACTGGGACTGGCCAGCTATTTCTCCGCTGTGGTGTGCGGTGATGATGGTATCCCTCTCAAGCCGGCCCCAGATATGGCGCTGGAGATCTGCCGGCGGCTTGGCTTTGCGCCTGAACAGGCAGTGATGGTCGGCGACAGTTCCTTTGATATGCTCATGGCGCATCGCGCTGGCCTGGCCAGGGCGATAGGAGTCTCGTCAGGATCGATGCCTGCCGAGAGACTGGCGCCGTTCGCCGATCTGGTGATCGCTGATATCCAC
>JAAYAW010000039.1 GCA_012719135.1 Chloroflexota bacterium
GCCAAGGAGGAGGCCAAGCCGGCCGCCGCGGGCGCCATCGCGCTCCGCTTCATGACCCGCCAGGGCGACGCCGGCGTCCATATGCGCGAGTTCGGCCAGCGCTACGCCGACGAGTCCGAGGGCAAGATCACCGTCGAGTTCGAGGAGGCCCCCTGGGACGAGACGCCCAAGATCCTCGAGACGCAGCTCGTCTCCGGCACCATGGTGGACGCCACCTGGGGCGACACCGCCTGGTGGCCCAACATGGCCCGCCGCGGCGCCTACCTCGCCATCGAGGAATACGCCGCCGAGGCCGACATGGACCTCAGCACATGGTTTAACGTCGAGTGGTTCCGCAAGTGGACCGATGGCAAGATCAGCGGGTTGGGCGGCGCCGCCGGGTACCACCCGGGGATCACCTTCTACAACAAGGAGTGGGTCGTCGAGGCCTGGGGCAAGGAGCCGACCGACGACTGGACCCTCGAGGACTTTACCGAGTGCATCAACGCCTGTGCCAAGCTCAAGGGCGAGGGCTTCTTTGGCGGCAACGCCGACGTCGGCGGCGGCCACGGTGGCGACGGCTGGCTGGGGCCGTTCAACGGCGGCCTCCTCAGCCAGGATGGCACCACCTCCATCTTTGCCGAGCCCGAGGCGCAGGACGGCATCAAGTGGCAGATGGAGCAGCTGGCCAGCAAGGCCATCCCCACCCGCGAGGACCAGGCGGAAGGCCTGATGCAGATGTTCCTCAACGGCAAGCTGGCGACCTTCACCAGCAACCCCGGCGCCTCCCAGGGGATGTCCAAAGGTTCCGAGGAGAACAACATCGACATGGGCGTGGTGCTGTCGCCCAAGGGGCCCTCGGCCTCTCTGACCCCGCCACAGCGCGGCTTCTGCCCGTATGCCAACACCTTTGGGTGCTACTCGAAGACCAAGTACCCGCGCGAGGCGTTCGGCCTCATCGCCCGCGTCACCAGCGTGGAGTGCATGAAGTGGCTGTGCCTCACCACCGGCAAGCAGCCCGGCGCCCTGCTCGATACTTGGTACGAGCCGGAGGTGGTGGAAAAGTTCCCGTGGTTCCCCAAGTGTGCCGACGTGATGAAGACGATCACCGACGCGTTTTCCATGCCTGCCAACACGCGCTACAACGAGTGGCGCGACGTGGGCACCAACGAGATCTCGGCGATCGTCTACGGCGATGTCGAGTACACCGACGCGAACGTGCAGGCGGTCAACGACCACCTGCAGGAGGTCCTGGACCTGCCGATGCCCGGCGCCTGATACCGGCATGACCTCCGTGTGGCTCTCGCGGCGCTTCGGCGCCGCGAGAGCCACCGACAGGTGGCTGTCACCACAGGGTTGTCGGTTCGAGAGGCGGGACGACGGCGTGCGAGTTGTCGAGGATATCGTTTGTCGCTCGCGTGTTCGTCGCCCGCGTTCTGGTAGAGCCAAGAGTGCGGGATTGCGCACGGCAACGGGTGCGGGCAATCCAGGGCGCCCTTGCCACTGTTGTCGGTACCCGCTACAATGCCGGTGGACGTTGGCGCCATCTGCCCAAGGCACCGAGCAAGATGACGTAGGTCTGCGCGTAGGCATATACCGGCTGTACAACGTCGGTCGCGATTCGACGGCTGGTCGTTGAGCATTGCCCATGCTGTAACACGCTTCAATTCGGCTCCCTCGGCCCACTTGGGCTACAGGAGCCCTGGTCTCGGTGTGCTGGAGGGTGAGGGACATGCCGCCTAGCGCACGGGGTCACTTCTGCACAATCTCCCATGTTGGACATCCACGCTGTCATCCTCACAGTCTCTTGCTTCCCTTCATCGCTGCTCTTCCGTTTGGGCGCGTGTCGCCTTACAGGCATCGACCGATGATCGCAAGTCGACATCGGACGTGGGACCGGTCAATCGAGGCGCCGCCCGCGCACCAGTGCGGCACGGTACGAACTGGCGGGGGCGTGTCCCCAAGTTGGTAGCGCATGTTCTACCGGCGTCACGCCGGCGTCACGCGCTCGTGCGCCTTGCGAGCCGTCGCGCGTCATGCCATTGGACGTCTCAGCCGCAATCAACCTGACGCTGTATGGCGCAGACACTTGTGCGTGTGTACTGCCTTTGTGACGGGAAAGGGGGTGATCGCACACGAGAGAACGCGTCTCCGTAGCGATACCGTCTGATCTGTACTAGAGGAAGAAGAAGGAGAGACAGAGATGTCGAGCACACTGTCCCGCCGCGCGTTGCTTCGTTGGGGTGCCGTGGGCGCTGGAGCCATGGTGCTCGCCGCCTGCGCGCCCAAGGAACCTACCGCCGCCCCTGCCCCCAAGGAGGAAGTGCCTGCTCCAAAGGAGGAACCCACCACCGCCCCCGCTGCCAAGGAGGAGGCCAAGCCGGCCGCCGCGGGCGCCATCGCGCTCCGCTTCATGACCCGCCAGGGCGA
>JAAYAW010000001.1 GCA_012719135.1 Chloroflexota bacterium
TCACGGATTTGGTCGCCCGGCGTGCCTGTGCTATAATCGCGCTCGCACTGAGGGATCGTCTAAAGGTAGGACAGCTGACTCTGGATCAGTCAATCGGGGTTCGAATCCCTGTCCCTCAGCCAAAAGCATCCAATACGGCCAGCCGACCACAGGTCAACTGGCCGTCTGCGTTTGATACGCCGGTTCACTCGCGCCCTGGGCCCTCGCCCACCAGTACCGGCACTGCAGAGAACACGTCCCATTGAAGATGCCCGCGTCGACCTCGTTGTCGACGCGGGCATCTCTACAGCAGGGCCTGCTGTGTCATGCGACAGGGACAGGCTAGACCTCAACGACCTCAATATCGAGAAAGTAGCAGGCCTCCTTCAGCGCCTCTGTCTGATCGCCATAGATCATGCTGGCGTGGTGCACAAAACCGTTGCTCCCGATGGTCTTGTAGAGCTTGGCCAGATCCTCCACCTCTACCCAGGCCCAGGTAAAGCGGGCCTCCTCGGCCGCGCCTTCCTCCAGCGCCGTGCCCTTGGCCAGCAGTATCTTGTACGCCCCGTCATACTGCTCAAGACGAGCGAACGTGACGGGCCCTGCCTGCAGCTTAAAGTGCGGCATGCCGCGCTGATCGAGACGAATCTCACTGGAGGCCATGGAAGGCGGTGCATTGCCCACATGCCAGGCCAGGAAGACATCGTCACGCCCCGGGTGCTTCAGGTTCCAGTCCGTCAGGAACGGGGCCTCGTCACGCAGGGCCGCCTCGTACTGCATCAGCATCGCCAGGCAACCCATGATGTCGACCTCAAAGCCCACCATGACACCCTGGTCCGTCAAGCGCCCCTGAACGTAAGGCGGCATGGCAAAGCCTGCCCCCACGCCAAGCAGTTGCTTCTCCTCGGCCCAGCGCTTGACGATCACCTCCGCCTTGGCGATCTGTACGAGGCGCTCAGCCGGGATTTCCGACGTATTCGCCTCCGCCTTGATGGCGGCCACGACCGAGGCTACCGCGGGGTCGTCATCTGCCAGGGCCTCCGCAGCATGCTGCAGCATGACGGTATCCATGGGGATCACCCGGATGCCGTGGCTGGAGAGCAGGATCTTCTCATCGATAGAGCAGGTCTCAAAGGCCCCGGGGCGAGGCCCGATCTGGCCGATGTAGGCCCCCCGGAACGCCCTCACCACGGCACAGGTACGTACGAAGCGCTCCACCGCCGCAACAAAAGCCGCGTCCTCCGGGTAGCAGTAACCATAGAAACTGTACCGGATCTTGCGGCGATACAGGCCCGAGGCGATCGAAAGGACTCCGCAGAACGCGTCGCTGGTCTGCGCATCCATCGTCGGCAGGTACAGATCGGGTGACTCCTCTGTGGCGAACACCAGCACGGGAGTGCCAGGAAATGCCTCGGCCACCAGAATAGCAGAGATCTCATCGGAAAAGTCCATCCCTCCGATGAGAATACCGTCAACTTCCTTGTCCCTGAACAACCTGATCACCTTACGCGCATCGTCGTCGTTGCGCACCACGCCGGCCTGGGTCAGCTGTTCATGGGGCGTCACGATCTCCAGCCCCGGCACATTCGCCAGGGCCGCAATCGTGCGCTGCTTCATCCCCATGGCCCATTCATCTGTATAGGCGCTGCTGTCGCGCTTGGCCGGAACAAACCCTAGTCTGACCGTTGACATGCGAAGCTCCTTTGCATCTCCAGTATTTGGCGGACGGCCCGCGAGATCCTCACGCTCTGTTGGTACCATAGATGTCCGGGCCAGTCAAGAGAACGCGCCTCCGGAAACCGGGGACACCACAAGGCCGGGTCATGGCGGTCGCTTCGAAGCGACCGCCATGACCCGGCCTTGAGACTTTGCCCCCGAAGCCTACAGGTTCTCGGCCACGCTCCGCGCGATCGCGACCCACCTCTTGGCGCGGCTCGGATCGCCGCCCAGGGTGTGGTTATCCTTCATGATCACTTCCACCCGGCAGTCCCTGGTCGTCCTCAGAGCCTCCTCCAGCATGGAACGGATCGCCTCCTCGTTAAAGGTAGGCATCGCCAGATCGCTCGGGCTTGGCTTCATGGAATAGATATAGTTCGCTCCCAATTTCTCGGCCATGTCCGGTATGCTCGCCCATGGTGAGACGGACACCCGTCGCAACCTCGGGATCTGCTGCACATAGCGCCAGCGCGCGTCCAGCGGCTCACAGCAACCATAGCAATTGAGCCCAAAGCGCTCCAGTATCGGTATCTGGTAGGGAAGGATAAACTCGCCAAACATCCTGGGCGAGACTCCCACGCTCTCCTGGCTCTCGGCAAATCCCCACATATCCTGGGCCCGCACTCGCCCGTCATAGTCGCTGGCGGGCAGTTCGCGGCTCCATCCGAACCCGCCGGAGCCGACGTACGTCCCGTCGCTATTCAGGCTAAGGAGGCCATTACGCTCCAGATAATCGAGCCTGTCCAAGTGCGCATCGCGCAGGAACGCCATCAGACGATGCAAGTCTTCCGGCTGCTCCATCATGTCGAACATCATCTGCTCGAGGCCACGCAGCCGGATGAGCGTGCTGGTCATGCCCAGCGACCACCACCACACGGTCTTTAGCTGGACGGGTAGCACGTCGCCAAGGATCTCGTTCGCCGCGTCCAGCACTCGCTCCGTCCCCGCATGGTCCACGGTCAGCGAGGTAAAGTGCAGCTTGGGCAGATCCGCATAGTCCTTGAGTGGCGAATCCCAGACATACGACCCGCCATCCTCGCCACCGATCCGGGTCTCTCGCATCCCATAATCGGTCTGGCTGTAGACGTGCGCCAGCCCAAAGCACGGTTCCACCACCCGATCATCGCCCATCTCGGCGCCCCAGTAGATCTCCTTGCGCAGCACCATCTCCCAGCGCCTGGCCTGCTCGCCGGTACACTCCAGCACGTCGGTCGGTATGATCTCGTTCCAGCCGTTCTCCGGATCGCAGAACACCAGCGGACGGGTCGGTTCAAGCGCATTCAGGCGGTACCAGAGCTCTCGCTTTTCCTGCTCCACGGGCCTCGCAGCCAACTCCGCGACCTCGCCCGCCAGACGCCTCAGCACCTGGCGCTCGGCCTCGCTAAAGGCCAAATCGCCCGCATCGGAACTCACGCCAGTCAGTGCCGACACTGTCTGATTCATCATACGAGAAGGCTCCTTTCATCAAGCCAGGGCACCGCAGATCTCGCCGCGGCGCCCCTGATCAGTTTCCAGAACATCATCGTCCTATATCCCGGCTGCCGCTCGGCCAGTCAAATTCACCCGCGTGTCATCCGCGGCCGCCGGCTCCGTGCCGTCGCTGCCGGTTGCCTTCAGCAGAGTGCTTCCCTAAAACCCAGGCGTGACCGCCGTCCTGGCCTTCGCTGCCAGGGCACGGCCCACGGCATCCACCAGGCAGACGTCCATCGCCGCCAGCTCCGCCGTATACGCCGCTTCTTCGCCGCGCGTCACCGCCGCGCCCACTGCCGCCCACATCTCCCGGTAGCCTGCGGACGGATCAAGCACCACACGCTTCTCGCTCCCGTCATCCCCCAGGATGATGGCTTCGTCGTGTGCCACCTCGATGAGGCCCTTCGTTCCCCGGATGAAAAAGTAGTTGCGCTGCGGGCCAAGCATGCACGAGTGGCTAAAGATGCCATGCAGCTCGCGCTCGTGCTCAAAGAGCACCACGGCCTGGTCGATGTCGCCATACTCGGGACGGAGCTTGACTGAGACAGCCTGTACGTGGTGTGCGTGCCCGAACACCTTCGAAAGCGCGCACATCTGGTGGATGCCCGCGTCCAGCAAAAAGCCGAGGGCGTACCCCGGGGTGATCCGCCAGGGCGTGGTCCCATAGTTCGCTGCGGTGTTGACGATCGGGTCCACCGGCATATGCGCCGTCTGCTCGTACTGCACCGGCGTGCCGATCGCGCCGCTGTTCACGATTGCCGCAATCTCGCCCCAACGAGGCTGATAGTACGAGTTCTCCAGCACATACAGCTTCCGCTTGGTTTCGCGGACGGCCCGCACCACACTGGAGGCATCCTCGCAGTTGCCCCCCAGCGGCTTTTCCGTGATCACGTCCTTGCCCGCTCTGAGAGCCTCGATAACCACCGGGACCGTCATAGGGATGGGTGTTTGCACAAAGACCATGTCCACGTCCGGATGGGCAATCAGCTCGCGGTAGTCCTTTGTGAACGGCAGCGAGGGATACTGAGCCGCCGCCTTAGCCGCGCTGCGATCGCTGGATGCGCTCAGTGCCGAAACCTGGAACACGTCCGGCATTCCGAGCACGATTTCCTTGTGCATCTGATCCCAGATCAGTCCAAACCCTACCAGACCCAGTCGCTTGGGAGACATGTAACCTTACCTCCGCTTCCTTTGAACGCTGTGCATACGACTAGTGCCTCGCCTATCCCGAGGACGATCCGCGCGGACCGCCCCCTGTGCCCGTCGGGGGCCGCCTTTGGCGGCTAACCGCGTAGCGGGCTCCTTGCCTCAATGGCGCCGCCTCCTTGTCACCCATCAGTAATCGATGTCCGCCATATCCACGCGGGTCGCGCGACGCGTCCCCCTGGGCCCGCCGTCCCCTAGTAAGGCCGGCGCGGCGCCTGCGGCGTGAGCGTATCGGCGGTTACCACGCGCCAACCGCCGCCCGATTGCACACAGGCGCGCTCCAGCGCTGCGTCTATCCAGTCTCCCGCTCGCTCGCTCTCCGCCTGGACACGCGCATTCACCAGCAACTCCACGGCCCCCGCCACATCCGGAATCTCGCTTTCCCATCCAGTCTGGGAGAGCGTCGTCAGGCTGATCTTGGCCGAGGCTCCTGGACATGACACGTGGAACTTGACGTGTGCCACAGGGACTCTGTGCTCCGCGAGCGCTTGAGCGATCTCGCGAACCATCGCAATGACCTGCATCCGCCCGCCAATACCGAGATCCTCTGCGCTCAGCGCCCTGTCCACCCAGGCCAGCTGCGTCTCTCCTTCACCGTACCGGTCATAGTCGACCCGCGCCGGGAAGCGGGGAGCCTGCGCTCCCCCCGAATCGATCATCTCGATCCAGCGCAACACATGTCTCTGGTCCAGCGAGTTCTGCGCCAGGACCGGCCGGCCTGGCAGCCTCTCTTCCGAGAAAGCCAGCAACTCCTTGACCGCAGCATCATCCAGGAGGTCGATCTTGTTCAGCACCAGCGTCCCGGCCTCTTCCAGCTGGCTCTCCATGATATAGAGGACGCTGTCGCTAAAGGGCAACGGCTCTCCACGGAAAAGGCGCAACAGGAGGCGGCTGTCCGCAAAGACGGACAGGCTCTCGCAAGTGACACTCAGCTCTGGCTTGGCCCGAAGTGGCAACACCACCGTGGCCACCAGATCCGCGCAAGATCCCACGGATTCGGCATAGATCACATCGGGCCGCGCGTCATCATTCAGGTCTGTGAGGACGTCCAATAGCTGATCGAAGGAGCAACAGAAGCATCCGCCGGTGACCTGCACCACGGGTATCTGCTGGGCCCGCACAAAGGCCGTATCCACCAGAAAGCGCCCTTGGTCGTTGGTTACGACGCCCACACGTTCGCCGCGTGCCATGTGCTCCCTAGCTGCCTGGACGATGGCCGTGGTCTTGCCGCTACCCAAAAAGCCGTTGACGAGATGCAGGCGCGTCATCCGAGCTATCCCCTGCGCCGCGAGATCGCGTGCCCCAGCAGGCTCAGCAGTTCCCGGTTGCCGGGGATGATGGACGAAAAGGCCACCACGCCGTCCACCAGAATGCAGGGTAGGTTGCTGATCCCCATCTTCTTCATGCGGGCGATGTTCTCCGGAACGGTGATCTTGTACTCCACCATGTCCACCTGCCCCGCCATCTCGCTCACAGCGCGCTGGGCAGCGCTGAGCATATAGCTGCAGGCCGCACAGGTATCCGAATCCAGCGTGAACACCTCCATCAGCGGCTTCCGCAGGCTGGCATAGTCCGGGATCTCGATCTGATAGTCGATTTCCGGTGCCTGATAGTGCGCGACAACCGCACGAAAACGCTCGGGGTCCCGCACCGCCTGCGCCACGCCGATCACGTTGTCGATGGGGCAGTCGTAGGGCATGTCGCATCCCGGGGCAAGGATATAGTTGTGCGGATCCACGGCCTCAAGAGTGTCCACCACCCACTTGATGTTGTCCTGCTGTGAGCCCAGGAGCATCACCGTCGTCAGAGGGATGTTCCCGCCAATCGTGATGTTGTGCTCATCGGTGATGCGCTTCGCCATCACCAGATCGATGTTCTCATCGATATAGATCGCGTCCGGTGCCGTCTGGCACATCACCTCGATGTTCTTCGTAGCATCGCCACAGACAAACAGCGAAGAGAGCACGCCGCGCTCTCGAAGCCCGCCAAACAGCGACCGGAGTGGCGCGTCGAGGAAACTGCGGAACGTGCGCGGGGACACTTGTGAGACGAGAGGATCCACGCATCCGATCACATCCATGCCGGCCTCGACGTACAATTCGGCCATCCGCTCATTCACCCGGGTCGTGTAGGCCAGCAGGGCCGCCACATAGTCCGGATCGTCAAACATGTCCATAAAGAGCTCAGTGCCCCGGAGATGGGATGCGAGGGTCAGCGGTCCACAGATGAGCCCATACAGCGCCGTGCGATCACCCACGGCAGCCTTCATCCGCGCCATCGCCTCCAGGACGATCGGCAGGCGCCCCTGGTGCCTCTCTGGCAGCGCGTCCGGCAGCGCCTTGGTATTGGAGAATGGGTGCGTAGCCACGGAAGGTGGCGCCTTGTTCGCCCAGGCGAGTTCGCAGCCAAGGATCTCAGCCTCCAGCTGTAGGTCAAACACGACAGGCTGGCCGTCCGGATCGTACAGGGCGTTCACTTGAAGCAGGGAGGCCACCAGGGCGTTGGCATCGGTCAGCACTGTGGTGGCATCCATCCCGGTTAGCTTGCCCGCATGAACGCCGGCGAAAGGAACCCAGGGGACCGTAGGCACTGGCTCGTGCGCCAGCGCGGCCAGAAGCAACTCGCGACCATTATGACGTTGACGGTCTGACATCTGTTCTCCAGTGCGTTCATCACGGAGCGCTACGGGCCGGCTACGGTCCGCCCGCACCGCCTCGGCTGAATACGATAGGTTTCTTCAGGCTCGCCTCCGCCGCGGCTCTTGTGCACGGCTCAAGCTTGTCCAGGAGCCGCACCCCCCTGGCCTCGCGCCGCAACACCCGGATGCCCCTCGGCCTGGCGCCGGCAGGTTCAGGGCGGTGCGCGCCGGCCCTCGCCGGGCTCACTCGGCCACCGCGGCACTCTGGTAGAACAGGTGGGCAGAGGAGCCCGGATAAATGCTCCGGATTCTATGCCCACCACGTCATGCACCTGCACACCTTGCCGGCTCAGCATCAGCCCGGGCGTCACGCCGCCCCCGTGGCCTGACTGGCGGGCCTACTTGGACAGGAACACCGTCTCGGCGTGCTCGCCGATCCAGCACTTTAGATCCGGGTACTTGGCCCGCAGGTATCCTGCGAACGGAAATGGATCCGCCGTGTTGCTCGTGAACAGGTCATAGTGGCCAGGAACGGCCAGGCGGGGGCGCAGCGCGCCCACCACGTCGACGGCTTCCTGGTACGTCATGTTCCCCATGACGTTGTGAGAGTAGCGCCCGGCATCCCGGCCGTTGATCGGCAGGAAGATCACATCGATATCGAACCCGCTCAGCTTTTTGATATAGCCGTCGTAAAGGCAAGCGTCGCCGGTGTGGCAGATGGTGACGCCATCCGTTTCGACCACAAAGCTCAGATACGGGTAGCCCAGCTCCGGATCATGGTCCAACAGCTCGTGTGCCACCGCGACGGGGGTGATCCGCAGCCCGTCCTCCTCGTACACGTCCCCCTCATCCAGCGCAACGATGCGAGCCTCGTCGATGCCCATCGCGACCACCGAGCGTGCCGCAACTTTGGAGCACACGGTCCGCGCCTTGGGCGATGCGCTCATCATCCCCGGAAGCGTGTTGCGATCGATGTGATCGCCATGATCGTGGGATCCAAAGATATAGTCCGCATTGGTGATCATCTCGGGCGCCAGCGGCGGAGGAAAGTTCCTCATCGGAGAGGGCGCCAGATACGGATCGAATACGAGGATATGCTTGCTCGTCTTTACCAGAACGCTGAGCTGCCCCAGCCACCAAAAGGCGAGCTCTCCATCCTTCACTTCCTGGCTCTCGATCGTCGCCAACAGCTCCTGATCTCTCAACATCAGCTGCTCCTCCGTACGTCAAAGGCTGTCTGGTTAGGCGCAGCGCCGCGGCCACCCCCAGGTGGATACCAGTCGGTGCAGGCCCAATTTGTTCCCCGCAGGGCCCAAGAGCGGATGGCCCTCTCGCGCCTCGTTCCCATGCGCCTGCCTGCTCTTTAGCCGATCTATCATAGCCTGCACGTTGTCTCAGCACCGAGGTACGGCGCTGTACCCCGGTATCTCTACGCAGTACAGGTGCTCTGCTAGCTGGCCAGCAGCTTCTTGACCAAGTTCGCGGCCCCTGCCGCGTCGGGAGCGTATCCATCGGCGCCGATCTCATCGGCATACCGCTGCGTGACCGGGGCGCCGCCGATGACGACCTTCACCTTGTCACGAACGCCGGCTTCCTTCAGCGCATCGATCGTTGCCTTCATGCTCGGCATCGTCGTGGTCAGAAGCGCGGACATGCCGATCGCCTGCGCGCCCTGTTCCAGCACCGCCTTTAGGAAATCCTGCGGCCCCACGTCGACGCCCAGGTCGATCACCTCGAACCCTGCCCCTTCGACCATGATCGACACCAGGTTCTTGCCGATATCGTGCAGATCTCCCTTGACGGTTCCCAACGCTACCACGCCCAACGGCTTGACGTCCTCTTCCACCAGCGTCTCGCGCAGGACGGCCAAACCGGTCTTCATCGCGCGAGCGGAGATCAGCATCTCCGGCACATAGTACTCGTTCTCCTCAAACAACCGCCCGACCTCGGACATGGCCGGTATCATCGCTTCATTGAGCAGTACAGCCGCACTGACACCCTCGGCCAGCGCCGCCTTCGCCGCGCTCTCGACAGCGCTCGCGTTGCCTTCGAGGATCCCCTGGAAGATCGTTTCCTTGTGATCCATAGTGGTCCGGTCCCTCCTCATGATATCGTCGCGGCCAACTGGGCCGCTATAGCTAGATGCGCTCGCGAGCCTCTTGCTTCAGAGAGCGGTCTATCGCGAACAGAATCGACATATCTCCCAGGGCCATCTCCTTCAGGTAACTGGGCTCTGTGCCGTTCGAGATGGCCGTGAGCAACTCGCGCCACATGGCGACGTGTAGATTCTCCGCCTGAACGGCCACCTCACGCGCGCTGCCTTCGTACGGCTGCACGATGATGCGCTGGCCCGCTACTTCCAGTAGCCCCTTTGTCCCTCGAATGTAGAAATAGTTCCTCTCTCCGCCCATGTAGCTGGAGTAGCTCAACACGCCCCGCAGGTTCGAGGAATACTCAAAAGTGGTCAGCACGTGATCATAGTCGCCATACGTCGGCCGCAGGCTGCTCCCCGTCGCGAACAGATGCGTCGGCATGCCGAACAGCCGCGATTGGAACGAGATCGTGTGGTGCCCGCCGTCGAACAGCGTCCCCAATGGGAAATCCGGCTGGATACGCCACGGCGTTCCGCCAAACCCGCGGGCATGGTGCTCCGGCGTCGCATCGAGGATGGCGTGGGACGTCTGGTCGAACATCACCAGGTCTCCCAACTCCCCCGAATCGATCACGCCCCGGATTGCCGCGAGAGCCGGGCTGTAGGCCATCTGCTCCAGCACATACAGCTGCCGCCCGCACTCATCCGCCACGCGAACCAGTTCGCTGGCTTCCTCCAGCGTGCGCGACATGGGTTTCTCGAGCAGTACATTCTTCCCCGCGCGCATCGCCGCAATCGCTACCGGTGTATTCAGCGCGATTGGCGTGAGCACGAGCACCCAGTCCACCTCGGCCGATTCCACCAGCTCGTTATAGTCCGAATAGCAGGGGACTCCCGGATAGGTCTCTGCCACCTCCCGCCGGGTCCTTTCGCTGGACCCCGAAAAGGCGGTCAGTTCCACCGGCATGCCCAACTCCTCAAGCGCGGGCCTGTGCGCGTTCTTCCAGATCAGCCCAGGCCCCACCACACCAATACGACTTGGCTTCATCTCATACTCCTTCGATCGCGATCCTGCGGACATGGTCACAGCGACGGGCGGAGCCGCCAGCGCTCTCCGCCCGCAACCCAGGGGCCCTAGGCCTTCTCCGCCAGTTCCCGCACGATCTTGACCCACCGCGGGTACCGCTCCAGCTCCCCACCCACGGTCTCGACGTCCTTGAGGCTGATGTGCACATACTGCTCGCGAGTGATCTCGAGCCCCTCGCTGATGATGGTACGCACCCGCTCCTCGTTCCAGTCGGTGGCGACCATGTCCGCCGGATTGGGTCGCCAGGACATGCAGTAATCCGTCCCGATCTGCTCCGCGCACTTGCGCAGGTTGGCGACCGGTGACACGGCGATGCAGCGGACGTTCTTGAGCTGGCGCACCATATCGATCTTGCGCGTCAGGTCCTCGCAGCACCCATAGGACACCAGAGCATAGTTCTGCAGTATCGTCCTCTGGTACTGGAAGATGAATTCCTCCGTCATCTTGGGTGAGACGAGCGTGAACTCCTGAGCTGCACCAAAGCCCCACAGCTGGCTGCGCTTGCGAGGCCCGGAGTTGGCCTTGGGGCGCTCCAGTTCGTCCGCATAGCACATCGCCTGGTTCTCGCCCGAAGTCATGGTATAGTCGCCGGCATCCTCAGCCTGCTGCTGGTTCGCCAGCACGCCATCGCGCATGAACCGCACCAGATTGTGCAGCTCCTCTGGCGAGTCATACATGTCGCGCATCATCTGGTCGATGCCCCGCAAGAGCCCAAGCGTACCCGAAAGATCCCCACCAGGGCCCGCCAGGATTGGCCTTCTGTCGACGTTGATCTCGATCAGGTCGCCGATCGCCCCATGCAACCGATCGAGGTTACGTGCTGTGGCCTCTTCGTCGATCTCGTGCTTCGGCGCCACCAGCTTCTTCGCGTCAGCCCATTCGTGAATGAACGGCATGGGTTTGTAGGCGCCGTCCAGTTGCTCCGGATGAACCACGTCCCGGTCCACACCCCATGCTTGTCCCCAACTGATGCGGTGCACCGCCTGCATGTTGATCCAGGGCTCCAGGATATAGTCATCGCCGGCATATCCGTGAAACAGCAGAACGTTCAGCGCCTGCTCCATGCTCCGGAAGAAGGGATCGCGGCACTGCATGTTGGCGTCCTGCCAGAGGAGCCTGCACCAGTTGTTCCACATGCCAAAGCGGCAGATGATCGGCGGCCGCACACGCTTTAGGCTATAGTGCGCCTGCCAAAGGTTCCGCCGTTCCTCCTGGATCGGATCAGACGCAAGCTCCACATATTGCTCGACCATGCGGCGCAGTATCTCGATATCGTGCCTGTCATCGGACATGGGTATCCTCCTGGACTATAGTTCTTTACCGGACATCGTAACTGCCAGCCAGGCTCTGTACCCTCGGATGACGGCACCCGAGCCTCGCCTCAGAGTCTCCCTTACTTCACAAACCGCTCCCCAGCCTCATCAGCCTGGCCGCGCCAGGCGTCCGCCCAACCATTCGTTCACGACAGCCTCTGGATGCTCGGCCGTCCTCGCCTTTGGCCAGCACAGAGGACACCGTTCGCCCAGCGACAGACCTGTCCCGCCGCAACGGCGCCCAAGAGCTCGATCCGTCCCCTGGCGCTATGCCCCGCCGTGTAGGGCCGTTCTGGTGGACAAGCGTTCCTCGGCCGCGCCTCAGCCCGGCCGAGGAACGCAGAGGTACTACTTCTGCTTCCAGTTCTCGCCCAGGCCCAGCACTTCCTGGCAGTACCGAACGCTTCGCTCAAAGTCCACGCGCTCCTGAATCACAAAGGCCTTTCGGTACTCGTCTGGCATCCCGCCCATCGGCCCGGTCAGCATGTTCCCGGTAAAGGGCTTGCCCTCTCGCGCCAGCTTTTCGTACTGCGCGAGGTCCTTCGCCAACGTCTCGGGGTACACATCCCAGAACTCTGGGGAGACATAGTCGATCAGCCGAGGAGCCCCGCCCGTGATCACCTCAAGGGTATACGAGGCCTGCGGGCACTTTTCCACAAACAGCCGCGACCACTCGTCGATGCGTACGTTGCCGTCTCCCATGGCCACACTCTGAATCCACGCGCCGGCCGGATCCTTCCAGATCGCTGTGTCACGCACATGGCTGGTGACCACGTAAGGCGCCAGATACTCCAGCGTCACAAAGGGGCTCTCCGCGGACCAGAACACACCGCCCGCGTCCGGGCAGGCGCCCACATAGTCCGGGCCTGCCTCTTCGATGAGCGCGGCCAGCGTCCGGCCGGGCAGATCACCCGCGTGCGTCTCGATCGCGATCTTGATGCCGAGATCCAACGCCTGCTCACGCACGGACCGGAGCGTCTTGAGCGTGTTCTCCAGATGCACCGAGAGCGGTGTGCCCGTACGTCGATCGGCGTTCGTCCCCATCACGCACCGCACCACTGGCGATTCGAACAGCTCCGCGGCGCGGATCATCGCCTGCAGCTGTTCGGTGGCCGTCCCATGCTTTGTGTTAAAGATCGTCGATGATGGGCAGATCGAGAGCATCCCAACGTTCACCTCGATGCCCAGCTCATCCGCTCTCACCTTGACGGGCCGAAGGTAGTCCTCATCCAGACTCTCAAAGAACTGCCGCTCCGAAAACTGCACCACATCGAGGCCGAGCTTGTGCGCATATTCTACGTGCTGGATGGGTGTCCATCCCTGCTGTCTCAGACTGAATACATCCACTCCAAGTTTCATGTTGACCTCACTGCTTTCACCACTGCGGCCCGCAGCATCGCGACGGGCGGTCGCTCTTTCTCACTGGGCGACCGGCGGCGCTGGCGAGTGCCACGCCCCCTGGTCGCCCATGCTGCTCCTTACGTCTCCGGTCACCCGAACACCGCTGAAGGCCTGTCGCGGACGTACCCGATCAGGCAGGAACCACGATCTCGCGCTTTTCTGCGGCGGATTGGATGATCGCGTCGCTGATCACGGCCACGCGATGCCCGTCCTCAAACGTGGCGCCGTATGGCGCAACTGGACGGTCGTTGGCGATGGCATCCAGGAAGTGGAAGATAGCGTTGATGTGGCCGTGCTCCCATCCCTCGATGTGACCCTGGGGCCACCAGACCTGCCCCGGAGCGCGGCTCACCAGGAACGAGCCCTCTCGGGCCGCGATCTGCTCCCAGCGAATGTAGTTGTGCACCGCTTCGGTCACGAGCACGTTGCGGTAGCCGCCCACGATGCTCGCCGGGTCCTCTTCCACCAGGAACACCTGCAGCCGGTTCAGATCCGTGAGGTCCCAGGACAAGCTTCCCAGTGTGCCGTGGATCTCAAAACCGTGGTTGTTCTTTTTCCCTGGGCAGGACGTGTTGGCCTCGATCGTGCCATAGGCACCGCTTGCGAACTCTACCATCGCAACGGTGGTGCCCCCGGGCATCATCGCATTCACGGCCGCGATATCTCCCGCCAGGAAGCGAGCCATATCGATGACGTGGGAGCCGATCGGCAGCAGGGCATTCCCACCGCCGCGCCGCTGGGCCACGCCCGGGCCCGGACGTACACTCATGCCAAAGAGGTAGCTGCCGCGGAAATGCTTGATCTCGCCGAGCATCCCCCGGTCGATGATATCCTTGGCGAGGCGTACCGCCGGCATGAACCGGTAGTTGAAGGAACACATGTTCTTGACGCCGGCCTTCCGCACGGCTGCCAGCATGCGCCCCGTCTCTTCGCTGTTCATCCCCATCGGCTTCTCGCAGAGCACGTGCTTGCCCGCCGCGGCCGCAGCGATCGAGGGCTCGCAGTGCATCGGATCGGGTGTCACATTGTCAAACACCTGGATCCGAGGATCCTGGAGCATCCGCTCATAGTCCGTATAGTACCCTTCGTACCCGTACCTCGTGGCGGCTTCCGACACCTTTTCCTCAGTGCGACCGCAGATCGCGATGAGTCGGGGGCGCACCACCGGCGGCCAGAACATATAGGGTATCGTGCGGTAGGCATTGCTGTGGGCCTTGCCCATGAACTCATAGCCCAGCATGCCGATGCCGAGTTCAGGAACCCCCTCCAACAGACCTTCCTTCTGGGGCGTAAATCCCTCCGGTAGCATGATGTCCTCCTCTCAATGACTGATCGGTCCTGCGATCGTCCGCCCGCGGGGCTCGTTGCTGAGCGTGCCGGCCCGGTCCCATACTTGCGCCATTACAGCTCGCCGATTGAGGCACCAAATGGCTCGCTGCTCCGGCTCCTTCGCCAGGCCGGCGACGCCCAGCATATCATTCAGTCCCCGTACATCCCGGGGATCGTGCCCGCGATCCTACCGGCCCCGCTCGCCCAAGCCGAGCACCTCGCGGCAGTACTTGATGCTTCGATCCAGATCGTACACCTCTTGCGCAACCATGGCGGCCCGGAACTCCGCCGGCTGACCGCCACCGCGTCCGGCCATCATCATCGGTCCAGCGTATGGCTTGCCGATGCGCTCCAGGCGAAGCAGGTCGACAAAGTCCTTCGCCAGCGTCTTCGGATAGTCGGCCCAGAACGCCGGATCAAGATAGTCCAGCATCATCGGAGGCATGCCCGTCAGGTTCTCCAGGCAGTAGGTCGCCGTGGGGCACTTTTCCACGAACAGCCGCGTCCACTCGTCGATCCCGATGGTCCCCTCGCCCATGGACACGTGCTGGATCGCGCATCCCTTCGGCTGCGTCCAGACTACGGCGTCCCGGATGTGGCTCGTCACGATATACGGCGCCAGATACTCCAGCGTCACGAACGGGCTCTCAGCGGCGAACTGAAGGCTGCCGCCGGAATCCAGACAAACGCCCACGAACTCGGGCCCGGCCTCTTCCACCAGCGCCTTGAGTTCCGGCGCAGGGAAATCGCCAGCGTGGTTTTCCACCGCGATCTTGACGCCCAGTTCCAAAGCCTCGTCCCTTACCGTGCGCAGCACGTCGATCATCGAGGCCACATGCGCCTCAAACGGCTCCTCGGTCCGGCGATCCTGCCGGCTTCCCAGGAACACGCGAAGCGAAGGCGAACCCAGATAGTGCGCAACCCGCATCTGCTGGCGCAGCTGCGCCACGGCGATCTGCTTGTTCTCTTCGGGCGATGCCCCCGGCTCTGCTGAACAGGTCCCCTGGCGGGAGAACGTCCCCGAGGTCGGCGAGATCGAGCACATCCCCAGCTCTAGCGCCAGCCCCAGTTCCTCGGCGCGATCCTTGACCTTCTTCAGGTTATCGTCGCTAAGGCTCGTGAATACGTCCCACTCTGGCGATACCCGTGTCTGAATGTGGAGCACGTCCAGTTCGCGCTCGTAGCAATAATCCAGGTACTGGAAAACGTTCCACTCCTGCGAATGCAGACTGTAGAAATCGATTCCGAGCTTCATCCTACGCCCCCTTTGACACTCGGTGGTCCACCGGTGTCTGGCCGAAACACCAAACGACGTTGTTTTTGACGAGGGGCGAGAACGCATCTCGCCCCTCCAGATCTTTACTTTCTACTGCTCAGCCTGCTCCTGCTTGACCACGCCCTCTTCGAGCATGGTGATGAACGCGTTGTCGTCCACGTCGAGCGGCAGGTTGACAACCCCGCGCCGGCGGCTGGACTCGTACGTCGCGAACGCCACTTCCGCCGAGCGGAGGGCCTTGTCGCCAGAGCACTCGGGCTCGCGCCCGGTGTTCAGCGCGTCCACCAGGTCAAAGATGTTCGCCGCGATCTGCGCGATCCACGGCATGGTCGTCTGCCACTGATGGCCGGGCAGGTTCACATTCAGGTTCTCGGCCGCCTGGAACACCTTCTCACCATAGCTCTCAGCGCTGTACGGGAACGTAAAGTCCTTCCAGACCCCGCCCGTCTCTTTGCCAAGCATCCGGCACTCGGGTCCGTTCAGAACGCCCGCGTCGATGATGCCCTCGGTGCCGATAACGCGCACGTAGGCATCCATTCCCGGAAAATCGCCATGCATGCCACGATCCCAGGCCCCACCCTTGGCGTTCACCTGGCCGTACACGCCGTTCTCAAACTGGAAGAAGCTGACAGCCTGGCCCACCTCGGGGATCGGCATGCGGAACCGGCCAACCTTGCCCGCGTCGATCTGGCCGATGACCCACTTGGCCGGCACATCGTTGTTCATAAAGAACATCAGGTCCATCCAGTGCGTCCCAACCTCAAAGAGGTCCGAGCCCGTCGCAATGATCTGCAGCGGCTGGCCGATAGCACCGGCATCCAGCAGCGCCTTGGCCTTTCTGTGGCCAGGCACGAACCGGTTCTGGTGGTTAAAGGTCAACTGCACGCCGTGCTCTTTGCAGACGGCAACCTGCTGCTTGGCGTTGGCCCACGTGTGAGCCATCGGCTTTTCGCAGTGGATCGCCTTCACGCCAGCGCGCGCCGCGTCCACGATCATCGGCGTGTGCATCGGCCGCCATACGGCGATGCTCACGATATCGAGATCCTCTTTCTCGAGCATCTCTTTGTAGTCGGTGTACCCATGAGCGATGTGGTGCTCATGGCAGAACGAGTCCACGTTCTCCTGAACCAGGTCCGCCGCCGCCACCAGCTCGCAATCCGCGGACTCGCGGTAGCCATTGGCATGCACGTGCGACAGGCCCGATCCCCTCGCGCCCTCGGTCCTCCAGGGGCGACCCGTTCCAATGATCCCAACCTTGTACTTTGCCACGTTACGGTCTCCTTCTACTCAGATGTTCTATCTACGATACGGTCCTTGTGCTGCCGCGGACCGGCGATGCACACCCTCCTGCTCCGTCTTGCGGAGCACTGCACACCCTCCGCCCGCGGCAGTCGTAGATTCCTAACCTATACCTGATCCATCACGGAACGGCACGCATCCCGCACCTTCTTGGGCACTTCCCAGGAGTCTCCCTCGCGCAGTTCCTTGAGGCCAAAGATCTCCGGCCAGACGTCTCCGTCAAAGCCGTCCTCTTTCAGGTTCCGCAGGAACTTGACCAGATCGATCTGTCCCTCTCCGGGCAGCACGCGGTCGGTGCCGTCGTTTGCCGTCTCCCTCGTCGCGCCATTCCGGATGTCAAAGAAGTGGACCGCCAGAGGCAGCCCCTTGACCTTGTGCAGATCCTCATACGTCCCGCCCGGCGCCCACCAGTGCATCACGTCGATGATCAGGCCTACGCCCTTCCGGTCGATCCGCTTCACCAGCTCCAGAGCGCTGTCCGTATTGCAGATCCACGGATACACTGCGGAGCTTCCGCGCAACGGGCCGATCAGATGCGACCCGATGAACTCGAGCACCAGTTCCAGTCCGTAGCCGTCCAGAATGTCCATATACGCGTTGTACTTTTTCGCCAGCCAGTCCCACTCATACTCCGAAGGGATCTTGGGCCAGCACAGCGGCGTATTGATGGCCACCTGCTTGCAGCCGAGTTCGGCGATCACTTCATACCGGCGCCTCGCCTCGGCGATCTTCTTATCCCACAGTTCCCCTTCGTGCTCGTACAGAGGGCCGGCCCACACATTGGCTATGCCCAGACCGTTCTTCTGAAGCAGGTCCTTGAGCTCCGCAACCTCGTGCGTCTCAAGATACCGGTCCAGGCCGCCATGCAGTCCGTCCAGGGAGATCGAGTCAAACCCCAACGCTCCACCGATGGCGATCTGCTCTTCCATCCCCAGACGATCCGGGAAACAGCCGACTTGCAATCTCATACCAGAATTCCTCCATCCTTCGATACTTCTACGGACCATCTATGCGATTCTGCCTGTGCAGGATCCACCGTGATTACCGGCGTCCTTGGCGCCCAACTGAGATGGCTCAGCCCTCCAGCGAGATGTCCCCCGCCTCGAGCATGGACATGAACGGGTTGTCCTCGATCTCCAGCGGGAGATCTACGCGGCCCCGTCGGCGGCTGGATTCCATCGTGGCGAACACCAGCTCCGTCGCCTGCAGGCTCTTGCGCACGGACATCTCCGGCTCGCGACCGTTCTTGAGCGCATCCACTAGATCAAAGATGCCGGCTGCGATCGAGCCCGTCCACGCATAGTGCTGGGTCCAAAAGTGCCCTGGGATCGTCTTGTCCAGGAGAGCGGCCGTCGCAAAGATCTCCGGGCTGTAGTTCTTGTCGTTCCACCAGCAATCGATGGACTGCCACTCGCCCTTGCTCTCTTTGTTCATCATGCGGATCTCGCCCTGGTCGGTGAACAGCCAGGGAACCTCGATCATGCCCTCGGTCCCGATCAGGCGGTTCGCGAACTCGTATGGCGGCTTCTGCCCCATCATCAGGCCGTACACGCCGTTCTTCCACAGGAAGTAGCTGACGCCCTGCCCTTCCGCAGCCTCTCGCCCGCCGTACCCGCCACGCGCTTCCATCTGACCCATCACCCAGGCCGCCGGCTCGTCATGATTGTAGAACATCATGATATCGAACCAGTGGGTTCCCCAGTGGAGCAGGTCCGGGCAGCACGCATCCACACGCGTGAGCTTTCCGATCGCTCCGGCGTCGAGGAGCTCCTTGGCCTTGGCATACGGCGCGCTGTAGCGTCGCTGGTGGTTGAACGTCAACTGCACGCCGTTCTCCTCACACACCGCCGCCATCTTGCGGGCATCGCCCCAGGTCATGGCCATCGGCTTCTCGCAGTGAACTGCCTTGACCCCAGCCCTCGCCGCGTCGATGACCAGCTGCGCGTGCAGTGACGGCCCCAGCGTCACCCCGACGATGTCGAGGTTCTCCTTCTCCAGCATCTCCTTGTGGCTCTGATAGCCGTTCGCGATGTGGTGCGTCCGGCAGAAGCTGTCCAGGTTGGACTGGTCCAGATCTGCTGCGGCCACGATTTCGCAGTCAGGAGAGGCCGTGTACCCGTTCGCATGGACGTTCCCAATTCCCGTTCCCTTGGCTCCTTCCATACGCCAGGGGCGCCCGCATCCGATCATCCCTACCCTGAACTGTGCCATCTCCTCAACATCCTTTCGCAATACTGTCCCACATTACACAGAGACGCCCGAAAACAACCTCCTTAATCACTCCCGCCGGGAGTGTGACCTGCCTCTTGGCGCTTGTTTGGAATAAAGTAGTGATCCAGCCTGGCCCGCACGTCCTGGTCAATGATCACGGTCGCATAGAGAATGCGCGAGGCCGCGTCGAGTATCCGGTACTCGCCGTTCGGGCGTGTCCGCCTCGGCCGTTCCAGATCGGCCATGCGCAGAGCCACATCCAGGCAGCCCTCTGCCCGGTTGATCACCCGCAGCTGCGCCCAGGCCAAACCCGCCAGCAGCATCCGGTGTCGCGTCGCATCCCGCACGCCGATCAGCGGCCCCAGAGCCTTGAGCGCATGCTGTGGCCGGATGGAGTGCAGCGCCCCTTCGGCGTACTCATCGCGCCCTTCCGTCAGCGCATCCGGATCGTACGTGTCCATCAGCTGGTCCCATGCACCATACGCCGCGCCGCCCAGACCCTCATGGATGTAGATCAGCCCCGAGTAGAACAGCTTCCGAACCTCGCAGGTCTCCTGATCTACAAGCTCTCCAGCCCTGTTCCAGTGCCGGTAATGTACCAGCATCCGGATTACCTCCGGCCGCATCTCCACCAGGCTCGGGTCCAGTGCACATGCCCGCTCCCACGCAGCCATCGCATCGTCCACTCGGCCCTGGACGCTATAGAGCGCGAAGAGCTGCCGATGCGCCTCGGCCAGATCTGCCTCCTCAACCTCGGGCAGTTCGGCCGCTCGCTTCAGCAGCTTCTCAGCGTCCTCATAGTCTGCAAGCCACATGTGGGCGGAAGCCAGCGCCAGCCAGCCCCAGATGTTCCTTGGGTTCTCCTTCGCGATCTCTTTCAGCTCGCCCAACGCATACGCGCTCTCGCCGGCTTCAAGCTTCAGGTTGGCCAGGCTGAGCCGCATACCGCTGGCGCTCGCCGGGAACAGCCGCCCCAGTCGTTCCTGCGTGTCGATCGCCTGCTCGTACCGTCGCTCCCAGCGAAGCAACTCCACCAGCTCGTTTGCCGTGGCACTCAGTAGCTCGATCGTTTCAGGCCCACCCCTGGCAGCCTTGGCATCCTCTGCCGTGAGTTCCTGGAATAGCGTAGAGTACACCTCTATCGCCAGGCCATACTCCCCCGCGCTAACAAACCTGTGCGCGTTCTCGTACAGACCCTTCAGATCGTCCGTTCGTTCCATGCCCTGCAATATCCACCGCCTCGTGCTGGCGACTCGCCGCGCCTATCATTTCACCAAACCCTATAGGTAGCTGTACAGATGCTCCACCGGGATGTGCACGGCGTTCAGCCCGGGCATCTTCTCCTTGAGCCACTCCGCCAGGTACCACATCCCCGCATCCTCGGATCCGGCGTGCCCCAGAGAGAGCATCGCGATCGGGCGCCCCTGATACGTCGCGTCGCGCACATACTCACAGGCTTCCCACTCATGAGCCTCGCCGCAGAGGAGCAGGTCGATCTCGCCCCCCGTGAGGATCGGGAAATGGAGGTACGCCCCCGAGAACCCAACCTGCACGCCTACGCGGCGAACAGATAGCTCCGGGTCGCCGATCAACTTGACCGTCGGCAGCCCCAGTTTGCCCTTGATCTCTTCCGCCAGCGCCCCCACGCTCTGGGGCTCCGGCAGCGTGACCATCTCGGTCAGCA
>JAAYAW010000040.1 GCA_012719135.1 Chloroflexota bacterium
TAAGGCCCAGCTCCTCCCACGTCGCGTCGAGGATGATGTCATCCCCCTCAGCCGACTGCTGGCAACTGATGTGCACGGCCTCCCATCGCGTGCGGGCCCGGAACAGGGCACCGGTCTGTACTCCTGTGGATGCATCGCGCAGCGCCAGTGAAAAGGTACGCAGAGGGGCGCCGGCGGCGAGCGAGTCACCGAACTGCGCCATGGGTACGCGCGCCCTGCCGTCGCGAAAGGACACCGACACCCCTTGCGCCTGGTCTCCATCCAGTGATATCCTGGCGCTTGCTCCCACGGGGTCAGGCACCTGGAGCAAGAGAACTGCCTGCCGGTACGCAGAATCATCGCCCCACCACAGCTCGCAGACGCCCGTCCGCCACTCATCAGGGGCATCACGATCGCTAGCCTCCAGACGCCACCGCACCTCGGGGACCTCCATCGTGAGCGGGACTGCCACCCGCTGCCCGGCCCGTCCGCTCACGAACAACTCGCCCGAGAACGTGTGAGCGTCTCCTTCGATGACCACCGAGGACGCGCCTCCAGCCACTCCCTCGAGAACAGCTGGGGGATGTGGGGCAAATCGGTCGCGGGGGCCACATGCAACGCGCGCCCTCACCGCGCGCCGAGCGTCTCCATCGGTGGGAAAGACCGGCGCCGGATCAAAGGCGACATCAAGGGTGGGCACCACGCAGAACGTCCAGCTCCACCGCAGGCGGACCATGTCGGTGATGCCCGCGGTGAACAGGCCAACGGGCTCCGGGCCTAGCAGTACATCCGATCGCAGGTCGACTTCGAGCAGCCCGTTCTCGGCCTGCCGCGCCAGCACCCCCTCGACGAGATCACCCAGGCGCAGGTGTTGTGAGGCCCCGAGACTGCTGGGGCCGGTCGCGACAATCGACAGCCGCCGGATACGCAGGCTCTCGGTGGAGACCAGCGGCACCATGAGCACCGGCGGCGCCCCGACATACACCGGGTGTCCCTCACATGTCACACCCCACGGGGCGTGACCACCTGATAGGCCCGCGCCCGGCAGTTCGTCAGGGGCCACGGGCAGATGGTGTGTGGCGCCTTTCCCGTCCACCAGCGTGAGCTGGTCCACTCCAGATAGGTCCAGGCAGTAGCACGCGTGGCCGCGCCACTGGCCATAGAGCTCAACCAACTCGTCGATGGACTCCTCCGGCTGTGCCACCCTGACGGGCCCAACGAGCCACACGCGTGTCCTCTCCAGCGCTGCGCCTTCACTGAGGCGCCGTCTCTTGGCGTCAAAGACAGCGTAGGGCACATCCTGCCCGAACAGGTCAACCACCCACTCCTGCACCGTCTCCCCACCCACTTGCAGGCCGAACGTGTAGCTAGTGGACGGGAACGGCAGAGGGAACTCGAGGTCCTGCGTCTGACACAAGCGTTCGTCAAGCTTGTAGAGACGAACGCTGTGGTCGCATTGTTGGCCTTCGCTCCCCGACACTCGGAAGGAGGCGGACGCATTACCTGCCGGCATGCTGATGCTCTGAGGCGGTAGGTGCACCGTGATCTCGGCGACGACCGGGTCCAGTGCAATGACGGGTGGCACGAACCGGTCGCCGGCCTCCGGCTCCGTCGGGGTTGGGCGCTCCCGAGTTGGCGGCGTCGTCTCCTGGCGCGCCAGCCACCAGTCCCTGAACGCCTCGGTGACGCGATCGGGCACCCCATCTACAGCGCGGAGGTCGCCGCTCGCCGCCTGTTTCACCATGCTGAGGGAGCCTATCAGGAAGTGGTCGGCGTGCTCGCCCGCATGGAGCAGGTAGCGACGGATCGGCTCATCGACGCCCGGCCACACCTCAGCTACGTTGGCGCACCGCACGCCAAGAGCCTCGGCCTCCTTCCTCAGAGAAGCCAGCGCTCGCTCGTCTGCTTCGATGTCGCGCTCGAGGGCACCGATGCCGCCCTTCGCCCGGGCATCCCGGGCTAGCCGCTCCAGGCTCTCCAGATCGCTGTGGGCGCCAGCAAGGGCTGCGCGCATGACGCCGGCACGCTCCCGCGCGGCGTCGGCACGGAAGAGAGCCTGTGCCCCGACGGCGGGGTCGCCCCCGCCGATGGCAGCAAGCGCGGCCTCAACCTGGAGGCACTCATCATCCAGATCCGCCATCGTATGCTCGATCTCAGCGGCCCTGCGCTGGTGCCGCCCTTCCACCGCATGGCCGGCCTCTTCGGCCGCGACCTGGCGTTGCTCAGTCTCCTCGAGTCTCTGGGCGAGCATCTTGGCGGTAGCATCTGCGGTTGCCATGGGCTCCAGGCCGAGATCCCGCGCCACCCGGGCAACCGTCTCTTGGTCCCCGGCAACCTCCGCCTCGAGACACCGGCGCGCCTCCACGGTCTGGGTCAGCCTGGCGCAGCTCTCACGCAACGCGAGCAGCGCATCGTGCAGCGCCACGCTGGGCGCACAGGCATGCTCGTCGCGCAGGGGCAGCCCCTGGAGCAGCGCGAGTACCTCCTTACGGGCACAAGCCTGAGCAGCGTCAGCACTCTCTACCGCTTCGGTTGCCTCACGCGTCATCGCAGCCTGCGCCATCGATCGGCGTCGCCACGACCAGCCGGCCCATCCCGCAGCGGCAAGTAGCGATCCGCCCAGCACGAGCGGGGGCAACGCCCGCTCAGCACCAACGCCCCAGGTAACGCATGCAGTGCCGCAGGCCAACACGGCGAGGGCCAAGGTGCGCTGGCGCCGCAGACCAGCATCATCCGCCGTGGCGTTGATGATGGCCGCGCTCCCTCGGGTGTGGGCGCTCCCCGCCGTCAACGCATCCAGGGTGCGGATGGCCTCCCTGAGGCGGTCGAGCGGCAAGGAGAGTACGGCCTCGCCATAGTCCGGCTGCCACGGCTCCGACAGTATGCATTGCGCACCGGCCGTGATCTGCTGCTCGATATCCACGTCAAGGCGCGCCAGATCCTGAAGGGCCTGTACTTTGCCGCGAAGGTGTTGCGCAACCTCGCCGGCGGCATCGATCGTGCTGCGCGCCGAGAGGACGCGCCTATCCTGCGGCGTGAGGCGCCTCGCTAGCGCCACCTCCCGCTCGCATTCCTGCCACAGGGCGCACAGGTCCTGCTTGAGCGCATGCTTCCTCTGCACCATCGCCTCCTGGTACGAAGCCCAGTCTCTCGGCAGGTGAGCGGCATGGTCTTGGCCACTCGCCTCCTCCTCGAGCGCCCAGACCGCCTCCAACTCCTTGTAGATGGTGGCCGCTCGGCGCTGAACCGCCAGGAGGCGACGGCGCACGCGCGCTCGCTCAGTGAGCGCTCCCCTCTCGCGCACAAGGGCGCTGCGAAGCCCGTCATCTTCGCGCAGATAGGCGAGTTCCCGGCACACGACGGCGGGATCTGTCGGATCCGGCAGCCGCCGGAAGAGGGGTATGAGCACCCGCTCAAAGAACTCGGGCAGGCAGCTGTCCGGGATGCCGCCATGCATGAGGATCGGTCCAACGTACGTGTGTGCACCGGGGATGTCAAAGAGGGGCAGGCCGCGGGTCTTGAGATAGGCGAGGAACCACCGTCCCCACCGCGACTCCCAGTTGGCGTCCTTAGGAAGGCCAAGGGCCGTCCGGACGGCGGACCAGTAGTCGCCCTCGCGGTAGCCCCGCAATCCCAGCCAGACGAGGAGACACGCCAGGCAGGAGGGTGCCTGACGCCCGACGAGGCGGAGATGGCCCGGCTCGCTCGCGATGGCGGGCGCGACGAGGTCGGCGAGCCGCCGCACATCATCTCCCGATAGGGGGATCTCGCCGAGGGGAGCCTCGCTCCTCACCCACTGAGCTAGCCGTTCCTCACACGCACCGAGAGTAGTACAGTCCTCCAGCACGATGGCCTCCATCGACCTGGCTGCGTTGGGCGCCTGAAATGAGGTCCCAGGAGCGAGAGAAAACGACGCGATGCGATCGGAGGATACAGGGGCGCATACGCACACGCCCA
>JAAYAW010000041.1 GCA_012719135.1 Chloroflexota bacterium
CCGAGATCCGGCGCCGGCAGGCGGAGACGAACGACGTGGCGATCGCCTACGACGTGATGGGAGACCGGTACGTCGACATGTTCGAGGCGGGGATCATCGATCCGGCCAAGGTGACGCGGTCGGCGGTAGAGAACGCGACGTCGATCGCGGCGATGATCCTGTCCACCGAAGCCCTGATCACCGATATTCCCAAGCCAGAGCCCGCGGCACCGCCGGCGGGCGGCGGGGACATGTACTGATCCGAGGCTAAACGTCAGCGGATCGAACGTGGGTGTCCACAGGGCGCACCGATTGACAAGGGAGGGCCGGCTCGAAAGAGCCGGCCCTCCCGCTTCTCTCAGGGCGTGAGCGCCGGCACCAGCACCGTGAGGCACCACGCTGCAAGGCCGGCCTGCGCCAGGCACATGGCCGCCAGGGGCAGCCCCGGCCAGCGCTGCTCGAGTGCCGATCCGGCGCAGATGAGCCCTCCACCACCCAGAGTGAGCCCGAGGGCATAGGTCGGCAGGTCCCCGCGATAGAGCCCGAGCGCCGCGAGCGCTAGCGCCGCCAGCCCCAGCAGGGCCAGCACCCAGCGGGGCGCTCGAGTATAGAGCTGCTGCCAGCCCAGGGTATATCCCAGGCCCCAGACGGCCACGGCCGGGAACAGATAGCGGCCCTGATGCTGGACGTACTGCAGGTTGTACCAGAGATAGCCGCAGAGGGTGAGGAGGCCCCAGGCTGCGAGCAGCAGCATCCCAAAGCCGCGGCCACCGCCGGCCGGCCGCCGTCGCGAGCTCAGGGCGTCCACGGCTCCCAGGATCGCGAGCGCAGCGAGCGCGGCGAGGGCCTGGTAGATGCGGGTCGGCAGGGGCACGCCCATCCAGCCGAACTGGCCCCAGAAGGACTGGAATGTAGTAAGGGCCGCGGCCTTCAGTGCCCCGACCAGGCCGCGTTCCGCCACGAACTGCGCCGTGGTGAGCTGCGCTCCGGCCACCGCATCGTGCCGGACCATCCCCAGGAGGTCCCCCGGGCCGTACAGCGAGGCGTTGCGCATCAGCCAGGGCGCGACCACCGCAAGGGCCACACCGGCGGTCAGTGCCCCCTGGATGGCCAGGGGCCAGAGCGGGCGCCCCGACCGGCGCGCACGGCGCATGGCCCAGGCCCAGGCGAAGAACGCGAGCGGCGCGGCGATGTAGGCCTGCAGTTTTGTCAGAAACGCCAGGCCGACCGTCAGCCCCAGCAGGAGTGAGGGTCCGGTCCGCCAGTCCTTGCGCTCGATGAGCAGCAGTTGCCAGACAACCAGTCCCAACACCAGTTCGGCGAGGGCATCGTTGTTGGCTGCACCGGTCACGGCGAGGCGCATGGGTAGAAAAGCGACAAAGGCCGTGGCGCCCAGCGCCAGATCCGGCCGATGGGGCAGGAGCGTTCGCAACAGGCTAAAGGCGGCGAGGAGGGAGAGCCCGCCCAGTGCCAGCGAAACGAGCCGGACGGGGAGGAGCGGCGTCTCCATACCGAGAGCGCGCCCCAGGGCAAAGGCGGGTGCCGCCAGGAGATAGTAGAGCGGGGGCTGGTGGGCCTCATAGCGGATCGGGTCTACCGAGAGATCCCGAGGGAATCGGGCGGCCTTTATCTCCTCCAGGTACTCGGCGGGATAGTCGCCCGAGCGCAACTCCGGCAGCGCGCCCGTCTCGACGATGTGCCGGACATAGTTGTAGTGTGCTGGCTCATCGGGCGCCTGCCAGGCGGGGGTGCAGGCGGCATAGGCGCCCCCCAGCCCGACATACATGAGCAGGATCAGCCCCAGCCAGAGCCGCAGGCGTTGCGGACTCGATCGATCCATCGGCGACCTCCCGGAACGAGACGAGGCGCCGGCACACCCTCGCGCCGGCGCCTCGGATCATAGCACGTCTCAGCCCAGACGAGCCAACTCCTGCGCCACGATCTCCTCATCCAGCTTTTTGAACAGAGGCGTGGGCTCTAGCAGGGCCTGGCCGGGCTGGAGATCGCTGGGGCACCAGCGATCGCTTCCCTCCTCTACGCCATGGTACGTCAGGCCAAGGTGACGGCGCTCCGTTTCCTGATACTCGACTACTTCCTGTGTGCCAAAGAGGGGCGCCTCGTAGCCCAGCGTCGCATGCAGCTTTTCCGAACCAAAGGGCACAAAGGGCGCAAAGAGCATATTGAGCGAATCCACCACGCGGAGCGTCACATAGACGATTGTCGCGGCGCGTTCTCGATCGGCCTTGAGCGCCTTCCAGGGGGCGGCGGCGTCCAGATAGCGGTTGGCCTCCCTGGCGGCGGCCATCGCCTTCGCCAGGCCGGCGCGGAACCGGCAGGCCTCGATATCTGCGGCGACCGGATCGAAGGCGGCGGCCACCGTGTCCAGGATCTCCCGATCCTCGATGGTCAGCTCGCCCGGCTCGGGCACCCGCGCCTCAAAGTTGCGGTAGGCAAAGGTCAGGATGCGATGGGCCAGGTTTCCCCAGGTGCCCACCAGTTCGTTGTTGTTCGCCGCGAGGAACTCGGCCCAGGAATAGTCCGAGTCCGAGCTCTCCGGGGCGTGCGTGGTGAGATAGTAGCGGAGCGGGTCGGCATGATAACGCGAGAGATAGTCTGGCGCCCAGATGGCCCAGTTCCGGCTGGAGGAGAACTTGCGCCCCTCCAGCGTGAGATACTCGTTCGCCGGCACATCGTGGGGCAGGCGCAGATCGCCATAGCCCAGGAGCATGGCCGGCCAGATGAGCGTATGGAAGAAGGTGTTGTCCTTGCCGATAAAGTAGTAGCTGCGCGCCGGCCGTTCGGGCGCCCACCAGTCCAGCCAGGCCTCGGGCGTGCCTCGGTTCTTGGCCCACTCGATGCTGGCCGAGAGGTAGCCGATCACCGCATCGAACCAGACATAGATGCGCTTGTCCTCATAGCCGGCCACAGGCACCGGGATGCCCCAGGAGATGTCTCGCGTGATGGCCCGCGGGCGCAGCCCTTCCTCGAGCATCCCGAGAGAAAAGTTGCGCACAGATGTGCGCCAGTAGTCCTTGGTCGCCACCCATTCCTTGAGCGGCTCGTTGAACTGGGACAGGTCCAGGAAGAAATGCTCCGTCTCGCGCACCACGGGCGTATCGCCGGAGAACTTGCAGCGCGGGCGGATCAGATCCAGCGCGTCCAGGGGCTTGCCGCACTTGTCGCACTGGTCGCCCCGGGCGTCCTCATAGCCGCAGAAAGGGCAGGTGCCCTCGACGTAACGGTCGGCTAAAAAGCGCTGGCACTCCTCGCAGTACAGGGCCTCCATCGTCTGCTTGAGCACATACCCACGCTCCAGCAGCCGGTTGAACAGGCGGAGGGTCACCTCCCAGTGGTTCTCGGTATCGGTGTGCGTGAACAGGTCAAAGGTCAGCCCGAGCCCGAGAAAGGTCTCCAGGAAGGAGCGATGGAAGCGGTCGATCACATCCTCGGGATCGATCCCCTCACGCTCCGCGGTCACGGTGATGGGCGTACCATGGGTGTCCGAACCGGAGACCATCAGCACGTCGTTGCCGCGCAGGCGATGGTAGCGTGCGAAAATGTCCGGGGGCAGGTAGGCGCCGGCCACTTGCCCCAGATGGAGGGGCGAGTTCGCGTACGGCCAGGCCACACTCACAAGGATCTTCTCGTTCATGGCGCTCCTTGGCGATCATCCGGCCGCAGCGGCAGGCTAGGGGCCGGCGAGGTGCAGGTTATCGATACCTTCTGACGGGGTTGCCTGGGGGTGTTCAGCAGGGGGAGGGGCCCCCCATACGGCTGGTGGCGGCGCGAGCACGGCCATACGCAGCGCGACGGCGCGCCGTCTGAATGCGGGCGTAACGGGCAATCAAGGCGTCCAACGTGGGCTGCTCCGTTCAAGATTGGTGCCCATTATAGGTCTGCCCGGGGATGGGGTCAACCGGTTCGCCACTCGCGCGGTGGCGCGTCACGCGGTGGCCCGGCGAGCGCGCCAGGGATACCCGTCCCCCGCGAGGTGCGGCGATGGGCGCCCGCGTACTGAGCGGGTTGCCGAGCGATGAAAACGCGGATGCACTGCCGCACGCTCGTCGATCTCATTGACGGCAGCGATCCTACGCCGCTGAGCGGACTCTGAAGCAGATGCACTGCCGCACGCTCGTCGATCTCATTGACGGGCCAGGGGATAGCTCCGACGTGCTGGCGGCGCGCATGCCGGTGCGTGGTCGTGCCGGTGCACCCCTCCGCGCCCAACTATGGTGCGCTGATCTACGCCTACAAAAAGCTGAGTGCCCTGGAATGCATCGGCGCGGAGAGGCTGCAGAACGCGCCGGCGGCCCAGGCTTGGGCGTGCTCTACGACCGCGCGTATGTCCGCGTGCCTGGTTCGGGGTGCCGGAGCATCGAGGCGCGAGAGAGGACAATTGGCCTGTGCGCCGGCAGGTCAGCCCTCGTCGTAGAATCCCCGCCTCGCGTTCCGCTTCACCCGCAGGATTTGCCCCAGCATCTCCCTGGACTCGGTGAGGTAGGATTTCTGCTTGCCGGTGGCCACGTCGCGGTCGGCCCAGGCCACGGGCACCTCGGCGATGCGATGCCCGCCGCGCTCGATCAGGTAGAGCAGTTCCACGTCAAAGGCGGTCACGCGCCAGCCTGAGACCTGCACGGGGTTGCGGATCGGCTCCAGTTTGGCGAACACCTCGCGGGCCAGATCCGTGCGGATGGCCTTAAAGCCGCACTGGGTGTCCGAGATGCCGCGCAGGAGCAGCGCCCGGCGAAAGTTGCGGAAAACGGCCGAGCCCAGCCGGCGGTACCAGGGGAAATCCTGGCGCTCGATGCCACGCGAGCCGATGGCGGCGTCGTAGCCCTGCTCGAAGCAGGGGAGCAGGCTCGCCACCTGGTCGATGGGTGTGGACTGGTCCATGTCCGTGAACAGGGTGATGTTGCCCTGCGCGGACTGCAATCCCAGCCAGAGCGCCGAGGGCTTGCCCCCGTGGGGGTTCTCCTGCAGGCGAAAGCCGGGCTTGCTGGCGATGCTCTCCCGAACCAGATCGCGGCTGTTATCCGTGCTCCCGTCGTCCGAGATCAGCACCTCCCAGGCGTAGGGTTGCTGCACCAGGTAGGCATGGACCTCGTCCAGAACGCCGCGCGTCAGGTTCTCGTGCTCGTTGTAGCAGGGAATCAGGACGGTCAGGTAGGGTGAGTTCACTGGGCCTCCCGGGCCGCTTGCGACCCCTCCAGAATCGATTCCAGATAGGCGCTGTGGGCGCGGCCCGGCGCGCGTTGGCGTCTGTACTCGGCCCGCCAGGCGGGCCAGCGTACCAGCCCCGCCAATTGGCCGCGTAGCCGGGCACGGGCCGCGGCCCCCCGCCAGGCGCGCAGCGCGTCGCAGGCGATGCGCCACTGGGTGGCCCAGATGCGTCGCCGGTATCGACGGAACAGATCCGGGGGGTAGTTGCGTGCGATGGCCCAGAGGGTGTTGCGGCCCACATAGAAGCTGGCCAGAACGCCGCCGCCGGTGGCGCTGAGGTGGTGGTACACCACGGCATCCGGCGCATAGATGCAGCGGTACCCTGCGCGCTGAGCGCGCCAGTTGAGGTCGACATCCTCGCAATACATGAAAAAGCGCGTCTCAAAGGGGCCGATCTCTTCGATCGCCTGGCGGCGAACGGCCATGGCGCCCCCGCACCCGCCGAAGACCCAGGCCTCCTGATCCCAGGGCGGGCCGTAAGGCTGCCACACGCCGCGCGAGTCGGCGGTGCCGTCCACGCGTACCAGGTCGCCCGCGGAATGGAGCGTATCGCGCCGGTCATACAGCATGATGCGCGAGGCGGCGCTGCCCGCCTCGGGGTGCCGGTCCAGCGCGGCGACCAGGTTGGCCAGCCAATCCGGCTCGGCCTCGGTATCGTTGTTGAGCAATACCAGGATCTCACCTTTGGCCGCCTTGATCCCGGCGTTGCAGCCCCCCGCGTAACCCAGGTTATCGGAGAGCGCCAGCGTTCGCACCCAGGGGTACGCCTCCGCCAGCGTCTCACACGAGCCATCAGTGGACCCGTTGTCTACCACGATCACCTCGGCCGCTCCCCCTAGGGGGGACAGGGTCTGCATGGCCAGGCTGTCCAGGCAGGGGCGGAGCAGCGACAGGCCGTTCCAGTTGGGAATGATGACCGAGGCGCGCGGCGCATGGGTCATGCCAACAGGCCCTGCTGGCCCATATAGTCCCGCAGGGCCTCCTGCCAGGGCCTCATCGTGACGCCGACCTCGGCCCCGTTATAGTTGCGCATCTCCACATGGCCGGGGACGCGGGCCAGCCGCTGGTAGTTCTGCGAGGGGACAAGTTGCAGGTCACCGGTGCGCCCGGCCAGGCGGAGTATCTCGGCAGCCCAGTCATAGCGCGAACAGACGCCGTCGTTTGGCAGATGGTAGGTCCCATAGGCGGGCTGCGCCACAAGGCGTACCAACGCCGACGCCACATCCTCGGCGTAGGTGGGCGATCCCCATTCGTCCGTGACCATGGATACGGATTCGCGCTCGTCGGCGAGGCGCAGCACCGTACGGACAAAGTTGCGCGGCCCGTCGCCGTAGAGCCAGGCCACGCGAACGATATAGTGGCGGTTCACCAGGCGACGGGTATACTCCTCCCCGAGCCACTTGGTGCGGGCATAGACGCTCAGCGGGTTGGGTGCATCGTCCTCACGGTAGGGCGCTTGCTGTGTCCCATCAAAGACATAGTCGGTCCCGATATACACCATCGCAGCGGCGCTCTGCTGGGCGGCGACGGCGATGTTCCGAGTCCCGAGGACATTGACGCGATACGCCAGGTCGGGATCGCGCTCGCAGCCATCCACGTCGGTGATGGCGGCCGTATGCACGATGAGATCCGGGGCGTACGTGCGGACCGCGGCCGTGATCGCGCCCAGGTCGGTGATATCGTACTCTGGGAGATCGATGGGCATGAGTGACTGGCCCGCCAGCTCTCGCTGCAACGCCCGACCCAGCTGGCCGTTGCTCCCGGTGATCGCTATCCTCATGGGGGATCCTCCATCCGTTGGTATGCTGGGGCCACCGGCGCGCCGCGGTGCCGCTTGCCGCCCTGCGCAGAGTATTATATCATCCGGCCGGAGCCCATCAAACACGAAAGGCATCCCCCATAATGGGTGAGATCCTGGACCATATCGAAGCACGTCGCAGTATCCGGCGGTACACGGAAGAGCCGGTGTCTCGGGTCCAGTTGGAGTCGTTGTTGCGGGCGGCGATGGCTGCTCCTTCGGCCAGCAATCGCCGGCCCTGGGAGTATCTGGTGGTCACGGAGGCGGAGCGGCTGGCTGCGCTGCGGCGCCCCCTGGTGCTGGGCCGCTACGTCGCGCCCGCCGCCATCGTGATCTGTGGCAATATGCTGCGCGCTCTGCCCCCTCCCGCGCGGGATTTCTGGGTGGTCGATTGCTCCGCGGCGACGCAGAACATCCTGCTGGCCGCCAGCGGTATGGGGCTCGCAACCGTCTGGATAGGTGTCTACCCGTTGCGACCATTGATGACGCTGGTGGCGCGTGCTCTGAGGCTGCCGCGACACATTCGGCCGCTGGCGGTGGTATGGGTCGGGCATCCCGCCGAAGAGAAGCCGCCTCTCAATCGCTTTGATGGCGCGCGTGTGCACTGGGAGAGCTTCTGAGTGCCATGGGATGTGAGTTTTTCCGCATCGCACGGGTCTTTGGGGCTAGAACCTTTGACGCGGCTCCACAGGCGTGCTATTATTGGGTCGATTTGGGAAGCAGGGGCGCCCCCATTCTCTGCCGGGTGATCGGCAGGTGATGGGGCCTGTTTTTTTCCTCCGGGGCATGAGGAGGTAGAAGGCCGATGCATATCGGCATAGACGCTCGCTTGATGTACTATCAGATGGCGGGCATCGGTCGATACACGCTGCAGCTCGTGCGAGCTCTCTCTCGGATGGGCTCGGACGATCGCTACACTCTATTTCAGAGCCACCGGGCCAAAGAGCCCATCGTGGAAGACCCGCGCTTTTCCCACAGGAAGCTGCTCACACCCGCTCATCATCGCTTTGAGCAGCATCTTCTCCCTCTAGAGATCCATCGCGTCGGGTTGGATGTGCTCCACAGCCCGGATTTCATCCCTCCGTATCGCCTCAACTGCGCCAAGGTCATTACCATCCATGACCTCAATTTCCTGCTGTACCCGCACTTTTTGACGCGGGATTCCGCACGCTACTATGGGCAGATCGATGAGGCGGTGCGGCGAGCGGACGCCATCATCGCCGTTTCCGAGGCCACCAAGGCCGATACCATTCGCCTGCTGGGCGTCCCTGAATCCAAGATCTCGGTGATCTACGAGGCGGCTGGTCCGTCGTTCCGGCCGCTGGACGACCCCACGGTCAAACACAAGGTCCGCGAGCGCTTTGGAGTCCACGGCGATTTTGTGCTCTTTGTCAGCACGATCGAGCCGCGGAAGAACGTGCCGACCCTTCTCAGGGCCTTTCGGCAGTTGCTGGATGATTACCGGCTGGACGTGCAACTCGTTCTGGCGGGCCAAAAGGGATGGCTCTTTGACGAGGTGTTTGACCTGGTCCATGACCTGAACCTGGATGATGACGTCTGCTTTTTGGGGCGCGTGACCACCGATGAGCTTCTGTGGCTCTATAACACGGCTCGTGCGTTGGTGGCACCCTCCATCTATGAGGGCTTTGGCCTGACCCCTCTGGAGGCGATGGCCTGCGGGACCCCGGTGGTAGTGGCCGATGTCTCCTCGCTGCCGGAGGTGGTGGGCGACGCTGGCCTGAAGGTGGACCCCTACAAGCCGGACGAGATGGCGGTGGCCATGTGGCGATTGCTGACGGATTCCGAGTTGCACAGCAGTCTGCGAGCCAAAGGGCTCACGCGGGCCGCGTGCTTTTCCTGGGAGAGGGCCGCCCAGGAGACGTTGGCCCTGTACCACACGTTGGCCTGAGGCGGCATACCCGTGGGAGATCGGAAGCGGATTCTCTTCCTGACGCCCCAGTTGCCCTATCCCCCTGAGCAGGGCACGGCGATCCGCAACTACCACCTGATACAGCAGGTCGCGACGCGACACGCCGTGGATCTGCTCTCCTTTGTTTCTTCTGAGCCAGCGCCCGAGTACGTCTCCGCCCTCTCGGCGCATTGTGGGCGGGTGGAGCTCGTTCCCGCGCCAGAGCGGTCCGGCAGGCAGCGCCTGGGGACGCTTCTGACCTCTAGGGAGCCGGACATGGCGCAGCGGCTGGCCTCGCAGGCCTACGCGGAGGCCCTGGCACGCATGCTCAGCAGCGGTGCGTACGACATCGTCCAGGTGGAAGGGATCGAGATGGCCCGCTTCGGTCTGCAGATAGCCGGGATGCACAGGCCGGCGATCGTCTTTGACGACCACAATGCCGAGTACCTCCTGCAGCAGCGGGCTTTCCGGACGGACTTGCGGCGGCCACGTCGCTGGCCGCAGGCGGCCTACTCGGCCGTCCAGTGGCTTCGCTTGCGGCGCTATGAGCGCGTCGCGTGCCTTGCATCGGCGGGCGTCGTGGCCGTCAGCGCACTCGATGCCCTCGCGATCGGACGGCTGGACCCGAGGATCGAGCCGTTGGTAGTGCCCAATGGGGTCGATATCGCCGGCTACCGGACCGATCTGCCGGATAGCCTGCCGCTCCGCCACCCCAACCTGGTATTCACGGGCAAGATGGATTATCGGCCCAATGTCGATGCCATGCGCTGGTTCTGTGCAGAGGTGTGGCCAAAAGTCCGCGCCGAGGTGCCCGGTGTGCACCTGTATATCGTGGGCAAGCAGCCTCACAGGGAGGTGCAGCGGCTGGCGGAGGATGAACAGATCAACGTGACGGGCTATGTGCCGGACATCCTGCCCTACTTTGGCGGCGCGGACGTCTACATCGTGCCACTGAGGGTGGGGGGAGGCACGCGCTTGAAGGTGCTGGAGGCCATGGCCACCGGGCTCGCGATGGTGAGCACCTCGCTCGGCGCCGAGGGCATCGAGCTCGTTCACGGCGAGCACGCCATGCTGGCCGACACGGCCGGGGCGTTTGCTGCCGCTACGATCCGCTTGCTCGCCGAGCCGGCGCTGCGGCGTTCGCTCGGTGCCCAGGCGAGGGCCCTGGCCGAGGCGCGTTACAGCTGGCGGCAGATCATCCCCGAGCTTTTCCCCCTGTACGCGCGGCTCTAGGGGCGATGGGCGAACTGGACGCTTGCCCTGCACGGGTCTTCTGGCGATTTGCATGGCCGCAGATGATGTGCTATGATGTAAACAGGATCGGGATACGCTTGCTCGGATCACTCCGTCAGGTACTACGACCTGACGGAGCTTTTTGTTAGCGGGCGTGTGCCGGCCGGAAGATTCTATGCGCGCAGTGGGCGCGCCAGTGTGAGAGGGAGATCATGGCAAAGAAGTTGTACGTCGGTAACCTGAGCTACGACACGACCAGTGATGGACTGCGGGCGGCCTTTGAGGCCGTGGGGCCAGTGGCCACCGCCGACGTCATCTCCGACCGATATAGCGGCCGGTCGCGCGGGTTTGGGTTCGTTGAGATGGCTTCCGATTCGGATGCCAACAGCGCGGTCGAGAGGCTGAACGGCACGTCGCTCGACGGCCGCACCATCACGGTTGCCGAGGCGCGGCCTCGCGAGAACCGCGATGACCGCGGCGGTCGTTCCGGTGGCGGGCGTTCCAACGACTGGGGCGGCGGCGGCGGCGGCCGCTGGTAATCCAGCGCTAACAGAGGGCGCAGGCTTTTGCCTGCGCCCTCTGCTTTTATCTCGACGGAGAATGTGGCCTCGGTGTTCGGCTGGTGGACGTGGTTGACAACGTTGTCAGCAGATGATAGTATCCCTCTGTGCCCCGTATCAAGCGCTGCCCCGCGGCAGCTCCCGAGAGCGCAGAGGTCATGAACGTCAGACGTCCTACCATCAAAGATGTCGCCGAACGCGCTGGCGTCTCCTTCAAGACCGTTTCTCGCGTGATCAACGATCAGCGCGGCGTCTCGGATGACGTCAAAGTGCGCGTGAGAGAGGCGATCACCGAGCTGGGCTACGTCGTGAACGACTCGGCCCGTTCCCTCGCCCAGGGCAAGAGTACGACTCTGGGCGTCATCATCCCCCGCATCACCGACCCGCGCGCGCTCGATCTCGTGTACCACGTGGGCGATCTGGCCGAGCGCACCGGGCAGAGCATCGTGATCCTCACACGCCCCCTCGTCAATCAGCATGGCGGCATGGGGCAATTCATCGGCCATGGAATTCTTGGTTCGCTCATGGTCATGGGGCCGCGCTCCGTCAGCGCCTATCTGCCCATCATTCAAGCTCTTCGGATTCCCACTGTGGTGGTCGAATCTCTGGACGACGGCACCGAGAATATGGTACCCTGCGTGGTGTCAGACAATCTGGGGGGCGCGCTGCGCGGGATGCGCTACCTGCTGGATCTGGGGCACCGTCGCATCGCGTACATATCCGGTGTGGAGTCCTATCAGAACCGGATGCGCCAGCGGGGTTATGTGGAGGCCTTGCGCTCCGCAGGGCTGCCCATCGATGAGCGTATGATCTGCCCCGGCCGCTGGACCTGGCAGGATGGGCACGAGCACGCCGGCCGGCTGATGGATCTGCCCGAAAGGCCCACTGCCATCTTTTGCGCCAACGATACGATGGCGTTGGGGGCCATGTGCGCCCTGCGCGAGCGGGGATATACCGTCCCCGACGATGTATCCATCCTCGGTTTTGACGATGTGCCCGCGGCAGAGGGGAGCCGGCCGGCGCTCACCACCATCCGCCAGCCGACTACGGAGATGGTGGAGTTGGCGTTCGCCCTCCTGCGTCGTGCCCTCGAGGGCGAAGAGATCGAGGCCGTAGATCACGTGTTGCCCACCAAGCTGATCGTTCGCGCGTCCTGCGCACCGCCCCGTGAGGGGCCGCGCGACCAGGCGGGTGGTTGACCGGTCCGAGTGTGTCGAGTTCACGTCTCGCGATCATCCGGAGGAAGACATGAGCGTCAAGGTCAAACTGGGTTTTGTGCCATCGTATCGGTTTGCGTTCACGCCCTGGTGCGCCAAGATGCGTGACGAATCCCTCGCGGTTCTTCGCAGCCTGGAAGGCGTCGAGGTTGTCGTGCCGGAGAAGGCGCCTGAAGGTACCGAGGCTTGCCCCGCCTGTGGCACCACGCGCACGGGTGCGGTCAGCGGCCTGGATGAGGGCGATGGCGTTGCGGACTACTTTATCTCGCAAAAGGTAGACGGGGTCGTGCTCTGCCCGCTGGACTTTGGCGACGAGCGCTCGGCGAGCAAGATCGCCGAAAAGCTGGGCGTGCCGGTGCTGCTCTACGCCACCAAAGAGCCCCCGGCGATCGATAACGCGAGCCTGGCCCGCGTGTCGGACTCGTACTGCGGCAACCTCTCCATGGCCTCCGGTCTGTACCGGCGCAATATCCCCTTCCGCTTCGCCGGGATCTTTTTCCCCGATGAGGAAGAGCTGCGCCACGAGTTTGAGGTCTTTGTGGGCGCCGTGGCGGTGGTCAAGGCACTCATCGGGGCGCGAATTGGGCAGGTGGGCGTTCGCCCGGCCACCTTTGAGACCGTGGCCTATGATGAAGTGGCCATGATCAACAAGTTCCAGCAGAACGTGGTGCCCGCCAACATCTCGGACATCGTCGCCGCGGCCAGGGGCTTTGCCGATGACGATCCGCGCGTCCAGGCGCTCATCGACCAAGTCCGCGAGACGCATGCCATCCTGACGGTGGCGGATGACTATCTTCTCAGCGAGGCCAAGGTCGAGCTCGCCCTGCGCGACTTTTACACGCAGAACAAGCTTTCCGCCATGGCCGTGCAGTGCTGGCCGTCGATCGGCCGCGATATGGGCATCTCCGTGTGCGCCATGTACGGTCGCCTCACCGAGGCCGAGATGCTCACCGCGTGCGAAGTGGATGTGCTCGGTGCCCTGGCGATGATCGTCAACTACCACGCGGGCCTGGGGCGCATCAAGCCGCACTTTATCGACTGGACTATCCAGCACCGCGATAACCCGAACTGGCTCCTGGCCTGGCACTGCGGCAACGCCCCGGTCAGCCTCGCCGCGGATCCGGAGAAGGTGGCGCTGCGCTCTCGCGCCAACATGACGGGCGAGTTGCCTGTGCGCGAGAAGGATCCAACCGCTGGGCTGCACCAGTTCCAGATCAAGCCCGGTGTGGTGACCTTCTGCCGGCTGCAGGAGTACGATGACGAGTGGAAGATGCTCATCGCGACTGGCGAGATCGTCCCCTCTGACGAGGATCTGGCAGGCACCTGGAGCTGGGTGGCCGTCCGCGATCATGCAGAGCTCTACCGTACGCTGGTCGAGGAAGGCTTTGTGCACCATGCCAGCATGATCCACGGCGATCAGACCGAGATCCTGCTGGAGGTCTGTGAGTTCCTGGATATCGAGCCGATCCTGGTGCTGTAGGTACACGGTATGCCACAAGTTGTTGGGGTAGGCCTGGCGTGTTTGGACGTGCTGATCCGACTGAGGGAGATGCCCTCGTGGGAGCACGGAGGCCGTATCAGCGCCTTTAGCTTTGATGGTGGCGGACCGGTGGGTACCGCGCTCGTCGCCGTGCAAAAGCTGGGCGTGTCTGCGGGATACGTGGGTACCGTCGGCACCGATCGTGTGGCCAAGCTCAAGCTGGGCTTTCTCACGGATTATGGCGTGGACGTCAGCCGAGTCGCAGTACGCGAGGGGCCGGAAACCCAGGTCGTGATCGTCTATGTGGATGAGGACACCGGCGAGCGCACGTTCGCCGGTGTGTTCCACGAGGGTGGCCCTGTATCGCTGCTGCCCGAGGAGCTCGATCGAGACTATATCCTCTCGGCGGACTATCTGCATCTCGATGGCATGAACTATGAGGCCGGCATGCAGGCGGCACGGTGGATGAAGGAGGCGGGCAAGACGGTGGTCTATGATGGCCACAAGACCTCCGCGGACTCTGTCCCCGAGAGTGTGCGTGCGGCCGTCGAGCTGGTGGATGTCCTCATCTGCGGGGAGGGCTTTGGCCACGCCCTTACGGGCAAGAGCGATCTGTACGAAGCCGGCGAGGCCGCCCTGGACCTGGGGCCGCGCATCGTCGTGCAGACTCAGGGCGCCGGTGGGAGCTACACCGTCACGCGAGACGAACGGTTCCACGTTCCGGCGTTCAGCGTGCCCGTAGTGGACACCACGGGGGCCGGTGATGTGTTCCACGGGGCGTACATTGTGGGGCTGGTGCACGGTTGGGATCTGCGGCAGGTGGCTCGGTTCGCCACCGCGGTCTCGGCGATAAAGTGCACAGGGCTGGGGGGGCGTGCGCCCATTCCCAGCTACGAACAGGTGTTGGGTTTTCTCTCCGAACGCGGAGTACCAATCGAGGAGTAGTACGAATGGGACTCGAATCATTTGTCGGCCAGTTGCAGCGGGCGAACCGTGAGGGCTGGGGCATCCCCCTCTTTGACATCTTTGAGCGCGAGGGTGCCGATGGCATCTTTGCCGCCGCCGAAGAGAAAAAGGCGCCCACGATCGTGGGAACCGGCGGCCACATCTTTGAGCGTCCGGGCGGGCCGGAGTTCATGGGCTATCTGGTAGCCCGAGCGCGGAACAGCTCTGTTCCCATCACCATCTATCTGGATCATGGCGATAGCTTTGAGCGCTGCATCCAGGCGCTGCGCCTGGGCTTTACCGATGTGATGTTCGATGGATCCCGCTTGCCGATCGAGGAGAACATCGCGATCAGCAAGAAGGTGGTCCAGGCGGCGCACGCAGTCGGCGCCGGCGTAGAGGCGGAGATCGGCCATGTCGGCCAGGGCAGCCAGTACGATAGCTTTGGGAGCCAGCGCGAGGGCTTTACAAAGCCTGAGGACGTTGAGCGCTTTGTGGCAGAGACCGGGGTGGATTTCCTTGCGATCGCGATCGGCACCGCCCACGGCCCGTACAAGGGCGAGCCCAAGCTCGACTATGATCTGCTCGCCGAGATTCACCGCCGGGTGGACATTCCGCTGGTGATGCACGGTGGCTCGGGGCTCAGTGACGAGCAGTTCCAGACGGCGATCAAGACCGGCATCTCCAAGGTCAACATCTTTACGGACCTGGCGATGAGCGCCACGGCCGCCGTTCTGGAAGTGGCCAAGACGGAGCACGCCAACATCATGGCCATGTCCAATGCCTTCCGGGATGCGTTCCAGAGGCGTTGTGAGCACTATCTGGACATCTTTGACGCGACGGGCAAGGCTTGATCAGCCACTAACGGGGGCCCGGCGCACGGCGGGCCCTCGTGTTATCTCAAGGAGGATCTCGTGGATTACCGGGTCAAGCTGGGCTTTGTCCCTTCGATTCGATCCCGAGCCGGGATCACCGACTGGTGCGCGGATCTGCGCCGGCGTTGTATCGGCGCGCTGGAATCCATGGAGGGATTCGACCTCGCGTATCCTGAGGCGGCTCCCGATGGCCGGACGCTTTGCGCCGAAAAGGGCCACACGACCACAGGCGCCGTCGCCAACCTCGACGAAGGTGACGTGGTGGCGGAGTATTTTGCGCGGGAACGAGTCGATGGCCTGATCCTCTGTTCGCTCAATTTCGGGGATGAGCGCTCCTGCAGCGTAATCGCCGAGCGCCTCGGTGTGCCTGTGCTGGTGATTGCCACCAGGGAGCCTCCTGCGCTGGATAACGCCAGCCTCGCCCGCCAGTCGGACTCGTACTGTGGGAACCTCTCGATCTGCTCGGGGCTGTACCGTCGCAAGCTGCCCTTTTACTATGGCGGGCTCTACTTTCCCGAGGATGAGGAGTTTGCTGAGGAGGTCGACATCTTCAGCCGGGCCGTCGCCGCGATCAAGGCCCTCAAGGGCGCCCGCATCGGTCAGGTGGGCGTGCGACCCAATACCTTTGAGACCGTGGCCTATGACGAAGTGGCCATGATTGAAAAGTTCGGGATGAACGTTGTCCCCATCAACGTGTCAGATCTCTCGGAGACGTTCGCGTCGCTGCGGGATGATGATGCCGAGGTGCAGGACAAGGTCTCGGCCATTCGGGGCTCCGTCGCCGAGGTGACGGTAGCCGACGACTATCTGATCAATGCCGCCAAGTTCGAACTGGCGCTCACGCAGTTCTGGCGCCAGAACGGGCTTTCGGCCATGGCGGTGCAGTGTTGGGCAGCCACCCGCCAGCTGTACGGGCTATCGGTCTGCTCCAGCTACGGCCGCATGACGGAGCAGGGCATGCTCACCGCCTGCGAGACGGATGTGCTGGGTGCGGTGGCGATGCTCACGCAGTACGCCGCGGCCAGAGGCGAGGTGATCCCGCACTTTATCGACTGGACCATCCAGCATCGCGAGGATCCCAACCGGTTGCTGGCCTGGCACTGCGGCAATGCGCCCGCCTGCCTGGCGGCTGACCCCGCCCGAACGGCGCTGCGCTCGCGCCCCAACATGACGGGCGAGTTGGAGCCCAAGCCGGGCGATCTCGCCGCCGGGCTCTACCAGTTCCAGATCAAGCCGGGCATGGTCACCTTCTGCCGTCTCCAGGAGTACGACGGCGAGTGGAAGATGCTCATCGCCACTGGCGAGATCGTGCCGTCGGATGAGGACCTGGCTGGGACCTGGTCCTGGGTACAAGTGTCCGACCACGCCGAGCTATATCGCACGCTTGTCGAGGAAGGCTTTGTTCATCACGCCAACATGATCCATGGCGATCAGGTCAGCGTGTTGCTCGAGGTCTGTCGATTCCTCGATATTGAGCCCGTTCTTGTGGAGTGAGGCGAACATGGCCGAACGAATACAGATCGTCGGGCTGGGCCTGGCGACGCTGGACGTCCTGATCCGTACCGAGAACATGCCCAACTGGGAGCACGGAGCCCGGTTTGACGCCTTTGGTTTCGATGGTGGCGGGCCCGTGGGCACCGCCATGTGTGCTGCCGCGCGCCTGGGGGCAGCGGTTGGCTTTGTTGGAACGGCCGGGTGTGATCACGTCGCCGGTCTCAAGGTTGAACTCTTGGAAGAGTTCGGTATCGACCTGTCACATCTCCTGCGAAGGGACCAGCCCGAGGATCAGGTGGTGATCGTCTATGTGGATTCTCGCACCGGTGAGCGCGTGTTCTCCGGCTTTGGCCGGCCGCGGGACCAGCTTCTGAGGCCGGAGGAACTGGACCGAGCCTATATCACCGCCGCCGATTACCTGCATCTGGAGGGGATGCATCCCGAGGCGGCGCTGCAGGCCGCGCGGTGGATGCAGGAGGCGGGCAAGACGGTGGTTCTCGACGGCAGCAAGACCGCCGAGCGCGACGTCCGACCCTTTATCCGGGAACTGATACCGTACGTCAACGTGCTCATCTGCGGCGAGGGCTTTGGGCGCGCGCTCTCGGGTGTGGAAGGTCTATACGAGGCCGGCCGGCGCATCCTGGAGATGGGGCCGCGCATCGTCGTACAGACAGAGGGCGCCGACGGCAGCTATACCGTGACGCGCGAGGATCGCTTCCACACGCCGGCCTATCCGGTCGACGTGGTTGATACCACCGGCGCCGGCGATGTGTTCCACGGAGCCTATATCGTCGGCCTGCTGCACGGTTGGGACCTCAGAACCGTGGCCCGCTTCTCCACGGCGGTCTCCGCGCTCAAGTGCACGGGCCTGGGCGGGCGGGGGCCCATCCCCACCTTCTCTCAGGTGGGCGCCTTTCTGCAGGAGCGAGGCGAGCCGCTGCCCCAGGGGTGACGATCGCGCGTTGGCGGGACCCCCGGAGGTGCTTCCGGGAGTCCCGCGCCTCTACCTCCCTAAGCTCCTTCGCCACGCATGGCGGCCTCGCGCGCAAAGAACTCGCTCTCCAGCATTGGGGCGACCCGGTCCTGCTTGACGGCGGCGATGAACTCCACCAGTTGGTCGACCTGCAACTGCTGCAGCCGCCGCCCCTTGTCCGCGCTCGCCGTCCGAGCATCGCCCGCATAGTGCTCCGGGTGGTTGGCATACCAGGAGATCCCGGAAAAGTTAGCGGGCACCTCGGAAAGCCTGCCCAGGGGCAGCGCCGGATCCTCGGGCACCCGCTCCATGTGCACGAGGTCCGGGTAGTTGGCCAGGGTGACGCTGGTCTCACACTCGCAGGCATGCCCGTGATACGCGCTCTCGGTGATGGCGTTCCATGCGGCGCGGCGCTCCTCGGAAAGCCCCTGCGGCACATAGAGTGTGTAGGGCTTGCGATCCCACAGGCTGCACTGCGCAAGAAAGCTCAACAGGTGCGTGTTGCCGCCGTGGCCATTCAGCAGGATTATCTTGCGGAAGCCGTTCCGGCCGATCTCGTCCAGCACGGCCTCCAGAAGCTCGAGCAGCAGTCGCGGCGCAAGCGTCACGGTGCCCGGGAAACACCGGGCCTCATAGATCTGCCCGTAGCACCACTGCGGGTAGACCACCGCGGGCTCGCGCGCCGCGGCGAGGCAGGCGAGGCGGTGCGCGTTGAGCATGTCTGTTCCCAGAGGCAAGTGCGCGCTGTGCCGCTCCAGCACTCCCAACGCCAGCACGCAGACGCCCGTCTCCCGCACGGCTCGCCCAAAGTCGTCACTCGTCAGGTGTTCCCATTGCATGATCGTGCCTCCATCTGGTACAGGAACTGCGTGCCCGAGAGCGTCGCACGTGCGGAATGGTAGCAGGCCTGCCCCGGGCTGTCGACGTGCCGAAGAGCGGGGGATCGGTATCGGTGTGGCGAACTCGGCCCGTTCGCCCAACGGCGAGTGCCCGTGAGGGGCAGGGAGGGGAGCCGCTCCCCTCCCAATGGCGTGGTGTACCGCAGGCCGGTGTACCCGCCGCTTACCGGCCGTTCCCTCGTGCAAAGTCGATAAAGCCGCGCTGCACGTTCACCTGCAGCAGCGCCACCTCCACACGGTCGCCCACGTCCAGTCCCTTTTGGCCGCGGACGAGCTTGCCCTCCACGGGCAGATCGAGCAGCCGGACCCAGGTGCCCTTTTCCGCTGCCCCCGTGACGATCGCCTCAAAGCGCTCGCCGATGCGCGTGCGCAGGAGCAGGGCGGCCGCGGACTTGAACACCAGCCGCTCCACCTTGGTCGCCACGTCCTCCTGGTCCGTACACTGTCTGGCGAGCTCCGTGAGCTGGGCGGGGTTATACGGGGACGCCCGCCCGTCCAGCACCGCCTTGATCAGCCGTTGGGTGATGAGGTCCGAGTAGCGCCGGTTTGGCGCCGTGGAGTGGGCATAGTCCTGCACGGCCAAGCCAAAGTGCCCGGGCGCCGACTCGCCGTCAAAGACGGCCACATACTCGCCCGAGCCGAGGAGCTTGATCACGGCCAGTGAGAGATCGGGAAAGGTCGTGGGGTCGGCGGCGCGCTGCTCCACCAGAAAGGCATCCAGCGCCCGGGAGTCGGGCCGCTGGATGAGGTTATGGCCTCGAGAGGCGGCCAGCTCGACGATGCGGTCCCACCGCTTGGGGCTGCGCACCACCCGGCGAATCGATGGAGAGCCGTGCGCCGCGAGAAAGCGCGCCGTCGCCCCGTTGGCAGCGATCATAAAGTCCTCGATCAGCTGCGTGGCGCGATTCTTGCGGGCCTTTTCCAGGCTCCGGACCGTGTCTCCGTCAAACACGACTTGCCCCTCGATCGTCTCGAGTTGCAGGGCGCCGTGCTCCAGCCGGACCGCGCGGAGCCTCTGGGCGACGCTATCCTGCAGGCGTACGTTCTCCGCCAGGCCCGGCACGGCCGCCAAGGCAGCCGGCGCTGGGCCCTCGCCCGCCAGCCAGGCGCCCATGCTCGGGTAGGCCAGCTTGGCCCGGTTGTGCACCAGGGCGCGATAGAGCTCCGCCCGCGTGATGAGGCCGTCGCCACTGACATCCATCTCCACGACCATCGCCAGCCGGTCCTCGTCGGGATTCAGCGAGGTCAAGTCGGTGGAGAGACGTTCCGGAAGCATCGGGAAAACCCGTCCGGGCGGGTAGACGGAAGTGGTGTTGTGGGCGGCGTGTAAATCGGTTGCGCACTCGCGCGGGACGAGGCTATCCACGTCGGCGATGGCCACCCGGATGCGCACGGCGCCATCAGTGAGTACCTCGCCGACGGATAGCTGATCCAGGTCTCGAGAGTCATCGTTGTCGATCGAGCACCACAGGAGTGCGCGAAGGTCCCGCGCAGTCGGCGAGCCAGGCTCGGCCACGGCGCTCAGGGCGGCCACTTCCTCGAGGACCTCGGGCCCGAAATCGGGCCACAGCCCGCGTTCATCCATCACGCGGCGTGCGATCGTCTCCAACTCGGCCCGGTCGGATCTCGACATGGCAGGCTCCTTTGCGGAGGCGGCCCGGAGGCGTCCGGCTCGACGCTCCGGTGTTGCCGCCTCGATCACGTATGCCCCTATTATAGGCCGTTCACGACGCGGCCAGCCAAGCCTGCGAGGCTGCCGCCGGCTCGGCTTGACAGCGCCTCTTTCTGCGGTATTCTTGACGGAACGCATACGCCTATGGGGTATAAGAGGCCGTCAGCGGACGGCACTAGTCATCAGAGGAGAGAATCCGGCAGCATGGCCGCGAGTGCCCGCCCGACCATCTGGGCCCGGTTCGTACGCTCACCCTGGAGGGATATCCTCCAGTTTGTGCTGCTTGTGGCGCTGGTGGTGTGGCTGGTAACGCAGAGCAGCGCCCGCCTCGGCTACAACTGGCAGTGGTACCGGGTGCCACGGTACCTGTGGCAGGTCCGCGAGGGCGGCGTGCAGTCGGGCGCCCTCCTCGAGGGATTGGGCTTTACGCTCAGGATCTCTCTGGTCAGCCTGATCTGCTCGCTGGCGTTGGGTCTCCTAGTCGCGCTGCTGCGTCTTTCGGACTCGTTCATGGGGCGGCTGCTCTCTCGGGCCTATCTCGAGGTGATCCGCAACACGCCGCTGGTGGTGCAGATGTACCTGGCCTATTTCGTGGCCGGCCCGATTCTGGGGATTGGGCGCTTCGCCTCGGCCGTCCTGGCGTTGAGCCTCTTTGAGGGCTCGTACATGTCCGAGATCTTTCGCGCCGGCATCACGTCGCTCCACCGCGGGCAGTGGGAGGCCGCCTACAGCCTGGGGCTCAGTACGGTGGATACGTACCGGGACGTCATCTTGCCCCAGGCCCTGCGCCGCTTGCTCCCTCCGCTGACGGGCGAGATCATCAGCCTGATCAAGAACACCTCACTCGTCAGCCTGGTCTCCCTGGCGGATCTTTCGATGCAGGCCCGTGTGGTCGCGGCGGATACCTTTCTCACCTTTGAGGTCTGGTTCACCACGGCACTCTTGTACCTGGCGATCATGATTCCCCTGGCGCTGCTGGCTCGCTGGTTGGAGCGCCACTATACGCTTCTCACCTAGGAGGTCCCGTGGCGGAGCAGGAGCGGCGCGATCCCATCATCACGATCGACTCGGTCTCCAAGTCCTTTGCCGGCGGCATCGAGGCCGTGCGCGGATTCTCAGCCACCGTCGAGCGTCAGGAGGTCGTGGTGATCATGGGGCCCTCTGGATCGGGCAAATCCACGCTGCTTCGCTGTCTGAACGGCCTGGAGCACGTCGATTCGGGCTCGATCACTGTGGACGGCATCCCTCTGGACGATGATCGCCATCACCGCCTCGAGATCCGCAAAGAGGTGGGGATGGTGTTCCAGTCCTTTAACCTGTTTCCGCACCTCACCGCGCTAGCGAACATCAATCTCGCCCAGGAGCGCGTGCGCCGCAAGAGCCGCGAGGAGGCCACAGCCCGCAGCATGGAGCTGCTCCGCACCGTGGGAATCGCGGAAAAGGCGCTGGCCTATCCCGCTCAGCTATCGGGCGGGCAGCAGCAGCGCGTGGCCATCGCGCGGGCGCTGGCCATGTCACCAAAGGTGATGCTGTTTGACGAGCCCACCAGCGCCCTGGACCCGGAGATGATCAATGAGGTCCTGGATGTGATGAGGGACCTTGCTCGCGGGGGGATGACGATGGTGGTGGTGACTCACGAGATGGGCTTTGCCCGAGAGGTGGCGGACCGCGTGATCTTTATGGACGAAGGGCAGATCGTCGAGACGGGCACGCCCGCGGAGTTCTTTGGCCATCCGCGCGAGGAGCGCACGCGGCGGTTCCTGAGTCAGATTCTGTCATAGAGGGTTATGCATTACGAGGAGAATCTCTGCTTGCGGGAAAGGATGGTTCCATGAAGGCGAAAAAGACCTCTGGCGTTCTCGGCCTGCTGCTGGTTGTTTCCTTGCTCCTGACGGCGATTGCCGGATGCGGCCAGCCCTCCGGTGACACGGCGAGCCAGGCAGCCGGTGTGGGACTGATCGATGAGGTGCTCAAGGCTGGCAAGCTGCGTGTGGGGCTGGATTTCTTTGTGCCCTGGGTGGCCAAGGATAAAGAGGGCAACCTCATCGGCTTTGAGGTGGACGTGGCCACCAAGGTGGCCGAGGACATGGGCGTCCAGGTTGAGTTCGTGCCCACGGAGTGGTCCGGCATCATTCCGGCGCTCCTCACGGGCAAGTTCGATGTCATCATCGGGAGCATGAGCATCACCAGCGAGCGTGCCCTGAAGGTGAACTTTACCGATCCGTACAGCTGGAGCGGTATCGATGTGGTGGTGAACCGCAATATGCTCCCGGATGTGACCGATCTCGAGCAGCTCAACCGGGAGGACGTGATCATCGCCGTGCGCCTGGGGGCCACGCCGGCGCAGGCAGCCGCCAAGTACTGCCCCAATGCCGTGCTGCACCAGTTCGATACCGATGAAGCCGTGCTCCAGGACGTGCTCAACGGCAACGCGCACGCCGGCATGTCCTCCTCCCCGACGCCGGCCTTTTGGGCCAGCGACTATCCGGACGTGCTCTACCGGCCTCTGGGTGGCGACATGCTGATGATGCAGCCAGCGGGGTTCGCTCTCCGCAAGGGCGATGCGGACGCGCTGGCGTTCCTCAATGCCTGGATTCTGGTGAACGACGAGTGGCTCAGAGAGCGCGAAGCCTACTGGTTCGGCTCCAAGGAATGGGAGCCACTGCTTGGCGAGTGACCGGATCGCACTCTATATCGCTGGATCGCGGCCCCGCACGGCTCACCGGGCGTGCGGGGCGCTTTTGAGAAAGGCACGTTGCTCTTGAGCCTGCGCAAGGCCCGGTTTCGCCCGCTCGATGCCCTGATCATCCTCGCCTGTCTGGCGTTGGTGGCCTTTGTCGCGTATCGCGTCATCTACCGCCTCGAGTACCGGGCCAATTGGGCGGCCATCCCCCAGTACCTTTTCCGGCGCGACGCGGACACCGGCCGGCTGGTGCCGAACTACCTGATCGAGGGCCTGGTTACCACGCTGCGCCTGTCGGTCTGGGCGACGCTACTGGCGCTGTTGGTCGGAGCCGTCGTGGCCCTGTTACGCACCAGCAGGAGCCTGTTTCTGCGCCTCGTGGGCAGCAGCTATGTCGAGATCGTGCGCAACTTGCCTCCCCTGGTTCTCATCTTTATCTTTTACTTTTTTGCGGTTGACCAGATCATGCCGCTCCTGGGAGTCGAGGCGTTTGTGGCCTCGCGCTCGCCCGGCGCTCTGCGCGTCATCGCGTTCTTCGCCGCCGATCGCTCGCTCCTCACCCAGTTCGTCTCGGGCGTGATCACGCTGGCGTTCTTTGAGGGGGCCTACTTTGCCGAGATCCTGAGGGCCGGCATCGAATCGATCGAGCGCGGGCAGCGTGAGGCGGCCTACTCCCTGGGGCTCTCTCCCCTGGATGAGATGCGCTTTGTGGTGATGCCTCAGGTGATCCGGCGGGTGCTGCCGGCCCTGGCGAACGAGTTCGTCAACACCGTCAAGTACTCATCGATCGCATCGATCGTCTCGATCCAGGAGTTGACCTTTATGGGCCGGCAGGTGGTGGTGGCGACACGAGCCATCTTTGAGACCTGGATCACCGTTTCGCTGATGTACATGACGCTGACGCTGACGCTCTCCCTGCTCACGGGGCATCTGGAGTCGCGGCTGCGCCGGCGTGGCTAGCCGGAGCGGGGGATCTACCGTCTAGCGCCGGGTGCCGGCATGGGCCGCGCTCAGCAGATACTGCGCCGCGCCAGCGATCTCCCCATCGCGGTGGTGCTGCAGGGTCTCCAGGGCACCCGTCAGGGGCGCCAGATCGAGCGCCTCGCGGCCCTCACGATAGAGGTCCCGCATCAGGAACAGCGCTCCCCGCAGGATCTCCTCATCCTCTGCGGCCAGGAGGGGCCGCACAATCGCCGCGTCCCCTGCCGCCAGATGGTGCCCCAAGAGTGATCGGGCAGCCTGGCGCCGCACGGCCCCATTGGCATGGAACAGCCAGAGGCCGGCCAGGCTCATCAGGCGCTCGTACTCCCCCTCCGGCAGGTCCTGGCGGGCCTGGGCCGGGGCTAGCCGCTGGAGTTCCTCGCGGTCTTCGCTCCCGTTGGCGAGGTACTCGCTGGACCAGGTGTAGCGGTAGGGCGTGCCGCAGTGCGGGCAACGCAGCAGCGTTTCGCCGCTCGTCTCTCCGCCGATGCCGTTCTCCTGCCCGGCATCCACGCCGGCGGGCATCGGCTCCAAGTGGCGCACAGCATCCGGGAAGGAAAGGGTGACCTCATCCCAGCCCCACTTGTGATAGGCGCGCTCCACGTCCTGCAGCCGGCTGCACACAGGGCACGCCGCGACCGTCAGGGCGCCCTCGGCGGATCCGGATCCATCCTCCGCGGTCATGCTCGCTCTCCTTTTCCGCGTGCACCGGAGCGGGCGCTAGCGCGTGCTCCAGATCCCCAGGCGGGCCTCGGCGGCCTCCCGTTCCAGCGCATCCAGCCAGGCCTGACGGCCGGTATCGGGCCGGTACCGCTTGGCTTCGGCCAGCCCGGCGCGCACCAGTTCGCCGTTGACAAGCGTCCCATCCACCCAGACGTAGCGGAGCAGGCGGCCGTAGGAGTCGGTCTCGCTCGTATCCCGCTCGAGCAGGACCTCTCTCCCCTCCACCAGCGCTCGGTTGAGAGCGGTGGACTGGTTGCCAAAGGGTTCCCCCGCGCCGCCGCTGTGGGAGACCTCGGGCGCGTCGATGCCGATGTAGCGCACCAGCACCGTACGGCCGTCGAGCCGGACGCGGATCGTATCCCCATCCACCACCTCGAGCACGCGAGCGCGCTCCGAAGCCTCGGCCGGAGTGGGAGCCGGGGGGATAGCGGAGGTGGGCTGAGGCGTGATCCATTCCGGTGCTTCGCGACTCGGGACGGCAACGCCCTCCGGCAGCGTCACGTGCCATCCGGACGCCTCGCAGCCGGCCAGAACCGCCGCTATCAGCAGGCAGGCCAGCGCTCTGGCCAGGCCGCCTCGGCGGATGCGCCACACGCCGGTCACCGGCGGCCCGCCACGAGGATCACACTCAGATCCTGCAATCCGGTGCTCTGGGGCGATAGCACCCCGCTATCCAGGGCCAGCAGGGTCGGGGTGGTATCATGCCGCCGGAGGGCCTCTCTCAGGTCGATCTCGTGCTCCCGTGCCCTCGCTGCCGTGTGCCCATCCACCAGCCCTCCCGCCAGCGTGGGGTAGTGGACCCCGCTGGCGTACTGGCTGCCCGGCCCGTCGGTGCCATCGGAATCCACCGATCCCATGACGATACTTTCGCTGCCGGCGATCTGCATGGCGGCGGAGAGGGCCCACTCTTGATTCCGCCCGCCGATGCCCCTCTCCTGTCCCACGGTGACGAGCATCTCGCCCCCGCCGATGAGTGCCACCGGCGGCGCAAAGGGCTGGGCGTGGGTCTCGATCGTCTTAGCGATCGCAGCGGCATAGCGCCCGGCCTGGGAGGCCTCCACGTTCAGGTTGGCGCCCAGCAGCACGGCCTCCAGGCCGAGCTCGCGGGCCTTGCGGCGCGGCGTGGCCCAGGTCGCCTCGCCGGCCTCAAAGGTGCAAAAGATGCGGTGCGGGTACGTGAGGTACACCTCCGGCTTGATGGTCTCCAGCGCCGGATCGGCGCGCTCCAGGTGCCGGCGGACGGACTCGGGCACGTCGTCCCAGGCGCCCCAGGCCTTGATGTTGGCCACAGCATCGGCATACGTGGAGCAATCCGGGAAGGTGTGTACCCAGGTGTTGTGGTAGATCAGCGTCTCCCAGGGCTGGGGCGGTTTGGCCAGGATATGGATCGCCTGCGCCGGCAAGATGTGCGCCGCGAGCCGCCCGCCCTTGAGCACGTCCAGATGGTTGCGGATCGGCGAGAGCTCGCTGGTGGGCATGCCGCGCTCGATCTGCAACAGGTAGACGGTGCGCTCCACGTCGGCCAGGCTCACACCCTCCACGGGCAGCGTGAGCAGCGATGAAAAGCCACTGGATCCTACGGTAAACACCAGATCCTCGGCGCGGAGGTCGCGGGTCCACTCCAGCATGCGCGCACAGCCGCGCACGCCATCGGCATCGGGGGTGGGGTGCCCCCCCAGGGTGACCTCGATCCGGCGCAGGCGGGGCGGCTCGTCCCCCTTTTTGTCGATAACGTGGCCGCCGGAGAGTCGGTCTCCCAGGGCGTCTTCCAGGGCTTTGGCGACCCGCTGGCACCCCTTGCCCGCACCCAGAACGATGATGCGCCCGAGGCGATCGAGATCATAGCGGGTGGCGCCCCGCACAGGCGAGCCGATCGGGTCGAACTCCGGCCCGCCCACCAGCAGGTGGCGTCCTTCCACGCGCACCATCTGCCGCACGCGCTCGTATGGGTCTGCGGCCTCCAGGCCCGCCTGGAGGATCGCGGCCACCATTCGCCGCCCCTCCACGTTGCCGTGAGAGGTGAGAGCGTCCCAGTTGCGTATCGCCACGATTCCCGTGCTCCTACTCCGCCATGGGTTTCTACTGGCCGCGTGTGCGGCCTCCGCTGCGCCAGGGGCCGCGCAAGGCCGGAAAACCTAGTGCTGTTTGTTGCCCTTGAAGAGGGCCTTGCCGGGCCAGATCGCCGCGCTGCCCAGATCGGCCTGGAAGGCCATCATGCGGTGCTGGTCGTAACCGCGCACCTGGCCGGCGCTGAGGCCCACGGCATAGTCCGCGATGGTGCGTCGATCGCCGCGACTGCCGCAAGGATGGACGTTATAGCCGTGGCTCTGGCAGTAACGGGCCGCATCGAGCGCCTCGGTAACCGTGCCAACCTGGGTGATCTTGAGCACCATGGAGTTGGCCGCCCCCGCAGCGACGCCCATCCGCACGCGCTCGATGTTGGTGGTAAAGAGATCGTCACCCACGATTTCGATCCCCGTCTCCGCCGTGACCATGGCGTGGCCCTCCCAATCCTCCTCCTGAAGCGGGTCCTCGATGGAGACGATCGGGTAGTCCTTCACCAGCTGCGCATAGTAGGCCACCATGTCGGCCTGGGTCTTGACGCCCTCGCTGTAAATGCCCACGTAGCGGTCGATATCGGGCTCATAGTAGCAGCCGGCCGCGGCATCATAGTAGATCCCGATGTTCTCTGTGCCGTGGGTGTTCTGGATCGCGCGCGTCATCAGATCCAGGATTTCACGGTCGTCCTTGATGGCGCCCACCATCCAGAACGAATTGTAGCTGTTCTCCAGCGAGTGTCTGCGGTACACGTTGATGCCGTACCGCTCGATCACCAGACGGGTGAACTCCCGGTGCATCGCGTCCGCCATGTCCAGGGCGACCTCAAAGCTTCCGGCGCCGTAGGGGATGATCTCGTAACTGGGCTTGAGCCAGCGGGTGTCGCCCGGATCCCGGTACCGGCCGGAGAGGCAGATGCCGATGATGGGCATGGGCATCGTGGCCGCGTTGACGCCGCCGATGTATTGGTACAGGGGGAGACCAGCAGCGTTGGCGGCGGCCTCGCACACGGCCAGGGACACCCCCACCGTGGCGTTGGCGCCCAGCCGCGCTTTGTTGGGCGTGCCGTCCAGCGCGATGATCAGATTGTCGATCTCGCGCTGATGGTTCACCTCCATGCTGATCAGTTCGCGGCCGATCTCTTCCGCATTGGCCGCCGCCTGGCGCAGCCCCTTGCCACCAAAGCGCTCGCCCCCATCCAGCACAAAGGCCGCCTCGTACGCTCCGGTCGAGACGCCCGATTCTGGCGTGCTGCGGCCCACCGCCCCCGTGTCCGTCGTGACGGTCACTTCCAGCGCGGGCACGCGACCGCCCATGATCTCCCTCGCTTGAACACTCGCGATCTTGGCACCCATGCACGGCCTCCCTTTGGCGTGATCGCATGCTCCTGTGCATGCTGTTGGATGGGTCAGCAGACTGGGGGATTATAGCACGCTGCGCCCGTGCGACCAGGCGCCACCGGTCGGTACTGGCGGGGAACGTCTCGCAGGCAGGCGGGTCGCTACCCGATCCCCTGGAGTTGCGGCGCCGCCTGCGGAGCCGGCGTGGCCAGGGGATCGCTTACCGGGTTGGTGCCCTCCAACTCGCCGCCCGCGTAGATGCGCTCCAGGATGGCATACACCTCGGGTTCGTGCGTGAGTACCCAGAGCTTGCCGTTGTGCCTTGGGTAGCCCGTGGCCAGGTCCGAGCCTGCGTTTGTGCCCAGGTAGGCATTGGAGAGCTGGGCAAAGAACTCCTGGACGCTGAGCGAGGCATAGCAGCCCCTCGGCCCGTCCACCCAGACCTGTCCGTTGGTGGGCGCGAGGTTGCTGATCCGCGTCGCCCGATCGAAGGCGCTCTGGATGATCGCTCGATCGCTGTCGGTGAGCCCGACCATGTGCAGGCTGTGGGCGAACTCGTGTGTGGCCGAGGAGTAGGCCTCCGGATCCTGCCCAAAGTGCTGCGGTACGCCGGCATTCGGGCCGCTGGTGGGCGTCCAGGTGGCGGTACACGGTATTCCCAGCAGGTTATCCTCCGGCAGCGCCGAGTACATATAGGGCGGATCGCCAGTGGCGATCCCACGCACCGATTCCCAGGGGCGTCCGTCCATCGTGTGCCCTCCGGCCAACCGGTGGAAGGGAAAGATCTCGGTGGTGACGCTGTTGGCGGGGATCACCACGCCGCGAATCAGGTCGATGGCTCGCCGGGCCACTTGCTTGTCCCCGCACATCTGAGTGCCCATGATCCGCAGCGCCTCGCGCTTGGCCTCCACGGGGTGCTGCACCCCCGCCGGCACCACCAGGCAGAAGCAGGCCGCCGCTCGCCCGAACTCGGAGGGGGACATCAGGCCATAGAGGTGCGCAATGAACGGGCGGCTCTGACTGAGTTGGTGCAGGGTCCACTCGTCCAGGCGCTCCAGCACGGCGATGATCGTCTCCGCCGACGTGCCGGGGGTCAGCCCAGGTGCCAGGCCTTCCGCTTCCGGGCCGAGGGACTGGGCGTATTCGCCTGTGGCGCCCTCCGGCCCGAGCCCGAGGCCGGTAGGGGCCTCCTCCTCCGGTTCTGGCAGCGTCTCCTGTGAGCCGGCCAGTGCGTCGATCTGTCCCAGCGTTTCGCGCCCGGCTACGCCGTCCACCGTCAGGCCATGGTGGCCCTGGAACTGCCGCACGCCCGCTGCCGTCTCGGGACCGTACGCGCCGTCCGGAGGCTCACGTCCCTGCTGTGTGCTCACGGGGAGCAGAATGCCATCGCTCAGCAGAGCCTGCTGAAGGAGGGAGACGGCCTCGCCGCTCTCGCCGGCGCGGAGGGGCGGGTTGTTGTCATAGGCGTCCTGGAGACGCTGGTTCGCGGCATAAGGCTCGTGCAGCAGGTCGGCTTGCTGTTCCTGCGGCGCCAGCGGTGCCCGGAGCAGAGGGGCGTACGCAGAAGCCCTGATCATGGCGTGGTTACCGGCGGCGTGTCCAAGTGCCGCAAGGTCGCGGGCCGCAAGGTCGCGGGCCGCGAGAACGCGAGTCCTATCGCCGCGGGTGGCGACATCGGGCGTCGCAAGCAGACGCCGGGCGAGGGCGCTCTTTACCGTGGGCGCGGGCGGTAGCCTGCCGGCCCCGGACGGCCCGCGTGCGCCGCGCTGGCGCCTGGCTCGGGGGGGTGGTTCCCTCAACCGGTCCCTGGTGGGTGCAGGCATTGGCTGTATCCGTACCCCTGATAGCGTGGCTTACCAGCCACGTACGGCAAGCTGCAGGAGGCGCAATCCCGATTGCGCCACGGCACGGCAAAAGGTCTCGTAATCCGGCGCAGCACGGAGCTCCGAGTGGAGGCGCGAGGCCCAGCCGCGCGCATAGATGGTGAGCCGGGCCTGAGGGTACACTTCCTGGCCCTTTTCCGGCTGCAGCCATAGGCAGGTGCACTGGCCGCCGCCGGCCCAGGCCGCCGCCACGGGACCGTTCCCCTCCAGCAGCCGCACGCCCGCGCCCGGGGACTTGAGCGCCCGTAGATCGTCAGAACCGATGTCGTACCCCGCCTGCAAGAGGAGTTGCAGATAGTCGTCAAAACCCGTCGCCTGCCCGAGCAGGCCCGCGAGCTCGCTCTCATAGATCGCCTGGTAGGACACCAGGTGCACCCAGGGGTGGCTCGGTGGGCCGCCAGGGGGTGGGCCCGCGGTCGAGATCAACCGGCCTGGCTCTGACGAAACGGTCGCCGCATGCAGGCCCTCATGGTAGAGCGCAAAACGTCGCACGGCTCGTCCGGTGAGTTCTTCCATGTCGTCCTTTCGTGGCCCTCGAATGGCGGCTCAGGCAGCCGTTGCAGCCCCTTCGGCCGGCTCGGGCGCGGCAGCTCCTCCCGCCAGAGGCGCGCTGACCGGGTTGGTGCCCTCCACCTGGCTGCCAGCATAGACGCGTTCCAGGATCCCGTACACCTCCGGCTCGTGCGCCCGCACCCAGGGCTTGCCGTTGTGCCGGGTATCCCCCGTTACCGCGTCCGTCCCGGCGTTGGTGCCCAGGTAGGCGTTGGAGAGCTGGGCATAGAATTCGGCGACGCTGGTGGAGGCATAGCATCCCTCGCGCCCGTCTACCCACATGTCCGTATCGGTGGGGGCGTCCTCGGCCTCGTCTTTGCGCTCTTCGTAGGCATCGTCGATGGTCTCCGAATCATCGTCGGTGAGGGCGGCGCCGTGGAGCGAGTGAGCGAACTCGTGCGTGGCTACCGAGTATCCCTCCGGGTACTGGCCCAGGGCCTGGGGGATGCCAGCCTGCGGCCCGCTGGTGGGGGTGTACGTCGCCGTACACGGGATGCCGAGCAGATTCTCCTCCGGGAAGGTGCTGTAGCGCAGATCACCCAGGGGGGTGTTGCCGATCCCCCGTACCGTATCCCAGGTGCGGCCGTCCGCTGTCGCCGTGCCCGCCAGCGAACTAAAGGGCGGGTAGTCGGTGGACAGACGGTTCGCCGGTATGATCAGGCCTCGCACGCGGTCGATGGCCCGGCGCGTGGTCGCCGGATCGCCTGCCAGCTGGGCGGCCATGATGCGCAGCGCCTCGGCCTTGGCCTCCGCCGGATGCTGAACCTCCCCGGGGATGACGAGGCACAGGCAGGCCGCCGCTTCTCCGAACTGGGCCGGCGACATCAGCGCCTGCATCCCGTCCAGGAAGGCGCCGTCGGCTCGCAGGGCGTCCAGCATGCGCGTATCGGCCGAGCGCAGCACCTGGATGACGTACTCGGCTGTGGAGAGCGGCGGGATCTCTGGCTCGGGCTCTGTAGGCGTCGTCTCGCCGCTCGGCGGTGCCGTCCGCCGGCCCGCAAGCTCCTGGAGGGCTCCAAGGGTCTCACGCCCCACGATGCCATCGACAAGCAGGTCATGGCGATCCTGAAAGGCCCGCACACCCTGGGCGGTTTCGGGGCCGAACAGGCCATCGGGGGGTTGCGTCCCCTGGGTCGTGCTTAGGGGCAGGGGGACGCCATCATCCAGCAAGCCCTGCTGCACCAGAGCCACCGCCTCTCCGCTGGCCCCGGTTCGGAGCATGGGGGCGTTGTCATACGCGTTCTGCAGTTGCTCGCTGGAGGCGTACGGCTCGGCCGTCAGATTCTCCTCGCGTTCCTCTGGGGAGAGTGGGGCCCGGAGAAGGCGGTCCCGGCGCAGGGACTCTATGGCACGCTGCGTCCCGCGGTTGCCCAGCATGCCGGCCATATGGCGCCAGGGCCTCGATGGCAGGGGGTACGCACCGGTATCGCCGCGCCGCACGCTACCCCGGGCGCGCGGGGTGCGAAGGCGACCCCTGTTGTCGCTTGGGCTGCGCGGGCGCCCGACGTTCTGTCTCCTGTCCATAGGGTTCCACCTCTTCGCGGCTCGGCCGCGCCAGGCGGCTCAGTGTGGTGGCGTGAGATCCTGCATCCGCGGCTGCCCGGCGCCTGATACGGACATCTCCATGCTGGGGTGCCCGTCGATCTCCACGGCCAGGCGCAGGTCGAGGACGTCCGTGTAGGGCAGGCCGCGGAGCAGCTGTATGTAGCGCCCCAAGGGTAACAGCGGACCCGCGCCCTCGCGGTTCAGCGGGATCTCCTGTAACGAACGCCCCTGGAGGGAGATGGTGATCGTCCCCGTGCCCCGTGGGCGTGCCAGCGCGCGGGTGGCCCCCTCGCCAAGATACCCCCACAGGTACTCGGAGGCGTTGTTGTAGGTTGCCAGGCCCCGCCAGTTCGGACCTTCCTGCGCGATACCCTGCTCGAAATCAAAGAGCTGGACGCGCGTCGCGCCGCCGCGGCCGGTGCTCGTGCGGATGATCGTCGTCTCATGTTGGATAAAGCGATCTCGCTCATAGACGGCGTCAAGCAACTCGTCCGCGCGGCGGACGTCCTCCGCCCGGGCGGGGTTCTGGCGAGCCGCCGACACGGCGGCGGTGGACCACGCCTCTCCCAGGGCGCTCCCCTCTGCTGCCCGGGCGGCCCGGCGATCCTCCCGGCTCCAACCCGAAAGGAGCGGAACGCGCTTGCCCGGATCGATATTCAGAGCATGGCCGGCGCTTGAGGGCATGACGTGGAAGAGGGTCACCCCGGGCTGAGCGATAACTGGAGGGGCGTGGAGCTCGCCGGCTCCCAGGTAGTGCTCCATGTGGATGGTCAGGCCGCCGCCATAGTTCTCGATGCCGCGAATGTACTGGATCAGCTCGCCCAACTGGTCGCATACGGCCACGAGCGGATAGTCGCCGCTGGCGGCGTACTCCCGGCGCCAGGCGCTCTGGCCGCCGTACCAGCGGTGCGCGCGCTCGTACGCGACGCCCGTCAACTGTTCGACAACCTCGTCCAGCCAGGCGGGATCTCCCGGGGCGCCGGCCCCGGACTCTCCCGGCGCCGCCTCGCTGGCGGCTGCCTGCGCCTGCTCCAACCGCTCGCGGATCTCCGCAGCGATCGCCTCGGCCCAGACCGTCGCCCGTCCCTCTACAAAAGCGTCGCTGGGGGGCTCAGAGTGGGGCTCCGCCGCTTCCTCTCCGGCCTCCTCGTCGCTAGCCTGGCGCTCCTCCTCCCAATCCTCCTCTTCCTCGGCGGCGCCGGGGTGCTCGGCCTCCCACTCCTGGTATCCCAATGCCCCGGTCTGCTCGATGGGGCGCGAGGAGAGCGTTGGGGGGCGATCGCGACGGATGATCCCGGCCTCGAGGCTGCGGCGTACGCCGCAGCCAAGCGGCATGGCGGTCCGCGCGAGGTGGCCGATCAGGGGTGCCAGCTGAGGCGCCGCCGCCGGCAGGCGCTGCAGCACCAACCGCGCAAGGGCCTGGCGGCGGGCAGGAGTCCATCGTACTGCATGGCGGGGGGCCGGTTGATGAGCAGGCAGGAGCACGCGCCGGACCGGCAGGTCCTCATAGCGCGCGGCCATCCGGCGGCTGGCCATGGTGCCTCCCCGATAGCGACAGAACGGGCAAGGTGAGCTTATACCTCATTCTAGCCGACTTTTGGCCGTGCTGCACAAGGGGTTTGCTGGCCCAGAGGGGCGATCCGCTCGTTGGCGTCCGGCGCCCCGAATGCGTATCATCGCGTCTCAATGATCGCGCTCGGAGCGCGCAGGAGAGAAGCATGCACATCCGCAATCGCACCGTCGCCCTCTGCTATCGGCTGGTCTGCGTGGCGCTGATCGGGGTGGCCCTGTACCTGAACTCGGGGCTTCCCGAGGGACGGCTGAGCCCCGTGATGCTTTCGTACTATACCATCCAGAGCGCGCTGTGGGCCTTTGCCCTCATGGGCGCCCTGGCGGTGCGCACCGCGCGTGACCGGCGCACGGAGGGTGCCCACGGCGGCAGTGCGGCCGGCAGCGTCGTCACCGGGGCGGTGACCGTGGCAGTGACCATCACGCTGCTCGTGTATCATTTTCTGCTGGTCCCCCAGCTGTATACCATGGGGGCTTCGTACCGGCCGTTTACGCCGCGGGATCTGGCCATTCACTATGCGACACCTCTATCCATCATCCTGGATTGGCTGCTCTTTCAGCCCAAAGGCCGGCACCGCTGGCGTGACGCCATCGTCTGGCTGGGGATGCCGCTGGCCTACTTTGTCTTTGCACTGGTGCGCGCCGAGATCGGCGGGCCGCTCGGGATGGATGGGAGCCGCTACCCCTACTTTTTCCTGGACTTGGATGTGCTGGGGTGGGGCGGGCTGCTCCGCAACGTGGCGGGCCTCAGCGTGTGCTTTACCCTGTTGGGGACCCTCTATGTCGCGCTGGATCGTGTTCTGGGCCGGCTCCGGCCGCGCGCCGACGGCTAGCGGGGCGAGCTCGGAACAACAAAGGAGCGCCCTCCTTGGAGCGTTCATACAGGGATTGACGTAAACATCGAGTGAACAGCTTCAGGCGGTGGCAACAGGAAAGCGACCATGTGGGAGCATTATGCTCCCACATGGTCGCTTTCCTGCGTTCTGAGAGAATCCCCAGGTCAACCGCGCTGAAGGTGCCCTCGAAGGGGGGCACAGTCCGGCCAGTGGACCTGATCGGGGTCGACTTCATCGGTGCCCAGGTGCGTCAATGGCCCTTCGAGCCTATCGCGGATGCTCGAGGGGGAGAAATCGAGAAGGCGCCTGTTGCTGATCCGGCGGCTTCCGGCCTTGGTCGCGAGATAGGCCTTGTTCCGCCTACCCTTGGCGGCTTGTCCCACGAGCAGCTCCGCGCGGCTCTCGCCGTAGGGCTGGGCGGTGTCGATCAGGTTCATCCCGCGTCGAGCATGGCCTCCATCGCGCGGAGGAAGGCTGCGTCGTCTCTGCCGTCAAAGTGGCCGCCAGCGGCAAACGAGCCGTAGACGACCGTGGAAACCTTCATGTCGGTTTTGCCGACCTGACGATAGACGATGCACATGCCTCCCCAACTACAACATCGTTTGGACACAAACGGCCATAACCCCGGACGGGACCGGGGGCGGGGAGATTCGCCCCCTCCCCGCCGATGTCTTGCCATTTCGGGCTCGCCCGAAACGGAATTTCCTAGAAGACCTTGTTCAGCGCGGCAATCGCGTCAAGCGGAAGCTCAATGTCGGCCCCTTTCAGGTTCATGAGGCCCTGCTCGGGGGTCTTCGCGCCGACGAGGGCGACGGTGCAGCGGACCAAGACCCACGCGATCGCGACTTGGACCATCGGGAGGCCCAAATTGCCCGCGACAAGGCGGAGGTTCTCGACAACTTTGACCGTTCTCGGCCAGTTCCCCTCCGAGAAGATCTCGCGGTAGAAGCCGTTCTCGTTGCGGGTGTCGGAGGCGTCAAACGTGGGGCGCTCCTTCGGGAACTTGCCCGAGAGGACGCCGCCGCCGATGGAACCGTAGGTCAGGGTGCCGATGTTGTTCTTCTCGCAATAGGGGAGGATCGCAGCTTCGATGCCCCGGTCGACCAGCGAATAGGGGGGCTGGAGGGTCGTGACGTCGCAGTACTGCTTCAGCTCTTCGAGCTGAACATCCGAAAAGTTCGAGACGCCGATGTAGCGGATCTTGCCTTCCTTCTGGAGCTTTGCGAGCTCTGTGAAGGATTCCTCGAATGGGGTGGTGTAGACCGGCCAGTGCATCTGGTAGAGGTCGATATAGTCGATATCAAGGCGCTTTAGGGAGCCTTCGACCTGCCTGCGGAGGGCTTCCTTCGACGCGTCGCGGACGGGTATGGGATTGCCGGGCTCCCGCATCGTGCCGCACTTTGTCGCGATATAGACCTGATCCCGCCTGCCCTTAATCGCCTTGCCGACGATCTCCTCGGCATGTCCCATGCCGTAGGGCTGGGCGGTATCGATCATGTTCATGCCGGCGTCGAGCATGGCTCGCATAGTGCGGATGGAAGCGTCGTCATCCGGCTTGCCGAAGGCGCCGCCAGTTGCCATCGTTCCGAGGACGACGGGGGAGACGAGCATATCGGTTCTTCCGAGTTTGCGGTAGTTCACAATAGTATCCTCCTGATCAAATCTGTGGTTGTCTCTCCCAGATAAGGAAATCGCCCTCATTCAGGGCACGCCGGGGTTTCCTCGCAAAGAAACCGCCTCTGACAGGCGTTTCTGTGACCAAATCCCGCGGACCGCTGAACCAAGGGAGATCGTGCAGGTTCCCGTCGCATTCCTTCTCTGGTCAGGATGTTTGTACCATTCTCTCTGAACTCCGTCAATGTTACGCCATACGCGCGATACGGGTATCTCATAGACTTGGCACTTGGGGTGGGGCGGGCTGCTCCGCAACGTGGCGGGCCTCAGCCTGGGCTTTGCCCTGTTGGGCGCCCTCCATGTCGCGCTGGATCGTGTTCTGGGCCGGAGTCGGCCGCGGGCCGACGGCTAGCGCCGGGCTCGGAACGAAAAAGGAGCGCCCTCTTGAGGGCGCTCCTTTGTTGGCCTTGCGGGATCAGTCGGTGTTCAGAAGGGCATCCAGCCGCTCTACCAGGGCCGCCATGTCGTCAAAGGCGATCTGGATCGGCTCTGGGCTGAGCATGTCCACCCCCGCCTTCTTGAGTGCGTCCAGCGGGTAGAGTGAGTTGCCCGCCTTGAGGAAGGCGAGATAGTCCTCCACGGCCCCGGCATCGGCCGAGGTCAGGCGCTGCGCCAGCGCGTGGGCCGCCGCGATGCCTGTGGTGTACTGGTAGACATAAAAGTTGTAATAGAGGTGGGTGTGGAACTCTGCCCAGGTGATGCCTACCCGGTCATGGTCCATCTCCACCTGCCCACCGTAGCCCTCGGAGAACAGGTTGGCCATCAGATCGATCATCCGGTCGGCCGTGAGGGGCTCTCCGCGCTCGACGCGCTCATGCACCTCCAGCTCAAAGCGCGCCAGGGTCGGCATGAGGAAAAAGTAGCGGTAGTAGTTGGCCATGGCCTCTTCGATCAGGCCGATCTGGTGGGCCCGATCCGTGAGCTTGTTCAGCAGGTGGCTCCGCACCAGCGCCTGGTTGCAGTTTGAGGCGACCTCGGCGACGAAAATGGTGTACTCGGAGTACACGATCGGCTGGTTAGCCCAAGATAGGTACGAGTGCATCGAGTGCCCAAGTTCGTGCGCCAGGGTGCTCAGGCTGAACAGGTCGTCCGCAAAGCTCATCAGGATCATCGGATCGGTGCCCTTGGCGCCCGTTGAAAAGGCCCCGGCGTGCTTGCCCTTGTTGGCGTACACGTCTACCCAGTTGCGGTTGAGCAGACCGTCACGCGCCACGTCGAGATAAGCCTCTCCCAGAGGGGCGAGGCCCTCGAGAATCCACTCCACGGCCTGCTCGTAGCTCACCTGGGGCTTGGCATCGGTGAGCGGAGCCTGCAGGTCATACGGCTGGAGCGCATCCAGCCGGAGTGCCCGGCGCCGCACGTCCCAGTAGCGATGCCAGACGGGCAGGTTCTTTTTGAAGGTGTCGATCACATTGTGAAAAGCCTGTACCGGCACATAGTTCTCCGAGACTGCCGCCTCCAGCGACGAGTCGTACCGGCGCGCGCGCGCCATGAACACATCGTGTTTGATGCCGCAGGCCATGCAGGTGGCCATGGTGTTCTTGACTGCGAGATGGCCGTCGGCATAGCTCTGGTAGGCCGTGCGCCGGATCTCGCGGTCGGGATCGGTCTCCATCTCGGTGTAGGTACCCTGAACCACAGGCAGGTCGGGCTGTCCCGGTCCGGCGCTCGCCGGCCGGAACACGAGATCGGCGTCGGCCAGCACGCCGTGGATGCTGTTGGCCGTGCGGAAGGGATCCTGCAGTTCCCCCAGAAGCGTCTCGACCTCGGGAGAGCGCACGTGCTCCGCCCTGCGGGCCAACTGGTCAAAGTACTGGGCATAGTCCGCGAGTTCGGCGTCATCGCGGGCCCAGGTCTTGAGCGTGTCCGGGCCGATGGCCAGCATCTCCGGTTCCGCAAAGGCGATCGCGCCCATCACCTGAGCGGCGAGGGACATGGCACGGGCGTTGAGGGCGGCCGCCGCCTGGTCCGAAGTGTCCACCGCGTGGGAAGAGTGCGCATAGATATGGATTTTGCCGGTGAGCAGCACAAGTTCCTGGAGGTGTTCCAGCCAGCGGGCGATGACGGCCGGGCCTTCGGCAAGGTGCCCTTCGAACGCCCTGGTCTCGGGCAGCATCGCCCGAACCCGCGCGATTTCCGCCTCCCAGGCGGCTTCGTCCGCGTAGAGGTTCGTCAGGTTCCACTTGTAGCGGGCTGGGATCTGGTCGCGAGTGCGTAGTTCTGTAGCCATGTTACCTCGGTATACTGAGTATATAGTTGCCCCGTCCCTCTATCGGGACCCCTGAGGCGTCCGTTGGGCCTGAGGATAGCATCCCGGTGATGCCCGCGCAAGCCCCGCTAAAGCGCAACCGGCGGGCCGCTCTCAGCCGGCGACCAGGCCCGCCAGCAGGCTCTCATAGGCGCCGATGGAGGCCTCCGGGGAAAAGATGCGCCGGATCGACTCCTCCGGCTGGCAGTAAGCCTCCCGGTTGTTCAGCGTCTCCAGGATGCCCTCGGCCAAAGCCTCGGGGCTGCGCGGCATGACCAGCCGGCCCATCCCCGTCACCCGCACCACCTCGCGAGCTCCCGGGATGTCCGTGGTCACTACGGGCGTGCCCGATAGGATCGCCTCCACCTGCACGCTGGGGAAGCAATCGGTGCGGCTGGGGAGGGCGACCAGGTCGCACATGGCGTAGAAATCGGCCATGCGCTGCGGATCACGGATGAGACCGACCTCGATGATGTGTGCGCGTTCGGCCTCCACCAGGGGCCGGCAGCGCTCGTAGAACCGCTCGTAAACCACGCGGGTATCGCCCGCGTAAAGAAGCCGGACCTCTGGCATTCGGGCGCGCACCAGGGGTATCGCTCGTAGCAAATAGTCGAACCCCTTTTCCTCCACAAAGCGCCCCGCAAAGCCGACGAGGGGCGCGTTCGTGAGCCCCAACGCGTCCCGCCAGGCGAGGGCGGATTCGCGGTCGGGACACGGGAAGCTAAAGGTCGGGTAGATCGCCCTCGTCTTGGCGAGGTAAGGCCGGAGATACTCCGAGTGATCGGCATAGTCCTGGGAGTGCGTGGTGATGACGTCGGCGGAGCGAGCGCCCAGGTTCTGCAGCCCGCCAACGGTGAGCTGAACGAACTGGTTCCAAGGCCCGGCGGGCATTGTCAGATCGCCGTGGTGGGTCATCACCATCTTGCGCCCGGCACGGTGGGCCAGGGCCCCCACAAGGGCGGTCTCCAGCATAGGGGTGTGAACCTGCACGACGTCATGCTCGCGCACCAGCGCCTGCACGGCGCCCACAAAGCCCGGCATCACCTGGCCGCGGCTCAGGCGAAAGAGAGGTCGAAGCCGGATGACCTCCACGCCGTTCAGCTGCTCTTGCGCGGGCAGGTCCGGCGCGTGGCGGGCGGTAAGCACCGTCACGCGGTGCCCGCGCGCCGCCAGGCCCTCGGCCAACCGGCCCGCATACGCGGTAAGCCCCGTCCAGTGCGGATAGTAGTATGTGAGGACCATGAGGATCTTCATACAGGGCGCGCTCCACCGGGCGGTCTATGACCGCCTGTCGGCGGCACCCGGCTAGGATAGCACAGGGGCCTGGGACGGGCAAGGGTGCATTCCTTGGCGGCTATCCCCGTGCTTTGCGGCGCCGTGGCCGCTCTGCCTCCGCCCCGCAGCCTTTGACGTCCGGCGGGAGCCCGCCTACACTCCCGGCATCATGGCCAACAGAGATACCGGCAGGCCCACCCCACCTACTCCTTCGCGCCCGGCGCCTGCGTCGGCCAGGGGGGCGGCGCGCCTGGTAGCTGCCCTGCTGGTGGTCGCTGTGGCCGGCGTGGCGCTCCTGGGCCTGGACGAGACGGCGAGCATCCGTGGCCTGGCGGGGCTGCTGGGATCCCGCAGCGCCACCGTGGGCCTGCTGGCCGGGCACTGGCAGAACGATTCGGGCGCCACCTGCCCGGATGGCCTCACCGAGGCGGAGATCAACCTGGCGGTGGCGCGCGCCGTGGCCTACACGCTGCGGCAGAACGGCATCGACGTCCAGGTGCTCCCCGAGTATGGCGCGCAGTTGAACGGCTTTCGCGCCCAGGCCTTTGTGGCGATACACGCCGATTCGTGCGTCGATCTCAGCGGCTTCAAGATCGCCCGGATGACCCACTCGGACGATCCTGAGGCCGAGGACCGCCTGGTGGAGATCCTCTACCGCACCTATGGGGATGCGACGGGCCTAGCGCCGCATCGCGATACCATTACGGACGATATGCGCGAATACCATGCTTTGCGCCGCATCTCTCCATCCACCCCCGGGGCGATTATCGAGATCGGCTTTATGGGGGGTGACCGGTACTTGCTGACCAATGAGCAGGATCTGGTGGCGGTGGGCATCGCCAATGGGATCATGACCTTTCTGGACGAACCCGGGAGCGCGGCGGCCGGCGAGTGATCGGGAGAGGGGTGGGATGCAGGTTCAGGGTGTAGACTATCGTACGGTGACGCTGGTAGGGCATACCGTCCGCATGATAAACCAGCCACTCATCCCGTACCGGTTCGAGTTGGTGGATCTGCCCACACACCGGCATACGGCGCAGGCCATTCGCGATATGGTGGTGCGCGGGGCCGGGGCGATCGGCGCCGCGGCGGGCTACGGCATGGCCCAGGTGGCGCTGGAGGCGCCTGAAGGCGCCGGTTTCGCGGCCTACGTCTGCGAGGGGGCCGCCACGCTGCGCGCTACGCGGCCGACGGCGCAGGACCTGTTCTATGCGGTGGCGCGCGTACAGGGCGCCATAGACGGCGCGGGATCGGTCCCTGCGGCACGCCGCGCAGCCGTGGAGGCGGCGCAAGCGCTCGCCGACGAGAATGCTGCGGCGGGGGAAGCCATCGGGCGCATCGGTGCTGAGCGAATCCCCGATGGGGCGCGGGTCCTCACGCACTGCAATGCTGGCTGGCTGGCCTTTGTGGATTGGGGCAGCGCCTTGGCGCCGATCTATTGCGCCGCCCGCTCGGGCAAGCGCGTCAGCGTCTATGTCGATGAGACCAGGCCGCGCAGCCAGGGGGCTCGGCTCACCGCCTGGGAATTGGAGGGCGAGGGCATTCCCCACGTGGTGATCGCCGACAACGCCGCTGGGTACCTGATGCAGCGGGGGATGGTCGATCTGGTGATCGTGGGGGCGGATCGGGTGGCCGCCAACGGCGACATCGCGAACAAGATCGGCACCTACGAAAAGGCCCTCTGCGCCGCGGATAGCGGCGTACCGTTCTACGTCGCTGCCCCCTGGAGCACCGTGGATCCCGCCTGCCCGGATGGCTCGCGGATCCCAATAGAGGAGCGGGATCCGGACGAGGTTCTGCTGCTCACCGGGCTGGATCCGGAGGGCCGCCCCGTAAGCATACAGCATGCGCACGCGGGGGCACGGGCCCTCAACCCGGCCTTTGACATCACCCCGGCCCGGCTGATCCAGGCGATCATCACCGAACGCGGTATCTACGCGCCCGGTGAACTCCCGCTGGGCCCTCTCCAGACATAGTCTCTCGCGATGTCGCGCAGGCTCGGCAGCACCTTGTCCTTGTCCGAAAGGATCGGGTCAGCGATAGGCCACGGGACTGCCAGCTCCGGATCGTTCCAGAGCACGCCACGCTCATCGTTGGGCGCATAGTAGCCGTTCACCTTGTAGAGAAAGTCCGCGCTCTCGCTCAGGACGCAAAAGCCGTGGGCGAAACCCGCGGGGATGTAGAACTGGCGCTTGTTCTCGGCCGAAAGAACCACGGCCACGTGCTGGCCAAAGGTGGGCGAGCCGAAGCGGACGTCCACGGCCACGTCCCAGACCTCGCCGACCACCACCCGCACCAGCTTGGACTGGCCGGGAGGCGTCTGGTAATGGAGGCCGCGCAACGTTCCCCGGCACGATCGTGAGTGGTTGTCCTGCACAAAGCGGTCGGTGATTCCGAGCTCTGCCAGGGCGCGGTCGTTGTAGCTCTCAAAGAAAAAGCCGCGCCGGTCCTCAAAGACACGCGGCTCCAGGATATACACGCCCTCCAGGGCGGTTTCGATCCGTCGCATGGCTTCCCCCGCAAATCTACTTGTGAGCGCGTGCGCTCTGGCGATAATGTAGGCGCGCAGGCTTGAGCTGTCAATGCGTCATCACAGGAGGGGCGAGATCGTTACTCCCACCGTCAGCATCCGGCGCTGGACCCGCTTTGAGGACGTGGCCGGCATCCTCGCCGAACTACTCAATGATCTGTACGGCGGGCGCCCGCCCGTGGCCCCCGGGGCCACCATCGTGATCAAACCCAATATCACCGCGAACGCACCCTCCTCCAGTGGGGGAACCACGCATGTGGAACTTGTAGAGGCCCTGGTGGAGCGGGCCAAAGGGTGGCACCCCGGGCGCCTGGTGGTGGCCGAGGGCACCGCTGCCTACGGCGCCACCCATGCCAGCGCCTTTCCCGCGGGAGGCTGGCGCGAGATGGCCGAACGGCAGGGGGTGGAACTCTACAACCTGGAGGCGGGCGAGCATCGGCTGGTCCCGCTGGGCCGGCCTCGTTACCCGCACCCTTTGCCGATCTCTCGACTGGTGTTGGAGGCGGACCTGTACATCTCGGTGCCGTTGCTCAAGACGCACATCTCCGCGGATTACACCGTGGCGCTCAAGAACAGCTTTGCCCTGACGCCGCAGGTGAACCGTACAGAGATACACCGGCAGTACCTGCTCGAGGAGGCCCTGGCGGACATTAACCGGATCCGGCCGGCGGATCTGGTGGTCGTCGACGGCTGGGACGGCGCCGAGGGGATCGCCGGCGGTACCGACTTTAGGCGCCCGGCGGGGGCGCGCACCATGCTGGCGGGCAACGATCCCGTGGCGGTGGACGTCATGTCGCGCCAGTTGATGGGCCTGAACCAGCGGACGCGCTACCTCCAGTGGGCGATTGACGATGGCGTGGGCTGCGGGGATCTGGCGCGTATCGCCTGCCTGGGCGAAGAGCCCGCCGGGCTCTGCCATCCCTTTATGACGCCTGGCGACGAGCTTCGTCTCATCATGCCCGGCCTCACGCTCTGCGATGGGGATGCCTGCAGCGGGTGTCGCGTGGCTGTGCTCTCGTCGCTGCGCCGGGCGCGCCCGCCGCGGTTGCTTCGGCCGTTGACGGCCGTGTACGGTGAATACGAGGGCCCGATCTCCTCTGGAGGGACCGTGCTCGCGGTGGGCCAGTGCGCCGCCGAGCACGCCGGGCTGGGAGAGTATGTGCCTGGTTGCCCGCCAGATGCGGAAGCGGTCCACCGTGCGCTGCGCCGGATGGGCTGCCTGTGCGACCTCTGCCACGCGCCCGCGCTGGCTGCGCTCGAGGCACTGCCCGCGGCCGACCTGGCGGACCTGCGCGTCACCGCTGCGGGTGACACGGTTTTCGTTGGGCCGGATGCCGATCCGACCCGCCGCCATCGGGTACTCGTGGTGGGCGCGTGCTCGGAGAGCTATGCTCGAACTGTTCTGGATCGCGCGCCCTCTCTCGGCATGGACCCGGAGCGCGACGTTGCCTTTGTGGCGGGTTGCCCGCCCGCGGCGGAGGAGATCCGCCGCGCCCTGGTGTGCCTGCTGAGCGGGTCAGGGCACGGCCCTGGTACGGAGCGGGAGACCGCGAACCCGCAAGGAGAGGCCTGAGCGATGGCCGAGACGCATGACTACCGACGGTATACTCGCGCGGCACGGGCGGCCTGGAACGAGGTGATGCCTCTTCACCAGCGGGCGGCGCGCGCCCGGCTGGACCAGGCGTTTCTCCAGCCCGGGCACGTCCGGCTGGACGAGGACACCCGGCGAGCGCTGGAGCGGGCCGGCGTCTCCGGGCAGGCTGTAGCCCATCTCTGCTGCAACAACGGGGTCGAACTGCTTTCGATACGTAATCTCGGCGCCGGCCGGTGTGTTGGTTTTGACGTGTCCGACCTGGCGATCGACGAGGCCCGCGCGCGGGCGGCGTTGTGCTGTATCGACTGCGAGTTCGTGCACGCGGACGTATACGAGATTCCACCGGACTATGACGGGGCCTTTGACCGGGCCTTTATCAGCGCCGGGGCGCTGGGCTGGCTGCCCGACCTGCCGCGCTTTTTCGCGCGGGCCGCAGCCCTCCTCAGGCCGGGCGGCGTGCTCCTGATCCGTGAGATCCACCCGGTGGCCGAGATGCTCCCGTTCGATGGGGATCACGAACTGGATCCGCTGCGCATTCACGAGCCCTACTTTGTGCCCGAGCCCTATGTGGAGTACGGCGGGCTCGATTATGTCGGGGGGACGGCTTACGAGTCCGAGCTGCCCCAGTACTGGTTCGTACACACGCTGGGGGATATCGTCACGGCGCTGGTCGAGAGCGGACTTGCGGTGTGCTATTTGGAGGAGCAGCCGCGCGATATCAGCGCCGGCCACCGGCGGCAGGCGAACAGCGGGGTCGCGATCCCCCTCAGCTACACCCTCCTGGCGAAAAAGGCGTGCTAGACGGGCGTGCGGGGCGCCGGAGCGTTCAGCCCGCGCCCGGCTCGTCCGGTATGGAGGGGGTGAGGGCGGGGAGGTCCGCCAGCCAGGCGGCACGGACCGCTTCGATGGTGCGGAGCCCCTCCGCCAGGCAGCGATCGAGAAAGGGCCCGATGGCGCCTTGGGCGAGCACCGATGTCTCCTGGCTCTCGTCATAGCTCTGCCAACCGCCCGGGCCGTACCAGGTGATCTGCTCGACCACGCGCTGGATCCGGCCGTAGCCATGGCCGCTCATGCGGACGGGGATAAAGATCTCAAAGGCTCGCAGCCCATCCTCGCCCGCGCCGCACTGCACCGCCACCTGCTCGCGCGCCTGCTCCAGCGTATCGGCATGGAGATTGGTGACGATTCGGCATCCGGCACGCCCCAGGGCCGTCAGCCGTACCAGGCTATCGCCCCAGACGTAGGCTTCCCAGTTCCCGCGGCCGATCTCGTACGCCACGACGCAATCGCCCTGCCTGCTCTCCTCCCAGCCGGAATCAGGCGTCGCGAGGCGGATGGCGCCCGCGGCGGGCAGCATGCCGAGCAGGGCGCCCTGGATGGCCGTCTTGCCGGCGCCACCAGGCCGCGCGCCCACGAGAAAAGACGATCCCTGGACGATGCGCGCCAGCAGCCAGCAGGCCTGCGGCCGGCTCAACGTCCCGGCCTCCAGCAGGTCGATGACCGAGAGCATGCGGCCGCCGCGCTGGTTGCTCCGGTTGACGATATCGATAACGGGGTCCATCGGCACTCCTTGTTCACGACAGGGCCGCCGCCCGGCTTCAGGCGGCGGCCCTTTAGCGTACGGGATCAGTCGCCGATCATCAGGCCCTTGGCCCCCGCGAATACGGCGCGCGAGCCCAGTTCCGCCTCGATCTGCGTAAAGCGGTTCCCCGTGTGGCCCAGGGCGCCTTCGCGGAGATGGCCGCAGTTCAGCCCCACGGTGTAATCAGCGATGGCGTCACCCTCGCCGCGGCTCTCGCACGGCATGACGCCCATGCCGTTATCGTAGCACAGCCGGACGGCGGCAAAGGCCTCGCTGATGGTGCCGATCTGGTTCACCTTGAGCAACATGGCGTCCGTGGCGCTCACCGCGGCGCCTGCCTTCACGCGCTCCGGGTTGGTGGTGTACAGATCATCCCCAACGGTTTCGATGTGAGGCAGAGCCTTAGTGACTCGGGCGTGCCCCTCATAGTCGATTTCGTCCATCGGATCTTCGACGACCACAAAGGGATAGTTCGCCGTCATCCACTGGTACAGCTCGATGAGTTCGTCGGGCGTCTTGGGCTCGGCGGAGAACAGGCCCACGAACTGGCCCTTGTCCTTTTCCCAGTACGTGCCCGCAGCGACGTCCACCTGGATCCCGATTCTGCCCTCGCCGACCTTTTCGATGGCCCTGGCCATCACCTCCCAGAACTCTTTGTCGTGCTGGATGGCGCCCACGGGCAGGAACAGGAAGCCGTCTCGCCCGCTGACGCCCCACTTTTCGTGCATCATCTGAGCGTAGACCCTGGATACCTGCCAGGCCGCGTACTGGGCTTCGGTAAACGTGTCATAGCCATAGCACAGGAAAGAGTAGCTGGGCTTGCCGCCCGATTCGCTGCCGCCGCCGCCGTACCGGTCGCTGCCCACCATGGCGATGGTGCCCGCCACGGGCAGGCGCACGGCGTTCACGCCGCCGATGTGCTGGTACAGTGGGATGCCCAGCGAGGCGGCGCCTGCACGCAGCACAGCCGCCGACGTAGCGGCCGTGGCATTGCCACCGATGTTGGTCTTCATCGGGCTGGGATCCAGCGCGATGATCGCGTCATCCACGAGCGTCTGGTTGGAGGCGTCAAGCCCCATGATCGCGGGGGCGATCAGGGTATCGACCTTTTCCACGGCCTTGAGCACGCCCTTGCCGCCCCAGCGCGTGCCGCCATCGTACGCGAACTGCACCTCGTGTACGCCCACCGATACGCCTGCCGTAGCCACCGCTACACCTGTGGCGCCGTTCCGGGTGGTGACACGAACCTCAACCCCCGGGTGTCCCCGGTCCGAGTGGATCTGCCGCGCCTTTACCGAAGCGATGAGTGATCCGTCCCCCATGTGTGTATCCTTTCTGCACTCAGCCTGGGCCCATTACCAGGGCAACGGTTAGGTCGTTCATGCTGATGTTGCGTGTGGCGATCACGCCCGAATCCAGGCTCAAAAGCGCTCGTGTGGTATCATGGCGCCTCAGAGCTTCCGCCACATTCACTCCTCGTTCGCTCGCCTCCTTCATGGTCTCACCATCGACGATGCCGCCTGCCAGCGAGGGAATTCCCTCGCATCCCGGCACCAGCTGAGTGCCGGGGCCGTCGGTTCCATCGCTATCCACTGAGCCGATTACCACGCGTTCGCTGCCAGCGATGTGCGTCGCCGCCGCGAGAGCATGCTCCTGGTTGCGCCCCCCGATGCCGTTCTCTTTGCCCACCGTCACGATCATCTCGCCACCGTTGATCAGGACGCACGGCGCGCGATAGGCCGGCTCCTGCCCGGAGGCGATGGCCAGAGCACGGGCGGCGCTCTCACGGGCGTATGCGCTGGCCTCATTGTGCATCGGGGTTCCCAGAATGTGCGCCTCGTAGCCCAGCTCCCTTGCCCGGGCGGTCGCGCTGGGAAGCATCCCGATCCGCTCCGGCATGACACCGAATATCCGCTCTCCCCGCGCCTCGAACTCGGCGCGCTTCATCGTCTCTTGCGCCGGGTCAGCCTGGGAGAGGTGCCGCCGAACCGCTTCGGGTGCCGCGTCCCAGGCGTCCCATTTATGGAGCATGGCCACGGCGTCCGCATAGGTGGAGCGATCGGGGAAAAAGTGCAGCCAGACGTTGGTGTCGATCAGCCAATCGTAGGTGCGGCAATCCCAGGCGATCAGGTGCACCACCCGCGCTCGGCGCAGGGCCCGGGTGACCTTGCCGCCCTTCATCTGATCCAGATGGTTCCGGATCGGGTTGAGGTCGCCGGTGGGGACGCCGCGCTCGATCTGCATCATGTGGGTGACGCGCCGGAGATCCTCGAGCGTCACCCCGGGCACCGGCAGCGTGAGCAGGCTGGAGACGCCGTTCCCCGCCAGGGTGAACACCAGGTCGCGCTCCGTGAGGGTTCCGGCCAGATCGAGGATGTGCTGGCAGCCGTCCAGGCAGCCCTGATCCGGCAGGGGATGCGCGCCGTACACCACCTGCACGCGGGTGCATTCCAGATCCTGCCCATGCTTGTCGATGACAACGCCGCCCGTGAGCCGATCTCCCAGGGCGTGCTCAAAGGCAAGGGCCACGCGCTGGATGCCCTTGCCCGCCCCCACGACATAGATTCGCTCCACGTCATCCAGGTCGATGACTTGGGGGCCCGTGGGCAGGCCCGCGGGGCATTCGGCCGGGGCAAAGTCGCCGTCCAGGATCAGCCGTGTACCCTCGCGCTGGAGGAGCGCACGCGTGTTGTTGTACGGGTCCGCTGCGCGCAGGCCCGCCTCCAGTATCTCCACCATGTCCCGGCGGCCGGGCACGTTGCCATGGGACGCTAGAGCCTCAGGGTTCATGATGCGCTGCACGTGATGGCCCTCCTGCCTATCCTTCTGCCTGTGACGCAACCGCTCACATGCTAGGATTTTGGGGACCGTGCGTCAAGGCGAATGCGCCGATTGTGTCCCAGATCAACGGAAAACTGGTGTCCTGCCGGATAAGAACGTTGCCGTACAGTCGTGAGGGTCGCTCCGGCCGAGGACGCCCACCGAGTATGGAGTAGCCCATGAGCCCTGTGGACCTCAGCCTGCGCCTGCGACGGCTGACGACGCTGCTTGCCCTGCCGGCCGGCCTGCTGGTGACCCTCAGCGTTATCGGGCAGCTCCATCCCTACCTTTTCCCACAGGGGAGCCCCTGGCGCTTCTCGGCTTTCTCAACGTCGATTTCGAATCGAGCCTGCCCACGCTCTACTCGGTCCTCCTCCTGCTGGGATGCGCCGCGCTCCTGGCTCTCATCGCGGCGGCCGGGTGGCGCACGAGTGATCGGGATGCCTGGCACTGGGCAGGGCTCGCCGCCGGGTTCGCGGTGATGGCCGGAGAGGAGTTCTTTGCTCTTCACGAGATGCTCTCGGAGCCTGTCAGGCGGCTCCTAGGGCTGCAGAGGGCCGGCCTGCTGTACTTTTCCTGGGTGATCGCCGGCGTCACGCTGATCGCCCTGCTGGGGTGCTCTACTGGGGTTTTCTGAGGCGGCTTGCACCGCGTACCCGAGCGCGCCTTCTCGTGGCCGCAGCCGTCTGTCTGAGCGGGGCGCTCGGCATCGAGTCGATCGGTGGACGACGGGCGAGCCGCCTTGGAACGTGGGCGCTCGCGTATAGCCTGATCACCACCCTGAGGAGAGCCTCGAGATGGCCTGGGCGACACTCTGGGTACGGGCGTTGCTGATCCGCCTGGCCGCCCACCGGCCCCACATCATGCTGCGCATCGTCGTGGACGATCTCTGCCGCACGTGAGGGGTATCACAGCTCGGCGTGCGACCTTGAGAGCTGCGGGCCTGTGGCGATCAGACTCAACTCTCCGGCGATCCGGCGTGCCCGCGTAAGCTCACCGGCCGGCACGGGGACCGTGAGGTGGAGTGGCGCCCCATAGGCTAGATACGGGCCGCTGCGTGACCTCAGGGTGATCACCAGCTGCGGACGGGGCGAGTCCTCCGAGAGCGCTACCTCCTGCAACTGGTTCAGTGGGGCGTCCCACGAGTAAAAGGTGCCGTGGAGCAGGATCCCGTGGCGCCCGATGAGGGCCTCCGGGCGCGCCATGGCGCGCCGCGCCATCAGATGCGGGATCCCCAGGGCCGCCGCCGCGACGATCGCCAGCACACCCACCATGATCCCCACAAAGAGGGGCATGGCATCGCCCTGGCCCTCGGCGTGGCCGATCACCGTGAATACGGCCACCCATACGGCCCACCAGGCGAGGATGATCAGGAGCAAGCGGCGGTTCCGCTGTAATTGGGATTGCAGGTCGTTGGCCACCTGCCTGCCATGGAGCTCGCCGCCGTACTGCCAGCGCGCCAGCAAGTCCACCCCCTCGAGCATCCGGTCGACCGCGCGCGTCCGGGGCAACCGGACCGCGGCCGTGATGGCGCCCAGGATCAAGAGCATCAGGCCAAAGGCGCCCAGGGCATAGGCTCCGTCCATCCCGCGCATGCTCAGGGCCGCCGGGGCGATCATCAGGGCGAGGCCCGCCATGCCGACAAGGACGCCTACAAGCAAGCCGCGCTCCTCTGGATTCCGCGTCGAGTCCATCGCTCTATCCCCCCGTAAGCGCCCCGAGGGGCGCAACACTACGGCCATCATAGCGTGCGGCAGCCCAGTTTACAAGGGCTTTCTGCGCGCCGCCGTCAGGATCGCCGGGTAACCGAGGGGTTTTTGACCGCCGCGGGCCGCGGTGCTACAATCGTGCAGATCCGTGCCCCCATCGTCTAGTGGCCTAGGACACAGCCCTTTCAAGGCTGCGACAGGGATTCGAATTCCCTTGGGGGTACCATATGTATCGCTTTCTGGCGTCAGGGAGCTGGTAGCCACGCCGTCGTTGCCGGACAGATACAGACAAGCGCGTTCCGCCCGTAGATGCTTCACCGGAAGGTGAGTGGCCGCTCGCGGGCGGTTTGTCATTTCTCGGCCGATGCCAGCGCACGCCACCTCCTCTCCTCTTTTCGTTCGTCTGCCCATTCTGCGCCCCCCGCTCTGGCCCAGCGTGACATGTTTTTTTCTGAGAATGCCTTGCGAACCCCTTGTATAAGCGCACGCGATCTGCTACCATAAGAGCGCTTTGCCGCGCCCGTGACGTCCGCCCCTTTCGGCTGTGCTCCGTCAGTTGCTCGGCCGGCGCCCGCCGGCGGAGGAGTCACCATGGGAAACCGTGCTGCCCGCCTCGCTTCCACTCTCGTCCTCATCCTGTCCCTCACCCTCACAAGTCTGGTCCATCCCTTCTTTCCGGTGCGTTCAGATGCCAGCGTGCTCCGCGTGGACGCATCTTCTGAAGCACCAGCGCCCGACGGCGCCACCTGGGCCACGGCCTACCCGTCGCTGCAGGCCGCGCTGGACGCGGCCTCCTCGGGCGATCAGATCTGGATCGCCGGCGGCATCTACCGGCCGGGAGCGCAAGCCGCGAGCACCTTTGCGGTGCCGGGGGGCGTCTCGCTCTACGGCGGTTTCGCGGGCGACGAGGCCACGCTCGCAGAGCGCGATCCCGATGCGCACGGCACCATCCTGAGCGGCGATATCGGCGGCGATGACGCGCAGATCGGGGGCGTCACGCAGTCGTTTGCCGACATCGTCGGCACCAACGCTCACCAGGTCGTGACTGTATCGAGCGCTGCTGAGGTGGTGACCCTGGACGGCCTGATCATCACCGGCGGCGATGGCCTGAACGTCGCGAAGGAGGGCGCAGGCCTGGTGAGTACCGCCAGCACCGTTCACCTGGCCGATGTGCTCTTTGTCGGAAACCAGGCCAGCAAGGGCGGCGCGCTGCGGGTTCAGGGCGGGTCTCTGCTGGCCGAGAGAACGCTGTTCAACGGGAACCGAGCCAACACGGCCGGCGGGGCGCTGTACAACAACGGCGCGGCGCTTTCCATCACGCGTTCGGTATTTGCCGAGAACCAGGGCAGTAACGGCGGGGCTGTAGCGACCTACGATGCGGGCACCACCCTTCTGGTCAACGTCGTACTCTGGAAGAACTCGGCCACAGCGAACGGCGGGGCGCTCTATGCCAGCAACAGCACCTTCACGCTCGTCAACGTCACGGTCGCAGACAACCAGGCGAGCACCCTGGGTGGGGGGCTATGCGCCCAGGCCGATACAGCCCGGTTCCACCTCTCCAACACGATTCTCTGGGGCAACACCTGTGCCGGTGGCCCGCAGATGAGCGCCTACGACACCTCCTCAACGGAATACAGCCTCATCCAGGGCAGCGGCCCCGAATGGAGCACGACGCTGGGATCGAACGGTGGTGGGAACCTGGCCACCGATCCCGCCTTTGCGAACGCCGCCGCGGGGAACTTGAGCCTGACGGCGGGCTCGCCTGCGATCGACGTGGGCCTGAACACC
>JAAYAW010000042.1 GCA_012719135.1 Chloroflexota bacterium
CGGAGAGCCTGGAGCGGGGAGATTACCCCTTAGCCTACCGGCTGTATGCGGTATGGAGAGCGGATGGCGGGGATCTGGCCGGAGAACTGGTTGCCTTTGCCCTCAACACCCGAGGCCATAAGGCGATCCAACGGCGGTACGCGCTCCCCTAGGCGAACTGACCGGCCGCACCGGGGGGACGCACATAGGGGTTGTGGCGCATCTCCCAGCCGATGGTGGTACGCGATCCGTGGCCCGGGTAGACGACCGTCTCTTCCGGCAGGACGTATAGCTGTGCTTGTATGCTCCGGGCCAGTGTGGCAGCCGATCCGCCGGGGAGATCGGTACGGCCGACGCCCTCTCGGAACAAGGCGTCACCCGAAAAGAGGACCTGATCCTTCTCGACCCAGAGCGATAGCCCACCGGGCGAATGGCCAGGCGTAGCCAGCACGCGGGCTCGGATTTCCCCCACAGCAACGACCTCGTCCTCATGATATGTATGATCGGCAGTGATGGCCGGAGGTGGGCGCAGGCCTGGAAAGAGGAGGATGGGATGGGCGAGCATGTCTGCCTCGGCCTGGTGGATCGCGATCGGAGCCCCTGTGGCCGTACGGACCTCGGCTGCGGCCCCGGTGTGATCAAAGTGGGCGTGCGTCAAAATGATCATGTCCAATTGAACGCCATGGGTCGCCAGGGTCTCCAGAATCAAGGGCGCCTCGTCACCCGGATCGATGACGAGGCCACGAAGCGTGTGCGGGCACTGCACGATATAGCAGTTCGTGGCGAGGGGGCCCACCGAAAGGTGAATCAGGTTCACAGGGACTCCAAAGATAGCGCGGAGAGGCGTCGAGCAGCTTACGGCGTCAGGATACGGATGGAGCGCGGGAGAGTCAAACCGGGGTGCGCGGCGCAGGAGGGAACGCCATGAGAGTATCCACGCTATTCGGGCAACGTCTGCGGGAAGATCCATCCGATGCTGGCCTGCCAGGGCATCGCCTCGCGCTGCGCGCAGGCCTCATCCGGCAGATGGCGCAGGGCATCTACAGCTACCTTCCCCTGGGATGGCGCGTGATCCGGAACATCGAGCAGATCATCCGCGAGGAGATGGACGGCATCGATGGGCAGGAGGTGTCCATGCCCGTGGTGCAGCCGGCGGAGTTGTGGCAGGCATCGGGGAGATACCAGGCGCCTTCTCCAGGCGCGGCCCTCGCACGGTTTGAGGATCGAGCCGGCCACCCCCTGGTGCTCGCGATGACGCATGAGGAGGCCGTCACCGACCTGGCTCGGCAGGAGATCCGGTCCTACAGGCAGATGCCTTCGCTGGTCTACCAGATCCAGGTCAAGTTTCGGGATGAGCCTCGATCCAGAGGCGGACTGGTGCGCACACGCGAGTTCCTGATGAAGGACGCGTACAGCTTTGACAGGGACGAAGAAGGGCTGGCCACGGCCTACCACCGCGTGTTTGGCGCCTACGAGCGCATCTTTGCGCGTTGCGGGCTGCCTGTGAGGCCCGTCGAGGCCGCCTCGGGCATGATGGGCGGGAAGGTCTCGCACGAGTTCATGTACCTCAGCCCGCACGGTGAGGATGAACTCATCACCTGCGCAGCCTGCGGCTATGCCGCCAACGTCGAGGGTGCACGGGCGCGCCTGGCTCCGCGCATGCCGGAGGATCCGCAGCCCGTGGAACTTGTCGCAACCCCGGGAACGACGACGATCGCGGCGCTCGCTGAATGCCTGGGCATTCTACCGGCAGACACGCTCAAGGCGGTGCTCTACCAGAGGGCCGATTCCGGAGCGCTCGTGTTCGCGGTGATACGCGGCGATCTGGAGGTGAATCCTCTAAAGCTATCGGCTCAGCTGGGGGGCGTTGATCTACTGCCGGCGTCAGCGGAGGCGCTCCGAGAAGCCGGGGTGGTGGCGGGCTACGCCTCGCCGATCGGCTTGACGTCGGGAACGGTGATCGCGGATGAGTCCGTCCAGCCCGGATGCCACTATGTGGCTGGGGCGAATCGCCCGGGATACCATCTGCGTAACGTTCGCATCCCACGGGACCTGGTGCCCGATCGGGTTGCCGATATATCGCTGGCCCGGATGGGGGACGGTTGCCCGCGCTGTGGCGCGCCCCTGGAAGCCGTGCGCGCGATTGAGGTGGGGCACATCTTTCAGCTTGGGAGCCGGTATGCCGAGGCGCTTCAGGCGAGCTATCTGGATGAGGCCGGGCGCAGCGTGCCTTTGATGATGGGGTGCTATGGAATCGGGATCGGCCGGCTGATGGCCTGCCTCATGGAGGAACACCACGACGATCGAGGGCTCGTGTGGCCAACCGCCGTCGCGCCGTTCTGCGTGCACCTGGTATCACTGGCGCGAGAGCCGGCCGAGGAAACCGCCGCGGAGCAGTTGTACCGGCGGTTGACCGATCTGGGCATGAGCGTCCTCTACGATGAGCGCCCTGAGCGGGCGGGCGTCAAGTTCAATGATGCTGATCTGCTGGGCGTTCCCGTGCGATTGACGGTAAGCCCTCGGTCGCTTGCTCAAGGGGCGGTGGAGATCAAGCTGCGTTGGGAGTCCGAACCGAAGATGGTACCCATCGAGCCAGTGGGACCCCTGGTTGAGGGGCTCCGCGACGTGCGCTGGCCGCTCCGCGCGCGGGCGGGCACGGAGCGCGTTTGACATCGGTCTGGCCGCGTGATAGACTTGGCCTAACTTGGTAACAGACTGCGATCAGGAAGAGTACGAGGCGGTAACCTGATAGAGACGGGGGGTCGCCGGCTGGAAGCCCCCCACAGCGGAAGCCTCCGAAGGTCGCCTGTGAGTCTGAAGCTGAACGCACGGTTCGTTGTGTGTTTGGCGTCGGGGTCCGCCCGTTAGCGCGGTTTGAGAGTGTCGCCCACTGGGCGATGAACCGGAGTGGTACCGCGGAAGGTTAGCCCCTTTCGTCTCTGGGAGTGATAAACCTCCCGGAGATGAGAGGGGCTCTTTTGTTGTATAGAGGCGAGGAAAGGAATCGGAGATGCCTGATAGCGTGCCATTGCCGCTGGAGATGCCGGCCACCTATAACCCGCAAGCGATCGAGCGCCCCCTGTACGACTGGTGGAGGGCACGCGGGGACTTTCGCCCACGGCCCGATCCGGAGCAAACGCCGTTTGTGATATCTATGCCGCCTCCCAACGTCACGGGAGCGCTGCATCTGGGGCACGCGATCGTCGCGGCCATCGAGGATGCGCTGATTCGACATCATCGCATGGCAGGGCGCCCGACGCTCTGGGTTCCCGGCACAGACCATGCGGGCATCGCCACTCAGGCCGTGGTGGAGCGGGAGATCGCCAAGGAAGGGATCACGCGGCATGACCTGGGGCGAGAGTCCTTCATCGAACGGGTCTGGGAGTGGAAGGAGGTCTACCACAAGCGCATCACAGAGCAGCACTATGCGCTGGGCATCTCGTGTGACTGGGACCGCGAGCGGTTCACCATGGACGAGGGGCTTTCGCGAGCGGTGCGGGAAGCCTTTGTCCGGTTGTACGAGGATGGGCTGATCTACCGGGGCGAGTACCTCATCAACTGGTGCCCGCGGTGCGGAACGGCCTTGTCCGATCTGGAGGTCGAACACGAACCGGCGGATTCGCACCTCTGGTACGTGAGGTACTGGACGGAGGAGGGCGACGCCTCGATCACCGTGGCGACAACCAGGCCGGAGACGATCCTCGGAGATACCGCGGTGGCGGTCCATCCGGAGGATGAGCGTTATGCGGCCCTCATAGGCCGCCGGCTCCGGCTGCCGTTGCTGGGAAGGCTGATCCCCGTGGTGGGGGATGAAGCGGTGGATCGAGAGTTCGGTACTGGAGCGGTCAAGGTCACCCCGGCCCACGATCCCGTGGATAACGCGATAGCCCAGCGCCACGGGCTGGCGCTCATCAACGTGATGAACGATAACATGACCATGAACGCGGCGGCGGGGAGATACGAGGGGCAGGATCGCTTTGCGTGTCGCGAGAACATCGTCGCTGATCTTCAGGCTGCTGGTGACCTGGTCAGGATCGAGCCCTACAGCCATAGCGTGGGGCATTGCCAGCGCTGCGCGACGATCGTCGAACCGCGCATTTCCACGCAGTGGTTTGTGCGGGCCAACGTCCTGGCTGAGCCGGCGATCGAGGCAGTGCGCGATGGCCGGATTCGGATTGTGCCGGAGCGGTTCACCCGCATCTACTATAACTGGATGGAAAACATTCATGATTGGTGCATTTCCCGCCAGCTGTGGTGGGGGCATCGCATCCCGGTCTGGTATTGTGACGGCTGCGGCGAGATGATCGTGGCTCGTGAGGATCCGACGCATTGCCCCAAGTGCGGTGGTTCGGGGCTTTCACAGGACCCGGACGTGCTCGATACCTGGTTCTCTTCCGGCCTCTGGCCTTTCTCCACGCTTGGGTGGCCCGATCAGACAGACGACCTCCGCACCTACTATCCCACCTCAGTGCTCGAGACGGCGTATGACATCATCTTTTTCTGGGTGGCCCGGATGATCATGATGGGCCTTTATTTCACCGGGGAGGCTCCGTTCCAGACGGTGTACTTGCACGGGCTCGTCCGAAACGAGGATGGCGTCAAGATCAGCAAGTCGATGGAGGATGCCTGGAGGTACGACCCGCTCTTTATCATAAAGGAGTACGGGCTGGATCCGCTGCGCTTTACGCTGCTCACCGGATCGACCCCGGGGAACGACATGAAGCTGGCTGAGAGCCGGATCGAGGCGAACCGGAACTTTTGCAACAAGATCTGGCAGGCTACGCGCTATGTGCTGGCCAATCTGGGCACGGTGCCGCAGAGCTACGCGGCCGATGGCTCGGCGCTCGACCCGGCGGGCTTGGGCGATGACGCGGACCGCTGGATCGTCAGCCGGTATCACGAGGTGGCCGAGGACGTGACGCGGCTCATCGAGGGATATCAGCTGGGGGAGGCTGGCCGCCAGATCTATGAGTTTCTCTGGGGTGAGTACTGCGACTGGTACATCGAGATGACCAAGCCGAGGCTGCGCGGGTCCGATCCGGAGTCCGCGGAAGCGGCCCGCCGGGTGCTGGTATACGTACTCGATGGGGCGTTGCGTCTGCTGCATCCCTACATGCCCTTTGTGACCGAGGCGCTGTGGCAGTATCTGCCCCATCAGGGCGAGGCGCTCATCGTGGCCGCCTGGCCCGCCAGCGACGCTGCTCGGGATGCGGACGCGGTGCAGCGTCTGGACGGGCTGATGGACCTGACTCGGGCTATCCGAAACGCCCGGACGGAGCACGAGGTTGACCCCGGACGACGGATCGCCGCGATCGTTGCGGGCGGTGATCAGGCGAGTTTCCTGCAGCAGCAGAGCACGGTTCTGGCATCCCTGGCGCGGGTCGACGAGAATCGCCTGGAGATCGTGGGGCAGCTGCAAAAGAGGCCAGAGAAGGCGCTGGCTTTGGTGACGCCACAGTACGAGGTCTTTCTGCCGCTGGAGGCTCTGCTCGATCTGGATCGCGAGCGGCAGCGCCTGGGGCGTGAGCTTGAAGCGGTGGGCCAGGAGTTGGATCGCGTGACGGCGCTCTTGGCCAACGAGCGCTTCACCGCGCGTGCGCCGGAGGCTGTCGTGGCCAAAGAGCGCGAAAAGTTGCTTGCCTATGGCGAACAGCGCGCCAGGTTGGAGGCCCGCCTGGCGGAGCTGAGTTAGCGGCATGAAACCGGCATCGCGATCCGAGTCGACAGGGCACCGAACCTGGGTATACTGGGGCGGAAACTGGATGGAGCTGCCCGGCGAGGGAGAAACGTGATGTACAAGTTCCTGGGTGGACTGATCGTGGGGCTGTTCGTCGGCTGGGCCGCGGGGATACTATCCGCGCCTCAATCTGGCAGGGACACGATCGAGAGCATCAGTGAGCGCGCGATTGAGCTCAAGGAGCGCGCGGTACGCAAGACAGAGCAGGTGTGCGAAGACATCGTCCTGGACATCTAGCTGTATCCGGGCGGCATAGGAGCGGGCATGGCTTGACAGCTGTGCCCGCTCCTGTGCGTGCCGGGCGTTTGCGGCTCTGCTCGGTCCGGTTGACAGCCGGGCACCTGCCCCTATGATCGGCAGCGAGTCTGCCAGCGGGTTCGGCGAGGCCGTATGGGAGGAGAACACGTGTCCGGGGAGCGACTGCGCATCGGCGTGATTGGGCTGGGAGGCCGCGGCGGCCTCTGGCGCCACTGGCACGCACCAGGAGGGCGTTCGGAGGTGGTGGCCGGCGCCGACGTCGATCCAGCAAGGCTGGCGGGCTTTGCCCACGAGCGCGGGGATGCCTTCTGCACCAACGACTACCGCCGTCTGCTGGAGCGGAGTGACGTGGATGCGGTGGCCATCACCAGCCCTGACCATTACCATGAGGAGCACGCCATCGCGGCGCTCCAGGCTGGCAAGCACGTCTTTTGTGAGAAACCCCTCGCCATCCGTGTGGAAGGGTGTGATGTGATACTGAGGGCCTGGCACCGGTCCGGCAGGCACCTGATGGTCGGGTTCAACATGCGGTACATGGCCATGTTTCGGACGATGAAGGAAATCGTGGACGCTGGCACCATCGGTGAGATTCGAGCGGTGTGGGTGCGTCACTTTGTCGGGAGGGGCGGCGACTTTTACTACCATGACTGGCATGCCCGGCGCGCGCACGTCCATTCGCTCCTGCTGCAGAAGGGCTCGCACGATATCGACGTGATCCACTGGATCACGGGACGCTACACCAAGCGCGTGGCTGCCTTTGGCGGGCTGGATTTCTACGGCGGAGACCGCCCGGATGACCTGACTTGCCCTGCATGCCCAGATCGTGGAACCTGTCCGGAGACGCTGGAGGGGCCGCGCGTACAGTGCGCCTTTCGCCGGGAGGTCGACGTGGAGGACAACCAGGTGATGATCATGGAACTGGAGGGGGGCATCAAAGCGAGTTACCTCCAGTGTCACTTTACTCCGGACTATCACCGTAACTATACGTTCATTGGGACGGAAGGGCGGCTGGAGAACTCTGAGCCCGATGGAAAGGTGTGGGTGCGGACGCGCCCATCCCGTGGGTGGAAGGACCTGGCGGACCGTGTGTACGAGATCAAGCCCGCGCTGGGGGGGCATGGGGGCGCTGATCCGGTCATCTGCGCGGAGTTTGTGGCAATGTGCTTGGATGACAAGGCGCCTGAGGCGACCCCTTTGGCGGGACGCATGAGCGTGGCAACCGGGATCGCCGGAGCGGCCTCATTGAGAAGCGGCGGCCAGGTCCAGCAGGTGGCTCCGTTGCCCAGCGATCTGCGCCAGTGGCTGGCTGGCGGCGGCAACTCTGGCTTCTAGGGGGAAGATGAAGCTGCTCTTTATGCGCCACGGCGACCCGGACTATGCGAACGACAGCCTGACACCGCGCGGGCACGTTCAGGCTGCTCTGCTGGCGGAGGCGTTGGCAAGCCGGCCGATCGATGAGATCTACGTCTCGCCGCGCGGCCGCGCCCAGATGACTGCCCGATACACCCTGGATCGCCGGGGGGAGACCGCTATCACGCTCGATTGGCTGGCCGAGCTCCGCGGTGGATATGGAGAGGGTCGGGTGGCCTGGGACCTGCATCCGGTCGATCTGCTGCGGGAGTTCGGCATGCCTGAGAGGCTCGCCTGGCCAGGGCAGGTGCCCTATGGACAGCTCTGGGACCAGGTGCTGTCGCCGTTCTATGATGCCTGGGATGGCTTTCTCGCCCAGCGGGGCTACACACGCGAGGGGCCGCTGTATCGGGTGCAGACGCCCTGCGAGGCTACGCTGGCGTTCTTCTGCCATGCCGGGGTGACGCTGTCGTTGCTCGCACACCTGCTTCATCTGGCACCGCCGCTGGTGTACAGCCACTTTGGCTGCGACCCCTCCAGCGTTACGGTGCTTGAGTCGGAAGAGAAGGGCGGGTACGGCACCTTTCGTCTGGTGGTCCTAAACGACATGTCCCACGCAGAGCATCTGCGCAAGAGCCCGAGAGAGCACGATCCCTACGGTTTCTAGGGCACTCGATATCTACCGGGTGTGAGGTGAGGCCAGCAGGCCCAGTACAAGGAGCAGATCCTGCTGCCAACCCGGCCCGAGCTTGAGGCGGACGTGCGTTCCCCTTGCCTGACAACCTGCGCAGCGGGACGCGATGGTATCACAGAGTGCCCGGGGCAGCGTCTCTGGGACCTGGAGCACGATCTCCTGGCCTTCCGCGCGGAGGGCTGTGAGGGACGCGGCGGTAGCGAGCACGCGAACCTTCAGGATATAGAGCAGGTTGGAGACGGGCTCGGGGAGCGGTCCAAAGCGGTCCTCCAGCTCGGAGGCGAGGGCTTCCACCTCCTCCTGGGTATGGGCGCGGGCCAGGCGCCGGTAGAGCCGCAACCGCAGCGGATCATCCGGGATATACTCGTGCGGAAGGTGGGCGGAGAGGGGGAGATCGATGGATGGTCCGAGATCCAGGGCCAGGGCCTCGCCGGCTGCCAGGTCCTGCGCGCGGCGAACGGAATCATCCTGTTCGCCCGCAGAGTGTTGTAGCTCCTCGATCGCGTGGCGCAACAAGCGCGTGTAGAGATCGAAACCGACGGCGGCGATGTGCCCGTGCTGCTCGGCACCCAAAAGCTCGCCAGCGCCACGTATCTCCATGTCCCGCATCGCCACCCGGTAACCCGCGCCGAGCTCCGAAGCCTCCTGGATGGTCTCCAAACGTTGCCGCGCGATGTCAGTGAGGGGCGGCTTGAACAAAAGATAGGCGTAGGCGCGGTCGATTCCGCGGCCGACGCGCCCCCTCAGCTGGTAGAGCTGGGATAGACCGAAGGCGTCTGCCCTATCGATGATGATCGTATTGACGTTGGGGATATCCAAGCCGTTCTCGATGATCGTCGTACAGAGCAGCACGTCGCCCTCTCCCTGGGCAAAGCCGAGCATCACCTGAGCCAGGGCGTCTTCGTGCATTTGGCCATGCCCGATCACCACGCGAGCTTCGGGCACGATCCGCCGCATGTCTTCCGCAACCAGTTCGATGTCCCGGACGCGGTTGTGGACAAAGTACACCTGTCCGCCTCGATCCATCTCCCGCAGGATGGCCTTCCGAATGAGGGACTCATCGAACTGCGTCACCAGAGTGCGCACCGCGACCCGATTCTCGGGAGGGGTGTCTATGACGCTCATGTCACGGATTCCGCTGAGCGACATGTACAGCGTGCGTGGGATGGGGGTGGCCGTCATGGTGAGCACGTCCACCTCCTGGCGCATGCGCTTCAGCCTCTCCTTGTGAGTCACGCCAAAGCGTTGTTCTTCATCGATCACCAGAAGGCCGAGGTCCTTGAACGAGACGTCGCGTGAGAGTATGCGGTGAGTGCCGATGAGGATGTCGACCTGCCCCGCACACACGCGCTCGATGATCTCGCTCTGCTCGGCGTCGCTCTTGAAGCGAGACAGCATCTCGATGACGACAGGATAGGCACGGAGACGTCGCCGGAAGGTATAGTAGTGTTGCTGTGCGAGAATGGTGGTGGGGACGAGAATGGCGACCTGCTTGCCATCCATTACGGCCTTGAACGCGGCCCGGATGGCGACCTCGGTCTTCCCATAGCCGACATCGCCCACGAGAAGCCGGTCCATAGGACGAGGGAGCTCCATATCGGTCTTGATATGTTCCACAGCGCGCAATTGATCGTCGGTCTCCACGTAGGGGAAGGCCGCCTCCATCTCGTGCTGCCACACGGTATCCTGGGGAAAGGCGTGTCCCTGGGCCAGTTCGCGCAGGGCGTATAGCTCCAGCAACTCCTTGGCGATATCCCGTACGGCCTTTTCCGCGCGAGTGCGAACGGCGGCCCACTCGGAGCCACCCAGACGGTGTAGGAAGGGCTCACGATCGTCAGCCCCCAGGTAGCGGCTCACACGGTCCGAATGGTGCACGGGCACAAAGAGACGGTCACCGGAGTCGTACTCGATCTCCATGTACTCGCGTTCGAGGCCTGCGAGGCTCTTGCGGACCATACCGTGGTAGCGGCCGATCCCATACTCGATGTGCACGACATAATCGCCGGTCTTGAGATCTGCAAAGAGAGACTCGGGCGCGGACTGCCGGGGCTTGAGTGCATGGCGGCGTTGGCGTACCCAGCCAAAGATCTCTGAATCTGTGAGCACCGTCAGTGCGGCGGACGGGAGGGCACATCCTTCGGCAAGCACGCCGTTGACCAGCGTAACGGTCTGGGGGGCGGGCGGTTCAGGCAGCGAATCCTGCGGGGCTAACGAGATCTGGTGTGCCTGCAGCAGATCCGCAAGCCTCTCGGACTGGCGCGATACCAGGACGACACGCTGACCCTGTTGGTGCAGAGCGTGTACCTCGCCGAGTGCGTCCTGTACCTGGCCACCGAAGGCTGGCGCCGGTGCAAAGATCTGGCCCAGCCGCGACGGTTTCTCGTCCATCCCATATCCGAGCGCGACCGTGGGTCGCAGACGCAGCCGGGCGGAGAGATCGGCCCAGGAGAAGTAGGGGACGGCGAACCCCTCTGGCAAATCGCCATCGCGCACCATGTCCGCGCGCAGGCTGAGGGCCTGGTTGGCCAGCGCGATACCCGTTGATTCCAAAGCCGCCATGTCATCGATGAGGATGAGCGTGCCTTTGGGCAGATAGTCCAGGAGCGTTGCCGGCCGGGGGTATAGATACGGCAGATAGTACTCCAGGGCGCTGATGCCGACGCCCCTCCCGATCTGCTCGATCTCCTCCGCCATGCGCTGCCGTGTCCGCGGGTTGCAGGCCGAGAGGTCCAGGCGTGCCAGCGCGGCGGCGGAGGCCTTGCCCCACTCCGGCAGAGCCTCGCTCGCCGGCGGGAGAAGGCCCTCGTCGATGCGTTCGCCGGAACGCTGAGTCCCAGGGTCGAACAGGCGAATGCTGTCGATCTCATCGCCGAAAAAGTCGATCCGGATCGGAAGCTCTGCACCGGTCGGGAACACGTCGACGATGCTTCCGCGATGGCTGAAGGTTCCGGGTTCCTCGACGACAACGACGGCCTCATAGGCGGCATTCACCAGTTGAGCCAGGAGGTCATACTGGGTGATGATCTGGCCCGTAGCGATGCGACGCATCGCTCGGCGCAGGGCGCTGGGCGGAGCGGACTTGGGCATCAGCGCCCAGAGAGAGGAGACGATCACCAGCCCTGCGGCTCGCGATGGATCCTCCCGCATCGCGGTGAGAGCGGACAGCAGACTTGTGCGGCTCTGAACGACCTGCGGATCCCAGCCGGGCCGGTCATAGAACAGGGCGTCCGGCGCCGGGAACAGGCGCGCAGAGGCGGGCTGAGCCGACCAAACATGAAGCTGTTCGACGATGTCGCGGCTTCTCTCGGGCCTCCCTGTGAGGACCAGGATCGGGCCTGCCCAATCCTGCTGGAGGGCGGCAAGCGCAAAGGGACGAACGGATTGCGGCAACTCGAGGGCCATGGCAGGAAGCGATTCTGTTGGCTGGGCCGAGGCAACCATCTGCCGGAGGTTCGCCAACATCTCTTTGTATTCGGCTTGATCTCGCAACAGGGGCAGCAATCCGAAGAGGGACATCGCGCTCGCTACTCTCCCTCTACAGGGGGACGCACCGATTCGAGGCCGTTGAAGCGATTCATGGCCTCTTTCATGCCGTAAAGAAGCAGGGTGGAGATCAACTCATTCACCCGGGCGAAGATGTCAGGCAGGTAGGGCGCCTGGTCCGCATCGAAGGCGTTCAGGACATAATCTACAGGATCGCCCTGTGATGGCCGGCCGATGCCGACGCGTACACGAGCAAAGTCCTGTCTGCCCAGTTCTGCGATGATCGAGCGTATCCCGTTGTGGCCTCCGCTGCTGCCACCGGGCCTGAGCCGTATCTTGCCAAAGGGGAGATCGAGATCGTCGTACACCACGACTACGCGCTCTGGACCGATCTTGTACCAACGGCTGGCCGGTGCGACGGAGGCGCCGCTATCGTTCATAAAGGTCTGCGGCTTGAGGAGCACTGTGCGAGCGCCGGCGATTCTGCCTTCACCGCAGAGCGCCTTGAACCGGGTGCGGTTCAGAGCAATGCCGTGTGCGGAGGCCAGAGCGTCGGCGCAGAGGAAGCCGATGTTGTGGCGGTGTGCGGCGTACTGGGCCCCGGGATTGCCGAGGCCTGCAACGAGCGTCCACTCGGAGGGACCTGGCGCGGCAGGGACGAGGAGCGTTTGACGAGGCACAGCGGTGATTGAGCACCTTATTGGGTAGGCCGGGCGCCTGGCAAGCGTGGTGCCAGGACGCGGCCGGCCAGTGAGTAACGCTATATCAGGCGTCGGATGCCAAAGACCACACCCACAAGGACAAAGACCGCGGCCATCGCCAGGCCACCGAACACAAAGGCGTCCTTGAGCGATTCGGTATCAAAGGGCAGCAGGCTATCCGCGCTTTCAGAACCGAGTTCCGGTGTTGCAGTGGGGCCCATGATGGCCGCCGTGGGAGCGATGATCTGCACCCCGGCAGGCGGCTCTGTCTCTGTCACTTCCGGGGTCTCGGCGGCCTCGGCCGCAGGCGTCCCGTTCGAGGAGGCCTCGTCCGGCGTCGGCGTAGGAGTCAGAGTGCCTTCGGGCGTAGGCGTGACCGTGGGCGTCGCGGTAGAGGCGGGCGCGGTATTGGAGACACGGAGATTGCGGACCACGTACTCTTCCCAGTTGCCATCATTCTTGACGCCCGTCAGGCGCAGGGTATAGGTGTCATCGGGAACCGAGTTGGTATCCCAAACCTCAAGCTGGTTGTTGGTGACCTGGGAGTCATGAATGCTGCCGATCACAGCCCACTGGCTCGGGTTGCTGCCTATGCCCCATTCCACCTTGTAGAACTGAAAGTTGGGCACCACCGCAGAGCCGATGATCGGGACGATGCCACGGATCTCTGAGCCCGCGGCGGGCGAAATGATCTCCAGCCGCAACTCCCCCTGGCGGAGCGGCGCAGCCAGGGCTGGGGCGGCTACGGCCAGGAAGACGAGGGCAATGACAAACGGCAGGAATGCGCGTCGGGACATCGTGCTCCTTGTTCCAGTACTGCATGGCACGGGCGAGTTTACCACAATAGCCCGCACTTTCCAAGGGTGTCTGAAGGGGTGAGGCGGGGGAGTGGCCCGAAGATGGCCCACACTCGCCGCCCAACCTGCTTTGACGGTGGGGTGCGCCGCACCTATACTGCCATGAGACCGACAGAAGGGGGCCGCGCAAGCGGGCTAGATCACAAGAGGGATTAGGCCGTGGCAGAGCAGGTGAATCCGCGCGAGCAGGCTGAGATGCTGGCGCGTTTGCGCCGCGTTGAGGGGCAGATACGCGGGATCCAACGGATGATCGAAGAGGGGCGTGAGTGCGAAGCGATCGTCACGCAGTTGCTGGCTGCCAGAGCGGCTCTGGACAAGGCGGGCACGCTCATCATGGGCCAGCATATCGAGCGCTGCCTGACCAGTGCCCGCGATGGTGAGGGATCAGGGGGGCTGGAGAGAGTCATGTCCTACTTTCTTCAGTTCGCAAGGCCGTGTGATACCGGCGAAGAGGAATAGTACCGCCAGAGCGCTGAGCGGGCGGGGGATAGGGGGGGCGCATGGCAGAGCTTCGGGAGACGACTGAGGCGACCTGGCAAGGCGACGTACTGGCGGCGGCTGGTCCGGTGCTGGTGGATTTTTGGGCAGAGTGGTGTGCGCCCTGCCGGATGATGGAGCCGATGCTGGCTCAGCTGGCGGATCGACTGGCTGACAACCTCACGATCATCAAGGCCGATGTCCAGGCGCACCCCGATCTCGCGGCGCGCTACGGTGTGCAGAATCTGCCAGCGCTGGTGTTGTTCAAGCAGGGCGAGGCGGTGGAGCACTTTGCCGGGCCTATGCCTCTTCGTGTTCTGGAGACGCGTGTGCGCCAGCATCTGTAGAGCCGCTCATTCGAGGTTGGATCCCACGCGCCCTCGCTTGAGCGGGGGCGCCTTGTCTATGCGGATGACAGACGCTCTGGAGATAAGGCGTGCCCGTTCTGTCAAGGTGGAGCATTTGTCCCGCGGGTAAAGACATGCTATAATGGCTTCAAAGATCCGCTGGGCAAAGTGGGTGATTCTCTCCCACTTTTTCTTTTGCGGATGGTCGTGATGGGTACGGGAGGGCAGGAGCAGCATGAAGAGCGAGTTCGAGATCGCTATCACGCAGTTGGCAGCAGACCGTAATCTTGAGCCGCGAGTAATCCTCGAGGCGATCGAGACGGCGCTGGTATCCGCCTACAAGCGGAACTATGGCTCCAGCCAGAATGTGAGCGTGACGCTCGATTCCCACACAGGCCAAGCGCAGGTCTATGTGAAGAAGCTGGTCGTGGAGCAGGTCGAGGACGAGAGTAATGAGATGACCCTGGATGAGGCGCATGGCATCGAGCCTGGCGCCAAGATCGGGGATTACGTTGATATCGAAACCCGCCCGCGCAACTTTGGGCGGATTGCTGCTCAGACGGCCAAGCAGGTCATCACGCAACGAATCCGGGAGGCCGAGCGCGACTCGGTCTTTGCCGAGTTCGCCGAGCGTGAGGGCGAGCTGGTCAATGGCGTGATCCGCAACGTCGATGCGCGCTCGGGCAATGTCGTCGTGGGGTTGGGCAAAGCTGAGGCTATCCTTCCGCGAAGCGAGCAGATAGCGAGGGAGCACTACCGTTTTGGCCAGCGTATCCGCGTGTACATCGTCACGGTGGAGCGCAGCGTTCGAGGTCCACAGATCACGGTCTCGCGGACCCATCCAGATTTGCTCAAGCGACTCTTGGAACTCGAAGTGCCCGAGATTTACAGCGGCACGGTGGAGGTCAAGGCGATCGCGCGGGAGCCCGGCTTCCGGTCCAAGGTGGCGGTGGCCGCTCTCCAATCAGGCGTGGATCCCGTGGGCTCTTGTGTGGGTATGCGCGGCGTGCGGATCCAGAACATCGTCAACGAGCTTGTGGGCGAAAAGATCGACGTCGTCGAGTGGGCCAAGGATGATCGGGAGTATATCGCGAATGCCCTGAGCCCCGCCAAGGTGCTGGAGGTCTACCTCAACGCGGCCGAAAAGACCGCCAAGGTGGTTGTGCCGGATCGGGCGCTCTCCCTGGCTATCGGTAAGGAAGGGCAGAACGCGCGGCTGGCCGCGCGCCTGACGGGCTGGCGCATCGATATCAAGAGCGAGGCAGAAGCGGCCGATGAGCGCGAGGAGATGGCTCGCGAGATGGAGGCTGCCGAGGAGCGCAGCAGGGAGATCGAAGAGGCTCGTCGAGCCGCGGTCGCTCTGTTGGCAGAGGCTGAGGCTTTGCTGGAGGACGTAGAGCCGGAGCAGCCCGACGCCGAAGAGGCGGAAGCGGCCGGCGAGAGCGAGGCCGCAGTCGTCACCGTAGATGAGCAGGCTCCCGGCGGGCCGGATGTATCGCTCCCGGAGCTTGTCGAGGACGTGCAAGAGTTGGATCCGGCCGCCGACGATGAGGCGATCAGTACCCTCGAGCCGGAGACTGACATGGTGGAGGAGGTATCCTCCACGCCGAACGACGCCGATGAGGCTCGCGAAGTGGCGATAGCCTTTGAAGAGGTGCTGGATGCGGAGGCCGACGCGCAGGCCGGCGAGGCAGAGGGACAGGTGGAGACGGTCGAGGGCGAGCAGGACGGGGAAGAGGAGTTCGCCGCCGAGGTGGACCTGGAAGCTGTGCCGGATTCCGACGATGAAGAAGAGAATGAGCGCCGACGAGAGCGCAACAAGGGACGTCGCGATCGACGGCTGGAGTATGACGAGAACCTGGGCC
>JAAYAW010000043.1 GCA_012719135.1 Chloroflexota bacterium
TACATGAACCCCGAGGGCGATACGTCGCTCTTCCACGAGGCCAAGTGCCAGGACGGCATCAAGTTCCTCATGGAGCAGCTCGCCAACGGCAACTACCCCGGCCGCGAGGACAGCGCCGAGGGCGAGATGCAGATGTTCCTCAACCAGAAGCAGGCGACCTACATCAGCAATCCCGGTGCGTCCCAGGGCATGGTCAAGGGCGCCGAGGAGCAGGGCTTTGAACTCGGTGTGGTGCTGGCGCCCAAGGGGCCCTCGTGCTTTGAGACCCCGCCGCGGCGAGCCTTTATCCCGTACGCCAACACGTATGGCGTCTACGCCAAGACCCAGTACCCGAAGGAGGCTTTTGGCCTCATGATTCGGGTGACCAGTACCGAGTGCCAGAAATGGCTCACGATGCAGACCGGCAAGCAGCCCGGGGCCCAGCTCGAGCTTTGGTACGATCCCGAGATCGTGGAAAAGTTCCCCTGGTTCCCCAAGGTGGCGGACCTGATGAAGGACTGCACTGACGTCTTTCCCGTCCCCTCCAACTCGCGCTACAACGAGTGGCGTGACGTGGGCGCCAACGAGATCCCCGCTCTGGTGTACGGGGAGATCGAGTACAACGACGCCAACGTGCAGACCATCAGCGACCACCTGCAAGAGGTCCATGACATGCCGTTCCCGGGCAGCATGGCCTAACGCACGCTACGTATCGTTCCCGGCGGCTCTCGCGGCTCATCCGAGCCGCGAGAGCCAGCCGTCGACCTGGGCGTACTGGGGGGTGATATCGTGCTTCTCTTGGTGCGTACGGGCTCGCCTCGCTCTTGCTCCTGCCGGACATCCGCGTGGTCTTTTATCTCGTGCCATTCTTGCCTCGTACAACGTCCTTCATCGTCTCTGACTCGTCTATCGCTCAATCGATCGTCATCGGCTGTCTAGTCTGCCATCGGGCGTTGCTGTTGTTGGTGGTGTGACGTTTCTCGAGTGGCTGATGTGACCTTGGCGAATCCGGCGTGTCGTGCATGGCCCCATGGGGCCATGCGTGAACACACCGACGCCGTGGTTGGCGGTGCTCGGAGTTATCTCGTCCGCAGCACCACCGACCGGTCGTCTACCGACGTGCGCGGCCCTGCGGGCCGGCATGGCGGCGGCCTGGCGAAAGGGGGTGATCCAGTCCGTGTCTGCCTCCGTGAAGCCGAATCCGCCTGTGCCAATTCTGAGAGGATGAAGAAGGAGGACTCGAATGTCCAGCACGATGACCCGTCGCGCGTTGCTTCGTTGGGGCGCCGTGGGCGCCGGAGCCATGGTGCTCGCCGCGTGCGCGCCCAAGCAGGCGCCCGCCGAGCCAGCGCCCAAGGAGGAGGCGCCCGCCGCTAAGGAGCCCACCGTGGCGCCCGCCGCCAAGGAGGAGGCCAAGCCCGCAGCGGCAGGCGCCATCACCCTGCGCTTCATGACCCGCCAGGGCGATGCCGGCGTCCACATGCGCGAGTTCGGCAAGCGCTACGCGGATGAATCCGAAGGCAAGATCGTGGTCGAGTTCGAGGAGGCACCCTGGGACGAGACGCCCAAGA
>JAAYAW010000004.1 GCA_012719135.1 Chloroflexota bacterium
AGGTGGACATCCAGGCGGTCTATGCTGCGCCATTCCACAACGAGCGCTCCTCAGGGCCAGGCGATGGCATGGAAAAGAGCTATCAAGAGATCCTGCGGATCCTCTCGCTTATGGGCCGTGTACCCGAAAACCTGGCCTACCGCGGGGCGACGGCTTATCTTGAGGCGCAGTACCGCCCGACAGAGAGCGCGGCAGCCTGGGATCTGATCAAGAGGGCCCGGCAGGCCCGTGAGGAGCCTCTATACGTTCTTGCGCTGGGAGCCATCACCAATGTGGCCTCCGCTCTGCTGCTGGCGCCCGACATTGCCGATCGCATCGTTGTCGTGTGGCTGGGAGGACACCCGCCCTACTGGCCAGATACAGTCGAGTTCAACCTGCGGCAGGACATGCTCGCCGCACGGGTGCTCTTTGACTCTGGCGTCGCCCTGGTCCAGATTCCCTGTGCCCTGGTGGCCGAACAGCTTCGCACGACCCTCTCCGAATTGGAGCGCTATGTGGGTGGATGCGGTGCCATCGGGGGCTATCTTGTGAGCATCTTCCGGGATTATGTGAGCGATCGGTTCGCGGCATCCAAGGTGATCTGGGATATCAGCACGGTAGCGTACGCAGTCCATCCGGGCTGGATGGCATCCGAACTACGCCCGTCCCCAGTGCTTTGTCCGGACGCGACATGGGGACCCGTGTGCCAGGATCGTCATCCCGTTCGGATCATCCGGCACATCGATCGGGACGCCGTATATGGTGATCTCTTCTCCAAGCTGGCCCTCCACGCCCAGAGCGGCTGACTGGGACCAGGCATCGCTGCTCTCTCAGATGGGGCACACGCGGACGTCATCGACGGCGATGTGCCCTTCCTCCAGGACGACGCCCATGGCGCCGTCCTCGATACCGAACGCGTCGCGGACGTCGAACAGCACTATGCCATTCACGCCGCCAATCAGCCGATCTCCCGAGGCGCTCAGGCTCAGCATATAAGGCGCATAGAGATCCCAATCATACGGGCACTCTGCGAGAACCGTGGTGCCATAGCTCTCGCGCACCAGGCGTGCCCCTCCGGCGGCAAGCTCCAGCGCATAGTAGCGTCTCAGCCCCTGAGCTCGCACCGCGACGCCCATTGAGCGAGCCAGGTCAGCCGTCAGCGTCGCCTCCGCGCGATAATCGCGCCACTCCCGAGTGCCCTGCATCATGAGCCCGCGACCCTCGTTCTGTATCATCCGGTACGTCTCATCAGGATGGCCACTGAGCGAACTGCACGCGCGGGCCCATGCCTGTAACCACAGCGACCCGTCATGCGCGGGGCGACCGAAACGCACGTTCGGCTCACCATCCCAGGTGAGCTGATCCAGATAGACGGTCCCGTCCAATCTGGCGTCCGATCGGAACTCGAGACCAATCCAGCAGACGGGAGCCCCCTCAGGCGCGGTCACATCCAGGGCCAGGTCCGCGGATCGGCCAGGCGCAAGGTTCACCGTGGGCCCATACTGCCGGACCATCGTGTCCTCCGGCCCCGCAACCTCCAGGTACAGGTGGACCTCAAGTGCGCGCGCGTTCCTCTGGTCGGCCTCAAGCCTGGCACGGACGCGCTGCCCGGGATAGAGCGTCGGGCAGGCCACCATCCCGTAGCTCCCATAGTTGCCCACGGCAGGAAAGGTCTCGCGATGCACGCGGGCAACACGTCCACGGGCCAGGCCATGCAGCCGGATAGCCAGACTCCTGGAGCCCATCACGCTGTGCCCGGCCACGTTCTCCAGCGCGGCAAGGCCGCGGCAAGCCGGGGCATCGTCCGGCAGGAAGCCCTGCACCGAGCCTGGCAGCTCAAAGTGGTACCGAGCGCCCCCCTTCATCCGCAGCGCCGGCTCTCCGGCCAGACGCCTCCCCATCGATGCCACGCGCAGCGCCTCGTTAGCCGCATCCGTGACCGTACGGCCGGCATCGGCGGTTGGTAGCAGCATCCGATCCGCAACCGGCCCCCGCCAATCCACGCCACCATCAAGCGCCTTCAGCCCGCCGGCAACGCCCAGAATGCAGCCCACGTTGCCCGAGTTGCAGTCGGTATCCCACCCGGCCGTGTTGACCACCGTCATCCCACGCCCGAATTCACCCGCGCTGTACAAGAGCGCCATGATCAGGACCGCATGGTTGGGCACCACATGGCAGTTACCGCCAAAGCGATGGTACCCGTACGTGTGCTCAATGCGCTGGAAGGATTCGTACCAGCTTGGATAGGCCGCGTGCCAATCCCGCACGTCGCCTATCAGACGCCGGATCAGCGAATCCGCAGGGATCAACCGGCAGGCCTCATCAAGAAAAGCCGGTATGCGGCTCTCAGAGAAGGCGGCCGCTACCATGGCCGCCACAACCTGCGCAGCATGGACCGCTTCGCCATCATGGCTGACACTTGCCGCCCGGCGTGCGAGTTCTGCTGCCTTCTCCGGGTCACCTGGACAGATCAAGCCCCAGCCATCGATAAAGATCTGCGCGCCGATCTGCTCGGCGACTATCTGGCCGTTCCGTGCCATCGATCCGCTCTCAGGAGCGAGAATGCCGCACTTGAGCCGCAGATACGCGGTATGCTCGGTCGACATTCCCATTCCGCCCCACCACAACACGGTCTCATTCTCGATCAGGTAGTTCAGCCAGGTCTCACCGATCTGCCGGGGTGAGAGCTGCATCCCCACACCGTGATCTTCCATGGCTCGCAGAAAGGTAAAAGTGCCAGAGATATCGTCATCGGGGACGATCAGAGGCTTGCCGAGCTGCTCATGCACGTAATAGGTGATCTCGCCCAGCGAGCTCACGATGCGCTCGTGGGTCCACCCCTCAAACGGCCGTCCTACGTACACGCCAATGATCTTGCCCAGGACGCCTGCATACACGCGCTCCAGATAGCCTGCTGGCACTGCCATCATGCCGTTTCCTTTCCACCGGGCTCTATGGAGGGCACCTCTCCGCCGACTCTAGAGCCGAGGCGCGCTCAGGTCAAGCCGTTGCTCCACAGGCAGCGCCACTTTTCCACAGCCTGTTGATAGTTATCCACAGGCCCAGCCGGTCTGTTGACAATCCGAGGCGTTTCACGCATAACGAGGGCTGATCAAGGGGCTGAGCAGTCAAGGAGATCGCTATGCGGATCGAGCGCGTTCAGACGTTTCTCGTCTCACCGGAGAGCCATACGGCCGGAATGATCGGCGGCAAGAACTGGCTATTTGTCAAGCTCACAACGAACGACGGGTTGGTGGGCTGGGGCGAAGCCTACACACAGCTGGATCGTGATGTGGCGATCGAGCGCCACGTGCACGAGATCGGTCGTTACCTGATCGGGCAGAGCCCCTTTGACATCAAGCACTTTACCTCGATGACCTTCCGCGACTTTGCAGGGTTGCGAGGATCGATGGACCTCTCCTGTGCGCAGGCCGGCTTGGAGCAGGCGATGTGGGATCTTGCGGGCAAGGCCCTGGGCGTGCCCGTTTACAGACTGCTCGGAGGCGCCTGCCGCGAGAGGATCCGCGTCTACGCCAATGGGTGGTATGGAGGAGCGCGAACGCCGGAGGCCTATGGCGAGATGGCCGTCGCCGCTGTCGCTCAGGGATTCACGGCCCTCAAGTTCGACGCCTTCCCTGGGCCCTGGCGCTCATTCGTGAGTCGGGATCTGGAACGTGCCTTTGTGGCTAATGTGCGCGCTGTGCGAGAAGCGGTCGGCCCGGGGATCGACCTGCTCATCGAGGGTCACCGCAGGCTGGCACCCATGCACGCCATCCGCCTGGCCCGCGAGATCGGCCCGATGGATGTGTTTTGGTACGAGGAGCCAGTACCTGTGGATAACGTCTCCGCTCTGGCTGATGTGAGGCGGCACGCTCCCATGCCCATCGTCACTGGCGAGACGCTCTACTGCAAGTCGGACTTTGTGCCGGTGTTCGAACAGCGCGCGGCGGATATCATCAACCCGGATGTCTGCAGTTGCGGCGGGATCCTGGAGCTCAAGGAGATCGCCGCAATGGCGGAGCCTTACTACATCGCGGTTTCGCCGCACAACTACAACAGCACGAGCATTGGTCTGGCAGCCACGGTGCAGGCGGCCGCAACTATGCCCAACTTTATCATCACCGAGTATTTCACGAACTTTGCCGCCACGAGTGCGCTGATATCCACGAACACGCTCCTGCCCGAAGCGGGCTATATCGCCCTGCCCGATCGTCCCGGGCTCGGCGTGGATTTGGACGAGATGGCGCTCTCGGAATATGCTTACCGCCAGTATTCTCAGCGCGGGTTTCCCTCTCCCGGGCAGGAGAACTGAGCTGCGCGGCTCGCGCCGCTTCAGAGTTACCGATCAAGCGCCCAGGCGCACGTGGAAGGAGTGAGAAGTGAGTAGAAAGACGCTCGTCATCGCCATCGTCGCGATCGCCGCACTGATCGTGGTGGCACAGATACTGGCAGCGGTTTTTCCCGCCCAGCCTACGTACACGGCCAGCCTGGAATCCGCCACGCTGGTGGCCCGTCCGACGCGCACCATGACGCCCTCGGCCACCCCCGTGCCACCGACGAGCACACCCACGGCCACGGCAACGGCGGTACCGCCTACAGCGACGCCGATTCCGCCTACCGCCACCGTCACGGCGACACTGCCGCCTGAGACGGCCACGCCGATGGCCAGCGCAACGCCGCGCCCAACCAACACGAGGGCCATCACCGCAGCGCCCACCGCCATCCCGCCGACGCCTGCGCCTCCTACCGCCACGGCGGCTCCCGAGACCCTCTTGACCATGATCGAGATCGACAACGGCGAGTATGGCAAGAGCGCGATCTACGTCCGGTACGATGGAGCCCCTTCAGAAGAGGTCAGCGACGTATTGGTCAAGGGCCCCGACGGAGGTACATACAGGGCCGAGATGGGCTTTCTCTCGCGGCCGTCCTCTCTGGCAAAGGTCCAGGAATACTGGGGCTATGCCCAACGGGGAGGAGCCAACTGGAAGGGATTTGTCCGTCTCTATGAGGCTGTGAACTGGATCAGTTGTAGCGCCGAAGCCAACGTCTGCTATGAGAAGGACGAGAATTCGGCGCAGGCTTCCATCACATCCCAGCTTTATCTCAAGCAGCACGTCCTGGAATCGCTGCTCGGCAGTTACCTGGCGGGGGGAATCCTCGGAACCACAGGCAACGGGTACTACTGGGAGATTCAGAACGCCGTGTTCCGGCCGATCATCGACATCGCTCCGCCCAGCGTCCCTTGTGTCGTCTTCCGCTTTGTCCGCGTCAGTTGAACTCTGCTTTTCGACAAGTGCCCGGGCGAGCCCTTCTGGGCTCGCCCGGGCACTTGCGTTGACACGAGGCTCTAGGAGGCCGTCGCGAGATAGACCCGGCATACCTCCCGGAAGTGATAGCCGTAGATGGCCAGCGTCACAGCCTCAGGAAGCAATTTCGGCCTGTGCGCGAGTGTCCAGATCAGGAGCCGCCAGTACTCTCCCCGGCCGGAATGCACGATCCCGAGCCGCAGTACCGATCGTGCAAAGGCAGCGATGTGCTGCCATTCGAGGCGGTTGCGCACGACGGCTGCCTTGCGATACCGGGCCAAGAAAGTGCGCACTCGCTCATAGTAGTGGTCCGGGCTATAGATCGTGCTCAGGATCTCGCGATATCCTCGGTGAAGCTCTTCGGGATCCATCCGCGGGGCAAAGTTCATCGAGTCATCGGTGTTATCGCCAGACATCCCGCCGGTCAGGCGCCCCTCTCGTCGCAAGCGCTCGTAGAGCCGTGTCCCGTAGGGCGCCTGCAAAAGGCCGACCATCGCGGTGACGATGCCGCTACGCTGGATGAACTCGATCTGGCGCCGAAAGATGGATGGCTTGTCGCTATCGAAACCCACGATGAAGCCGCCTTGCACCTCAATCCCCGCGGCCTGGAGGGTGCGCACGGCCTCCTCCAGGTCACGCCCCTGATTCTGCGTCTTGTTGCACTCGGCAAGCCCCTCCTCATCTGGGGTCTCGATCCCGACAAACACCCGATCAAACCCGGCCCGAACCAGCAGGTCCATCAGTTCCGGATCATCCACCAGGTTCACAGAAACCTCGGTCTGGAAGGCAAACCCCACGCGGCCCTTGCGCCACTCGATCAGTGCAGGCAATATGTGCTGCTTCAGGTCCTGCCTATTTCCGATCAGGTTGTCATCGACGAAAAAGACGCCACCGCGCCAGCCTGCCGCGTAGAGGCTATCGAGCTCGTCAGTGATCTGCCGGGCGGTCTTGCACCGTGGGCGCCTGCCCAGCATGGCGGTGATGTTGCAGAACTCGCAGTCAAAAGGACACCCGCGCGAGTACTGCACACACATGGAGGAGTATCGCCGCAGGTCGGCGAGCTCCCAAAGCGGGATGGGCAAGGTTGTGATGTCTGCATAACGCTCGCTCTGGTAAACACGCCTGGGTGTACCCCGATCAAGATCATCGAGGAAATCGGGAAGGGTCACCTCGGCCTCACCGAGGACGAAATGACTCACCTGATCGAACTCTTGCCACTCACCGGTAAAGAGCGGACCTCCCGCCACGACAGGGACGCCGGCCCGGTGGCAACGGTCAACCACGGTACGCGTAGCCGCGCGCTGCACCACCATCGCGCTGACGAACACATAGTCTGCCCAGGCGAGATCGGCATCCTCCAGATTCTCCACGTTCATGTCTACCAGCCGCTTTTCCCATGCGGCCGGCAGCAGAGCCGCGACGGTCAAGAGGCCGAGCGGCGGAAAAGAAGCTTTCTTATGCACGAACTTGAGAGCGTGCCTAAAGCTCCAGAACGTATCCGGGAACTCGGGATACACCATGAGTATTCGCATCTGTGCTCACCTGTCCTCGCTGTTCATCAGTGCGCGATGCCGTCAACAGGTTAGACACGCCACAAACGATAGGGTTGCGATTGACACCCGGTCCGCCGGGCATACAATTAGGTGTGCTAAGTAATGGAGGTGCCAGCCGTGCCCGATCTACAGAACCGAGCCGCCGACCTCATCCTGAAGACCGTACCCCGACTGATGGGCACGCTCTCTTCCGATCTACGCCGCGTCGCGCAGAACCTCAGTCCCGGTCATTTCCAGATCCTGCTGTTTCTCGCGCACGGCGAGAGCAACCTCACCACCTTGGCCACCGAACTCGTGGTGACCTTGCCGACGATGTCCAACACGGTCTCCACCCTTGCCCAACGTGGGTGGGTGGCCCTGCGGCGCGATCCCACTGATAGACGGCGGCTGATGGTCTCACTCTCCCCCGAAGGATGGGCTACGCTGGAGGAGATCCGCGATATCGCGATCGCCAAGATCGAGCACACCCTAGAGTCCCTGACTGATGTGGAGTGCCGAAAGGTCATTGAAGGCCTGACGATCCTGGACGGCGCCCTTGCGGGAGATAGCTGATCGGGAGGAGGCGCAACACCTTCACGCGGCATCGCGCACAGGCTAGATACCTGGGCAAGGGAACGTCTGCGCCGGCGGGCTAGAGTGATCCACGGCGGGCCGCGCTGCCGGAGGGGATGCCGGTGACAGAGTGCGAGATGCGGGGTGACAGCGCGCGCCGTCAACGGGAAAACCGGCGACCTCCCAAAGGATCGACGCAGTCAGGCTCCAGCATGGGATGGGGAGTGTCACCCTCTCGGCTTCACCTGGTCGGTGGCCAACCCTCATCCGGCTGTGAGCACGCCTCGTCTCGATAGTGCCCGCTTCGGCTAGTTAGGGCTCCAGATGGTGGCCAGAGTCCAGCAATCGAACCGGCTCAGCACAGCGCTGCCCCCGTCGCTCAGCAGCGCCACCCCGGTAGCATCGGCTCGCGTGGGATAGGACCTCCCAGTAAGGCACACCCTCTCATTCGCAAAGACCTCGACAACGGAGTGATCGACGTACACGCGCATCCGCAGGAGGCCATCCATCACGTCGAGAGGTGCGCTGGTCAGGCGCCCCTCGGCGCCAGGATCCTGGCTGGCAAACCGGGTGTCGAGGTAGAGTCGGCCTTCGGCTGGCTTGAACAACAGCGTCGTGTGCTCACTCCCGTCGCTGGCTCGCAGCACCTGGAGGCCCAGGGACGTCGCTGAGCCCACATTCATCTCCACATCGATCTCCAGCATGCGGCCGGCCACGACCGTGCCTTCGCAATTCGCCAGAGCATGGGCTTCCAGCGTCTGATGCGACCTTCTCAGAGCTTCGAGCTCGGGAATCGGCCGCTGCTCCAGAGCGCCTTTCGAGGAGAGGCTCAGCAGACGGGGCAACGACTGCACGCCCGCCCAACCAGCCTGAGCCATCGCTTCGGAGCTGCGTCCTTCTGGGAGCCAGCCAAAGCAGATCCTCCTGCCCCCCTGATCGGTAAAGGCCTGCGGTGCATAGTACAACCCACCGTAATCCAGCAGCCCGTGCGCCTTCGGCCGGAAGCGGTGCCCGTCCAACTCACCGATGTAGTAGTGCGCCTGGCGGAGGGGCTCGGGGGAAAAGATCAGCAGATGCCGGTCGCCAATCGGAAGCAGGTTCGGACATTCCCAGTTGTGTCCCGTCTCGTCCAGCCGGCCCTCCAGCAGCGGTCCCAGATATTCCCAGTCGTGCAGGTCACTGGAGCGGTAGAGAAGAATCAGGCCACCGACTCCCTGTTGGCCTGAACCCAGGATCATGTACCAGAGCCCGTCGTCACGCCACACGCAGGGATCACGAAACCCCGTCACGGCGAGCCCGGTAGGCGGTTCGGCGATTACCGGATTGGCGGGGTCTTTCTGCCAGACGATCAGATCATCATCGCTGGTGGCCAGGCACTGGACCTGGGGATGAACGCCGGTGTAGATCAGGGTTGGCACGCCATTCGCGTCCACCGCACAGCCGCTCCAGGCACCATCGCAATCTGCACCGTCTGGCGTAGGAGCGAGGGCGATTGGCAGATGACGCCAGTGTACCAGATCATGGCTGCTGGCATGCCCCCAGTGCATCGCCCCGAAGCACGCACCAACCGGGTTATGCTGGTAAAAGAGGTGATAGATGCCCTTCCATTGGATCAGCCCGTTGGGATCGTTCATCCAGTTCGCTACTGGTAGAAAGTGGTACTGTGGCCGGTGGTCCAGATTCATGGCAAAGCCTTTCCTCATCCCCTAGCAGACAGAAGCCCCCAACTCGGGAGCGAAACGGGCCAGATCGCGACGCAGCTGCAAGAGCGCCAGATCGCGAGCCTTGGCCTCCAACATGATGTCAAAGGCGGGCAGCCCGGCAGCCATCTCCAACCAGGAGATGAACTCAAATGGCACGACAAAGTCGGCATGCTCCGTCCAACTGGGCACCTTCACGCGACGAGTCCCCTCGAGCAGGCGCATCTCACTTCGAGCGTTCGCATAGTGCACCTTGGGCCGGACGCCTGCCTGCCAGGTGCCCAGGCAACCCGCCAGAGCTTCCCTCTCCGGTACCCGTTCGGGATTGTGTACGCGATGGTGGAGGCTATCGTACACGAGCGGGACACCGCAGGCCCGGTGTATCGCGAATACGGCCGCATAGCCATAGCGAGAGTCATCCTGCTCCAGAACGACACGGCGCCGGACAGCCTCTGGGAGGTTGGCATAGCGCCTCGCAAATCGCTCGGCCGACGCACTCGGATTGTCATAGACGCCGCCTACGTGCAGCACGATCACTCCGTCAGTGCCGAGCCGGAGAGCGTCCAGAAGCCGCGCTTGAGCCAGGAGATGCCGGAGTGAACGCTCTGCCTGCGCCTCGTTCAGCGCGTTCAAGGTAACCTGACTGTAGGGGTGGAAGGTGCAGCGGATCTGAGCCTGGTCGATAAGCGCTGCCAGGTGCACAAGCTGCGGCCCCCAGGCGTCCAGTTCGAGGGCCAAAGCCTCTGGATCGTCGCGCAGACGCGCGGGAATGATGCTCGAATGCAGACGATAGAGGTATATCCGGTTCGCCTGAAGATACAGGCAGATGTCGCGAAGATAGGCGAGGTTGACGCTCAAGTGTCCGGCGCGCCCTGGGGATTCGGCATCGTAGGAAGGAAGGTCGGGGATGCCATAGACCCGGATAGAGAACCCGAGCCTGTAGCATCCCCGAGAATCCGCAGAACCTGTCACGGCCATCGGTCGTCTAGATCAGGGCCGGCTCGCCCTGGATGCTCTCGATGAAAGCCACGGCATCCTGGACATCGTCTCGTTCGCCCAGAAGGAGCAGCCTTAGGCCGCCTTCAGCGCCGGCAATCCCGCCTGCCGCCACCGGGATCACATCAACGCCGTAGAGAATCCCCAGAGCCTCGATCTCGGTGAATATCTCCCCGTGGATGGGAAAGAGACTCAGCACGTTGCCGAGTTGCTCTTCGTCGGAGGCCAGCAGCTGGCTCGCCTCTACGATATCGTACGGCACTTCCTTCTCGAGGCCCACAGGAATCAGCAGGTGCAACTTGCGTCCGATGATCCTGCCGAGGGCACCGCCAACGGTCCCCCCTGTCGGGTTCCCGATACTGACACCTGCGACGCCATTGGCATAGTTCAGCGCGTTGGCCCCCTTGATAAACACATCGCCCGGTGACATGCGCTCGAGCGCCGTGAAGCGATCAAGGTCTGGAGCAGGCTTCCCATCCACGAGCACGAGATCCGGCAGAGGCTTTGTCTCCCAGCGTGGCGGCGTCTTCGCCGGCCAGGTCCTGCCCGCCAGATAGGCCCGCTTATCGATCGCCTGGCCCGTCAGTTCCTCATAAATGTAAGCATTGGTGCTCCCACTGGGGACCACGATGATGCCCTTCTCCATCTTGTCCTGGATCTTGCGCAGAGACGCCACACCTTTGGCGATGAGGCGTTTGGATTCGGCCACGGTTAGGACGACTTCTGCCTTCATGGTGCTCCCCTCTATTCTACGGTAATCAGCTCCCGGATGTCGGCGTAGATGGCATTCCCTATGCCGGATACGTCAATGATATCGTCAACCGCCCTGAAGGGTCCGTTCTCGCTGCGATAAGCGACGATGCGTTCGGCCAGCACCGGGCCAATGCCCGGCAGCGTCGCCAGTTCCGCTGCGCCGGCGCTGTTGATGTTCAGTAAGCCCGAGCCATCCAGGTTCAGGCCCGCTCCCAGGCGATCGCCGGCCGTGCCGGGGTATCGCGTCAGGGTTGGCATCGGGTCGGCCCCCAGTGCCGGAATGCGCACCTGCTGACCGTCCGACAGCCGCTCCGCCAGGTTGATCATCTCTGCGTCTGCCTGTTCGGTGAGCCCGCCGGCTGCCCTGACCGCATCCACTACGCGCGCATCCCAGTTCAGGACATATACCCCAGGCTCTCGAACTGCGCCCACTACATGAACGGTCATAGGCTCTGGCGGGCGCGATGGTGTGGCGGCCCCTGGTTCCTCATACAGAGCGCCCTGCTCGATCTCTATCGGCTCCGGGCTCGGCGATCGCTTGTAGAGGATCCAAACCCCGGCGATCGTTAGGAGAAGCAGGCCGAGATATATCCACCGGCGATATGGCTCCAGCACCGTTTCCATACCCGCTTCCCTCGCCTGATCGCGGCCGCCGCTACTCCACCCTGCTGCGGAGCCAGGATACCAGCAATCTCACGCCAAAGCCTGTAGCCCCTTTGGGCACATAGTGCTTGGTCTCCTCAGCATAGGCCATGCCCGCGATGTCCAGGTGGGCCCATCGAGAGCCCTGGGCAAAACGCTCCAGGAACTTGGCAGCAGTGATCGCGCTCGCACCGCGGCCCCCACTGTTCTTTAGGTCGGCCACATCGCTCTTGATCTGTTCCGCGTAGGGCTCAAACAGAGGGAGTTGCCAGACCAATTCGCCCGTCTCGTCGCCCGCCAGCCGCAGAGCATCTACGAGCGGCTGATCATTCCCCATCAGCCCGGCGGCTACGTCTCCGAGCGCCACCACGCAGCCGCCCGTCAATGTGGCGAGATCGACGACCGCAGCAGGACCGAGGCGCTCAGCATAGCCCAGAGCATCAGCGAGGACCAGGCGTCCTTCCGCATCTGTGCTGATGATCTCTACAGAGAGCCCCGAGAGCGTGTGCAACACGTCTCCCGGCTTGATCGCCGTTCCACTCGGCAAGTTCTCGGTAGCGGCCACCAACCCGATGACGTGGACCGGCAGGGCGATCTCTGCGATCGCTCTCATCGCCCCCATCGTCGCCGCGGCTCCTGCCATGTCGTCCTTCATGCGTTCCATGCCCGCGCTTGGCTTGATGGAGATTCCGCCTGAATCGAAGGTGATACCCTTGCCCACGATCACGCAAGGCCTGTCCCCGGGGCGACCGCCTTCATGCTCCAGTACCACAAAGCGAGGCTCCTCGCGCGATCCCTGAGCGACGCCGAGCAGGGCCCCCATCCCGAGCTCCCGCATCTCCTGCGGCCCCAGCACGCGGCAGATCAGTCCACTTCCCGCGGCCATGTCAACAGCCGCCTGGGCCAGATTCGTCGGCGTCATACGGTTCGCTGGCTCATTGACAAGATCCCGGGTAAAACAGACGGCATCGGCAATAGCCTGCCCCACCTGAACACCACTCTGGATCTTTGGCAACGCTGCCGGGTCGTTCGTAACAAAGGTGATCTCTTCGAGCTGCGGGCGTTGATCCTCCGCGGGCTTTCCGTAGCCTGCAAAGCGATAGGCCCCCAGGATCGTCCCTTCGGCTGCCGCCTGGGCAGCCTCCTGCGTATCCCGTCCGCCGATCCCGGCGCCATGGACAGTGGAGGTGTACCGGGAAACGCCCAGCGAGCGGACGTGACGAGCTACCAGCGCGGCCAGTTGGCGCGCCCGGTCCAGTGAAAACAGCTCTGCCACCCCGAGGCCGGCGACCAGAACCCGCTCTGCCGGCACAGCGCCGCGCGGGTAGAACACCGTCATCTGTCCGAATTCCCCTAACGGATCGCCCGCCTGCAGCCGCTCACGTATGGCGCCCCCCATGGCGCCATCGAGGGCCCCTGTGGCTCCTCCAGGCAGAGTGACCCCTTGAAAGAGGTTCACCACCACCAGCTCAGCCCGCTCCTGCTCGATTGTCCCCTGATGAACCGAGATCCTCATATCCCGTGTTTCCTCCAAGTCGAGTGCCCGTTCGAGCACGTCGGGTACGGCGCGATACGGCCCTTCGCTCGTAGACGTTATGCTGTGGGTATCTAGAAGAGTGCCCAAAACAGACGTGGTGCGCGTGTGCGGTGAGCGTAACACAGCCCGGACGAGGGCGCAAGAGGCTCACTGTGTGAGGGTTTGGCCGTCCCCCTCCCGACATGATATAATGAAGGGCATGCAAACGTCCGGCCGACGTGCCAGAAGGGCCCTGACGTCAGATGTACCTAGATTCTGTGGGGCGGAGAAAAAAGCCGACGCTGTGGCCGTGGCTGCTTTCCGTCGCCGTCGCTTTCGCGTTCGCCTGGTATCTCTACTCCCGGCAAGAGACGATCGTCGAGGCGGTGCGCGGACCGCTGCCGACGCCCACACCAACAGAGATCAGTCCTGCGGAGCACCTGGCCCAGGGCGATAGGCTGGTCGAACGCGGGCATTACGAGCAGGCCATTGCAGCCTATCGCCGAGCGACTGAGCTGGATCCCACCCAGGCTACCGCATACGCCCGCTGGGCTCACACGCTTGTCATGCGACACCAGCCGGCAGAGGCCGAACCGCTGGCGCGCCGCGCCGTAGAGGTGGATTCCGAATCTGCGGAAAGCCAGGCGATTCTCGGGATCGTCCTCGACTGGCGTGGCAAGGTCACAGAGGCAATCGGGGCGTGCCTCGCTGCCACAGAGCTCTCGTCGGCCTATCCCTTGGGATACGCGTGCCTGGCAGAGGCCTATGGCGACCAGGGGCGTACGGCGGACGCCCTTCAGGCCGCTGAGCAGGCTGTCGAGCTGGCGCCCGATGACGCGGTGGTTCTGAGAAGCCTCGGCTACGTCTATGAGTTGATGGGACGCTATCGCGAGGCGATCCAGGGATATGAGTCCGCGGTGCAAGCGAACCCAAACCATGCGTACATATACCTGGACCTGGGCCGTAATCAGGCGGCTCTCGGTGATTTCGCCAGCGCCACGCGCAGCTATGAGCGGGCCATCCAGCTGGATCCAAATGCAGCCTACCTTCGAGTACAGCTGGGCTGGAGCTACTATGGCCAGGGCGCTTACCGCTCAGCTGTCACACAGTACGAGCAAGCCATCGCCCTGGATCCCGATTACGCATCGGCGTACGGACAACTGGCTATGACGTACTATGTGATGCGCAATTATGAGGCCGCCATTCCGATCTACGAGAAGGCCATCGAGATGGACGGTATGCGCGAGGAATACGCCTACGGACTCGGGTTCTGCCATGCCTTTACGGGGCACTGCGATGTCGCCCTTGGATGGTTTGAGGCTGCGCTCGATGTGAATCCAGCGTCCACTCTGGCGCAGCAGGGCTTGGCCTTTTGTACTGACTAGCCCATCCGGGCTGTTCCTGAGGGGTAGCTAAATGAAACATGGTGCCAGCAGCAACAAACAAATCATTCTCTGGGTCATCAGTCTACTCGTGGTCGTCAGCATGTTGTGCGGCCTGGTGGGCACGCTTGTTGGGGGCTCGCAGAATAGCTCCAGCCGGGCACCTTCCGCGACGCCTGTGCTGGTTGCCTACTCACTGGGCACACCAACACCGATGCGGATAGCCCAGAACAGCTTTCGACCACTCGTGATGAGGGTCTCTTGGCAGGTTAGCCATGTTGTTTGATCAGGCCACGATATCGATCAAGGCCGGCGATGGTGGCGATGGCTGCCTGAGCTTCCGCCGTGAAAAGTACGTGCCTTTCGGCGGCCCGGACGGCGGGCATGGCGGGCGCGGCGGGAATGTATACCTGCGTGTCAGCGATCACCTGAACACGCTGATGCCCTTCAACCGAAAGCGGCACTTTGCCGCGGCGCATGGCGCCCCCGGACAGGGCCAGCGCATGAAGGGGGCGGCCGGAAACGATCTGTATATCGACGTGCCGCGCGGAACTGTCGTCTCCGATGCCGGCACCGGTCAGGTCCTGGCCGATCTCTCCGTGAGCGGCCAACAGGTCCTGGTCGCCCGGGGTGGCCGCGGCGGGCGCGGCAACGAAGCCTTCAAGACCTCATCCAGACACACACCCCGCTTTGCGGAGAAGGGGGCCCCCGGGCAGGAGCGCAGGCTGACTCTCGAGCTCAAGCTCATCGCTGACGTTGGCTTGCTGGGAAAACCGAATGCGGGAAAATCCACCCTGCTTGCCCGTGTCAGTGCGGCTCGCCCCAAGATCGCGGACTATCCCTTCACTACGCTGGACCCGAGCCTCGGGGTCGTCGAGATCGATCAACACACCTTTGTCATGGCGGATATCCCGGGTCTGATCGAGGGAGCGCACATGGGCACTGGTCTGGGGCTGCAATTCCTGCGCCACGTGGAGCGCACGCGCCTTCTTGTCCACCTGCTCGATGGCGCCAGCCTGGATCCGGCTGAGGACTATCGCAAGATCAACTACGAGATATCGCAGTACAGCGCCAGGCTGGCAGAAAAGCCTCAGCTGCTCGTCCTCACCAAGGCGGATCTGCCAGACAGCCGCCTCCTGCTGGATCTGATCCGCGAAGAACTGGGCATCGAGGACATCTATCATATCTCGGCCGTCACCGGTGAGGGGGTGACACCGCTCCTGCGCGCCATCGCCTCGCGCCTCGATGAACTCCCGCAGGAGGAGCCTGCGGACGACCTCTTCGTCTTCCGTCCCCTGGAGGATCAGGAAGACCGCAGCTACACGATTACCCAGATCTCATCAGATACCTACAGGCTTGCGGGAGAGGAGATCGAACGCCTGGCAGCCATGACGGACTGGAACAACGACGAGGCCGTGGACCGCTTTGACCGGATCCTCGCAGCGCGCGGCATAACGCGAGAGATGGACGAAATGGGCGTGGAATCTGGCTGCACGGTAGTGATCGGATCCGTCGAACTGGAGTGGCAGTGAACAACAGGCACACGGTCGAAGGAGCGCAAGCCACCCACAGAGTCGGCGTACTCGGTGGCACCTTTGATCCCATCCACATCGGGCACTTGCTCATCGCGGAAGAGGCACGTTCCCGGCTTTGTCTCGATCGTGTGGTGTTTGTGCCTGCTCGGATCTCGCCTCTCAAACAGGATGACGGCACGCTCTTCTCCGACGAGGAGCGTTACGCCATGATTCGCGCCGCCATCGCCGATAATGCCGCATTCGCCATCTCACGCGTGGACTTGGACCGGCCCGCACCTTCCTTCACCGTAGACACGCTCCGCCTTCTGCGTCAGGAAATGGGCGAGCAACACAGCTACTTTTTCATCATGGGGGCCGATTCGCTCGATACTCTCGCCCGATGGCGTCGTCCCGAAGAGATCATCCGGCAGGCGCGCCTCGTGGTGGTGAGCCGGCCCGGCTTTCGCCCGGATCTGACGTACCTTGAGGCACGCATACCGGGCATCTCTGCGGCGACGGATGTACTGGAAGGCCTCATGATGGACGTATCGTCCACCGAGATCCGACGACGCCTGGCAACCGGTTACTCCATCAGGTACCAGGTCCCGGAGCCCGTGCGGGCGCTCGTAGAGGCTCGCGGGACTGGAAGCGCCAGCAACTAGAGCCAACGCCGTTTCGCCGCTCGCGTGTACGCGCGGATGCTCGGCCCCCAAGTTGCCGGGCGTACGCTTCTGGCCTATCCTTCGAAAGGTTGTGCTCCTCTGGGGGCTTGTCCTGCTAGTTGTGCCAAGAGCACCTGCTCAAGATAAAGGAGTTCGCTCATGCCCCAGGATTTCGGCCCGCTTAGTCCTTCGCCCCGGCTGCTGTTAGGCCCCGGCCCCAGCCAGATCTCACCTCGCGTGTTGCGCGCGTGTGCCACCCCGCTCCTTGGATACCTCGATCCCGAGTACGTACGCATGATGGACGACGTCCAGATGCTGCTACGCGAGGTCATGGAGACGGACAATGAGTGGACGATGTGCGTCCCCGGCACAGGCATGGCGGGCATGGAAGCCGCTGTGGTGAATCTCGTCGAGCCGGGAGATGAGATTCTGGTCTGCGTCGCAGGCGTCTTTGGGGAGCGGATGGTGAATGTCGCCGAGCGGGCGGGTGCCGTTGTATCCCGCGTGGATGCCGAATGGGGCACGGCTGTTCAGCCAGAGCAGGTCCGCGAGGCGCTCAAGACCTGCCATCCCAAGGCCATCGGCATTGTCCACGCCGAAACGTCGACGGGCGTCCTGCAGCCCCTATCCGAGATCGGCAAGATCGCTCATGATGCTGGCGCCCTGTTTATCGTGGACTGTGTCACATCACTGGGCGGGGTTTCGGTGGGCGTCGATGCAGTCGGCGCAGATGTGGCCTATAGCGGCACGCAGAAATGCCTGGGCGCGCCGCCCAGCCTGTCACCGATTTCGTTCAGCTCTGCCGCCGTTAGCGCCCTGCAGGGGCGCAAGTCCGCGGTGCAGAGCTTTTATCTTGATGCTGCTCAGATCTGGCGCTATTGGGGCCCTGATCGCGCATACCACCAGACGGGAATGGTCAACATGACCTATGCGCTGCGTGAAGCGCTCCTGATGGTCCATGAGGAGGGCTTGGCTGCCCGGTTCGCCCGCCATCGTCAGAACCAGCAGGCACTGATCGCGGGCGCCGAAGCGATGGGCCTTGACATGGCGGTCCGTGATCCGGCGATTCGTCTGCCATCACTCACTACCATCATGATTCCCGAGGGCATCTCCGATCAAGCCATTCGCAGCGGACTCCTGAGCATCTACGGCATCGAGATCGGCAGCGGAATGGGCAAGTATGCGGGCAAGGCGTGGCGCGTCGGCCTGATGGGCTATGCGTCCCAGCGCGCAAACGTCATGCTTTTGCTCTCCGCATTGGGCGATCTGCTCAAGAACGAGCGCGTGGATGAGGGCCTTGCCGCTGCTTCGGCGACCTATGCGCAGGCCTGATCCCAGATGATGCCTGACCCGCAACCGAGGATGAGGCTCAAGCTGATCGCCTGTGAGGTCCTGGCCCGGCAGGCCTACTATGTGGCTGCGCTGGGCAAGCACGTTGTTGACATCGAGCTCATCGCCAAGGGCCTGCATGACGAGCCCGACAGCCTCCGCACCTTTCTGCAAGATCGGATCGATGCGGTGCCCGAGGGGCAGTACGATGCCATCCTGCTGGGCTATGGCCTCTGCAGCAACTCTACAGCGACTCTCATCGCCCGGCACACGCAGATCGTGCTCCCCAGAGCTCACGATTGCATCACCCTCTTCCTCGGCTCTGCTGAGCGGTATAGCACCGAGTTCAGTGAGACGCCCGGGACGTTTTGGTACATGGCCGACTATATCGAACGCGGAAACGCGAGCGGCGGCCGCCTTGCTGCGCTGGGTGCCGCTGTGGAAGAGGGCGAGATGCGCACTCTGTACGAGGACTATGTGACTCGCTACGGACGCGACAACGCAGACTACCTGATGGAGGTGATGGGCGCCTGGCAAAAGCACTACAGTCGGGCCGCCTATATCGAGAACCCCGACATGCCCCTGCCGGACTATCGCGACGATGTCCGACAGCTTGCCGATCGACGATCCTGGAGATTCGAGCAACTGGAGGGCAGCCTCTCCCTCGTGCATGACCTCCTGGCGGGCGAATGGACCGACGATCGGTTCCTGGTGATCCCACCGGGCTACGGCGTCACGCCCGTGCACGACTCTCGGATCATCAGCGCAACACCATCCGCCCTGGAATGATCGCGGCTCAGGGCGCGGTAATAGTACAGAAGCAACCGGCAATCACTATGGGAGAAGTAAGATGACAACCACTCTGGATCCAGCATTGCGTGATCTCGCTGCCAAGACGATTCGGATGCTGGCGGCGGACGGCGTTGAGCAGGCCGATTCTGGACACCCCGGCATGCCGATGGGGGCCGCCGACTATGCCCTAACGCTCTGGCTGCAATACCTGAACTTCGACCCGCAAGATCCTGCGTGGCCCAACCGTGATCGATTCGTGCTCTCTGCGGGCCATGGTTCGATGCTGCTGTACAGTCTTCTCCACCTCTTTGGCTACGATCTCGGCGTGGAGGAGCTTCAGTCCTTCCGGCAATATGGCAGCAGGACGCCCGGGCACCCGGAGTACGGCGTCACACCGGGAGTCGAAACGAGCACAGGACCTCTGGGCCAGGGTTTCGCCAATGGCGTAGGCATGGCCATCGCCGCCAAGATGACCGAGGCCCGGTATAACACCCCCGAGCAGCCCATTTTCGGGCACTGGATCTATGGCATCGTTAGCGATGGCGATCTCATGGAGGGCATCGCGTCAGAGGCGGCATCGCTGGCCGGGCACCTGGGTCTGGGCAATCTCATCTACTTTTACGATGACAATGAGATCAGCATTGAGGGCTCGACAGAGCTGGCATTCACTGAGGATCCCGGCCGGCGCTTTGAGGCCTACGGTTGGCAGGTCATCACGATCGATGGTCACGATGGGGAGCAGGCCGCAACTGCTTTGGACGCCGCCCGCGCGGACACCGAACGCCCCACGCTCATCGTCGCCAAGACGCACATAGGCTACGGAAGCCCGAACAAACAGGACAGCGCAGACGCACACGGCGCGCCGCTCGGGGCAAGCGAACTGGCGGCCACCAAGGAGAATCTAGGCTGGCCTCAATCGCCTCGCTTTCTGATCCCGGACTCGGTGGCAGCCCTGTTTGCCGACAGAGTGGCATCTCTCCAGCGCGGCCATGAGGACTGGAAGACGCGCTTTCTCGCCTGGCGAGAGGCCAATCCCGCCCTGGCCGCAGAGTACGACCGCTGCATCGCCCGCCAGCTTCCTGACGACCTGGAACAGCAACTGCTGGCAGCCCTGCCCGAAAAGTCGAACGCTACCCGGCGTCTGAGCGGCGACCTCATCCAGAAGCTCGCCGAGCTGCTACCGATGTTCGTCGGAGGTTCGGCGGATTTGGCCCCGTCCACCTCGACTCTGATCAAGGGTGGCGGGGATATCGGTCGACACCATTTCGGCGGCAAGAACTTTCATTTCGGCGTGCGGGAGCACGCCATGGCAGGCATCCTGAACGGCCTGGCTCTCTATGGAGGCTACATCCCCTTTGGCGCCACGTTCCTGGTCTTTGCGGACTACATGAGGCCTTCGATTCGTCTGGCCAACATCATGGGCATTCAGGTGATCTACGTCCTCACGCACGATAGCATCTTTGTGGGAGAGGACGGCCCGACTCATGAGCCCATCGAGCAGGTGGCCTCACTCAGGCTCATTCCGGGGATGACGGTGATGCGGCCAGCAGACGGTCCGGAGGTCGCCGGGGCCTGGGCCTGGGCGCTGCGACACCGGGATGGCCCTACAGCCCTGATCCTTACGCGCCAGGGTGTACCAGCCATCGAGCGGCAGGAGCCCTTCGCCTTTGAGGCCTTCAATCGCGGAGGTTACGCGATCTACTCGACGCCCGGGCGCGAGCCCGAGGTGGTGCTGGTGGCGACCGGCTCAGAGCTGCAGTTGGCCTTGGGCGCCGCCAGAGCGCTGGAAGAGCAGGGCTCGGCCGTGCGCGTTGTCTCCATGCCTTCGCAGGAGGTATTCCTGCGGCAGGACGCCGACTACAAGGAGAGCCTGATCCCTTCGGGCGCCCGCAAGGTCGCTATCGAAGCCGGTGTGCGTTACGGCTGGGACCGGGTTGTGGGATCCGATGCCCTGTTCATCACTCAGGATGATTACGGGCTATCCGCCCCGGCTCAGGTTCTGGCGGAAAAGCTGGGCTGGACTGTCGCGCAGGTGAGTCAGCGGATTACGTCCTGGCTCAACTAGTCTGCTACGAGCGGTTATTTGGCGAGGGCCAGGGCACTTTGTGCCCTGGCCCTCGCTCTCTATCAGAACATCGCTTCAGTCAACGGCCTCGGCCGACGGCTCATCCACGCCAACCTTCAGGCGCCAGAAGGCGACACCGCCCAGCGCACGAACCACCCCGCCCACGATCAACGCAGCGTGTATGGAGATTCCGTCTGCCAGAAGTGTCCCAATCATGGGGGCTACAAACGAGGTGAGATTCGCCAGAAAGGAGTTGGCGGCTACGAACGTGGGCCGATCCTCTTCGGTGGACACCTGGAAGAGCGTATTGCTGAGGAAGATGTCCATCCCGGGAGAGAAGAGCCCGCTCGCTACGGCAGAGATCAGCAACTGCTCCGGGGTCCGCGCGAGCGCCATGGTGACGGGGAAGAGCGCCGTGGCGACGCAGGAGATCCATAGTCTGCTTCGTATGCCAGGCCTGGTGAGCACCCGGCTCAGCAGCATATACACCACCACGCTGATGATCCGCTCCACAGTGAGGAGTATGGCGATCCAGGCGTCCGAAGAACCCAGTGTACGGACACGATAGATGGCAAAGAGCGCCATTGGCAGCTGCAGACCCAGCCGATAGATGAATGAAGCGATAGTATAGCGCCGAAAGAGCGGCGTCCTGTTGATCAGGGAGAACATCTCCCGAATCCCCGCTCTCGAACGCATGACCACGGCATTCGGCCGCAGACGCGACAGGCGGATGCGCCTCAGGATCAGGATGCTGCCCACCCCGGCGACCAGCGCACTCACAAAGAGAACCTGATAGTTCAGCGGAAAGGGGACGCGGTCCAGCCACTGGCCAACCAGCAAGCCCACTGCGACGGCGACAACACCATGGACAGCCATGCGCGTGCTCAACATCGCGGGCCGTCGCCGAGGCGATGTAGCCTGCCCCACGATTGTTGAGTGGGCGATCTCCAGAACCGAGCTGGGCACGGCAATCAGGCTCTGCGCGGCGACCAGCACAAAAGGAGCCAGGCCGGCCGGCAGATATACGAGAAAGCCAAAGGTTGCCACGACTAGCCGGAACGTCAGCCGCGAGAGATTCGCGACCTTGACCAGGTCCTTCTGGCGCTGCACAAACGCGCCGTTGGGGAGCACGGTGAGGATGATGAGTAGCGCTGGAAGTGAAGAGAGCAGACCCACAAGATAGTTTGGCGCACCAAGCCGCACCAGAAAGATCGAGGTGAAGGAGAGCGCCCCGGCCCCCGCAATCGCCTGAAAGAACATCTCTCCGTACAGCACACGTTCGTTGTGCTCGTCGTCGGTAAGCGGAGGACGTACTCCTCGGCCCCTCTCAACCAGCCGCTTGACAGGTAACAGCAGGTCTCTCCCCCTGCGCAGCGGGCTCGCCGACTGCCTCGTCTCGTCCAACACACCCTCCCTGGCCACGTCCACCGGACTCGACATGGCGCCGATTCTGCTCCGATCAGCGGGTCATCCCGACAATCTGATGACGAATCGCCTCGCCCACCTGGTGTGTTGTTGCGCTCCCTCCCAGATCGGGCGTCAACGTGCTCCCCGCTGCCGTCACGCCGTTCACCGCGGCCATCAGCATATCGGCCGCGTCAGAATGTCCCAAATGATCGAGCATCATCGCGCCTGCCCAGATCGCGGCGATGGGATTGGCGATGCCTTTCCCGGCGATATCGGGTGCCGATCCGTGCACGGGCTCAAAGAGCGAGGGGTACTTGCGCTCTGGATTGATGTTGCCGCTGGGGGGGATGCCCAGGCTGCCCTGCAAGGCGCCGCCCAGATCGGTAAGGATATCGCCGAACAGGTTGGACCCGACCACGACATCCAGGGTTTCGGGAGCCGTAATCATGCGTGCAGCGAGCGCATCGACGTGATATTGTCTGCAGGAGACCTGTGGATACTGGCTCTGCAGACTGGCGAACACCTCGTCCCAGAAAACCATAGAGAACTGAAGCGCGTTGGACTTGGTGATACTCACCAACTCCCGCCGCGGACGCCGGGCCGCCAACTCAAATCCGTATCGAAGGACGCGCTCAACGCCCATGCGAGTGAACACGCTTGTCTGGATGGCCACCTCGCTGTCCATGCCCCGGTGCGCACGTCCGCCCACCCCGGCGTATTCGCCCTCGGTGTTCTCCCGTATGCAGACAAAGTCGATATCGGCTGGGCCCTTGTCGCGCAGCGGACCCGGAATCCCATCCAGCAGCTTTACGGGCCGAAGATTGATGTACTGGTCAAAGTGCTGGCGAAGGGGCAGGAGCAGACCCCAAAGAGAAACATGATCGGGCACCGTCGGGTAGCCCACCGCACCAAAGAGTATGCTCTCATAGCCACTCAGGATGCTCAGTCCATCGGAGGGCATCATCTCGTGATGGTTCAGATAGTAGGTACAGCCCCATGGAAACCGATCAAACTCGAGCCTGATACCACCATGGGCTCGCGTCACGACGTCCAGGGTCGCCTGAGCCTCGTCGATCGTATCCACCCCGATACCATCACCTGGAATGACTGCGATGCGGTATGCCTTCATCCTCATCTCCTATGTGCCGCGCTGTTCCAGCCTGGAGCCTTGGGGCCATTCTAGGCCCATCACCGGGCAATGCCAAGGCTCATGACCGCGATTCGGCTACATCGACACCCCCGTGTCCACTCAAATGATAACGTCACCGAGCGATGGTCATTCACTCATTTGATAGCGTCACCGGACGCCCTCCTCCTGTGGTGTGGGGACAGAGGTGAGAAGGGTCTGATAGACATCCTCGGTTAT
>JAAYAW010000044.1 GCA_012719135.1 Chloroflexota bacterium
CCAGGCCTCGTCGATGGCGAGGCGATCGCAGGCGTCGATTAGGCCGTCCAGGCGGCCTCGGTTGAGGCCGCCGTTCTCCAGCCAAACGTGTGAGTGGGCGTCGATCCTCACTTAGGACTCCTTTCCATGGACGTCAGCGGCGGAGCTTACTCACTGAGCGACATTCGCCGCTGGCCAGAGTCCAGAGCTGGCAACCGCGGCAGCCTCGATGGTGACGGGTCTCAACCCTTACTGAGCCACGCCGGCGCATTCTGCGAGCGGGAGCGCCCTCACGCCTGCCAGTGCATACTGATATACTCGTGAGCCTTCTCGATGTCCAGGGGCCGGCTAGTGTTCCCAACGCGGACATAGAACTCGCTCCCGTGCCCATCCTTAACATACACAGGCTGAGCGCTTTGTTTTACATCAATTCTGCATACGTGCCTGTCATCCACACGCTCGAGAACCACGTGGAGATACTGCATGAACTCGGTTCCCAAGGCGTTGTCTAGAATCTGCACGAGATGCTGCTGGAGCCCGTCCAAGTCCGAGCGGCCCAGGCTCCGGACATCGTCGTCAAGCCCCAGAATGGTCCCGTCGTCAGCCACTCCTATCAGCAGCGTGCCTCCCTCGGCGTTCAGAAAGCCGGCTACCGACTTAGCGATCACCTTCTCCAACGCCTTATTGACCTGATTCTGGCGGAGATCCCATCGTATGCTCGACTTGAACTCCAAGGTGATGCTCTCACCCAGTTCAACCAAGTCGGGAATGCTGAGGACTTCCGGCTCCTCTTCCTGGGGCACCAGGAGATACGCCATGCGTGCGTTAATAGCTTCGGCCAGGAGATGTCGTCGCTCTGCCAGAAACTCCTCGTACCTCTCCAGATGCCAGAGCGAAGGATCCAAGGGCACCAGTTGATTCTTCAACGCTCCGGGGTACTGGCCCTGCACCTGCCCGAGGTACTCGATTGGTTCAGAGTTGCTGAGGGAGAGGTTTGTGTCGCCGGTTAGGAAAGCCCGATTCGCGATCTCATTGACCAACTTCTTATGCAGGTGGTTCTCGGAGGAGTACCCACCCTCCCGCGAGTAAAGCAGTGAGGTAGGGAAGATGTGGTGGCTGTGAATCTGGTAGCTGCGGCCGTGAGGATCGGCAAGGGAGGCCCCGTTGAACCAGTCCACTGCGCCCAGGCCCTTGATAATCACGTAGGACATGCGATATAGCGGGTGCTGTATGGCGCGTCCTTCGAAGTCACTGGCCTTCACCTCTATCCGCCCGCGCTGGTCGATGATCGCCCCAACCAGTTCATCCCACGGGTGCTGGGTCCGCTGGATGACCGTGAGGTCATGATCCAGGCGCTGGTCTGTCTGCCCGGTGTAGCGGGCCCACATGTTGGCAGCGTAGAGCCAGTGAATGCACCGACGGAGTTGGACGTCATCATGGAACTCCATTCCATAGCGCGCTAGATACACTACTACCGGCACAAGCACGTTGGTGCTATTCAGGTCATCGGTTGAGTGTATCCAGGCGCGACCGGGCAGGAGAGAGACCAAGTAGTCGAGTATCTTCGCTAGCTTCCTCCAGCCTTCCTCCAGTTCGTGCTTTGGTGTCTCGTGGATGGCCTCAAAGAGGGCTCGATTGAGCACTACGCCCGTGAGGGATCGGACGAGAAACGTGAGATCAAACTGGAAGCGTTTGGCGGCGAGGTTGTCTAGTTTCCGCTTCATCTCTCGGCGCGCCTGAGGCCACTTGCCGGTAATATGGGCCAAGGCAAGGTCCGCGTCAGTGAGCTTGGTCCCCAGGCTGTTGACTCTGTCGAAGACGTTGATAGCATCATCGATGGTTGCCGAAGCGGGCACCATTTGTATCGGGTATGGCCTGTTCTCAATGCTGTGAAGCCTATTGAGGTTACTGTAGTAGCGGTTGGCGCGGTCCCCTAACGTCTCCCGGTCATCGCTCTTAAACTGGGCAATCTCGATAGGGTTGATCTCGCTTCTACTGGCGAAGCAGTCTGTCACGGGCAGCCAGGTTGGGTTGTTGTCCATCCGGGTGGACTGATAGTACTGGAAATCACCATCCTCAAGATTGAAATACAGGTTGCGAGGGTCGTTCTCTATGTCACTTTCGCGGTAGTAAGGCGGAATCTCACCCTTGATCAGCAAATAGAGTGTGGTCAGACGTTGCTGACCATCGAGAATGACCTCAGTGGTCCCGATCTTGTCCGGAGAAATGGTAGAATTCTTGATATCCGGTGGATTGGCTGTCTTCCAGAATAAGAGGCTCCCGGTGGGATAAGCCTTGAACAGGGAGACCATCAGCTGTTTGGCTTGCTCCCGTTGCCATACGTACTCCCGCTGAAACTCCGGTAGCACAATGTCCAGCTTCGCGATATCGTCCAAGAGTTCACGGATCGTCATGAGTCGCCTCTCCTCCCCTCACGGGCTAGACCGATGTGTGGCACTCTGATAGGTCTGGTGCACCTTGAGCCTCAGGGAGCCGGTCCTAACGACCATGTACTGGTGGCCCGGTCAGGTGCCGGACCCAGCGGGTTGTGCGGGGAAGCGCCCCCCGGCCAGTCACGGCAGACGCACTGGGGTGATGCTGGCGATGTGCTCCCAGTGCTCGCGCTCGTAGCGCTGGCGGCCCTCGGGCGTGGCCAGTTCGGCTGCCAGCGCCTTGAGTTGCTCGGCGGTGACGTTCACGCCGTTGCTTCGCAGCGAGCGGGCCACCACGTCGTAGACGCGCTCACCGAAGCGCTCAGCGACGGGCATGATGTAGAGCATGTAGGAGTAGGGCCCGGCCAGCCGCCGTTCCTGCGCCTCGATGCTCTTGAGGATCCTCGCCTTCGGCGGCAGCCGGTGGAAGGTGGCCGTTTGGTGTTGGCGCTTCATCCTACTCCTCCAGCCGCTTGATGCTGCGCCAGCCGATCTGCTCCGACTTCTCCCGCGTCCATAGGTCGGCGTCCGGGTCGTCGGGCGCCTCATCGAGGATGGCGCGGACGTGGTAGCAGAAGGAGTCGCCGCGGATCTGGGAGTTGCGGAAGTCGAGCATGGCCCGCGGATGGAGCCCGCGTACGCCGGCGGCGTCGCCCATGCACCAGGAGATGCCGATCCGGCGCTCATCCTCCTCCATGAACACCTCCTTGAGGTGGCAGTGGTAGTGGATGAGCTCGTAGCG
>JAAYAW010000002.1 GCA_012719135.1 Chloroflexota bacterium
GCGCCGCTGACAACCACGGTGGATCTCCCCGTCACCGAGCGCGCAGTCGCGCCCGCGTTGCGGGCGCGAGAGGAGCCGATTCCAGGGGATCAGCCCATGGAGCGTGCTGCTGAGAGCGCCCCGCTCGGTTGGCCAGAGTCCGAAGCGGCCAGGCAGTCTACGCCGGCACGTACGGAGGAGCCCGTCGCTTTCGCATCCGCGGCACAGCCCCCAGCCTCGCAGGCGCCCCAGAGCGCCCCAGGGCCCGCATCGCGACCCTTCACGCTGGCCGATGTGCGCCAGGCCTTGCAGAGGCCGCCGGCTGCCGAGGGCCAACAGCGCCCGCCGGAGATCCGGGCGCCTCTCCGTCCTTCCCGCGAGGCGCCGTCAGGAGGCACGGGCGCAGGCTCTGCCCCCACCCCGCTTCCCGTGCGCCCAGTGTCGAGGCTGGTTGAGCAGCCCGAAAAGAGGACGGCATCATTAGCCATGGAAAGGCGGGAGCGCGGCTTCGAGGCCGATAGCCCGGCGCCCGAGCTCGGGGGGAGCGTTCGCCCGGCCCCTCAGGTGTCGCGCACACCGGAAACGCAGCCGGGCGGGCTTATCGTCCATCCGCCCGTACCGGTCGAGCCGGAGCCCGCAGCCAATCGCGCGGCTGTCCCTGCCCAGCAACCTGGGCCTTTGCGAGATGCGCAGCAGCCATCCGGCATGGGGGAGCGCGAGGAAGCGGGGGCAACAGCCCCCCCTAACAGCACGATACAGCGCGGGGTTACTCCAGCCCCGGCGCCGCCGGTCCCGCCCGAGCCGGAAGGGCGTGCGGAGCCTGTTGACCAGAGTGTAGCGCCTGTCCCACAGATTACAGCACCCGTCCAGCGCTCTCTCGCACAGCCGCAGGGCCGGCAGCCGGGAGTCGAGAGCCCCGCCGTGTCGAGAACAGACACTACGCTCCCATCGACGGGCGTCGGGGACAGGGGGCCTGTGCTGCAACCGCCGGACGCGACAGACCAGTCAGAGGACACCGGCCCTCTTGTGGACACGAGCCCACGGGCGCAGCCGGCGGCGGCCACAGCCACGGGACCTTCGATGGATCGGGGCGATCTGGCACGGCCTGAGAGGAGGACGGGCACCCTCAGGCGCACGCCGTCGAGCGCGCCACACCCTCCGGATCTTGCCGAGGCGTATCGTCAGCAACTGGAGCGCTTCTCCTTCCAGTCCGAAGCGCCGGATGGGCCCCCGCCGCTTGCTGGCCCTCTGGAAGGAACTGAGCAGCCATCACCTCCAGGGCAGGCGGGCTCCGGCGCCCCCTCGCTCGTTGCCGATGCGGAACGCCGATCACGGGGGGGCGAGTCGCTCGGCGCTTCGATAACCCCTTCGGCGACGCTTTCGGGACGAGTAGAGCGGGCCGGTGAGGTCGGTGAGCATTCGCCCGCGGCGCAGCGCTGGCCTGAGGCGGCTCCACTGACGCCGACACCTGCTGCAGAGCCCTCGCGTGAGAGCGTTCGCCGGCAGGCTGTGCCGCTGGAGCGTGCCCTGTTTGGCGAGCCGTCGCTGAGCCGGCAGGCCGATGAGCGCCGCGCGCCAGAGGGGCCGGGCAGGGAGCGAGAGTCAGCCGGGCCGCAGGCACGCCCCGTCGAGGTCCGGCGTGCCGTCGAGCAGGAAGCGCCGCCCAGTGCCCCGCAGGCGGCTGCGCGCGGAGAGGCACAGCCAGAGGCGAACGAACCGGATATGGATGAGTTGGCAGATCGGGTGTTCCGCAAGCTCCGAGAGCACCTTCGCGTCGAACGCGAACGCCTTGGCGGGACGCGTCTACGATAGCCAAGTGAGGCAGCGAGATGACAATGACCAGAGGCGGGCTGGCTCCGGCGGTGCTCATGAACAAGAACACCGGCGAGAGCGTGCCATGCATGTTCAACCCGTACGAGTACACCATCACCAAGAGCAACTCGTATGAGCAGGCTGACACCAAAGGAAAGAACATACCTCACATCCGTTTCCAGCAAGGCGGGGCCCAGGCTCTCTCTCTCCGGCTGCTGTTCGACACTCTGGATACGGGCGCGGATGTGAGATCTCTCACCGCCCGTCTGTGGAACATGATGATGGTGGACGAGACTCGCATCGATCCGCGCACGAACAAGAGCGAGCCTCCCCATTGCCTGTTCGTCTGGGGAGCCTTCACCTTTGAGGCCGTCATCACGCGAATGAGTGAGCAGATCAGTCTCTTTATGCCCACGGGAACCGCGGTCCGGAGCACCGTGGAGATCAGCCTGCAGCAGGTGAGCGACAGCCTCGATATCCTCGGTCAGAATCCGACTTCAGGCGGGGGCGTGGCTCCAGCCACGCGTAGGATCGACGCTGGAGACAGACTGGATCTGATCGCCCACGAGGCCTATGGCGACTGCACCAAGTGGCGCCAGATCGCCAGAGCGAACGGGATCTTGGACCCGCTGCGCCTCCGGCCCGGTCAAGTCATCATCATCCCGCCAATGGAAGAATGAGGCCACCAAGGTGACGCAGGACGCCGCACTGAGCAGACAGCTCTATGTCAAGATCGCAGGCACGCCGCTGAGCACGGCGGTCATGGACGAGCTCTACCGGGTGGAGGTCGAGAGCAGCTTGAACCTGCCCGCGATGTGCGTGCTCTATGTGCACGATTCCACCGCCGAGCTCACCAACAGCGGGCCGTTTGATCTCGGTGCGGCCATAGAAGTCGGTGTTGCCGATGAGCAGGGGCGCGGAGAAACGGTGCTGTTTGATGGAGAGATAACCGGCATCGAACCGGACTTCCGGGAGGGAACGCTTGCCGACTTGGCGATACGAGCCTATGACCGCTCGCACCGGCTGCACCGGGGTGCCTTCACCCGAACCTATACGAACATGACTGATAGCGCCATCGCGTCGGATGTCGCCAACCAGGCCGGCCTGCAGGCCGATGTGGAGGCGACCAACTCAGAACACCCCCACATCTACCAGCACGGGCAGACGCCGATGGAGTTCCTGCGCGAACGCGCGCGCAGGATCGGGTACGACGTCTACGTCCAGGGTAGGCGACTATGCTTCAAGCCCGCCAGCACGAACGGCCAGGCCATCGATCTGGAATGGGGCGCCAACCTTCGCAGCTTTAGCCCGATACTGAGCCTCGGAGAGCAGGTGAGCCAGGTAGAGGTTCGCGGATGGAACCCGGCGACCAAGAGGGAGATCGTGGGGCGGGCCAGTTCGGGCGAGGCAGCCCCCTCGATCGGAGAGCAGCGAACCGGCGGAGCGCTGGCAGAAGAGGCGTTCGGCAGTGCGTCGGAGCTGACGGTATCCACGGACGTCGTGGATCAGGCCGAGGCAGATGAGCTGGCTCAGGCCATACTGGATGACCATGACGGCGCCTTCGTAGAGGCCGAAGGCGAGTGCTTTGGGCTTCCGGCTCTGATGGCCGGCTCGACGGTACAGATCACCGCCCTGGGTCAGCGCTTCAACGGCACCTACCGCGTCACATCGGCGCGACATGTCTGGAGCACGGAACGCGATTATGTGACGTTCTTTACCGTACGCGGGCGCCGGGATGACACCCTCACGCGGCTGATCGTTGGCCCAGCCAAAGCACGAACCAGCTGGCCCGTGATGACCGGGATCGTGACGGATCTGGACGACCCCGAGGGGATGGGGCGCGTAACGGTCAAGTTCCCCTGGCTGGACCCGGATCTGAGCAGCCACTGGGCCCGGGTGATCGGAACAGGAGCGGGAGCCGGAAGAGGCACCTACTGGCTGCCCGAGGTCAACGATGAAGTGCTGATAGGTTTTGAGCAGGGCGACATGTCCCGCCCCGTGGTCATCGGCGGGCTCTGGAACGGTGAGGATGAACCTCCGCTGGATAGCGGAACCGCGATATCCAACGGCGAGGTTGTCCAGCGGACTCTGGCAACACGGGTGGGCCACAGAATCACTTTCTCCGAGGAAAACCCGGCCTTTGTTCGAATCGAGACGGCAGGAGGCCAGTTTATCCTGTTGCACGACGACGATGGCAAGATCGACATCGAAACCTCGGGCGGTGCGGTGCTTTCTCTGGATGACAACGGCAACAAGATCAGGCTGAGCGGAGGCGGAAACATCGAGATCGAGGGAGACCTCAACGTGACCCTCAAGTCGGGCGCAAACATGGATATCGAGGCCAGTGGCAACCTGACGCTCAAGGGAGCCACGATCCAGCTGAATCCCTAGGATTAGGACCATGCCTGCACAACCAGTCGCCAAGATGGGAGACACGATCACGGCCATGGACACGCACATCGTCATGGTGCCTTCGCCGGGGGGAGCGGTGCCCACGCCCACGCCCGGGCACCCCTTCAACGGCATCATCGGCGGGAGCCTGAGCAGCAATGTCTTTGTGGGGGGCATGGCCGTCGCGATGGTGAACAGCACAGCGAACAACCAGCCGCCGCACATCCCTATCGGTGGCCCCAGCTTCCAGGTGCCTCCGACTAACCAGGGCACGATCACGATGGGAAGCACGACGGTGCTGGTGAACGGGTTGGGCATCGCACGTAATGGAGATCCGGCGCGCACCTGCGATGATGTCAACCCGGCGCCCGTCGGCCAGGTGGTTGCATCAGGGACAGTCTTCGCCGGCGGCTAGCAAAGGAAAGCGTGGAGATCGACATGTCGGGCGATATCATCGGAAGAGGCTGGGCGTTTCCGCCCGGGCTGGATCATCGCGGCCGCATCGCCACAGTCGCGGGCGAGGACGAGATCGAGCAATCGATCCGTATCATCCTCACGACGTCTCCCGGGCAGCGGGTGATGCGACCCGAGTTTGGCTGTCGCCTCAACGAGATCGTCTTTGCCCCTAACAATGCCCAGACGGCTGCCCAGGCGGAACGCTTTGTGCGTTTGGCTCTGGGCCGGTGGGAGCCACGGATCCAGGTTGAGCAAGTGACTGCCGCGCCCGACGCGCACGAGCCCGCCCGGCTGCAGATCGAGCTCCGCTACACGATTCGATCCACACATTCAAGCCGCAGCCTCGTGTATCCCTTCTACCTGATTCCCGAGGAGTAACGCGAACATGCCGTTACCAACGCCACCGCTCGACGATCGCTCCTTTCAGGACCTCGTCGATGAAGCCAAGAGACGCATCCCACTTTACTGTCCGGAGTGGACCGATCACAATGTCAGCGATCCCGGGGTAACGCTGATCGAGCTCTTTGCCTGGATGGTAGACATTCTGCTCTACCGGGTAAACCAGCTCCCCCTCAGCAACCACGTGGCGCTCCTGAACCTGCTCGGCATCCAGCTCGAGCCGCCGAGGGCGGCATCGGTTCCGCTGACCTTTTATCTGTCCGCCCCTCAGGACCAAACGATCACCATCCCCCGAGGGACCGCCACCGCCACCTCGAGGGCAGGCGGCGGCGAGGCGGTTGTCTTTACAACGGAACACGATCTGGCCATCCGGCCTGCCCGGCTGGAGCATATCGTCACACGCTACAGGGAAGCCGACGGCAATGTGGCCTATCACGATATCCCGCTCGCCCGCCTGAGCAGCGAGTTCGCCGTGTTCAGTCCCACACGCCCGCAGGAGGGAGACGCGCTGTACCTCGGACATGATGTGAACCTGGACAACCACTATATCGGCCTGGAAATGAATGCTGTGCGGGCCGGAGGGCTCAACATCATTCCAGAATCGCCGCCCATCGTCTGGCAGGCCTGGACGGCCGACGGCTGGCGAGATACAGACGTAGAGTTGGATGCCACGGGAGGCATGAGCTTTTCCGGTCAGATCCGGATGCACCTTCCTGTCATGGCGCGCTCAGAGATCAACGGAGTTGATGCCTACTGGCTGCGCTGCCAGGTGACGCCCCCGCGCGAGGACCAGCGACCGTACACCACGTCGCCCATCCTGCGTCGCATTGAGATGGTCACCTGGGGCGGCACCGTCCTGGCCTCTCACGCCACCGAGGCCGCGAACGAGCCGGTTGGTCGCAGTGACGGCTCTCCTGGCCAGGTATTCCATCTGGAACACACCCCGGTGCTACCAAGGCATGAGGATGAGCGCGTCGAAGTCTGGACGCCGGGCATGGCCGACTGGGAGCCCTGGATTGAAGTGGAGAGCCTGGCCGAATCCGGCGCGGACGATCGTCACTACACGCTGGATAGCGCCAGCGGAGAGGTTCGCTTCGGCCCGGCGCTGCGCCAGCGCGATGGCACCGTGCTGCGCTACGGAGCGCTGCCGCCTCGCGGCGCCGAGATTCGCTTCTCTCGGTACCGCTATGGCGGCGGCACAAACGGTAACGTTCGCGCTGGCTCGCTCACCGAGCCCCGAGCCGCTCTGGCCTATGTCAGCCGGACCTCAAACCGATCGGCGGCTCAGGGGGGGCTCGATCAGGAGTCGTTGGAACAGGCCATGTTCCGGGCGCGCCACCTACTCCGCTCGCGCTATCGCGCCGTCACACCCGATGACTACGAGTTCCTGACTTTGGACGCCTTCAGGGGCGAAGTCGCTCGGGTTTGCTGTCTGCAGACGACCGCTGGCGCCGCGACCTCCGATCGGAGCGCCGCGGGCCAGGTCTATGTGCTCGTCATCCCGCAGTTGCCGGACGAGGAAGCTCAGAGGTACATTCCGCTCCCCCGCCTGGCACTTGGCGCTGCGCTTCAGGCGCGCATTACCGACTTTCTCAACGAGCGCCGGCTGTTGACAACTCTGCTCGAAGTGCGCAGCCCGGCCTACAAGCGCGTGCGCGTGGACGCCGTGGTGGTCGCGCGCCCCGAGGTGGACGAGCGCAGAGTCACGGCCGACATTCGCGCCGCGCTCGAACGGTTCATCAATCCACTCCGAGGGGGTGCAGAGGGTACGGGATGGCCGTTTGGTCGAGAGATCTACCTGTCAGACCTGTACAGCTGCATACAAAAGGTCGATGGACTGCTGAACGTCCAGAACATCGATCTCTATTGGATCGATGAGGAGGATCGCGCCCACCAGGCCGATCGCAAGATCGACCTGCTCGCCCATGAGGTAGTCGTATCGGATATCCACAACATCGAGATTACGGCGGAATGAGGCTCCACCGATGAGTTCCGACATCCTCTACTCGCTGATAATCGTGGCCCCGGACGAGCCGGACCGCGAATACCCTATCTCCCAGCCGACGACGCTCATCGGGCGGGATTCGACTCGCGCCGATCTGGTGCTGGCACATGCCTGGGTCTCGCGCGCGCACGCACGCATCTATGCCGACCGGGATCCTTGCCGCATCGAGGATCTTGGCAGCAGCAACGGGACGCTGATCAATGACACCCCCCTGCCCCCGAACGAGCCCAGGGATCTCAGAGCCGGCGATGTGATCTCGATCGGGCCGTTCCGCCTGACCGTGAGATCCCTCGCTCGATCGGCAGAGGTCCCAGAGGGAGACCGCGCCTCGGAGCTTGCACCCGAGCAAGCCCAGGCGGACGCCATGGCCGTTCTTGGGAGGTTGGCCACGCGCCGCGCTAGTGGTGAGGGTACTGCCACGCCCCCCCCACCCCCCACAGTCGCGCCAGATCGCGAGGGGGCGCGTCCACTCGAACCCTGGGTGGGTATGCCCTCGCACGGCAGCCGCTGGCTTCAGTACCTGCCGCCCATCTATGGCGATAGCGATTTTCTGGGGCGATTTCTGCTTGTGTTCGAGGAACTGCTGGGCCCCATCCAACAAACGATCGCGCACTGGGACCTGTACCTGGTCCCGGATACGGCGCCCGAGTCCTTTCTGCCCTGGCTCAATGACTGGATATCTACCCTTGTCGATGAACACTGGTCGGCCGACACACAGCGAGAGCTGCTGCGTAACGCCGCCTGGCTGCACCAGGCTCGTGGCACCGCCAAGGGCCTCTGTGCGCACTTGGGCATCGCGACCGGCTGCCCGGTCAGTATCGACGAGAATGTGGAGGGCCCCCACACCTTCCGGGTCGTCATCGAGGGCGGCGGCCGCTCGCTGGATCAGAGGATCATCGAGCGCATCATTGACCTGAACCGGCCGGCACACACGTCATACAGCATCTCGATCAAGTGAGCGGAGACGAGGATAATGGAAGGACTCATCGGCACCGTTCTGGAGAACACCTATCGTATCGATGCGCTTCTGGGTCAGGGCGGTATGGGAGCCGTGTTCAGGGGGCAGGACCTGGCTCTCAACCGGGCGGTCGCCGTCAAAGTGATGCACAGCCACGTCGCCCAGCAACAGGGTTTCCGCGAGCGCTTTATGCAGGAGGCTCGCGCGATCGCAGCACTCGATCACCCCGGGATCGTCCAGATCTACGCCTTTTCCCGCGACCCGAATCTGCTCTACATCGTCATGGCCTTTATCGCCGGGCAAACGCTGCAGGACTGGCTGCATCTCCTGAGAGAGCGCGGCATGGTTCTCGCGCTGCCGGAATCTTTGGCCATCGTCGAGCAGGTGGCCGGCGCGCTTGGCTATGCCCACACCCGCGGCGTCTTTCATCGCGACATCAAACCTGGGAACATCATCCTCAGGCCGCTCGAACCGGGGCAGAACGATCCAGCCGGGCTCGGGTTCCATCCCATGCTCACCGATTTTGGCCTGGCCAAGCTGTCGGAGGGCGGTATCCTGAGCATGCCTGGCACGAGCATGGGCACACCCGCCTACATGGCGCCTGAGCAGTGCGAGGGAACGGACATTGACGGGCGCTCCGACATCTATGCTCTGGGCGTGGTGCTATACGAGATGGTCACCGGCCGGCTGCCTTTTGAGGTCCACTCCCTCACTGAGGCCATCCGCGCACACACCAAGGAACCGCCTCCTCCGCCACGCTCGATAGATCCGGACGTCCCTTCCAGCGTCGAAGAGATCATCCTCAAGGCGATGGCCAAGGCGCCGTCGGAACGCTATCAGAACGCTGTCGAGATGCGCGCGGCCATTACTCGGGCACGGGGTTCCCTCGCCGCGGAACCAGCGGGCACGCTCACATCGGCCACGGCGCCTCAGGCCAGCCTGGCGACGATGGTCGCCAAAGAGGAGCCGCCCCCTACTCCGGAAAAAGACCGCTGGCCAACGCCCCCTTCAGACATAAAGCCCGGTGCCCAGATCGTGATCCTGCAGGAGAATGGAACGACCCGGAGCTTTCCGGTGGGCACTCGTCGCCGGATTACGGTGGGTCGCGATCCGGATTGCGATATCAGGTTGGAAGACAGCCAGATATCGCGGCATCACGCGCAGGTCAGCGTAGCAGGGGACCGGTTCCAGATCACGGACCTGAACAGCACCAACGGTACCTGGATGGGCGACAACCGCGTCCTCCCCGGCGTGGCCGAGCCCTGGCGGCCCACTCAGACGGTTCGTCTGGGGAACCACTGGCTTAGGCTGCAGGGTGTATCGGGTGCGCCGGGCGCGCCGGCCGAGCCCCCCGTTGGCGCAGCGACCTACGCGCCCCGGGCCCCCGCCGATATGGCGGACCCGATCCAGGTCACTTTGGAGCCCTCCAGCCAGCGCATCCGAACCGGCACGCCTGCCGTACTCACCATCCGGTTACTGAACAGGCAGCAGCAGGTGGATCACCTGACGCCAACCGTGGAGGGCATCCCGGCCGAGTGGGTTACCATACCTTCAGAACCGCTCCGGCTCGCACCAGGTGATGCGGGCACCATGACTGTCCGGATACTGGCACCCCGAGCGCCCCAAAGCCGCGCCGGTGACCACGTCTTTTCGGTCCGCGTCTATTCGCAGTCGCAGCCCGCTCAAAGCGTAGCCGCCACCGGGACTCTGTCGATCGAGCCCTACCGCGAGGTGTCCCTCGCTCTGACGCCGCGCAGCATCGTCAACGCCGGAAGAGCGCGCGTAACCGTCAGCAACGCGGGCAATGCGGATGAGTCCGTGATTCTGACGGTGGAGGATCCAGACCAGGCACTCGCACAGTCGGCCCCGAGTTCGCCGTTGGCGATGCCCCCTGGAGCTCAGAAGGACGTCTCGCTCCCCATCTCCATGAGGGCCAAGCGGCCTCTGATGGGCAGTGCGGAATCCCATACCTTTGCCATCGGAGCGCAGGTAGCCGGCGAGCAGATCGCTACGACGCCGGGCTCGCTGCAGATCAAGCCTGTGTTCCCCACCTGGGCCATCCCGCTGTTCACCACGTTGGCCATTCTCGTTTGTGCCGCACTCGCGCTCGCCTACTCCACCATGCAGAAGGACAAAGCCGCCACGGCAACAGCCCAGGCTCTGGCCATCGTCAACGCCACACAGACGGCCGAGACACAGAGCGAACGGGGACAGACTGAGGTGGCCCAGTCACAGGCGACGGAGATGAACATGACCCTCGGCGCACAGGTCACCGCGGATGCCAAGACCGCAACCGCCGAGGCCAAGACCGAGGCCGCTCAGATAGCGGCCACCCACGATGCCGCCCTGGCCGCCATGCAGGCTACCGCAGATGCAGCCGGCACCGCCGCTGCGATCGCCAACCAGCCCTCGCCAACAACGGAGCCCAGTTGGACCCCCACACTCACCGCCACGCCGTCGCCGTTCTTCGGTCCCTCGGAGGCCCGGGGCTTTACCATTCCAGGTGTCTACGTGGGCGCCTACAAGGAGGTGTGCCTGCAGCACGACAACACGGGACCCAGCCCGGACTGGTATGTATACCAGGTGCTTGTGGCTGGCGAATCGGGCTATGTCCCGTTCGTCTTTGACCGCTGGATCGCCTCGGACAAAGGGGATGGCAGCCTGCTCGCCTGCTCCGTTCTGCCGACGCCGACGCCAACGCCCACCAAACCGCCGACGAAAACCCCCACGCCCGCAGGGCCTACGCCAACATTCTCCACCGGGTTGCTTCTTCAGATGCCGAATCTCGGCATCATCTGGGAGGCTTTGCCGATGGGCACGCTGGCGCCCGCCATGCGTACCTACGACGTGCTGGTGGTTACCGGGGACGTGCCTGATGCAGGCACCAGCGCGGTGGTCCGCATCAGGCTGGTGGGACAGAGCGCCAGTACCGACTGGGTGTTACTCAACGAATGAGGGGATAAGGGGAGAGGCGGTGCAGCCCGGCAAGGGCAGCACCCTCAGTCGATGCCTGTTGATTCGAGGGCCCGCCAGGCAGCCGCACGCGCTTCCGCCACGATGGCTTCCAGTGGGATCTGTCGCTCCCGTGCTATCCGTGCGCAATCATCATGCTCGGGCTTGACGCTCAGGACCTGCCCGTCCAGGCGCTTAACCTTGCAGAGCACCGAACCCCAGCGCGTCTCCACGGTGAGCGTGGAGCGCTGGCAGATGGTCCGATCGAGGCGCTGCCATCGCACGCCGAGAGAGGTGGTCTCTGTCAGCACCAGGCGCGCCAGCCGTTCGCGCTCCTCAAGTCGACACAGCACCGATAGCAGCACGGCGGGACGGCTCTTTTTGGCCTGGATCGGCGTATACCAGGCATCCAGCGCGCCAGCCTCCAGGAGTCGATCCAGCGCATAGCCCAGCGCCTCTGCGGGCATGTCGTCCAGATTGCACTCCAAAAGTGCGACCTGCGTGGGGGTATCTGGCTCAGCGGTCACTCTGCTGCTACTCCCTCATCCGCCGCATGCAGAGCGGCAACACCCGCTCGTACCCGCTGCTTTTCCGCCCGGTTGGCTATCAGCGCGGCCGTGGCGCCCGCTCCAACGCCGTTATCGATGTTGACCACTGCCAGCCCGGGAGAGCACGTCTGCAACATCGCGAGGAGGGCGGCGCGGCCTCTGCCTCCCATGCCATACCCCACCGCGGTGGGCAGCCCGACCACGGGCACGTCCACGAGGCCGGATATGACCGAGGGAAGCGCGCCATCCATGCCCGCGGCCACGATGATGACATCCACATCCTCGACCTGCAGCAGCCGGCGCAGGGGCTCGAAGAGCCGGTGAAGGCCCGCAACGCCGACGTCGTACTGCGTGAACACCGAGCAGCCCATCTCCTGGCACACGATGGCTGCCTCCTCAGCGGCAGGCCTGTCGGACGTCCCCGCGGTCAGTATTCCCACGCGCCCCCCCTTTGGCATCTCTCGGGGAACACGCCGCACAATCGCCGTCCGCGAGGCCCGATACCATTCGAGCGAGCCATCGGCATACCGCTCGCGCAGCCGGGCCTCCAGACTGGGGGACACGCGGCTCAGTATGGCACGGCCCGAGGCCTCCAGAAAGCGTTCGGCAATCGCCAGGCTTTGCTCATCGTCCTTGCTGCTCGTAAAGATAATCTCAGGGACGCCCTTGCGATGCTCTCGCGCGAAATCCAGCACGGCATCCGAAAGGTTGTTCAGGTGATCAGCGCGCTGTGACTCTGTCATTCATGCTCCCCATACGATATCCCATCAGGTCGATCGCGACATATCGATAGCCAGCTTTAGTAACGGCCGTGACGATCTCCTGCCGAAGCGGCGCTCGCACGGCCGCCTCGATGCTCTGCTCAGGAATCTCGATACGGGCGACGGGAAAATGGTCGCGGACGCGCAGTCTGCCCTGTCCCAGGATCCTGTGCAACGCGACCTCGGCTCTCTCGACGCGGGCCAGCCCCTCAGCGGTCA
>JAAYAW010000045.1 GCA_012719135.1 Chloroflexota bacterium
CCATCCAGGTACCGCCCTACCACGTCCAATCTGAGGATGTCCCGTGCTGTCATCATCACCCCTTGTTCCATGGGGTGACACTATCACTGGTTAGTTCACCATGTCATTTTTAAAGGTTAATGACACTATCAGCGCGGGCACCTTGACTTGAGCGACCAGCGTGATAGACTAGGGTGACCCTCAGTTGCTGAGGGCATACAGAAGCAGGGAGGAGAAAGATGAGACTCCGAACGCTGGCGCTGTTGGTCATAGTGGCTATGCTGGCCTTTGCCGTTGCCGGTTGCGGCGCCACAGACACGCCTGGGGAAACGCCTAGCGCTCCCGGCGGCTCTGAGCAAGTGGTAAGCGAAGCAGAGGATGCGGAGCCAGATGGCGAGGCGGAAGTTGAGGAGCCGGTCGTCATCGATCAGGAGCCGGCCGTTGTGGAGCCTGAGGAAGAGGATGAGCCCGAGCCAGTCGAGGTGGCCTCGCTGGACACGCTGGATAGTTACCGCCAGACCATGACGACGCGCGTCGTCACGGACGACGAAGAGACCGAGTGGACGATGGTCACCGAGTTCGTGCGCGATCCCGCCGCCTACCGTGCCGTCTGGACCAGTGTCGAGGGCGATGACGACGCCGAGGAGGCCTGGGAGATCCTCCAGATCGAGGATACCACCTACATGCGCTCCGACGACGGGTCGGGAGAGGGCGAGTGGATGGCCTACTCCAGCGCTGATGCGGAGGATATCCAGTCCTCAGCCGACATCACCAACTGGATGAGCGCAGAGAACTATCTGGATGATGAAGGCTGCAAGAGCAAAGGGCGAGAAAAGGTCGATGGTCAGGATACCATCCACTACGTCTGTGACGAGCGGATGTTCACGGCCTACAGCGGCATCTGGGGCGTCACGGGCAAGCTGATCGAGGCCTCGCTGGAGACGTGGGTCTCCGATGAGTACGGCGTGCCCCTTCGGAGCATCTCCAGCTGGGTTGGCGAGGACGAGGATGGCGTTCGCCACGAATACTATAGCGAAGGCGAGATCACGGATATCAACAAGCCCATCACCATCGAGGCGCCGTCAGGCGTGGATGTGCCTGGGCTTCCGGAGGACGTGCCGATGTACCCCGGCGCCACGATCGACGTCGCCATGGCCGGCATGGTGAGCTTTAAGGTGGACGCCGCGGCGGACGAGGTGATCTCCTTCTACCAGGAGGCCATGCCCGCGGAGGGCTGGTCGCTGGACTCTGAGATGGAGGGGATGCTCATGTTCTCCAAGGAGGGTCGAAGCGCCACGATCATGACTTCTGAGGAGGATGATCTCATCAGCGTCACGGTTCTGGTACAGTAGCCCCCTGAACAGGATCCAACCGGGGGAGATGGCGGAACGGCCATCTCCCCCTTGCCATTCGCCGGCGCGCCCATCACTTGACGACCCCGGGGCCCCCGCTAGAATCGGTATGCTTGGGCCCGCAGGTCCCTGCCGGGCGCGCACATCGCGCGCGGCAAGCGGGGCGCGGGAGGCCGATCCTTCGATGGAGGCCCCAGCCGGATGACTCTGTTGCTCACGGCCTGCGCGTCAGCGCCGGCAAAGACCATTCTGCTCGGCGAGCACGCCGTGGTCTACGGCCGGCCCGCGCTCGCTGCACCCGTCAGCGGCCGGCGAGCGCGGGCTATCGTGTCTCCGGCGGAGCCCGGACACGGCATCACGATCTATGCCAGAGATCTGGACCGATGCTACCCGGGGGCCGGCGGTTGCGTAGATGGTGATGGACAGTTCCTGCAGGCTGCTCTGCGCATCGGGCTGTGCGCGCTCGGGTGCCCGAGCGAGGACCTCGATCTCTCGATCGAGATTCGCTCGGAGATCCCGGTCGCACGCGGCCTGGGTAGCGGCGCGGCGGTCTCGGCGGCGCTCATGCGGGCCCTGGCCTGCTCCATGAAGATGGAGATCGACCCGGCGCTGCTGTCGAGCCTCGTCTACGAAACTGAAAAGCTGCTGCACGGCTCCCCCAGCGGGATCGACAATACCACCGTGGCGTACGAGCGACCGGTCTGGTTTAGGCCCGGAGAGTCGCCCGAGGTGATCGAGGTGGGTGCGCCTGTGACACTTTTGATCGGAGACACGGGGGTGCCCTCCAGAACACGTGAGTCCGTCGCGATGGTCCGTGCGCGGCGCGAATGCGATCCTGCGACCACGGATGCGTGTTTTGATGCGATCGGCTGCCTGGTGGCCCGTGCGCGAGCCGCCCTGGAGCAGGGAGACCTGCCTCTGCTGGGCTCGCTGATGATCGAGAACCACGCCATTCTGGCGTCGTTGGGCGTCTCCTCAGGGGATCTGGATCGGCTCGTCAGCGAAGCGATGGCGGCCGGAGCGCTGGGCGCCAAGCTCTCCGGCGGAGGCATGGGAGGCTGCATGGTCGCGCTGGCGCAGCCGGGGCGGACCGAAGGGATCATACAGGCTCTGCTCAAGGGCGGCGCCGTACAGGTCATACGCTCTCACATCGGTGGGACCGGCCAACAAACGTCTGGTGCATCGCAGGTGCAGGGAGGTCAGCATGCATAGTCGAAGCGGCTCACTGGCATTTGGTGGTGCTCTCGTATTGGTTGGCGTGTACTTGCTCCTTCGGGCTCTGGGTACGCCACTCCCCGGATGGGATATCCTGTGGCCCGCGCTGCTGATTGCCGGGGCGCTCGCGAGCCTGATTCAGGGCCTGTCGAGCCAGCCCCGTGATACGGGCGCGGTGTGGTTCGGGGTAGCGGGCACTCTGGCCGGCTGCCTGTTCCTGTACATCACGGCAGGACGAGGGCGTTGGGAGGACATGCGGGAGCTTTGGCCGGTGCTTCCCGCCGCAGCAAGCCTGGGCTGGTTGGCTGCCTGGATCACCGACCGGCGGGAGATCTCTTCTCTGACCATGGCGGTGATCGCCGGCGCGGGCGCTCTGGTCGGATACTGGTACAGCCTCGGGCGTGTGGCAGAGAGCTTTGGGAGACAACTCGCCTCCTGGTGGCCGCTGCTGTTGATCGTCCTTGGGCTGGCCTATATCGCGCAGTTCCTGGTCCAGAAGCGCTAGGATGCGAATCGGGATCGATGCCAGCCGCGCCCTGCGCCCTGAGCGCACCGGCACGGAGAACTATTCGCTGCACCTGATCCGCGCATTGCTCGCTCTGGATACGTCGCACCAGTTCACCCTGTACGCGGATCGCGAGCCAAAACCCGGGCTGTTTGAGACGGGGCGAGCCCAGTGGTGCGTTCTGCCTGCGCGCAGACTGTGGACGCACTGGCGACTGGGCTGGGAAGTGACCGTTCGGCCGCCCGACGTCCTGTTCGTTCCGGCGCACGTGCTGCCGATCGTCCGCCGGTGCCCTGGCGTGGCCACGATCCATGACCTGGGATACCTGTATCATGGCACCAAGCACAGGCCGCTGGATCGCGCCTACCTGCGGCTGGGAACGGCGTGGAACTGCCGCAGCGCCCGTCGCATCGTGGCGGATTCCCAGGCCACACGCCGGGACATCATCGCCGAGAGGCTCTGCTCGGAAGACAAAATCGTCGTCGCGTACCCCGCCGGCACACCGGGCATGGAACCAATACGGGATTCGACACGGCTGAGAGAGGTGCGGGATCGCTACCGCACGGGCGAGTCATTCGTATTGTATGTGGGCACCCTCCAGCCCCGCAAGAACCTGGAGACACTGATCCATGCCTTTGCCGGGCTGGTCCGCGCTCAGCACCTGGATGGTGTGCAACTGGTGCTGGCTGGCCGCAAGGGCTGGTACCATGAGCGGATTTTGGCTGCGGTGCACGCCTCCGGTGTGGCCGATCGGATGGTCTTGCCTGGCTATGTCGAGCCCGAGGATCTGGCGGCGCTTCTGAGCGCGGCGGAGTGCTTTGTGATGCCGAGTTGGTGGGAGGGGTTTGGCCTGCCGGTCCTGGAGGCGATGGCCTGCGGGACGCCCGTGATCTGCTCTTTGGCCTCCTCGCTGCCCGAAGTGGCAGGGGAAGCGGCCTTGCTCTTTGAGCCTGGCGATCAGCGGGCATTGGAACAGGCGCTGTTGAGGGTCTTTCAGGAGCCCGGCTTGCGAGCCGAGATGGCCCGCGCCGGCGTGGAGCAGGCCGCGCGCTTCTCCTGGGAGACCTGCGCCAGAGAGGTGCTCAGTGCTCTGGAAGATGCAGGGCAAAAGGAGTAGAATCGCTTGAGCTCGATTCGCATTCTGGGGGTTCGGGTCGACGATGTGACGATGCCGTCCACGCTCGCAGTGATCGCGCGGATGATCCGCGAGGGCGGCGCGCACCAGATCGTCACGGTGAACCCCGAGTTTATCATGCGCGCCGAGCGCGAGCCGGCCTTTGCCGCTGTTCTGGAGCGAGCCGATCTGGCGATACCGGACGGGCAGGGGATGCTGTGGGCTGCACGGCTGCTGGGCCGCCCTCTTCAGGCGAGAGTTGCGGGCTCGGATCTGGTGCCGCTGCTGGCGGAGCAGAGCGCCAGGGAAGGGCATCGGCTCTTTTTGCTGGGCGCCGCGCAGGGCGTCGCGGAGATTGCGGCGTCATGCCTGGAGGGGCGATACCCTGGCGTACGGATCGCCGGCACGCACGCGGGATCCCCGCGAGTGGAGGACGATGCGGAAAGCCGGGCGCGGATCCGGGACAGTCAGCCAGACGTGCTTCTGGTCGCCTACGGTGCACCCGCGCAGGACATGTGGATCGCAAGAAACCAGCCGCACCTCCAGGTGCCCGTGGCCATCGGCATCGGCGGCAGCCTGGATTTTATCGCGGGCGTGCAAAAGCGCGCGCCGCTGTGGATGCGTGAACACGGTTTGGAGTGGCTCTATCGTCTGATCCGCCAGCCGTGGCGCTGGCGGCGCATGGCGGTATTGCCAGTCTTTGCGGGGCGGGTGCTGGCCGTCCGGCTACAAGGGAGGAAGGAGAAGCGATGCGACGGTTAACCAGGGCGGCCTGGATGGCGCTGGCGTTGGGTCTGCTGGTTTTGGTGTTCACGGGCGCCGTCACCGCACAGGGAGACCCCGTCTCGCTGGACAGGATCGAGAACTATGTAGTCGTCCTGGACGATGGACGGCTCGATGTGCGCTACGCCATCACCTTCACCGAGCTCGAGTCTGCAGGCCGTGAGAGGTTTCGCGAGCTCGGCCAGTTCCCGACGCCGCACACGATCGTGGACGCGTACGGTGAGGGCCCCGGCGGACGGTTCGCGGTGAACCTGAGCGGCGGGCCCACGGCCTATGCCGTGAACTTTGGGACCCGAACAGAGCCAAACAACCAGTACACCGTCCATATTCGCTACACGCTGGACCGGTCCGCCTTTGACGCGACCCGGTTCGACGGGCAGAGCTATACCGCCATCGGCTGGGCGCCGTTCCAGTGGTCGCTCGGCATCGCCTACCAGGAGATCCGCTTTATCCTGCCCGTGGAGCTTCCAGCAGAAGTGACGACGCCGGAGCAGGTCACGGATGAGATCGTCAACGCCGCAGGCCTTATCGCCAACAATGCCGATGCTTTCGATCGCTGGGTGTACTTTGTGACGCCCGATGAGGCCAGCGGCAATAACTATCTCTCTCTGCTCGTGGCAGAGAACAATCTGCCGCCCATGGGCCAGATGATCGCGCAGTTGTTCCTGCCCGGCAAGGAGATCACCACGACCAAAGAGACGCCGATTCCACTCGGCGTCACGACGCCGGAGACAGAGACAGAGTCGGAGCCCTTCCGCTTTGAGGATCTGTTCAATGAGCTGACGTGTTGCGTCGGTGGGGGCGTAACCGCGGCGGTTCTGGGCCTGGTGATCTGGGCGCTGCGCAAACGCAAGCCCAAGCCCACCTACATGCCCCCAGAGATCGAGGTAGAGACCTTCCAGACCGAAGGCGTAGTGCCGGATCTCAACGCGATCGAGACCGCCTTTTACATGGGCAACTCGACCAAGACCGTGGCCCTCATCGTGGTCTCTCTGGAGCAGAAAGCCTTTGTCAACATCCTGAACAGGCAGCCTCTGCAGCTGGAGTTCCTGCGCAGAACCCCCGCAGAGGTGGCGGCGCTGCCCGGCTACGAACAGGCGCTCCTCAAGGCCATCCAGGAGGATGGCACGATCGATAAGGAGCAGATTCCGGTCATCCTCAAGGCAGTGGCGGATGTCGTCCAGCCCAAGATGTGGAATGCCGATCCTGACAAAACGCGGGATTCCTACCGTCGCAGGATCGAGGATGCCTGGCGCGAGTACCAGCAGGAGACGCAATCGGGCACACCGGTCCACATGCCTTCGTACATGCCGTGGATCATTCTGAGCGACCATACCTACAGCCCCGCCGGCGTTCCGAGACCGGCAGCCAGCCAGAGCGCGCCGGGGCCGCTCTTTACCATGGCCGACGAAGCCGTCCGGCCGCTGGAGACGATGGCGACGCAGCTCACCCAGGGTGTGGAGCAAGTCATGGGGCGCACCGTGGATCGGATCGAACAGGGAGTGGGCCGGTTTCTGGGGGAAGATGTCACGGCGCCGAGCCACAGCGCCTGCCATAGCGCTTGTCATTCGGCCTGCGTGCACGATGCCTGTCACTCGGCCTGCGTGCATGACGCCTGTCACTCTGCGTGCCATAGCGCCTGCGTGCACTCGGCCTGCCACAGCGCCTGTCACTCTGCCTGCGTGAGCCGGGTGTAGAGGGGATGATGGTGCCCAACGAGAGCGCGACGCCGACCGAATTGAGCCGAGGCCCGGTGAGCCTGCAGTCCTTTGCGGAACAGGTAGTTAACTCGACCCGGGAGTACATCTATATACGGCCAGAGGATGGGCTGATGATCATCCGCCCCAGCCGGCTGCATCACCTGAACCCGATGGCCACGCAGATGCTGCAGAGCCTCTACAACAGGCCTGGCGGGCCTGATGTGGAGGGCCTGGTCTCCGAGATCAGCGAGCTCCATGGCGCAGACAGGGAGCGCGTCCGCACGGACCTGACCACGCTGCTGCAGGCGCTCGTATCGGTGCTGGATGATCGCATTATGGACGTCCCAGGCGTCAAGGTTACGGCCTTTGGCAGCCACAAGCGCACGTTGCCGGTGCTCTCGGAGATCGCGCTGACATACCGGTGCAACAACCGCTGCACGTTCTGCTACGCAAACGCACCGAACCGGGGAGACGCCGTACCGGAGATGTCGACCGAAGAGGTGCAAGCCATCATCGGCCGCATCGCCGATGAGGCCCACTGTCCGACGCTCTCCTTCACGGGCGGCGAGCCCACGCTGCGCGAGGATCTGGTGGAACTCGTGCGCTATGGCGCACAAAAGGGACTGCGCGTCAACCTGATCACCAACGGCGTGCGCTGCGGCAATGCCGCCTACGTCCAGGCGCTGGCGGACGCCGGGCTGGACTCGGCCCAGGTCAGCATAGAGGGAGGCAGCGCCCTCATCCATGACGCGATCACGCAGCACCCCGGTTCCTGGGCACTGGCAACTCAGGGGGTGCGGAACCTGCGCGAGGCGGGCATCCATACGCACACCAACACGACGCTTTGTGGCGGGAACCGTGCACACCTGCACGAACTCGTGGATTACCTCAAGGACGACCTGGGGAGCACCTACTTTTCGATGAACATGGTCATCCGGACGGGGACGGCACTCGACCATGCCGAAGATGACATGTCCTATGCCGAGGTAGGTCCCATCATCACCGAGATCCAGGATTATGCCACAGGAAGAGAGATCGAGTTCATCTGGTACTCGCCGATACCGTACTGCCTCTTCAATCCCGTGCAGGCCGGCCTGGGAAGCAAGTCCTGTGCCTGTGTGGATGGCCTCATCTCCGTGAATCCCTCCGGAGAGCTGTTGCCTTGCTCCAGCTTTGAGAAGGGGATCGGTGACCTGCTCCACAGGCCGTTTGAGGAGGTGTGGAACAGCCGGGCAGCGCACTACTGGAGGAACAAGGAGTTTATCCCGCCAGTGTGCGAGCGCTGCGAGATCCGGCACATCTGCTGCGGAGCCTGTCCGCTCTACTGGGCGCAGCGGGGCGGGTTTCAGGAACTCGCCGGCATCGCCCCGGGCGGATCGCTGAAAGCAGACGTGGCCTGGCGGGCCAAGAAGGCGTTGTTCTCCGGAACATTCGGCGTCGGCCTGGGGCCCAAGAGGGGGAGAGGGTAGACAAAGACATGGCTGTACAGAACGGACAGGGCTATGTACTGACTCTGAGAGAGTTCGACCGGTACCTTAAGGACAAGAACCGCGAACTCGACCAGTGCGTCTCGGAGGTGAGCGAGGTCCAGGAGCGCCTCCGCGCCGAGTTCCAGCGCGAACTGGAGGCCTGGCAGGGGCTCTTTGGGTACTGCTACCCGCAGGTGGTCACGCGCCGGCCAGAACTCCCCGCGGATTTCGGCGCGTACCTGGATCGCATCGAGGCCGAGGAACGAGCCAAGCTTGAGGGCGAAGTGGCCGAGTTGAGCGAACAGCTGGCCGCGGGCAGAGAGGCGATCGACCGGGGCACGCTATCGGCCCAGGAGGCTACACGCGCCCTCCGCGCCGCGAATCCGGGTCTGGATGCCCAGGAAGAAGCACTCAAGCGCACGATCGTCAGACTGCAGGACGAGTACACGGAGGCCTACCAGACGCTCCAGGAGGCTCGCCAGCCCTTGTTCGGGTGGCTGGCCAACGCCAGCGCCATCCGCAAGGCCAGGCGCAGCCAGGCCGAGATCAAGAAGAAGCAGGCCGAGGCGATCGCCAAGTTGCGCCAGGTTCGTCAGAACTGGCTGACCGCCGTCCAGGAGACCAGCGAAACGCAGTCCAAGCTGCGGGAGCAATGGCAGCAAGCCACCATTGACACGGCGGAGCGGCAGGCGCGCTATGACTATGTGCGCAACAACCTCGCCGAACTGGCCGCGCAGCAGGGAGTCCAGCGGGCGCTGAGTGAGATGACGGACGGGCCGTCCATGGACGATGAACTCGGCAGCAAGCTTGGAGAGCTAGCCGAGCACAACGCCATCCGCGCGCGCTTTGAGGAGGGACTGGCGGCCACCTCCGAATGCCTGGGCCTGGTACGCGGCATCGGCACCGGCCTGGCCAAGTTCAGCGAGAGCGTCAGCCAGGTGCTCGGCGAGCAGAAACGGTACGGCCTCAAGGAGATCCAGATCGTCGTCACCAAAGAGGTCGCTGCCGTCAACCAGACCTGGGCCGCCCTGGCTGAGAAAGCCACGGATGAGGAGCGAGCGGTTGGCTCTCCGCTAGAGTTTGCGCGGATCGCGCGTACCTATGTTAACGAGCGACTTACACCGCAGGCCATAGAGCGCTTTTTCGAGACCATGGGTGACGCACTGAACCTGGCTACCAAGACCTGGAACTAGCACACCGAATATGAGGAGCAACGCATGAAGAAACTCGGCGCAGCCCTAATTGCTCTGCTATCGATTCCCTTCTTCACTTTTGGTCTCATCTTTCTGATCGCCGCCAGCTCCACGTCACGGCTGCTCACGGCGCTGGCCCTGTTGGCGATCGGCGTCGTGCTGCTGGTGGTGGGCGTGCGCCGTTTGCGTCGTCTGGCGTCCATCAGCGAGGACGCCCTGATGAGCGGGGCGGTCGAGATGGCCAGGCGCATGGGCAGCGAACTGACCGTTGCCCAGCTCCAGGCAGAGTACAACATCCCGCAGTCGCTGGCCCAGCGCGTGATGGACAAGCTCACCGAGGCCGGCACAGCGGTGGCAGAACAGCGCGAGGATCGCGTCGTCTATGTATTCACCGGCCTGCTCCCTGCGATGGCGCGCAAGCTCTGCCCCTACTGCGGCACAGAGCTGCCCGTCCGGGAGGCCCTTCGCAAATGTCCGAACTGCGGCGCACAGCTGGAGATCACCAAAACCTGAGGATGGCGATGCGCCTCCGGCGAACGCTCACCATCGCGGCAGCCTGCCTCCTGCTCGGGGCAGGCTGTCGCTTCAGTGCGCCCGCGGGTCCTCGCTCAGAGCCGCCCACAAACCTAGCCGTGCGAGAGAATCCTGCTGAGCGTGACGATCCCGCACCGACGAACCCCACGCTCGCGCCCTCTCTGGCCGCGCCCACGCCAGCGGCGCACCTGGACGTAGACCTCGCGCCCATGCCGCCGCGCGCCGGTGAGCCCCGTGGGGCCACTGAACCGATAGCCGTGGGGCCCTACAAGCTGGGAGAGCGCCGTGCCTTTGCCGTTGCGGACCTGGATACGGCGGACCATCACCCGGTGTGGGCCACATTGGCCTACACGGGAACGCACGTCAGGATGTGGTTGGAGGAAGGGGCGTCGGCGAGCGCTGCGGACCTCGCACGGTCCGTGATGGCCATGGAGCAGCGCATCCTGCCCACCCTCGTAAGGATGTACGGATCGTCGGCCCCCGTGATCCCCCAGTATGAGGTCCTGAACCTGCGTACGGCCGGAGCCTCAGGGTACTATGTGGCGCACGCCGGATCCAGCGGAATTCACGCTGCTCCTTACTTTGTCATGAACCTGAGCGCCGGGCAGCCGGGCAGCGACCGGTACAACGCCGTTCTCGCGCACGAACTCCAGCATCTGTGGATGGCGCGCGTGGATCCCAATGAGGATATCTGGGTGAACGAAGGGGCCTCACAGCTGGCAGAGATGCTGGCCGGGTATCCGCCACCACTGTACGACATTCGCGCCTTTGAGGGCGACGCGTCTGTGGCGCTCAACGACTGGTCCACCGCGGCAGAGGCGGCGCACTATGGCGCCTCGTTCCTCTTCTTGTACTACTTCTACGAGCAGTATGGAGTAGCCGGTCTGCAGCAGTGGCTGGGCGATCCGGCGGAGGGCACCCGGGCGATCGAGCATGCCCTGAACGCGCTCGATGACACAACCACCGCTGCCTTGTACGCGGATTGGGCGGTGGCAAACTGGCTGGATGCCCCGGGCCTGCTGGACGGCCGCGGAGGCTACCGGGACCTGGACCTGGAGATCACCTCAACGCTCACGGTGAGCGACTATCCCGCGGACCTTTGGCTCACGCTGCAGCCCTATGCCTCCCACGTGATCGAACTGCTGCCCAACGCAACGAACCCTCTGGGGACGCTACGGATCACGATGGATGCTCCAGAAACGACGACGCTGGTGGCGGCGGATACGCGCGACGGCGAGCGGATTTGGTGGTCGAACCGGGGGGATAGCGGACACGCCTGGATGCAGCGTGCGATCGACATCAGCGAGACGAGGGAGGCCTGGCTCACCTTCGACCTCTGGTACGACATCGAGCCCGGCTGGGACTATGCGGGCGTGCGCGTATCCACAGACGGAGGCAGCACGTGGGCCTGGCTTGAAGGCCAGCACTCCGTCACGCCACCTGCCGGTACCGGCGCGCCGACGCATGTGTACACCGGCGCCTCCGGCGACGGGCCTGACGGCGGCCCGAGCTGGGTGCGGGAGCGCATCGACCTGACACCCTACGCCGAACGAGAGATCCTGCTGAGATGGGACATGTACACGGACGACGGGACCAACCGCCCGGGCCTGTGTCTCCGCGGGATCGGGATCGAGCAGATCGGATGGAACGACACCCCAGATGCGGTAGGGGGATGGGAGCTTTCCGGGTTCGCGCCGATAGCGAATCGCATCCCGGTCTCCTTCAGCGTTCAGGCGGTGGTGTATGGGGCGGGGCACCCGACGGTACACCGGCTCGAGACCGGGGACGGCACACGGGAGTGGCTCCTGGAAGAGGGGGATGACGACGTCGACAGGGTGGTGCTCATCATCAGCGCGCTGACGGAGCCAACGGGCCCCAAGAGCACGGAGCAGCTGCCCTACCTCCTGACGGTGCAGCCGGTGCCCTAGGCACACACATCCGCGAACCTACAGCAGGCCTGCCAGCCTTTCCCCGAGCGCCGGCAGGTCTTGATCGGCCACGGTGCGCAGGTCGAGGACCACACGATCATCCTGGATGCGGGCGATCACGGGCGGGTCACCGGACCGAAGCTGTTCGGCCAGCCATTCGGCATGGCCCGCCGGCAGCGCCAGCAGGGCGGTGGGGAGGGACTCGCCGGGCAGCGAACCCCCGCCGACCGTGGATAGGCCGGGCATCACCTCGCAGCCTTCCGCGCGCGAGCCGAGTGCGGCCAACAACTCCCGAGCTGCTCGCTCGATATCCTCGGCAGAGCGCGACATCATGCGCCAGACGGGGATCTCCTCAACCGCTTCGCCCCGCAGATAGTGCAGCAGGTTCGCCTGAATCCCCGCAAGCGTAGCCTTGTCCACGCGTAGAGCACGGGTGAGGGGATGCTCCCGTAGCCGCCGGATCAGGTCCGCCGAGCCGACGATCATTCCGGCCTGCGGACCGCCCAACAGCTTGTCGCCGCTGAACGTCACAAGATCGGCACCATCCGCGAGGCTCTCGGGCACAGTGGGCTCATGGTGAAGCCCATACCGGGCCGTATCAAGCAGGGTGCCGCTCCCCAGATCCTCCAGGCAGAGCAGGCCGCGTCCGTGGGCCAGTTCGGCCAGATCGCGCAAGGGCGCCTGGTGGACAAAGCCTTCCATGCGGTAGTTGCTGGTATGGACACGCAACAGCGCGACAGTTCGCTCGCCGATGGCGCAGCCATAGTCCTGGAGGTAGGTGCGGTTGGTCGTACCCACCTCCACCAGGTCGGCCCCACTCTGCGCCATCACATCGGGGATCCGAAAGCCGCCGCCGATCTCCACCAGCTGTCCCCTGGAGATCACCACCTCTCGATCCCGCGCCAGAGCAGAGAGCACCAGCAGGACGGCACCGGCGTTGTTGTTCACCACCAGCGCGGCTTCGGCTCCGGTCAGCCTGCGCAGCAGGCTCTCCGCGTGCACGTACCGGGAGCCCCGGCTACCGGCGGCCAGGTCGTACTCCAGGTTGCTGTACCCGGAGGCCGCTCGGCGCATCGCCTCCAGAACGGCAGCGCTCAACGGGGCGCGGCCGAGGTTGGTGTGCAGGATCACACCGGTTGCATTGATGACCGGATGGAGCGTGGGCTCGCCTGCGGCGCCCGCCAGCGACAGAGCCCGCGCGAGGAGGTCCAGAGTGGCGGGGCACGCAGCGCCGGCCAGGATGCTTTCACGCGCCTCAGCCAGGGCGCTGCGCAGCGCGTCCACGGCGAGATCTCTTCCCGCCGATGCGACCAGGGCCTCCCCCTGGGAAGTATGAAGAAGCGCATCTACCGCCGGCAGGGCGCGCAGCCGCTCGTTCGTATCATCCATCAATCTACTCCTCTCCGTCAGGCGGCCGCACGAGATATCGGACGCGAGGCCCGATTCCCCGATCATCCCAGCCAGGATCGATGACGCGCGGGCGGCTCAGCTCCGACGCAGGGCCATAGTAGAGCGCCCGCATCGGGCAGGCACGGACACAGGTCGGCCCGATCCCGGAGGCTACCTCATCAGCACACCCATCGCACTTTGTAGCGCGCCCGCCGGGATCGATCGAGATAGTACCGAACGGGCAACTGGCCACACAGGCCCCGCAACCGGTGCAGAGCCCCGGATCGATCTGAACCCACTGGCCCACTCGTCCGATGGCGTCCACAGGACAGACGCCGAAGCAGGGGGCCTCAGTACAGTGGAAGCAGTGCATGGGCCTGAAAGTCAGTTGTACCGCCGGGAAGCGCCCGCCCTCGGCGCGCTCCACCCAGAGCCAATCCAGGTCATCCGGCACGCCGGCGCGATCCTTGCAGGCGATCACACAGGTGAAACAGCCCGTGCAACGGGCCAGATCGATGGTGAACACGTCCCCTGCGTCACGGCCGGGCATCTTCACGCTCCACCTGCACCCAGTTGCTGTGAGTCGTTGGCCCGCCGGTGGGGGAGAGCGTCGTGGCGGTGAGGGTGTTGGCGCAGCCTCCTTCATCGATGCCGCCATCCCCCAGCAGCAGCCAGGCGCCCTGGGCCACCGAGACGACCCCCGGCATGATCCGCTCCGTTACATACGCCCTGATGCGAATGACTCCTCCCGGTGCCGATACGCGCACCGGTACCCCCTCGGTGATGTTGCGGGGAGCGGCATCCGCCGGGTTGATCCACACCGCGTGCGGTTCCACGCGCTGCAGCCAGGGGTTTGCGGCCAGGCAGGAGTTGGAGCGCGCCTTGTGGTGCGGGGTGAGGAGTTGCAGCGGATAATCCGGCGCCGGCGCCTTCTGCGGTACGTAGGCTGCGACCAGCGGCAGGCCGACATCCAGGGCTTCCGGGTTGGATAGTTCGATGCGGCCCGAGCGCGTACTCAGGGCGTGCTCATCCGGATTCTGGCGGTAGTCGGCGAGTTCGACGCGCGGTGCCGGGTCGCAACGCAGAATCCCCGCCTCGCGAGCGGCATCCCAGGGCAGCGGACTGCTGCGCCGGATCTCATCAAGCCAGGCAGCCTCATCCCTGCCCCGGGTGTAGGCCTGTCCGATGCCCAGGCGTTCGGCCAGCCGGGACATGACCCAGTAGTCGCTCTTGGCCTCGCCCGCGGGCGCGAGCGCCTGCCGGCTGTCGAACAGGTGGGCATCATGCCCCCACGAAGTCACCAGATCCGCGCGCTCCATCTCCATGCTCGCAGGGAGGACCAGATCGGCCTGGCGCGCAGTCGGGGTAAAGAACGGGTCCTGAACCACCACAAAGGGCACCTGGGCCAACGCGGCGACGCAGGCCAGGCTCTCCTGGCTGCGGTTCACCAAGTTGCTGGCGACCACATAGAGGACACGTGGCGGTGGCTCGAGCCGCCCGCCCAGGATCGCCGGTGCCCAGGAGCCAGGCGGCAGCATCCTACCCGGCGCATAGGGCCCCCAAGGCAAAGGAGCCAGATCGAAGAGGCTGCCGGAGCGACCACCATAGCCCCCCAATCCACCGCCGCACAGTCCCACGTTGCCGCTCAGGCAGGCAAGCGAGATCAAGGCGCGGGCGGATTGCTCGCCGGAGACCGTGCGTTGCGGGCCCCACCCGGCGAGCAGTGCCGCGGGCCGATCGGTCGCATAGCGCCGCGCCAGCGAGCGGATCGCGGCCGCGGAGACTCCGGTGATCGGCTCGGCCCACTCCGGCGTCCGAGGATCCCCGCCATCCTCACCCAGCACATAGGCGCGATAGTCCTCCAAGCCGGACACACAGCGACCGAGAAAGCCGGCATCCTCCAGGCCGTCACTCAGTATGACCCAGGCCATGGCGGCAGCGAGGGCGGCGTCCGTTCCCGGCCGGAGCGGAATCCATTCATCGGCCAGGACGCCGGTATCGGTATAGCGCGGATCCACCAGCACGATGCGGGCGCCCCGATCGCGCGCCTCTGCAACAAAGTGCGCCGTATTCGGCCCCATTTGCGTCTCGGCAGGGTTATTGCCCCAGAGCACAATCAGGCGGCTCTCCAGGAGCGTCGCACGATCCGAGCCGGAGAGGTGTCGCCCGACCATCCAGCGGTGAGCCCTGAGCACGTTGTGCACGGACATGTTCCCATCGATCCCCGTCACGGGGCCAAGGAACGAGAAAAAGCGACGCGAAGCCTCCGCGCCCGAGATGCCCCGCCCTGAAAGGGCTCCGGCTCCTGTGGCGTGAAGGATGGCCGCTGCTCCGTCTTTGGCGAGGGTTTCCCGCAGCCGCGTGGCGATGACGTCCAGCGCCTCATCCCAGGAGGCCGCCGCCCATGAGCCGGCCCCGCGCGGTCCGCTGTGTACCATGGGATGGAGCAGGCGCTCCGGTGCGTTCAGCGCGCGGCGGTGAGCACGCCCGCGCAGGCAGGGAACCAAGCGAGGCATAGCCGTCGAATCGGGCCGGCCGGCAGGCGTGTCTATCCGGACGAGGCGCCCGTTCTCGACGCAGGCCACCAGTTCACAGCGGCTGCCACAATCCAGGGTGCAGGTGAAAGGGATGCGTTCCACGAGCGCCTACAAGTCGGGTGGGGGGACGAGCGCAAAACTCCAGCCAAAGGTGCGCATGTCGATCGAGCCGTCGGCCCGGAAACTGACGCCCTCGTCTTCGAGCAAAGCCCTCTGCAACTCTTCGCCCTCTCCCGATCCGCGCTTGGTGATCTCCCCTCCGGCCGTAACGACCCGGTGCCAGGGATATCCCTCCGGACAGCTTCTCATCGCCCATCCGACAACCCGCGCACCGCGAGGCATGCCCAGGGCCCTGGCCATCTCGCCGTAGGAGACCACGTGCCCGGCGGGCACCTGGGCGAGGAGGTCATAGATGCGCTGATACAGGTTGCCTTCCATACGGCCTCCTAGGCGAGGGCCAGCCCAGGCAACACGTCCAGAGCCAGCGTCGCCCGGTCTCCAGACAGATAGCGATAGTAGGCCGCGGCGCCCATCATGGCGGCGTTGTCGGTGCAGTAGCGAATGGGCGGGTAGCGCACCGGCACGCTCACGGCACGCGTCAGTTCATCCCGCAGACGGTGGTTGGCGGCCACACCGCCTGCCACCAGCAGGGTTACAGCATGGTGGTCGTTCAGCGCCTGCAGGGTCTTGGCCACCAGAGCACCCACCAAAGCCTCCTGGAAGCTGGCTGCCAGATCGGCTACGGGGAGCGTGAGATCTCCGGCCTCCAGAGAGGCGTCGGCAAGCCTCGTGCCACGAAAGGGTATCTCCTGGCCCTGAGCACGCTGCAGGTCCTGTACGATCCGCAGCACGGCCGTCTTGAGGCCGCTGAAGGAAAAGTCGTATGGGCCCACGCTCAGCGCCCGGGGCAGATCAAAGGCGGCAGGGTTGCCTTCCCTGGCGCACCTTTCGATGGAGGGACCGCCGGGGTACTGGAGCCCAAGCAGCCGGGCCACCTTGTCAAAGGCCTCTCCGGCCGCGTCATCGATCGTGCCGCCGAGGCGCTCGTACTGGAGATGATCGTGCATCAGGATCAGCTCGGTATGCCCACCCGAGACGATCAGACAGATGAGGGGGAAAGCCGGATCGGACTCTGGCCCCCCTTCATAGCGGAGCCAGTTGGCGTAGATGTGCCCCTCCATATGGTTCAGGCCGATCAAGGGCAGGCCCAGGGCCGCCGTCAGCCCCTTGGCAAAGTTCACACCCACCAGAAGCGAGCCCGCCAGGCCGGGCCCGTGAACAGCGGCGATGGCGGACAGGTCGGTCCAGCTCAAGCCAGCCAAAGCCATGGCATCGCGCACGGCCGGCACGATCGCGAGCATGTGCTCGCGCGAGGCCATCTCAGGAAACACGCCACCGTACTGCCGGTGAAGCTGTACCTGGGATGCGACCGCACAGGAAAGGACGTGCCGACCATCCTCTACGACGGCCGCCGATGTCTCGTCACAGGAGGTCTCGATCGCAAGAATCTTGGTCAAGGCTGCCTCCCTATCCCTACTGGACCGGCGGAAGCGTGCACATCACAAAGTGCTGGCCGCTGACCAGGAACATCCGGCGCTCCGTCTCGTCCACATAGATGCCGCGCAGATTGTCCATGAACGGCTCGCTTTCGACCGCCCGGAACTGGCGCACAAAGTCGCCATCCTTGGTGAACTGCAGCACGCGCTGGTTGCCGGCATCCGCCACGTACACGTAGCCGGGCGCATCGGCCTGTTGCTCACCACTGACAAAGATGGCCACAGGGCTCCGCATGGTCCCGTAAAAACCGCGCATGCCGAACTCGACCTCGATGCCATTATTGTACTTTTTCACCGTCCCGTCGGCGTAGAGCACGTAGACGTTCGAGTCGATAGCCAGATCGACAGAGCCCGTGAGGTCGACGCCAAGAGCCGCGTCGAAATAGTCCAGAGGCGTCTTGACGTACTCGTTGTTGGAGGGCAGGTACTTGAACAGCCGGCCCAGCAGGGGATCCAGCACGTACAGGTTGCCGAAATAGCTGCCGATCGCCTGGGGGCTGAGCCACAGGTCCGCATTGGCCACCGGCTGCACGCGCATGCCGCGAGTAGCATCATAGCTCAGGAGGCTGCCCCCCCGATCCAGGGCAATGAAGCGCGCCAGAGTCTGGCTTCCTTCGCTCGCCATATAGCCCAGATCCACGAGATCGGTAATCGTAACGCCATCGATCACATCTCCGCTGCGAAGGACCACCGGGTTCGCCTCGGTAGGCTGCAGCGCATCGCCCACGTCGTTCAGGTAGAAGCGGTAGATGCGATCGCTGCCACGGTTCAGGACCATCACGTCCTTCCCATGTACCACAACTCGGGACGAATCCGTAGCGGAGGCGGGAGTGTCCTCAAAGTAGTACAGGCGCGCAAAGTTATAGATCACCTGGACGCCCTCTACCTGGTCGACTTGGTGCTGAGCCCGCCGCCTTAGGTCGAGCAAATCCACGTTATCCGGCGTGAGAGCCAGCCCCTGATCGACGACGTCGAGCGCACGGTAGAGGCCATCACGCTTGAGTTGAAGATCCTCCTGCCGGACGGCCTGATCGTACAGATACTGCGCCTGTTCCACGGCGTTAACGTACTGCGCCGCGCGTGCGCGATCGTACTGGATGCGCGTCATCACCACCGTAAACAGGACGATCAAGGGGATGATCATGGCCACGGCAACCAGCGCCCGGGCACCCAGGGATATGCCCGGCCGCGCCACATCGGGCGGGCGAGGGGGAACCTCCTTGGGCAGCACGCTCAGAAGGACATCCTCCGTACCGTCGCGCAGCTTGCGGGCGCCCTGTGCCAGCGCCTCCGATATCCGGCCCATGCCCGGCCCGGGCGTGCGGATGCCCTCGACGTCGTCGTCCCAGGTCTCGTCCAGCAGCTCAGAGTCATCGTCCAGATCCACATCGCGGAGCACGGGCGCGGAGGAGGCTGCCCTCTGCACGCGATCAGCGCTGCCGCTTTCTGCATGGCCCACGTCCGCATAGGCCATATCCGCATAGGCGAGGTCGGACTCTTCGGTCTCCAGGTCATCTGCGTCCGCCAGCGAGGCCTCGGATACTGGGACCAAGTCCTCTTCATCATCGGCGAGCTCGGATTCCGCGTCCAGCTCGAAGGCCAGGCGCTCCGTGCTCTCCGGCTCATCCTGGCTGGCCTGTGGCCTGTCGAAAGGCCGCAGCGGCAAGTCGCGGGCAGCGCCTCCGGACACGCCGGGCAGTGTCTCGATCTCCGGAAAGTCGGGAGCCTCCGCCGTGAGCGCGCCCGCCCGTTCAGAGGGCGTGCTGACGATCGGGCTCTGCGACTCTTCAGCCGGGATCTGCCTGGCCGGACGGATCACCAGCAGGTCCAGATCCCGTCCATTGGAGAGGTCGGTGAGAGACTGTGCCAGATCATCGCGGTCCGTGCGCAGGCTCGCCGCGACCACCTCGCCGTCACTCGCCTCGCGGAGCAGACCTGCCGAAACCAGTAACACCAGGTCCTCAGGGCGGTAGGCTGCATGGAAGAGGCTGGGTTCCGCGTCCTTGCGCAGCCCGAGGGGAGGCTCTCGATCGAGGTCTGCGCCCACCGGCGCATCATGGCTGATCCACACCGATCGATCGGGAAAGCGCAGCGCGTCCATCCCCCGGCCAACGAGGACGGCGGCCGGGCCCATCTGGGCGATATACAGATCGTCCAGCCGCACCACGACGCAGATACCGCCGGCTGTCAGGCGCATCGCGGGATCCGAGCGGACGTTGTGGTCAAACAGGCGCCCGTTTGCGGCGAGGAGTGCAGCCCGCAGCCCCCTCGTGATGCTGCCGGACAACTCGTAGTACGTCTCGCCCATGGCCGAGACGATCTCGGCGCTCAGGGCAGCGGGCAGTGGAGCCCCTGAGGCTGCGGTGAGGAGCACATAGAGCGAACCGCGGCTCTCCGCGGCCCGGCGGCTGGGCGCCGGCACGGCGCAGGCTGTGGTCGGGTCCAACTGCAGAGCGCCCCCGTACACCGAGACTCGTTCGATTCGGGGCGTTCCCGCGCTCTCCGCTCCTCTGCCGACGCGCGATATAAGCATGCTACATCACCTCAGGCTTGCAGCAGCGCGCTATTCCCATTCGATCGTCGCGGGCGGCTTGCTGCTGATGTCATATACAACACGGTTGACACCGGGCACCTCGTTCACAATGCGATTGGACATGCGCGCCAGCAGATCATACGGGAGGCGCGCCCAGTCCGCCGTCATGCCATCCACGGAAGTGACGGCTCGAACGGCCAGCACGTTGCTGTAGGTGCGATTATCTCCCATAACCCCGACGCTCAGGAGCGGCGTGAGCACGGCGAAATACTGCCACACGTCCCGACCGAGGCCCGCCGCCTCGATCTCTTCCCGCACGATGGCATCCGCCTCCTGGAGGGTCGCCACACGTTCATAGGTGACCTCCCCAATGATCCTCACGGCCAGGCCGGGCCCGGGGAACGGGGGCCGGTGAACAAGATCGGCCGGCAGGCCCAACGCCAGGCCTACCGCTCGCACCTCGTCCTTGAAGAGATAGCGCAGAGGCTCGATGAGCTTCATGCGCATCCCGTCCGGGAGCCCACCGACGTTGTGATGGGTCTTGATGCGGGCGGCCGCCCGGCCCACGCCCTGAGCGCTCTCGATCACATCGGGATACAGCGTACCCTGCGCCAGAAAACCCACCTGGCCGAGTAGCTCCGCCTCCCGATCGAACACGTCGATGAACGTATTGCCAATGATCACCCGTTTGCGCTCGGGATCCGTGACGCCATCGAGCGCGCTGAGGAAGGTCTCCGAGGCATCGACATAATGCAGCCGATCGCCCATCTCCTGGCGGAACCGAGTCACGGTCTCGACGGCCTCGTTCTTGCGAAGAAGGCCGGTGTTCACGAATATCGCCGTCAGCCGTTCACCGACGGCACGGTGAACGAGCGTGGCCACCACCGTGGAATCTACTCCGCCGGACAGCCCGCAGATCACCCTCCCGCCACCGACGGTCTGCTGAACGGAAGCAATCGAGTCCTCAATGATGGAGCTCGGCGTCCAGTCAGAACCGCAGGCGCAAATCCCGTGAACAAAGTTGGCCAGGATCGTGGCCCCATACTCGCTGTGAGCCACCTCGGGGTGAAACTGCAGGGCGTACCACGGATGTGTCCTGTGTTCGACGGCGCCGAAGGGAGTGTTTTCCGACCGAGCCACGGGACGAAAGCCCTCGGGAAGTGCCTCCACACGGTCACCATGGCTCATCCACACCTGTTGCCTGGCGGGCGTCCCGGCAAGTAGCGGGCCGCCGTCCCCTTCCAGCTCGATCTCCGCGAGTCCGTACTCGCGCCGGTCCGCCGAAACCACATGGCCACCAAGCTGGCGGGCGAGCAGGTGCATTCCATAGCAGATGCCGAGGACCGGTACGCCACGCTCCAGCACATGCTGGGCAAGATACGGAGCGCCGGGATCATAGACGCTGCTCGGGCCGCCGGAGAGAATGATCCCGCGCGGCATTATGCGATCGAGATCTGCCTTGGAGGCATCCCAGGGCAGGATCTCGGCATAGACTCTGCTCTCCCTCACCCGTCGTACGATCAGCTGGCTGTACTGCGATCCGTAATCCAGGACGACGATCGCTTCCCGTGGGCTGGCGGCTACAGGCATTCGCATCGTGCTCCATGCGCGTATTGAGGGACCTGACCAGACCGGCTCATTATAGTGTGCGGCCCGGCCTCCGACAAGTGCTCAACTGTCCTACCTCAATCCGCACCGGTGGCATGCACCAGAGCCCGCATGTACCCGATATGATAGGCCTCAGCAACGCGCCGGCCGCCAACCATGGAGGGCAGATGATCCGAGATGATCGCGCCATCGAACCGGACCGCCTGGAGAGCCGAGACCACGTCCAGCATGTCCATGTACCCATCGTCCAGATAGGTCTCCACGAATCCCTCGGGCAAGGGCGCCGAGACATTGCGCAGGTGCACCTTGAAGAGTTGCCGGCGCGACCCAAAGAAATGGATTGCCTCAACGACGTCCTTGCCCATGGCGGCGCCACCCTCCAACCAGCAGCCCACGCAAAGGCAAACGCCGATGTTCGGGCTTGAGGCCATCTCCAGGGCACGGCGGTAGCCCTCAAACGAAGAAAACAAGGGCCTGGGTATGCCGCCGAGGGCGGGGGCAGGGGGGTCGTCAGGATGGATGCCGATGTACACGCCCGATTCCTCAGCTACCGGCACGACCTTCCGGATAAAGTAGGCATAGTTGTCCCACAACTCGGCCTCCGTGTACGCGCGCCCATGGGTGAGCTCCCCCGCAAAGGTCGTATCGATCCACCGGCCTACCGGAGAGGATTCGAGGCGGAAGGCCCTGGATTCGGCCCCTCCACGAGTGCGCTCGCTGCCGGAGCTCCATATGCCGTTCGCCATGTGAGCATAGGTGGCATAGTGGATTCCCGCAGCGCCCAGATTCCGTATGTACTGGAGATACTCGGCGATCCTGGCGTCGCGCTCCGGGAGTCCAAGAGTCACCTCGGACATGTTGTGGCACCGGTGGTTGGCTATGCGGTAGATCTGGAGCCCAAAAGCGGCAAAACGCTCCTTGAGCTTGAGATATCCCTCAACGCTGTGAAGCGACGGATCGTCCACGCTCACCATGGCCCATTCCACGCCCAGTTGCTGAGCAAGGATCAGGTCGTCATCGCAGGCTGAGGAGGAGAACTGCGTACCGATCTGGATGCCAGGCCGTAAGGCATCGTAGCCTGGGATTGTCCGCAGCGGATAGCGTTCGCGATCAGGCACCGGCATGGTCACCATGGGGACCTCCCTTGCAGGACAAAGGCGCAGCCCCATTATAGCAGCGGCAGGGCAGCCCGCAATGGAACCTGCCTGTGTCCTCTGAGGTCCTCGCTCGAGCGGCGAAACGGCACTCAGCCGGCCATGCGCTCCAGGACGGGCCGGAACTTGAAGCTGTAGTCGATGAGGCCGCGATCGCCATCCCGCTTCATGAGCCGCGTGACCATCTCCACGGGCATGCCGATCGAGACCGCTTCGGGATCGACATCGGTGAGTTGAGCCGTCACCAGGGGCCCTTCATCGAGGGCAACCAACGCCACATAGTACGGGGCACCCGCCTCATAGCCCTCCGGCGCTGACATGATCCGCGAGAAGGAATAGACCGTGCCCCGACCACCGAGGGCATAGGGAATACGGGCCGGCCCGCCGCAGTGCGGGCAGACGTCTCTGGGCGGAAATAGCCTGGCGCTGCATTGCGGGCAGATTTCACCGGTGAGGGATAGACGTTGCTGCCGCCTGCGCCACTGTGATGGGCCACTCATAAGGGATGCCTCCTGCCTCTAGTTCCTGCGCTCGAGAATGTGCGTAATGACGTTTGCGCCGCTGCCGCCGATGTTCTGAGCCATACCGAGGCGTGCGCCGGCCAACTGGTTCGGCCCCGCTTCGCCCCGCAACTGCTGAACGGCCTCCACGATCTGATAGACGCCGGTGGCGCCCACGGGGTGGCCGCGGGCTTTGAGGCCCCCCAGCGTACAGATGGGCAGGCGCCCTTGCCGGGTGATCTCACCATCTATGGCCATGCCCACGCCATGCCCCCTGGGAGCGTACCCGCTCGCCTCGAGTGACAGGGCCGACATGATCGTGAACGCGTCATGAAGCTCGAAAAAGTCCATGTCCTCGGCCGTCGTCCCGGACATGGCGTAGGCTCGCTGAGCCGACACGTGTGCCGCCTCGAGAAAAAGCGGATCACGCCGATCATGCAGGGCAACGGTATCGGTCGCCGATGCGGACGCCAGTACGCGGACCACGGGATGAGGAGAGCGCGTCGCCAGGTCGAGCGGCACGAAAACTGCCGCGGCTGCCCCGTCGCCGATGCCGGAAGAGTCCAGCAGCGTGATCGGCGCTGCCACAGGCCGCGCCCGCTCGAACTGCTCGGCCGTGATGGCCGACGGAAACATGGCATTGGGATTGGTGGTGGCGTTCGCGTGCGAGTTGATGGCAAAGCCCGCAAAGTCGCTGTGCCTGTAGCCGTACTCGTGCATGTAGCGCTGCATCATGAGGGCGTTCAGCGCGACGAAGGAAAGCCCGTGCTCGCCCTCGTACTCGGCATCGGCCGCGTATGCGAGCGCCGCCGTCGCCTGCTCCGCCTTTCCATCCGTCATCTTTTCCACGCCCAGAGCCACTGCAATGTCGCAGAGCCCGCCTGCCACCGCCATCCAGGCCATTCGGGCCGCGGCGGCACCACTGGCGCAGGCGGCCTCGATCTTGAAGGCCTCCATGCCGCGCAACCCCGCATAGTCCGCGATCAGAGCGCCCACATTCTCCTGGCTGGCGAGCGCACCGGAGAGCATATTGCCCACAAAGAGCATCTGCGGGACGGGCACTCGAGCATCATCCAGGGCAGCCTGAAGCGCCCGGTACGCCAGATCGCGAAGGCTGGAATCCCAGTGCTCCGCGACGGGCGTCTGCCCGATGCCCAGTACAGCGACGTCTCTCACAGTGGCCATCCTCTAGCGTTGCAGCTTGCCCCGATACCGGGCATAGGTCGCATAGTCGATCTCTTTCCTGCGTCTAACATAGTCCTCGGTCCGGGGTGCAGCATCCCGGCGGGCTGTTATGCGCTCTGTGACGTGCCACACAAAGGCGTCGCTCCCCGCTCCGGAGCCAAAGGAAACGTGCAGAATCCGCTGGCCGGGGCGTGCCACATCGAGGACGGCGCTCAGGCCCAGGAGCGATGAGCCCGCGTAGGCGTTCCCGATCCGGTCCACCAGCATGCCGGGCGCGATCTGCTCTCGAGTAAAGCCCAGATCAAGCGCAGCGCGCTGCGGAAAGCGCCTGTTCGGCTGGTGGAACACGGCATAGTCCAGGTCGCTGGCGCCGTACCCCAGGGCCTGCATCAGGCCCCAGGACGCCGCCTCCACGTGCTCAAAGTAGGCAGGGTCTCCGGTGAAGCGACCGGCGTGCTCGGGGTAGGGAGCGCCCGGGCGCCGCCAAAAATCGGGCATGTCGCTGATGCGCGACGAGGATCCCTCCAGCAGGGCCACGCTCTCATCACCCGCGCCCACGATATAGCCGGCTCCACCCGCCGCCGCCGTATACTCCAGGGCATCGCCCGGGCGCCCCTGAGCGGTGTCCATACCGATCGCCAACGCATAGCGCCCCATGCCGGAACCGACGAGAGCAACCGCCGCCTGAAGGGCCTCCGTACCGGCCTTACAGGCGAACTGCCAGTCGGCACCGAGGGCCAGTGGGACGGCGCCGATGGCCTCCGCAACGATAGCTGAGGTCGGTTTGACGGCGTACGGATGAGACTCGCTGCCCACCCAGACGGCTCCCAGATCGGCCGGATCAACGGCCGCGCGTGCGAGCGCGTTGCGCGCCGCCTCGATGGACATGGTCACGGTATCCTCGTCCGGGCCGGGCACCGCCTTTTCGGTGATCGGCTCGGCATCCTCACCATCGTGCCAGATCCGGTTGACCTCAGAGGCAGGCAGTCGATAGCGCGGGACATAGGCCCCGTAGCCGATGATGCCGACCTCCAGCGTCGGGCGCATCACCGCCATAGCCCTGCCTCAGCCGTGTGCTGGTATCCTGACGGCGTACGGAGCCTGCTCAATTCTCCTGCCTCCCGCGCAGCAGTTCTCGCGCCCGTTCGGTGCTGATGGCCCCCTCGGCCACCATGCGCGCCGCCAGAACGTCGACCTCGGCGGCCGGCGCGCCGGCGGCGAGAGCCACCTGCCGGGCGTGCAGACGCATATGCCCCTGCTGAATACCCTCGGTTACCAGTGCCCGCAGGGCGGCAAGGTTCTGCACAAGCCCCACCGCAGCCATGATCTCAGCGAGCGACCGGGCGCTGTCCACACCCATGATCTTGAGGGCTACTGCGCTGGCGCGATGGGCACGAACGGCCGCGCCATGCGTTCCGACGGCCATCGGCAACTCAATCGCCCCCATCAGGTCCCCGGCCTCATCTCGTTCCCAGGAGGTCAAGGGCCGGTAGGTGCCCTCTCTGGTGGCGTACGCGTGGGCGCCGGCCTCGATGGCTCGCCAGTCATTCCCCGTCGCGAGGGCCACCGCGTCGATGCCGTTAAGAATGCCCTTGTTGTGCGTCGCGGCACGATACGGATCCGCTTCCGCCAACGCCTGAGCCGCCAGTATGCCGCCGACGACACGCTCCCCAGAGACGCCATCGCGGGCCAAGCTCTCCGCGGTGACGCGACAGGTCGCTCGGGCCACCCGCCGGTCGGCGAGGTTGCTGAGCACGCGCACACCGATCTCGCCCCCGGTCAGCGCCACAATCGCCGGCGCGAGCGCCTCACAGGCGCTGTTGACCAGGTTCGCGCCCATGGCATCTCGAACGTCGACGATGAGGTGGACAACCAGCATGTCGCCTGCCCGCGTGCGCAGCACGCGCCCATTGAGCGCGCGCGCACCGCCGCCCCGCTCAACCATGCGGGCCAGGCGCGTATTGGCGGCAGCGAGAAGCGTCTCGGCAGATTCCAGCACGCGAGCGCACGCAGACTGAGGATCCTCCAGCCCATAGACCTGGATTTGGCCGATGATCTCAGAATCCATGGAGGTTGCACTCACGCCACCGGTTCGGCGGGTGATCAGCGCGCCATACGAGAGGGCCGCCAAGACGGAGGGCTCCTCGATGGCCATGGGCACAAGGACGTCGTGGCCGTTGACGATGAGGTTCGTGGCGATAGCCAGCGGAAGGGAGAGGGAACCGATCACGTTTTCCAAGGCCGCATCGGCAGAGGTCGTCGCGTCGGAATCCGCCGCGAGCGCGAGGAGATCGGCCTCGGATAAGTCCGCCACGTCAGCCAGGAGCCGTTGCCGGTCGTCCAGCGGGAGCCGGTGAAACCCGCTCAAGCGGGACGTGTAGGCGACGCCGGCCTCGCCAGGATGGGCGGATTCGCGCATCTGTCCTGTTTGCGACTCACTCATAGGCAGAGTGTAGACCAGAGTAGCTGTCAGAAACTGTCACCGGGCGCCCACAACCTATCAGGAAGCCTCTGGAGGGCGTACAGCACCCAGCCAGGTTTCGGGGATCCGCGCATCTTGCCAACTGAAAAAAGAGAAGGGAGGGGCATGTGCCCCTCCCTTGTGCCAAAGGCTTTCGGCGCGTGACCACCGCGGTGGCGCAACGCGGAGTTGGCCGCAGCCTCTACAAGTCTGACAGCGGCTCACCGGGCAGCGACAGATCCGGCTCCAGGTCAAGCGTAGCGCCCGCCCCGACGATCGCGCCCGACTCGCGGGCGAACTGTCCGTAGGCATGCATGCCCACGATCTGGGCGTAGAACATGGTAAAGATGACACCGATGACGCATGCGATGGTGCCAAAGCTTCCGGCAATGCTCGCGATGATCGACACCACGATGGCCGTCACGTAGGCACCCAGATTGTTGGAGATGAGCTCCCAGATGCGCTGGAACTCAAAGAAGGCCGTGAACTCGCCCTTGGACACATAGTTGACCATCGCCGCGGGCGTCCAGAGCCCCACCAGTACACCCCAGATCCATGCCAGGCAGTTGATCCCCAGCATGAGCACGGCGGCGACGCCTTCGAGATCTCCGCCGGTATCACCGGCGACGACCGTGACAATGGCGCCGATGCCCGAGACGAAAATCGCGGGCAGGGCATAGATCAGCCCGGCCACCACCAGGATGAGCCCCTTGACGAAATCGCCTCCCCAATCGTCCCACTCGGGCAGCGGCTCCTGCCGCTCCTCGGCCACGTTCTTGAGCACACGCAGCCCGTAGCCGGTGGACACCAGATTCAGGATCGGGATGATCGTCACGACACCGCCGATCGCCACCTTCTTGACCCAGTCCTTGTCTTCAAGCACATACGAGAAAGACTTGCCGATATCCATCGAACCTCCTTTGCGCAGTCCATCCGCCCGCACCCTCGCCACGTGCCACAGCCCTCATATCGTTGCGCCGCTCATTATACCCGGCCCCACGGGTTCTCGTCTAGCCGGAGGGGTCGCCCCGCCAGCCTTTCAGCCCGCTAGAAGCCGATCCATCCTCGCACCGTTGCGATCGCACCGGTCTCTGCGAGGGCGAGGGCCACGCCCCCCAGGACGGCCAGAGGGCCGCTTCGGCGGGTTACCGTCATTACCAGTAACCCGTTCGCTCCCACAAGCAGCGCGACCACGCCCAATGCGCTCCAGATCGCCACCAACGCCCATGGCACACTGGGGCTCAACAGCAGTGCGCCCACCATGCCCGCCGTCGCCAACAGCCCTGCGAGATGCCAGCCTTTCTCGATGGCCGGCCGCTGGTCTTGGGCTTGCGACAGCATCTCCGCACCAAGCGCCCAGAGACCGGTCCCCATCGCCACACCCATGCCAAGCCCGGTGAGCAGGCGCAGGCCGTTGGTGGGCTGGTAGAGCAGGGGCCGCCCCATCATCTCAAAGGCCAGAGCATTGAGGCCATCCAGAGCCCACCAGACGGCCAACGCCAGAAGCGTACCCTGTACAAACCAGGGAAGTCGACCCCTGCGCCGCCAGGTCCCTCCGGCTGCCAGTACGACCAGGACGAACAATGCTCCGCAGAACAACCCCGTACACCGGGCGCAGAGCGGCGCGACCTGGCCATCGTACACCAGCGAGTGATCCGGCAGCTGGTGGCAGACGCCGCCGAGAAGCCAGTCAACCCAATCCGGCATGGGGCACGATCCTCCTCAAGCTCTCACTTACCATACGTGCTTTATCCTCTCAGGTTTCGTTGGCCGTGATTATAGATGTGGGGTCACATCCGCCAAGCCGCGGCGCCAGCGTTTCCATGCCGGACGCTTCCGGGTACAATGGGCACCATCTGCACCATACCCCTCCGGATGGGCATCCGCCCTCGGCAGTATCCGTTGAGTTGACCGCGAGCAGGAAGGCGTTCCATGGATCTCTTTGAGCTTGGCCGGCAAGCACAGATCGAGCGAGAGGCGCCGCTGGCGGCGCGCATGCGCCCGCGGACGCTGGATGAGTTCGTGGGGCAGGAACACGTCGTGGGCCCAGGCCGGCTCTTGCGCCGTGCCATCCAGGCCGACCAGATCTCGTCGCTGATCTTTTGCGGGCCGCCGGGCACCGGCAAGACCACCCTGGCCAGGATCATTGCCAACACCACCAACTCCCGCTTTGTGACGCTGAACGCTGTGCTCGCGGGAGTCGCCCAGCTGAGGGAAGTAGTCGCCGAGGCGCGGGAGCAGCGCTCGCTGTACAACAAACGCACCATTCTGTTTGTGGACGAGGTGCACCGCTGGAACAAGGCCCAACAGGACGCAATGCTCCCCTGGGTCGAAAACGGCACGATCATCATGATCGGCGCCACAACCGAGAACCCCTGGTTCTCGGTCAATTCGGCGCTCCTGAGCCGCAGCCGGGTCTTTCAGCTTGTTCCCCTGGACGAAGAGGCTCTCCGTCATGTGGCACAGGCGGCGCTGGAGGATCCGGATCGGGGCTACGGTGGGCGTGGGATTCGCATCACACCGGATGCGCTGGATCATCTGGTGCACGTCGCAAGCGGGGATGCGCGGTCGCTTCTCAATGCCCTGGAGCTCGCCATTGAGACGACGAGCCCTGGCGAGGAGGGCGAGGTCGTGGTCGACCTCGCGGTGGCCGAGGAGTCCATACAGCAGCGCGCGGTGCTCTACGACCGCGAAGGCGACTATCACTTTGATATCATCAGCGCCTTTATCAAGAGCCTGCGCGGCTCCGACCCGGACGCGGCCCTCTACTGGCTGGCCCGCATGGTCCACGCCGGCGAGGACCCGCGTTTCCTCTTCCGCCGAATGCTGATTGCGGCCAGTGAAGACGTCGGCCTTGCAGATCCGAACGCCCTGGTCGTTGTCGAGGCCGCGGCGGCCGCCTTTGAGCGCGTTGGCCTTCCCGAAGGCCAGTTCCATCTGGCTGAGGCAGCCCTGTATTTGGCCACTACCGCCAAATCCAACACGGCGATGGGCTACTTTGACGCTCTGGAATCCGTCAGATCCGAGCGCGATTCCGATGTGCCTGCGCATCTGAGGGATGCCAGCCGGGACAAAAAGGGCTTTGGACACGGCGAAGGATATCTCTACCCGCACGCCTACAGAGATCACTGGATCGAGCAGCAATACCTGCCGGATTCGCTCCGCGGGAAGGTGTTCTATCGCCCCAGCGATCAGGGTTATGAGCGCTCGATCAAGCAACGCGTCGAATGGCGGCGCGAAGCACAGCTGGCGGCGGCGCTGGAAGAAGACAGCCCGGCATCGAGATCCTGACGTACTCGCCCGATAGCCCGGGCCAGGAGAGGTGGTTGGCGCGCACCATCGACTCGTCCGCCCGCGGATTGGAGCAGGTGCGGCAGTGCGTCTTTGAGGCGCTCGAGATACGCCGGCACCATACCGTTCTGGATATCAATGCGGGGAGCGGCTTACTCACCTGGGAGGCTCTGCGGCGCGCACCCGAGGGCGGCGTTTGGGCGCTGGAGAGCGACCCGGTGCTGGCCAGGGCCCTCGTCGACCAGGCCGAACGCCTTCAGGAGCTCCAGCGCCCAGCTGTGCTGGTGTGCGACCTCGCAGAACTTGGGGAACTGCTCGCTGCCAGGGGAGACGCCGGGCTACGCTTTGACATCATCCTCGGGCGCAACGTCCTGACGCGCTCCGATCTCTGGAGCCAGCGGCTGGGCTATCTGGCGCGCTGGCTGGCTGCAGATGGCGCACTGAGCCTCGCGGAACGGCTTCCGGCAGCAAGTCAGCGCCTCTACCGGCTGGTGGATCCCCGCGGCCTGGAGGCAGGCTTTCTCGAACGCTGGATTCCGGCAGAGGAAGCCATGTATGACAGCCCCGACGATCCTGTGGTAAACTGGGGTTCAGAACAGTTGGTGCGAGCGCTCTCGGAGGCGGGCTTTGAGGACTGCGTCACGGAAGAGATCCGCCTGACGAGCGATCTGCTGGTGACCGTCGGACAGGTTGACCGGTGGTTCGGCCCGGGACTGCACGGCCGCCCGAGCTATGCTGAGCACCTCGCCCATCAACTCTCCAGTGATGAAGTAAGGCTCGTCGAGGACGCACTGCGGCGTTCCGTGGCGGGACGCACAGTCTCCTGGGAGCGAACGGTTCTGCACGTGCAGGCGCGTGTTCCGCCCGAGTCTTAGAGTGGCCGACACTGTGGGGGTGATGTGAGCCAGGAAGGCTACGTGATCATCGTCTTGGTGGCGATGGGTATCGCCATCCTTGTATTGGCCGGGGCTCTCCTTGGGCTGGCGCGGCGACATCGTGAGCTGGAGAAGAGCTACACGCGCATGTTCGAAGGTGTGTCTGGCGACAATCTCGCCGAGAACGTGCTGCGGCACCTTGCCGAACTGGAGGAGAACGCGCGGGAGCTGGCCGAGCTGCGCGAGCATACGCGTGCACTCCAGGTCGGGAGCCGGGAGGCCATCCGGCACGTTGGCCTGGTCCGCTACAACCCCTTTGACGATATGGGGGGCGACTACTCGGTGGCATTGACCCTGGCGGACGCCGAGGGACGCGGCATCGTCCTGAGCAGCCTGCACGGACGAACCGCAACGCGGCTGTACGTTCGAACGCTGCAGGACTGGGCTTCGAGCAACCCACTGAGCAGCGAGGAGCAGGAAGCGATCCGGATCGCCCGCGAGGGAAATGGCCAGCACATGCCGGCCACTGACGCCTGAGCAGCCAGGCGGGTACGCGCCACCGGCGGCGCAGATAAGGACATGAGATGGCACTGTTTCGGAGAGAGACCGTTCAGACCGCGGCATCGGGAGGCCTGGAAACCCTCCTCGGTAGCAGCACGAACTTTCAGGGCGTGCTCAAATCCGATGGCAACATTCGCATCGATGGGATTCTGCAAGGGCGCATCGAGACGGCGGGCAACCTGGTCATCGGCCCCACCGCTCGCGTCTCTGCTGATATCCTGGCCAATGCCGTTCAGGTTTGGGGGTACATACAGGGCAACATACGCACCATGGGGCGGCTGGAGATCCTCTCTACCGGCCGAGTGTTTGGCGAAGTCACCGTGGGGTCGTTGATGATCGACGAGGGAGGCCTCTTTCGCGGGCAGTGCTTTATGGATGGCCAGGATGTCGATGAGCTCGCGATGGAGCCCGAGCCCAAGCTGTTGGGCACAGGGGCCCCCGATGCAGGCGAGGGCCACAACGGTCAGCCTGTGAGCGAGCCAGACAAAGACACGATCGCAGAGGCCGGCCCAGCCGACGACGCGCCCTCTCCCGAATCAGCTCAGGCCGCAGAGGAAAACCAATAGAGGCAGTATGAAAGCCGTATTCATTCAGCAGGCGACGCTACTACGAGATAGCCACGTCGATACGAGCTCGGAAGGAGACTGGCAGCTCATGCCCGCGACGATCGAGGCGGTTCGCATGCTGTCAGGCGAGGACACGCTGGTGTTGGTCTATGGCGTCGCTCCAGAACGGGCGGAGCGCCATGAGGGAGATCAACAGCTGTCGGACACGCTGCTCAAGGTCGCCAGGCAGCTCGAGTCCGGCGGAGGGCGTGTGGACGCAGTCATCGGGGTCCAGCACCGCGCCCCAACAGGCGAGAGCGATGCCCCGCCTTACCCCGGATTGGTCTGGTCTGCCGCGGCCCGGTTCAACCTCCATCCCGAGCAGTGCTACCTGTTGGGCGACACCATTCAAGATGTGCAGACGGCTACGGCGGCCGGCGTACGCCCGGCAATCATCCTCGGGGGGCGCTCCATAGAGGATGTGTTCCAGCGGGCTGATCTGGACAAGGACTTTCCCCTGGCTCCTGACCTCATCACAGCCGTGCAATACATACAGGTGGAAGAGGAGATCGCTCGGCAGCTCGGCGCACCGCGAGGAGGTCCGGTACCGGTACCTTCAGAGGTGCTCTCTCCCGCTCAGCTTGACAGGCTGGCCACTCTGGTGGTGCTGTCGCCCCAGGGAAGGCTTCTCGCAGAGAGGACGGGGCGATCCCGCATCCAGCGCAATGATATCGCACGCTGGCTGTTCTTCCTTACCTTTGGCACGCTGGGGCTCTCGCTGGGAATCGCGTATTTGCTCACCCACCTGTATCGTGTGCAGCCGTTCCCCGAGTTCGTCTACTACCTGACGCTGCAGTTCATTTCGCGGCCGCTACGCGGGGTGCTGTTTATCCTGGCCGGCGTCGCGGTGCTTTCTGTGGGTGTTCGCAGCATCCTGCGTTCCAGCGCGGTGCGGGACTGGCTGAACGGGGCCAGACGCTACATCCGCTGAGGTAGAGGAACGCCTTGGGGAAGGCGGTTCCCAGTGGTGTAGCCCTTGCGGACGCTACTCGACGAGTATCTCCACGCGCTCGGAGCCTTCCTCATCGTAGATATCAGCCACCTGCCCGTGGGCGCCTTCGTCCTCGATGCGGCGCAGCAGATCGACCATGTCCACGCCCAACTCCTCCGGTGCGAACTGCGCCCCCAATCGCATTCCCACGGAGACCAACCCCAGTGGAATGGCGATGTTGACCTTGGTCCGTCCGGTTACCGCGTCGGTAATGCGCACACGAAGGCGGCGGTCACCGCGCGGGGCGGGGGCAGGCTCCTCTACGCTGCGCGAGAGCGCTTCGAGCAAGCGGGCTCCCTCGGCCGGGGTGATCTGTCCCTGCTCAACCATCTTGAGCACCTGTAGCCGTTCTGCATCAAGGCTCATGCGCCTTTCCTCCATGCCCCCTGGGAGCGCGATTGGCCGCTCAGTCGAGCCTCAGGACCATTCGATCGAGCGTTCTCAGTACGACAAAGCCTGCGTCATGCAGCGCATCGAGCGCATCAGGATGCCGGGTGGAGACGGTGGCTCGAAGCTCGCGCTGCGGATAGGCGCCTAGGCGGGCAATCACAGCCTGAAGCACCGCCTCACCGACGCCGGCCCCGGAACCCACAGGCACGGCCAGGCCGATCTCGTGGTAGGTTCCCAGCAGGCGAACCGCCAGCCATCCGACGCCAACCGGTTGCTCACCCGCGAGCGCAACCACGCTGGTATGCTCCAGCCCGCCAAGGCCCTGCTTGAGCGCCATCCAGACCCCTCTCAGAGTGCTTCGCTCCCATCTGGCGGGACACTCTAGCGGATCTGTGCCGCGCGCAATCCCAGCAAGATCGCCGAACTGGAGCGCAAGCAAGCCGGGCACATCCGACCGACGAGGGCTGCGGATCTCCAAATCCGAGCGGCGCTCGACGGGCATGGGCAGTGCCACATCAGCGGCCAGGGCCAGCTCGCACACGCGATCGACGGCCACAAAACCGCGCCGCTCATAGAGACCAACGGCCACCGTGTTCTCGGGGCGGACCTGAAGTATGACCCTATCCGCCCGAAGCCGACGCAACTCCATCAGGGCCGCGTCCACCAACAGGCCAGCGATGCCACGCCCCCGTGATTCCGGGCTCACGGCGACGTTGCTTAGCGACCAGATGCGGCCGCGCTCGCGCGCCATCGAAACGTTGCCCAGCATCCGTCCCCGATCCTCCCAGATCAGGCCGCGATAGGGCGATCCCGAGAGGGCCAGGAGGTAAAGCCAGGCGCCCAGGTGTGCCATTTCCCGCATGTCAGCCACGATCCGGCTGTTCGTGCGCTCAAGCTCGTCCTCAAAGCACACCTCAACAAGATCGGCAAGAGCAGGCAGATCCCTGGTGATAGAGAACGGCCGGATCGATGATAAGCTGCTTGTCTCGTCCGGTGCCAGTACGACCATCAAGCGCCTTGCTTTCGCCAACAGAACGGGGCAGAAACCCATGGACGGTAGCCTGTGGGGAGTTCCCCCTCCTCGTTCGGAGACACTATCACCTTCCTTGTTCCGAGCCGGCTGCCCGCGGACGTGACGGAAAGCGCGTAGATGCTGCGCTTCCCCCACGATGGAATCTCAAGCCTTTCGGCAGCCCATCGACCATCAGTGCTGGCCTGTAGCTCCCAACGGTCCGATATCCACATGATCGGCCAACTCGCCATCGCCCGAAACCAGCAGCCTTTCGCTCGTATCGAGGCGATACATGCCGACCTCCAATGAGGTCTCCTCTACCCGCACGGAGCGCGGCATCTCCAGGAGGTAATGGTCGCGCACCCCCTCGCCCATGGTCCACAGACCGGTGGGGTAGTTGCCGTCGAGCGGCTGGCTATCGGCCTGATCCAACAGTTCGCCATCCGAGTCGACCAGATGCACAAAGACCGTATAGTCGTGGATGATAGGCCCCTCGGCCCTCCAGTAGAGGGTCACCTCGAAGGCATCCCCAGGAACCGGTACAAGGGGATCGAGATCGTATCCCGTGAGCGTGATCTGGCCGTCCAGGCTGAGGCCCAACGTATGCTCGGGGACATAGTGGGCCTCCCGCTCTGGCCCGATGCGCACGCTGGTTATGGGGAGGACTTTTGACAGTTCCTCGCCGGAGGGGCTGATGGGGGACAGCACCTCGCCGGTGGACTCCTCAGAAACAGTCAAACCGATGATGCCTGCCGCAGGGGCGAGGGCACCAGCATCGATGGGCAGCGAGATATTCTGCAGCACTACATCGCCTGGCAGCCACATGGACGTCGGGTATACGCCTCCGCCAGCCCGGGTGAACACGCTGGACACCATCTCGCCTTTGTAGCCGGACACGGTAACGTGTGCGGAGTAATCGCTGGACATGGGCTCGCGAGCAAGCCAGTAGAGCCGCACGGGCACCTCTGCGCCAGGGCTCCCCGATTCCTCACCGAGGGAGTATCCCACCAGGTAGAGGCTATCTCCGTAAGACACGTCCAGGGGACGAAGGTCGCGCGGGAGTTGGGCCAGCGTCAGTCGCTCTGGCCTGGCATAGGCCGGCTCGATATATGCCTCCGGTGCCAAAAGCGCCACACCAAGAAAGAGCGCCACAACAGCTCCCATGAAAACGGCCCCGTACGTCTGCAGCCAGGTGTCCATGCCCAGGACCAGAAACAGGACCACGAGGGGAGCCAGGGGGAGCAGCGCTCCACCGAGATATGCGCTGGAGGGGCTGAGCAGGTGAATGATGATCAGGGCCACACCCAACCCGGCCCAGGCCAGCGCGACGGTCTGCCAGGGGTGGATGCGCTCCCGGACCTCTGTGATAAGCGAGGTCCGGTCCGGGGTGCGCCAGTACCATTGCACCAGCCGCAGAAGCAGGCCGCTCAGGCCGAGGATGGACAGCACGCCGACCGCAGTGTAGAACGCAGAGCCCACGGGAATGTTTAGCCATCCAAATACGCCCCAAAAGGCCTTGAGCGCCAAATCGGCTCTGTCCAGGAAGGGCATGTCGAGGATCCTCGCCCAGAGCAGCGCCGGCTCCTCGATGGGCCCCGAGAAGAGGACCTGGCCCGGCCACACCAATGCCATCAGGAGCATCGCGGCCAGGGCGAGCCAAACCCCGTGGTGGGCCGTGCCGCGGTAAGGTGCCCATTCCTTCCGACGCAAACGGTATCCCAGCGCCACGATGATGACCGCCATCCATCCCCACCAGACGGTCATGGCCGCGAGACCGGCGCACACAGCCGCGGCTCGGATGAGCGCATGGGGGTATCCTGGCTCCTCCACCATCCGGATCGCCAGATAGATCGCCGCGATGGTCAGGCACAAGCCGAGAGAGAGTGGGCCGACGCCCGAAGTCTGGTAAACGTAACCAGGCAGGAACGCATTCACCAACAGGGCCGCAAGCGAGAGCCAACGGCGACCGGAGGTGAAGACCAGAAGCAGGCGGAAGGTAAAGGCCAGGCTTGCCGCAGCCGCCGCCAGCGAGAACAGGCGCAGACGCCTCGCAGCCCTGGCCAGCGATTCATCCGCCCGCATCGCCTGACGGGCAACCATCGCGTTACGATTCGTAACGCCCTGGAGATCGGCCAATCGGGAGTGGGGGTTCAGCTCATAGACCGAAGCGTCAGCGGACCAGTCCAGCGAACGGACGAGCAAAGCGCCGATCCAATAGTAGAGGGGCGGTTGCCTCTCCACCGAAGGAACGCCTCCGCGCTGCGCCCACGATGCGTGACCATCAGGCAGTGCTCGTCCGGCCGTATCGGCGATACGCCGCAGATGCCACGGCTCCTCCGGCATCTCAAAGGGAGGGGTGGCCGTCGCATATTGGCTGGCCAGAGCCAGGAAGGCCAGCAGGGTGATCGCAAGGGCCACGTGTTCGCGCCAACCCATCCATAGTCGTTTCAGCCGGACAGTATGCCCGGAGCTTTTCTGCATGTCTGGAGCCTCTGCTGCGGGTGTACGAACGGGCATTATAGGGCACCCGCCCAAGAGGGTGCAATCCGCGTGCCTTCGCTTCCTGACTTACGGCGTGGGCTCATTCGAGCACCAGCCCGCCGAGCTCAATATGGTCGGCGCCCTCACCCGTGGCCACCCGCACCAGTGAAGTGCTCTCGTAGAACCCGACAATCAGCCGCGCCTGGCCCTTATAGCTCGTGTCCGCGAACGCCAGTTCGACCCGGTCGGCAATCATCTGCCCCGGCAGCCATGCGCGCGTGGGCCAGCGGCCCAGCGCCGGAACACCGTCGTGCTGCGCAATCACCCGGTCATCGACGGACAGGAGTTGCACGAACACGGTATAGTCCGCCTCGGGCTCGCCGAGCGCCTCCCAGTACAACGTGATGGCCAGGGGACCTCCCGGCGGCACACGTGCCGGGATGCCATCAATCCCCACCAGCCGAGCCCACTCCGCAAAGGCTCCGTCCACCGCCAGCTGCGGGGTCGCCTGGGCGTAACTGCGTTCGCTGGCCGCCAGTTGAATCGTCCCGAGCTCCAGGAGTCGATCCCCCAAGCGAACGCGCAGCGAGACAACGCCTGGAGCGGCCTCCGGCGCCGTTCTCAGGGTTCTGTGCTCGGTCACAAGTTCGCCCGGCCGCCACCGCTCCGTGGGGTACAACCCGTATACGGGGATGCCGCCGGATTCCGCAAGCACCTCTCCCTCTGCATTCACGATCTCCAGCACCGGCGCCAGCGTCCCCAGCGAGCGCCCCGCGTACCAAGAGACCGCGACATCGAGGGGCTCTGCCGGCGCCATGATTGCGGGAAGGGACCCAATGGCCGCAACCGACAGCCCGGGAGCCAGTTCCGCGCCGATGCGGGTCCATCCCTCGCCCATCGGAGACGTGTCGCCCAGGCGCACTGCCGGACCCAGCCTGACGCTGCCAAACGGCACAACAACCCCCAGTGGCTCGCCGTCACGCTCGGCCACCAGCGGCCCGCCCGCACCGTAGACGGTTGCGGTGATGGAGTAATCGACGGGGGGTGTGCCCGGTGGGACGTCCAGCAGGTAGTAGTTCAAGCTCTGTACGCCCCGCACCCAGTGGGTAGTGCCGGCGGCGCCGCGCTCAGAGAGCAACACTCTGTCATCGGCGCAGATCGTATGCCCGGCCGCATCGACCAACCTCACAGAAACCTTGAGATCCTCGTCAACCGTTCCTGCAAGCGTCCAGCCAAGGGCGACAGCCACCGTGTCGTCAGCGGCCGTCTGAGCGGGGAGATAGACGCCCGTCAGCGTGACCGGCCCGAAACGCACATCATCCGGAGTTGGCTCCGGGAGACTCGGCGGACCCCCCAGCTTGTAGACGCTGGCCCAGCGCTCGGCCTCCCAAAAGCGTTCCTCCAGACGTCCGTTGGACTCTAGGAACCAATCCAGTGCATCACGCGGATCGGCATGGATGTGTACCCACCGCAAGAGCACGGCCCGCTCGGCCCCCGCCATGCGCGGGATCGCCCACTTCAGGAGATCCACGTCGCCCACCCGAGTCTCCAGATAAAGCACCTCGGCCGGGCCATTGTAGTAATGCTCAAAGGCATAGTCCTGGTAGGGCAGGAGCACCACGTCGCCAGGGGAGGTAAAGGCGCGGACGCGTTCGGCAAGGACGCGCACATCGGCGCGCTGCAGAGCGGGATCGACATAATACAGCACCAGCGTCAGGATCGCGAGCCCCAGGCTGATGAATATCCAGATTGCTGCGCCGGCGCGCCCGGCGATGTGCCCCCGAGAAGCCGCACGCGCGGGCCAAAGCTGCCAGAGCCAGTCCGCTATCCGCGAGCAGAGGAGGAGGAGAGGCACTGAGATCATCATCAGATGGCGGGGGTGGACGGTGCCCGGGCGCAAGCTGTACATCGCCGCAGCGACCGCCACGGGGATGATCACAAGCGCGAGCAGACCGGCATCGGACCAAGAGGCCGGGTGCTCGCGATCCCGGCGCAAAGCGCAAAGGCGGGACGCAAGAAACAGAGCAACAGCCACGATGAACGCCAGGCCGGCCACCTGTGCCCAGGTGCGCACCAGCGCCCAGTCACTGGTGGTTGGGCCGGTGCTGTAGAAAAGCCAGAGGCGGTTCAGAAAGGCCAGCACGCCCGGAACCTCTTCCAGAACCGGGCTGATCTCGGCCTGCACATAGTCCTCAGTGCCGCCGCGCCCCGAGAAGATAACGGCGAGCCACGGGACAAAGGCCGCGCCGGCCAGCGCGTGCACCGTGATCCAGCCACGGACAGGCTTCCATCTCCGCTGACGGGCAAGCATCAGCACTCCCAGCGCTCCCAGCGTAAGCACAAAGGGCAGCGCAAAGTAGTGGGTGTACATAGCCGCCACAAGCACGCCCCAGAACGCAGCCCACAGCCAGCGCGGCGGCTGCTCCTCACGGAGAAGTCGCGACGCTGCCCAGCAGAGCAACGCAGACTGCAGCCCCATGAGGCTGTACATGCGCAGCTCCTGAGCGTAGGCGACCAGGGCCGGGCTGAAGGCTGCCAGCGCCGCCGCCAGGATCCCGACGCGGCGGTTATACAGACGCCCGCCCAGGATTCCGATCAAGGGCGGTACCAGTGCCCCGGAGAGAGCAGAAGGCAGCCTGAGCCAGAACTCTGTCCCAGGGACGAAGGAAGCCCAGACGTGCAGGAGGAAGTGGTACAGCGGGGGACGGTAAGCCCGGCGGATGATCTCGCCAAAGGGGTAGCCGGCTACAGAAAGGGTCTGGGCCTCATCAAACCAGAAACACTGGATTCCGAGGTGGTAGAGCCGCAGGCCCAATCCGGCAACGAATAGAGCCAAGAGCGTCCACCGGTACCAGACGACGTGAGCCACATCGAGATCGCCACGCCTGGCCTGTGCGTCGCCTCGATCCATAACGCGGCCCCTGCTCACGACCCGGACGTCTGCAGCGGGCGGGACCGCTCCGCCAGGACGCGGCTGTACAGGGCGAGGGTTCGGTCAGCGATACCATCCCAGTCAAACAGGCGAGAGAGCTCTGAGGCGCCCGACCCCAGCTTTTCCCTCAGCCCTGCATCCATTGCCAGAGACCGTATGGCCCGGACGAGCGCGGCCACATCGGCAGGTGGCACGAGGTACATGTTCTCTCGATCGACGATCTCGGGGACCGGCACCTCAGGGTAGGTGCTGATGATCGCGACACCATGGGTCAGGGCAGCCATGAGCGAGCCTCGCCTAAAGGATGCCCCATCGGCAAAGGGCAGCACGCATATGTCCGAGCTTCTGAAGGCCGCAGATACCTCATGACTGGGCGAGTAGCCCGTCCAGAAGATATCGTCAGCAAGCCCCAGGTCCGTGATCGTCGACATCACGCGATCATAGTAGGGCTGGTTGGAGGCGTTGCTAGAGCTTACGGCCCCGCCAATCATCATGAGCGAAACGTCCATCCCGTCATCTCTCAGAACCTTGACGGCCTCGATAAGTTCGATGGCCCCCTTGGTGTCGTTCAGAAAGCCAAAAAAGCTGAGCAGAATCATGCGCTGGCTTACGCCCCATTGCCCCCGCCATACCGCCCGATCATAGCCTTCGGGCAGGTGGTAGCTGATGTTGCTGCCGATCGGGATCGCCTCCAGCCGACGTATGCCTGCAACTTGCGCGAGCTCGGCACGGTCCTGAGCGTTGGTGACGATGACGGCATCAGCGGAGCGGGCAAGATCCAGGTTGACCCAGCGACGAAGGGGGCCGGCTTTGGGAAGGAGGTACGGCACCCGCAGATCGTGGAAGGTCACAACCACCGGAATCTGCGGAAAAAAGCGCGGGAGAAGGTTGATCGCCGGATGCATGCCGTAGGCGGCGGTCTGATACTGAATGTTCACAACGTCCGGACGAACATCGGCGATAAGCTCACGCATCTTGCGCACGAGAGGCCCAAAGCCCCAGTCGTCCATCACGGCGTGCACCTGGGCCGATTCCGCTTCCCGAGCGTCCTGCGCTGCGTGCGAGGTCAGCACGTGCACCTGCGCTCCGCGGGCATGCAGCTTTTCGGATACGATCGCCGTAAAGTCCGCGACGCCTCCCTCCATGGGAGGATACTCGCCGCTGATCATCAGGACTCGGATGGGTTCAGTCATTAGGTCTCCTCTTCGGGGCGGGGGATGGCCTCAGGCCTGTGCCCAGCAGCCAGCGATAGGCAACGATGCGATCTCGTCTGAGAGCGCGTTTGTGTCCCAATACCCACTTGGAGCTCTCTACCGCGAGCTGGATGGCAAACGTTGCCAGCAGAAACGCCCTCAGCAACTCGCCCTTCACGCGACCGTGATGTTTGCACCAGTATAGCACTTTGCTTGCGTTAAAGAGATGGTGTCGCTGAGCGACGATCTGCCCGCTGCTCTGGCCCTCATGGTGGATGACATGTGCTTGGGGCAGGTACAGGCACTGCCAACCGGCATCAGCCGCCCGGCGACACCAATCGAGCTCCTCCGAATACATAAAAAACCGCTCATCCAGCGGACCGATCTGGTCCCATATCGCGCGGCGAGTGAGCAGACAGGCGCCCGTGAGCCAATCAACCCGCTGAGCGATCTCCGGCGTATCCTCCATGCGGTAAAGGCGTGCCCAGCGGTTGTGGGGGAACCACTGCTCGACCAGCGTGCTCTCGAACAGGGCCATCGGGAAAGTGGGGAATCGCCTGCGTGAGGATTGCGGCGAGCCATCACCGTACGTCAGCCGGGGCCCAACGATGCCCACCCGGGGAGAGGCCGCCAGCGCTTGCTGCATCGCCGCCAGGGCGCCAGGCGCCATCTCTGTATCCGGATTGAGCAGGAGTAGATAGTCCCCCCGTGCCTGGGGCAAAGCCCGATTGTTCCCGCCGGTGAATCCCAGATTCTCTGCGCTGGCCAACAGGTGAACCCACGGATGGAATGAACGCACCATCTCCACAGTGCCATCGGAGGAAGCGTTATCGATGACATGAACGCGCACCCGGTCCGCCCCCATGGCGAAGCCATCGCCATCGGGATCGCTGCCGCCCTGTGCCAGGATCGATCTCAGGCAGCGATCCAGGAGATCACGAACGTTCCAGCTCACGATGATGATGTCGATTTCGGCCATGTCAGGTGACGCCAAAGAGCCGGCGTCCGTTATCCGCCGTGATGCGCGCGAGTTCTTCAACGGGCATCCCGCGGATCTCGGCGAGCTTTTCGGCTACGTGGGGCACGTACGCCGGCTCGTTCCGCTTTCCACGGTGGGGATGAGGCGCCAGATACGGTGAGTCGGTCTCGATGAGCAATCGCTCCAACGGGGCATCCCGAAGGATGGCGCCGAGCCCGTCCATCCCACGAAATGTCACGGGCCCGGCCACTCCGAGGTACAGCCCACGGTCGAGAGCCCAGCGAGCAAGTTCAGCCGTACTGAGAAAGCAGTGCAGCACGCCCCGAATGCCCACGGGCCCCGATTCCAGCAAGCTCACAAAGTCGGGGTCGGACTCGCGATTGTGGAGTACCACCGGCAGCGAAAGCTCGTCCGCCACGCACAGCTGCGCGGCCAGGACGGCACACTGTGCGTCCCTGGGGGAAAAGTCATAGTGGTAGTCCAGCCCGATCTCGCCGATGGCCACGATGCGCTGCTCGGCGGCCCATTGCCGCAACTGATCCAGCGCTTCCGGCTGGACTACTGGCGCGCCCGCGCCGGCACAGATGCTGTGCGCCTCGTGAGGGTGTACGCCGGCGGAGGCGTACACCCTCTCGTACTCCTGCGCGATCTGAACACAGGCGGCACTGCTCGCGAGATCTGAGCCACAGGTGACGATACGCGTGACGCCAGCCTCCCGCGCCCGCGCAATCACGCCGGCAGCGTCGCCGCCAAAGCGGTCCGAATCCAGGTGGGCGTGCGTATCAAAGAACATGCGCTATGCCGAGATCCCCGCGATCTTGAGCCCTGCCTCCAGGATGGCCGGAACAAGCGCTTCGCGGGTGGTCTCGCAGTAGACGCGGATGACGGCCTCGGTGCCGGAGAAGCGGATCAGCAACCAGTCACCGCCCTCCAGCACATAGCGGAACCCGTCCCGCGTGTCGATCTCCTCCACTCTGAGGCCGGCGATGGCCTCCGGGCGCGCCGAGCGTACGCGCTCGATCACCGCGGGTCGATCTTGAGCGCGCATCTGGCCATCCACGCGATCGTAGTAGTGAGGTCCGACGAGCGCAAAGAGATGATCGATCAACTCGCTTGGGCTCTTGCCCATCCTTACCATCAGATCGAGCAGGTACAGCCCCGCCAGTATGCCATCGCGCTCCGGGATATGGTTGGCAAAGGCAAAGCCACCGCTTTCCTCACCGCCCAGCAGGGCGTTCACCTCGAGCATCTTGGGGGCGACGTACTTGAACCCGACGCCCGTCTCATAGACGTCCACACCATAGCGTGCAGCGAGCTTGTTGGCCATGGCCGTCGTGCTGATGGTGCGCACCAGTGGGCCTCGCTGCCCGCGACACTCGAGCAGGTAGAGCGCCAGCAGGGCGTACACCTGAAGCTGGTTCACAAAGTCGCCCTTTTCCGAGGCAAAGCCAACCCGGTCCGCATCGCCATCGAAGGCGATCCCCGCTGCTGCACCCACCTCGGGGATCGTGCGCAGCAGGACGCGGAGGTTATCGGCGATGGGCTCCGGGCGGGCCATCTCGGGAAAGAGCGGGTTGCGGCCGTTGTGGATTTCATGGATCGTGGTCGAGGCTGAAGCGAACAGGCTCGGGAGCCAACCCTGGCCAACGCCCCACATCGGGTCCGCGACGATCTTGAGACCCGCATCCCGCAACACATCCATATCGACGAGCTTGTTGATCTGCTCGAGGTAGGGCTCTGAGGGATCGATGATCTGGATCAGTCCCTTCTTCAACGCCTCGTCATAGTCCATGCGCTCGATCCGCTGCTGTGCCTGGGTGGCCCGAATGCGCTCCTCCACGGCCACCAGCGTCTCGGGAGCGGCCGCACCGGCGTAGGAGGACCGAAGCTTGAATCCATTGTCCGTGGGTGGGTTATGGCTCGCCGTGATCCAGATGCCGCCCGCTGTGGCGTACGGGAGTATCGCATAGGACAGCACAGGTGTGGGCATAAAGCGGTTCGCGAGGTATGTGGTGATCCCGTTGCCCGCCAGAACCTCGGCAACGGCACGGGCAAAGTCCTCAGAACGGAACCTCGTATCATACC
>JAAYAW010000046.1 GCA_012719135.1 Chloroflexota bacterium
GAGCGATACCGCCTGCGCACACCACCGAAGCTGTGGCACACGATAGCCGCGCCGCATGCTGCTGCCCCGTGACAAGAAGCCCGCGTGGCACCCTCTTGCTCTCGTGAAAACGCGATAGATCGCAGAATACGACAAAAGTCATATCGCCTGCTGGTTGATCGGGCTATAGTGGCAGTGAGGAACCGCACAGAGAGGACTGCGGAGGCACAAGTGGAGACGATAAGAATCCTGTTGGAGCGCTGCACCGACTGTGGCTGTTGCATTGAGGTGTGTCCGAGCGACGCGCTGGCCAGAGAGGGCGGTGCCGTCATACTCGCCCATCCCGAAGATTGCGGCGGCTGTGGGCAGTGTGAGCTGATCTGCCCGGAGGATGCCATAGAGGTATCGTTCTCCATCGTCTGGGACAACGAACCCACCCGCGAACAGGGTGAGGGCTGAGGAGGAGCAGGTGAGAGAAGGTCTAGTGTACCTCGATAACGCCGCAGCCACCCGCGTGGACGAGCGCGTGATCCAGGCCATGTTGCCCTATATGACAGATCGGTATGCGGTGGCCACCTCGCAGTTCGGGTACTCTTTGGGGCTCGAATCCAAAGAAGCGCTCGAAGAGGCGCGTTCTCGCGTGGCGGGCCATCTCGGCGCGCAAGCCGAAGAGCTCGTGTTCACGTCCGGGGATACCGAATCCAGCAATATGGCCATCAAGGGAGTCGCCCTAGCCCTGGGGCAGAAGAAAGGGCGGCACCTGGTCACCTCGGCCATTGAGGACTTTGCCGTCCTGCACAGCATGCGCGCTCTGGAGCGAGACGGATTCCAGATTGACCAGGTCCGCCTCGATGAGAATGGGCGCGTGGACCTGGATCATCTTGCCAGCCTGGTCGGTCCGGAGACGATCCTCGTGAGCATACAGGCGGCAAACCAGGAGATCGGCACGCTGCAGGATCTGGAGGCCATCGGGACACTCACGCATGAGCGTGGTGCCCTGCTGCACAGTGACGCAACCCATGCCTTTGGGCGGATACCGCTGGACGTGAGCCGCGTGCCGATAGACCTTGTGACCGTATCATCGCACGTACTCCATGGGCCCCGAGGAGTGGGTGGCCTGTACATCCGCAAGGGCACGCCCGTCGTCAAGTGGATGGACGGCGGCTACCAGGAGAACAACCTGCGCGGAGGCACGGAGGACATCGCCGGCGTCGTGGGCTTTGCGGAAGCGTTGGCCCTGATCACCCCCGAGGAGAACGACCGGCTGAGGATGTTGCGTGACCGGTTGACCGCTCTTCTGCTGGAAATACCACAATCGCGCGTCAATGGACACCCGGTACTGCGCACGCCGCACAATGCCAATGTTTCGTTCCGGTTTGTCGAGGGCGAGTCGGTACTGCTGCACTTGGATATGCGTGGGTTTGCCGTCAGCACCGGCTCCGCCTGTTTCAGCCGTTCCCTTGAGGGCAGCCACGTCATTCTGGGCATCGGCGGAGACCACGAGCGCGCCCATGGTTCTATCCGGTTCACCTTTGGGCGATACAACACAGATGAGGACGTGGACCGCGTTGCGCAAGCCCTCGCGGACGTGATCGAGCGCCTGCGCGTAATCAGCCCACTCGGCAAGGAGTAGCAGAGATGACGCTTCCTTACAGTGAGATCGTGATGGAACACTTTCAGAACCCGCGTAATGTCGGACGTATCGAGGATCCCGACGCCAAGGCCATCGAGGGCAGCCCCGCATGCGGTGACATGGTGGCGGTCTATCTCAAGGTCGACGAGGCAACCCACCGGATCGAGGACATAAAGTTCGAATCGTACGGCTGCGCCTCCAACATCGCCACCGGATCGATCATTACGGAACTGGCCAAAGGGAAGACCATCGAGGAGGCCCGGGACATCACCTGGCAGGAGGCCGCGGATGCATTGGGTGGCCTGCCGCCGATCAAGATGCATTGCTCCGTCCTGGCCGTAGACGGGTTGCAGGCGGCGATCCAGAACTATGAGGAGAGACACGGCCTCGTGAAGGAGGCCATCCCGACAGACGAGGCCGAAGTACGGCGCCGGCTGAAGCACGTCATGAACCCTCAGGTGGGCCTCGATCTCATCCGCACCAAACTGGTGCAGAACGTCGAGATCGACGCCGGCACCGTCCGCATCCACCTGGACATGCCTTCAGAGCACCAGTTCGCCAACAACATCCGGGAAGAGATCGTGGAAAAGATCGAGCCCTTGTGGGATGTGCAGATCGTAGAAGTGATATTCACCACGTAGGAGGCCCCATGGGACAGATCACCATTGACGTCCGCGGGGAGACATGCCCCATTCCGCTGATCGAGTTCAGAAAAGCGGTGCGCCAGGCACAACCGGGAGACGTGCTGGTGATAACTGGCACTCATCCGGCATCGCAGAAGGAAATCCCGATGGCCGCGGAGGCTCTTGAGACAAAGGTCGTGTCCGTGGAGGGCTCTCCGGACAACTGGACCATCCGCGTACAGCGCTAGAGCCAGCCAGGAACGGAGGGCGGCGTGGCAGATCACACAACAATCGTCGTATCCAGCGGGGACATGGACAAGCTGTACAGCGCGCTGATCATCGCCAACGGCTCGCTGTCGATGGGGATGGCTGTATCGCTGTACTTTACGTTCTGGGGCCTCGAGCGCCTCACAAAGAAGGGTCTCGCGAAGGGGCCCCTCTCCCGCATGAACCTACTGGGCCTCGGCAAGGCATTCATGAAGTGGCGCATGAAAAAGGCGAACGTGGCCTCGCTCGAACGACTCATGGCTGACTACCGGGATCTGGGCGGCAAGGTCATCGCCTGCGAGATGACGATGGAGATCATGGGCCTCCGTAGAGAGGACATGCGCGAAGACTGGATCGACGAGTACGGGGCAGTAGGCACCTACGTGCGCGATGCGCGCCAGTCCTGCATCACGCTCTATGTATAGATAAGGGAGCAGCGTGGTTGATTCAGGGGAACGCTTCCAGCGAGAGACCCGTCATATCCGCCGTGGCCCGCACGAGCGACGCCTAGAGCCCGGACTAAAGCCTCGCGGAATAAAGACGTACCCGGAGAGTCGGCGCGTGTCGTTGCCCGCACCGGTCACAGAGGGTGGTGCCGGCCTGTGGGGGATCCTGGGCCGCAGGCGAAGCGTCCGATCCTACGGTGAGCAGGGTCTGAAACTTGAGGCCCTTTCGCAGTTGCTCTGGGCCGCTGCCGGTGCATCCGGCCGGGCGGGCGATACGCTGCTGCGCACGGCGCCCTCTGCGGGCGCGCTGTTCCCCATTGAGACGTATCTCGCCGCCCATCACGTGGAAGGCCTCCCGCCCGGTCTCTACCACTATCAGGTCACCGATCATTCACTGGAACTGCTCGCCGAGGGTAACCAGCGGCCGGCCGTCGCTGCGGCGGCTCTGGACCAGCGAATGGCTGCCGACGCCCCTCTGGTACTGATCTGGAGCGCCGTGTTTGGGCGAACAACCCGCAAGTACGGCGCACGGGGATACCGCTACGTCTACCTGGATGCGGGGCACATGGCGGCGAACGCCGCGCTGGCGGCCGTCGCGCTCGGCCTGGCATCCTGCCAGATGGCCGCGCTGTACGACGAGGAGGCAAACGCACTTCTGGGACTCGACGGTGAGACGGAGAGCGTCATCTATATGACGTCCATCGGGCCACATCGGCATCCAGGAGCGGCGCTATGACGAACCGTCTCGCTCGCGAGCACAGCCCCTACCTCCAGCAGCACGCAGAGAACCCGGTAGATTGGTACCCGTGGGGAGAAGAGGCCCTCGAGCGCGCCCGGAGCGAGGATCGCCCTATCTTCCTATCCATCGGGTATTCCGCCTGCCACTGGTGCCACGTTATGGCCCACGAGTCATTTGAATCGCCACAGGTGGCCGCCCTGCTGAATTCCCGCTTTGTGAGCATCAAGGTGGACCGCGAGGAGCGCCCGGACCTGGACCGCATCTACATGGGAGCCGTACAGGCCCTCACGGGAAGCGGCGGCTGGCCCATGTCGGTCTTTCTGACGCCAGAGGGCCACCCATTCTACGGTGGCACATACTTTCCGCCAGAGCCGCGCCACGGCCTGCCCGGGTTCACTCATCTGCTGAGCCAGATCGCGGACGCCTGGTCCACGCGCCGTGAAGAGATCACCCGCGCGGGCAACGAACTCGTTGATGATCTACTGAGGCGCTCCGGCCGGCTGCGCGCTGCCTCTATTGCGGGTGAGCAAGCTCTGAACACTGCCATCCAACACCTGATTGAGACGCACGATGATAGATGGGGAGGCTGGGGATCAGGGCCCAAGTTCCCGCAGCCCATGGCGCTAGAGTTCCTGTTGCGCACCTTTCGAGCCACGGGCGATCCGAACGTGCTGGGCATCATCAACGCCGCACTGGAGGCGATGGCTCGGGGCGGGATCTATGACCAGATAGGCGGTGGCTTTCATCGCTACACCGTTGACGGACGCTGGCTCATCCCGCACTTTGAGAAGATGCTCTACGACAACGCCCAGCTGGCCAACGTCTACGTCCATGCCTGGCAGGTAACCGGGCGACCGTTGTATCGCGCTGTGGCCGAGGAGACTCTCAATTACCTGGCCCGAGAGATGCGGTTGCCGGCCGGCGGCTACGCCAGCACACAGGATGCGGACACCGAGGGAGTGGAAGGGGACACGTACCTCTGGATGCCCGCGGAGATCCAATCGGTTCTGGGAGAGGACGCCGCCCGGTTTGCCGCCTCATATCCCACCACACGGGAAGGCAACTATGAGGGACGGAATATCCTCACCTACTCGGGCCAAGAGGGGGAGCGCGAGGCTCTAGCAGACAGGCGAGCGGCACTGCTCGCGCATCGCGCACAGCGCTCACAGCCCAGGCGCGATGGCAAGGTCATCTGCTCCTGGAATGGCTTGCTCCTTGCGGCCCTTGCGGAGGCGGGCGTCGCTCTCGGAGAGAGCGCGTACATTGCGTCCGCGCAAAGCCTGGGAGCGTTTCTGACCGAGCAGATGCGCGCCGCAGATGGACGCATGGTACACATCTGGCACGAAGGAGAAAGCCGCCCCGAAGGGTATTTGGAGGATCAGGCGGCGACCGTCCATGGGCTCATTGCCCTCTACCAAGCCACGTGGGACGAGCGTTGGGTGGCGACCGCGCGAGAGATCATGGAACTATCCATCGCTCACTTTTGGGACGACGGATGGTTTGATACGGCCGACGATCACGAGGCGCTGATTGTGCGTCCTCGTGAGGCGCAGGATAACGCCACCCCCTCTGGTCCCGCCCTGGCCACCCTGGGCCTCCTGCGGCTGGCTCGATATTACGAGGATGACCGGTATGCCAGGATGGCCGAGTCCGAACTGGCGACGATGCGCGGCGCCGCGGCGCGCTTCCCGGAGGCGTTCGCGCAGTGGCTATCCGCCCTGGATCTGGCCCATCGACCGCGCGTCGATGTCGCAATCGGAGGAACTCCTGCCGGGGCGGAGGCCCAGGCCCTGTTAAACGTGCTGAACGACTCTGCGCCGGAACGCCTGGTGGCCATCGGAATGGAGGCCGCGCTTCCCATCCTTGCCGGTCGCACGCCGGTGGCCGGCCACGCAGCAGCCTACGTCTGCCTAGGGCAACGCTGCCTGCCTCCAGTCACCACGCCGCTGGCGCTGGCTCAGATACTGGACCGCGATCGAGAAGGTGCACAGCGAGGCGATACAGAAACAGGAGATCAATATGTCACGGAAGAACAATCGAGTGATCATCCTTGTGGAGGATGACTATGAGGACTTGGAGCTCTGGTATCCCTATTACCGGTTACTGGAGGGTGGTGCGTTAGTCACGATCGTGGGCCCCCGCGCGCAGACCTATGCGAGCAAACACGGGTATCCGGCGCAGGCAACCCTGTCAGCCGAGGAGGCGAACCCCGCGGACTATGACGGCGTGGTCATCCCCGGCGGGTACGCGCCGGACAAGATGCGGCGCTATCCGGCGCTGCTTCAGCTTGTCCGTGGCATCTGGGAGCGAGGCGGTGTCGTGGCGTTCATATGCCATGCCGGCTGGGTACCGATCTCAGCGGGCATTCTCAAAGGCCGCCGGGTAACCGGCGTGAGCGCAATCCGGGACGATCTGGTAAACGCTGGGGCAGACTTTGTGGACGAGCCTGTGGTTGTGGACGGCAAGATGGTCAGCTCGCGCACTCCCGCGGATCTGCCTGCGTTTATGCCAGCGGTGCTCGCCGCACTCGCTGAGTAAGGGCTCGGGAGACGCGGTGCAGCGTTCGAACCCGCGTGCCGTTGACCGTGGATGCCCCCCTGTGGTATCATCCTCACGCTTCGTGTGGCGCAGAGGCGCAACCGAGCTCGGTGGAGTCTGGATTACGTATCAATGACGGAGGTCAGAGCAATGGCAAACATCAGCGAGTTCATCCAGCAGGCCGATTGGAGAGCCGAAAAGCATGTGCCGGTCATCGAGTGCCCGGATACCGTTCAGGCTGGCGAGTTTTTTGACGTCAAGGTAAGCCTGGGCAAGGAAGTCGCTCACCCGAACACCACGGAACACCACATCGCATGGATCACGCTCTACTTTAAGCCCGCCGATGACAAGTTCATCTATCAGGTGGGGCACTATGAGTTCAGCGCGCACGGGCAATCGGCCAAGGGTGCGAACGAAGGGCCAGTGTACACATTCCACGGCGTGACCACCTCGTTCAAGACGACCCAGCCCGGATCACTCATCGCCGTGGCCCACTGCAACATCCACGGGCTCTGGCAGGGGAGCAAGGAGATCGCTCTCGCCTGACGGACGCCCGGCGTGCTCATTACCGAAGGATGCCGCCCTCAAGGGCGGCATCCTTCATTGCAGCGGTGTCAGTGGTGCGGTGCAGAGCGGCCGGCCAGGCTCAGCAGCGCCAGGCAGAGTACCAACGCCAGTGTGATCACCCCAGTGTGCATCGTTTCTCCCCTCCATCCATGCAAACCCGCAACCGGGAGAGGAGATGCGCCCCGAGAGTCACTGATCAGGACTAGCGCTGTTCCCTGAGCGCCTCACCAGCATGCTCGGTAAGGGGCCGCACAAGGCCCATCAGCTCCATCGGCACCACGAACTTTGTGGCGGCTCCCTCGCCCAGCGCCCGCAGCGCATCCAAATACTGCAGCGTCAGCGTTTTGCTATCCACTCCCTGCGCCACCTTGAACACCTCGCCGAGCCCCAGAGCCTGACCCTCTGCCCGGAGGATGGCCGATTGGCGGTCCGCCTCAGCCTGCAGGATGGTAGCCTGCCGTGCACCCTCTGCCCGCAGAATGATCGCCTCGCGCTCGCCCTCTGCGGTGCGAATGGCCGCCTCCCTCTGGCCCTCAGCGGTCGTCACAATGGCGCGCCGGTCACGCTCCGCGGCCATCTGCCGCGTCATCGCCTGCTCGATGGCTGGGGGTGGCACCACCTCGCGGATCTCCACCGCCGTAACACGGATGCCCCAGCGGTCCGTGACCTCATCCAGCTTCTGGTGAAGGACGTTATTGATGTCATCACGCTTGCTGAGAACGTCGTCCAGGTTCATGGCGCCCACGACGGCACGAAGCGTCGTGATGGCGAGACCGCGCGCGGCCCCGGTAAAGTTCTCGACCTCCAGTACGCTACGTACAGGATCGATCACTTTGTCATACACCAAAAAGTCGATCGATACCGAGGCGTTGTCCGCCGTGATGCAAGTCTGCGGCGGCACATCGAAGAACGCCTCGCGCAGATCTGTCATGGTTCCGCGATCGATATAGGGAATCAGCAGGATCAGCCCGGGCCCTCGCGCCCCCAGGCAGCGCCCCAGGCGAAACACAACCAGCCGTTTGTACTCGGGCACGATTCGGATGGACATCGCCAGCACGATGATGCCGAGCAACACCAGCACGAGGGTCACGATAAAGGGCTCCATACATCAGCCTCCTTGGCTCTCGGATTCGACAGGCGCCACCTGAAGGTGCACGCCCTTCACCCCGGTAATCTCAACCTGTTGCCCTGCCTGCACCTCGCCCTCCACAGCGACGGCACTCCAATCCTCAAGATCCACACGAACCTGGCCATCGGGAGCAAGATCCGTCAGCGCCAGACCACGCATGCCCAGCAGCCGTTCCGGCCCTGATTGCGGAGGCAGACGGCTTGCCCGCACAATGGCCCGTACCACGATCAGGGAAAAGCCGCCCATCGCCAGAGCCATCAGCGCGATGAGCCAGTAGCTCACTCGCAGGTCGGGCGCGGCCGCGGAGGTCGGCCTGAAGGGCGCATAGAGCAAGAGCGAACCCAGCACAAACGGCACCAGGGCCGTCGCGGTCACAACCGCGTCCGCATCGCTCAGGAGCGCCACAGCCAACATCACAACAGCCACGAGCAACAGCGCAACCCCGGCCCAGTTCAGTGGCAGGCTGCCCAATGCCAGAAAGGCCAGGACGTAGGATACCGCCGCACCCACGCCTCCCACGCCGAGACCCGGCTCACTGAGCTCCGCCAGCAGCAGAAGTGTACCCAGGGCGAGCAACAAGTAGGCAATGTCGGGATGGGTGATCGTGTGAAGCAGGCGCTCGTCCCATCGCATCGGCACCTCAGATAGCATCGCGCCGCGGGTGCGCAGGGTATGGGACTCCCCGGCCACGATCACCTCAGAGCCGTCGATATCTCCAAGCAGCGCCTCCAGATCCGGAGAGACGATATCGATGACCCCAGCCTCCCGGGCGTCGAGAGCCAGCAGGGAGGCGTTCTCCCGCACCGCCTCCACCACCCAGGCCATGTTGCGCTCTCGGACGCTGGCGATACTCTGGGCCAGAGCCACGGCGTCGCTTGTGGCCTTGTCATCCAGTGTACTATCCACCTGCGCCTCAAGAGGCACAGGATGGGCCGCCCCGATGTGCGTGCCCGGAGCCATGGCCGCTACATGACCGGCCAGTGTGATGAACATGCCCGCCGAAGTCGCCCGCGCCCCATCTGGAGACACGTATACCACCACCGGAACAGGCGCATCCAGGAGGGTCTGGACGATCTCCCGCATGGCCGATTCCAGGCCGCCGGGGGTGTCCAGCACAAGGACCACCGCTTCCGCCCGCACGGCCAGCCCGCGGGCCAGCACTCGAGCAATGTAGCGTGAGCTCATCGGGTTGATCACCCCGTCCACATGGCCGACGACTACGGCAGGGGCGGGCTCCGCCGATGAGGCGAACCCAACGAGTGAGATCGCGATGGCCAGCAAAGCGACGAGGGCGAGTATCGGATTCAGGCGGCGCCCCATGGCGCTGTCCTCCTTCGTGGGCTCGACACAGTAACCCATGGGTTCAGTCTAGCAGGTTTTCGGGTCGTACTCAATCGGCTCCCCTGCACAGGGCCAGCGACGTTCGTCCGATCGTTCGCCGGACCGGAACCAACTCCTGTGGTAGAATCGGGCAGGCCGGGAGCGATTACCGGCTCACGGTCTCTCGCGGAAAACCGAACGGCGGCGCGGATGACCTGCGACGTACTGGCAGAACCGCGACACAGGAGGTGCCCCATGCCCGAGCCTAGCTACATCCCAACGCCTCACTCGTACTCGTCCGCTGTGATCGCGGGAGATACGGTCTATTTGGGCCTGCACCGCGGGTTTGGCGACAGCTTTGCTGCGCAACTGGCCAGCGCCATAGAGTCCGTATCTGAGACGCTTTCCCGCTGCGAGCTTCCGCTCGCACGGCTCGTGAGCATCCGCGTGTGGCTGCGAGACATCAAGGACCTGCCCGCCATGGAAAAAGCCTTCCCAGCCTACTTTGCGCCAGATCACTATCCTGCCCGAATGACCGCCGTGACAGAGTTCCACGATGCGGATTGTCTGGTCATGCTGGAGGGCATCGCGTACCGGGGCGGATGAGGCATGGGCCGAAGCCCGTGCTGACCGAGTGACTCGCCGGGGCGCGGACGCCCCTGCCGTCTCCGATTGACAGGCCTGTCCCGGCACCCTACCATAGAATCGCTTTGACCGTTCCATCGCCAGCACATGATTCAGAGGCGCCCATGAAGAAGGTCACGATCACCGGAGTCCGCGAGGCCAGGATCGTCGATGTGCCCACGCCCCACGCCGTCGGGGATTGGGTACTCGTCAAGGTGCATGCCATCCCCATGTGCACCGAGTATAAAGCCTTTGCCGCTGGGCAGCCCACGGCTCACTTGGGCCATGAAGCCGCGGGCGAAGTCGTGGAGGTCGCCCAACCCGGTCCGGTCCAGGTCGGCGATCGCGTGGTCGCCATGCCCTTCTACCCCTGCGGTCGGTGCGCGCTGTGCCGGTCCGGCGACTTTATCTACTGCCAGCACGCCTATGACTATGAGTCGTACGCCGGCACACCCGAAGGCCAGGGCACGTACAACGAGTACCTCCTCAAGCCCGCCTGGATTCTCGGCCCAATACCGGATGGCGTCTCCTACGAGCACGGCTCCCTGGCCGTGTGCGGCCTCGGTCCAACCTTTGGTGCGATGGATCGAATGGGAGTGAATGCCTTTGATACGCTCCTGATCACCGGCATGGGGCCCGTCGGTCTGGGAGGGGCGGTCAACGCCGCCTACCGCGGCACCAGGTTGATCTCCGTGGAATCCATCCCCTACAGAGCGCAAAAAGCCCGGGAGTTGGGTGCCGAGGCGGTTATCGATCCGAATGATCCGCAGGCGCTTCAGCAGGTGATGGATCTCACCCACGGTGTGGGCGTGGACGCTGCGATAGACTGCTCCGGAACCGTGGCAGCGGAGCGCTTTTGCATCGATGCCACTCGACGGCGGGGCCAGGTCGCCTTCGTGGGGGAGTGTTACGCCTCGTTGCCCATACAAATCAGCCCGGACATGATCCGCAAGGGGCTGACGATTCACGGCTCCTGGCACTATAACATGAACCTCTTCCCAAAGGTCATGCAGGTCATCGAGAGATCTCCGCTGGTGGGAGAGCTGATCAGCCATACCTTCCCACTCTCGGCGGCCCAACAGGCTCTGGAGCTCACCGCCTCCAACCAGACGGCCAAGGTCATTCTAAAGCCCTGGATGTAGGGTTTGCCGCTCACCAAGACAGGGAGAACGCGAGGATGCGCTACGTTGCCGCCATCGACCAGGGTACCACCGGCACGCGCTGCATGGTATTCGACCACAACGGCCTCGACATCGGCCGCAGCTACAAAGAGCACGAGCAGATACTACCACGGCCCGGCTGGATCGAGCATGATCCGCTCGAGATCTGGCACGCTGTGCAGGAGACCGTCCATGGCGCCTTGGCACAGGCCCGCATCACAGCCGCAGATGTGGTCGCGTTGGGCATCACGAACCAGCGCGAGACGACGGTGATATGGGATCGCCACACCGGCCGCCCCTACCACAACGCCGTTGTGTGGCAGTGTATGCGCACTCAGGAGATCTGCCAGAGGCTGCAGGACGACGGGTTGGAGCCGTTCATTCGAGAGCGCACCGGCCTGCTGGTCTCGGTGTACTTCTCCGGTCCCAAGATACGGTGGCTGCTGGATCACGTTGCGGGCCTTCGGCAGGCCGCTGAGCGAGGAGATGCGCTGTTCGGCACCATCGACTCCTGGCTGATCTGGAACCTGACCGGCGGGCCACGGGGTGGCGTGCACGTCACGGACGTGACGAACGCCTCGCGCACCATGCTGATGAACCTCGCCACCCGCGAGTGGGATGATGAGCTCCTACGAATGCTGGAAATCCCACGCTCAATGCTGCCAGAGATCCGGCCCTCCAGCGACAGCGCCACGTACGGCAGCTCACCGGCCGAGATGTTTGGCCACCCGATGCCGGTCTGTGGCTGCCTGGGGGACCAGCAGGGAGCGCTCGCAGGGCAGACCTGCTTCTTGCCCGGGGAGGCCAAGAACACGTATGGTACCGGCTCCTTCCTGCTGATGAACACGGGCGGCGATGTTGTGCCCTCCCACAGCGGTCTGCTGAGCACCGTCGCCTATGGGCTCAGCGATGGAACCTGCGCGTACGCACTGGAGGGGTCGATAGCGGTCACGGGCGCAGCGGTCCAGTGGCTGCGAGACAGCCTCGGCATGGTGCAATCGGCAGCGGAAACGGAAACGATCGCCAGCACCGTGGCCGATAACGGAGGGGTCTACTTTGTGCCGGCCTTTTCCGGGCTCTTTGCTCCCTACTGGGATATGTACGCTCGAGGGGCCATCCTGGGCCTCACCCGATTTGCCAGTAAAGCCCACATTGTGCGCGCCACTCTGGAATCGATCTGCTACAGCACGCGGGACGTGCTGGAGGCCATGGAGGCCGATTCCGGAATCGCGCTACGCTCCCTCAAGGTGGATGGCGGCGCTTCGGCCAACAATCTCCTGATGCAGCTCCAGGCAGACGTCCTCAACAAGCAGGTCATCCGTCCCACGGTAGGGGAAACCACGGCCCTTGGCTCGGCCTACATGGCCGGGCTGGCCGCGGGTTACTGGAGTGGGCTCGATGATCTCAAGCAGAACTGGCAAGTGCAGCGCGAGTTCTCTCCCTCGTGGAGTGAGGAGCGGCGCCTGGCGGCCTATGCCGGCTGGAAACGCGCCGTCGGCCGAGCACGCGGCTGGCTGCAGGAAGGCGAACAGGAAGCCTGATGTACGATGTAATCATCATCGGCGCCGGGGTCGTGGGCGCGCACATCGCCCGCGCCCTATCACGCTACCGCCTGCGCATTCTGCTGCTGGACAAGGCCACTGATGTGGGCGACGGCACCACAAAGGCAAACACAGCGATCGTCCATGCCGGTTATGATGCCAAGCCCGGCAGCAACAAAGCACGTCTGAACGTCGCAGGAAACGCCCTGTTCGAGCAGGTCTGCGGTGAATTGGACGTCGAGTTCGATCGCTGCGGCACCTATGTGGTGGGCGTGAGCGAGGAGGACCGTGCGACCCTCGAGGACCTGTATCGGCGGGGACGCCAAAATGGCATACGAGGCCTGTCGCTCGTCGGCGGCCCCGAGATGCGGAGCCGCGAGCCGGGGATCACCGAATCTGTTACGGGAGCGCTCTTTGCAGCGACCGGCGGCCTGGTGGATCCCTTTGCGCTCTGCTACGCTGCGGCCGAGAACGCCGTCGGCAACGGCGCCGAACTCCTGCTGGAGACAGAGGTCCAGGGATTCCTGCGCGAGGACGATGCGGTCGTCGGAGTGCGCACCAACCGGGGGGAGTTCCGATCCCGATGGACGGTGATCTCCGCGGGAGTGCATGCCGACGACCTGATGCGGGCGGCCGGGCTGGACGGCTTTACCATCACACCGCGCAAGGGCGAGTACTTTGTACTGGATCGAGCGGCGCGCGCTCAAGTGCGCAACGTCCTCTTTCCCTGCCCCACGCCGGTGAGCAAGGGCATCCTGGTTACGCCGACGATCCATGGCAACGTGATGCTTGGGCCCACAGCCACCGACATCGACGACAAGGAGAACCTCAGCACCACCCCAGAAGGCCTCAACGAGGTGCTCACAGGGGCACTCAAGCTTATTCCGGGCTTGGAAAGCCGGCAGATCATCCGGTCGTTCACAGGGCTACGTGCCTCCGGCAGCACGGGGGACTTTATGATCGACGCCCCGAAGGAGCGACCGGGATTGCTTATTCTCGCCGGGATCGAATCACCGGGCCTGACGGCCTCACCCGCCATCGCACTCGAGGTGGTTGAGATGCTGCGAGAGGCCGGCCTCGAACTGCAGGAACGCGCGGAGTATGTGCCACTGCGGCGGGGCATCCCACGTTTCTCGCAACTCTCCCCTGCCGAGCAGGAGGCGCTCATCGCCCGAGATCCTCGCTATGGGCGAATCATCTGCCGTTGTGAGACCGTGACGGAGGGCGAAGTGGTGGCCGCGTGCCACGGCGCGATACCGGCTCGCACTTATGATGCCCTCAAGCGCCGGACGCGCGTTGGCACCGGTCGCTGCCAGGGAGGCTTTGACCTGCCGCTTGTGCTGGAGATCATGGCTCGTGAGCTGGGCCTCTCTCCACTGGAGATCACACAGAAAGGCGGGGCCTCGAACATCGTGGTACGCCGGACCAAGGAGGTAGCGGAGTGAGATCGCTCACCTGCGACGTCCTGGTGATCGGGAGCGGCCCCGCCGGCCTGGCGGCCGCCTACGAAGCCAAGAAGCACGGCGCCGAGGATGTCCTGCTGCTGGAGAGAAACGATGAGCTGGGAGGGATCCTGCAGCAGTGCATTCACACCGGCTTTGGTGTGCGCGAGTTCGGAGAGGACCTCTCTGGCCCGGAGTACGCCTGGCGATGGATCGCCCGCGCCCGGTCCGCCGACCTGCGCGTGCTGAGCGAAACGATGGTGCTGGGTGTGGACCACTCCCGCAGGGTGGTTGCCAGCAGCCGCGCCCTCGGCCTGGTGGAGATCCTTCCCCGGGCGCTGGTCCTGGCGATGGGGTGCCGGGAACGGCCGCGCGGCGCGCTGGCTATCCCTGGCTCGCGCCCGGCCGGCGTGTTCACCGCGGGGACTGCTCAGCGGCTTGTGAACATTGAGGGGTACATGCCGGGCGAGCGCTACGTGATCCTCGGGTCCGGCGATATCGGAATGATCATGGCACGCCGCCTGACGCTCGAAGGGGCCCAAGTCGTCGCCGTGTGTGAGATCCTCCCCTACATCAGCGGCCTGCGGCGAAACCTGGTGCAGTGCATCCGCGATTTCGACATTCCCCTCCACCTGTGTACGACCGTCACAGAGGTCCGCGGTCGCGACCGGGTAGAATCCGTGATCGTCAGCCGCGTGGACGAGCAGTGGCGCCCAATCGCCGGCACTCGTCAGGAAATCCCCTGCGATACGCTCCTCCTCTCCGTCGGGCTGGTCCCCGAGAACGAGCTCACGCGCATGGCGGGGGCCACGATCGATCCGGCGACCGGCGGCCCTGTGGTAGACGAGGGACACGGCACGGACGTTCCGGGGATATTCGCGGCAGGAAACGTTGTGCATGTGTACGACCTGGTGGATGACGTCAGTGCGGCGGCGCGTATCGCCGGTCGTTCCGCCGGGCGATACGTGCGCCAGGGGGCGCCAGAGGCCGGGCAACGGATCCGGCTCAGGGCAGGCGAAAACGTGCGCGCCGTCGTCCCCCAGATCCTGGGGCTGGCGGCCTTGGAAGAGGGGCCGGTGGTGCTTCAGTTCCGTGCGCGGCACCCGGTCGAAGGCCCCGTGCGCGCTGAGCTTGTTATGGGGGAGGGGGCCGGTGCACGCGTGCTCCTCTCCCGCCGGCACCGGTACGTGCGGCCGGCCGAGATGGTGACAATGTCGCTGCCGCCAGCGCTGGCTGCCGAACTGGCCGCGGCCGGCGACTCTGCGCGCGACCTGGCCGTCCGAATCATCGAATAGACCGGCGTGAGGAGGCCCATGCCCGACGAACGCGAGTTCATCTGTGTCACCTGCCCCGTCGGATGCAGCATCCTGGCCAAGGTTGAGGGGCAAGAACTGATCGAGATCCGCGGCCAGGCCTGCCAGCGCGGAGAAGCCTTCGTGCGCGAAGAACTCACCGCGCCGCGCCGCATGCTCACCACCACCGTGCGCGTACGTGGCGGCAAGCTTCCTTTGGTGCCCGTGCGTTCCAGCGCGCCGGTACCCCAGGGACTGTTATTCGCACTGGCTCGCGCCCTGCGACAGGTGGAGTTGTCGGCGCCTGTCGGCGATCATCAACCGGTGATGCTGAATGCGCTGGATACGGGTATCGATATCGTCACCAGCCGCGCGGTTGAGGCCTGCGAGGGATACGAAGAGAAACCCGGGGCCGGGACGTGATGGGGATTCAGCCCGGCCCCGGATGGGGTAGCCCGCCTAGCGACGGACCGTAACCCGCTCCAAGGACTCCGAGGTAAGCCAGGGACTCGCCTGGGAGATCGAACAACGATGCGATGCCGACACCGTGCGGCCGGCCGCCTCCTGGCGTAGCCGGGCCCGCCACAGCGCCAGTTGCTGCCTGAGCGATAACCGTGAAGCGGCGCGCGCCGCCTCATACTCCTCCGGGTGAAGGTGTTGGTCGAGGCAGCCAAGCATCACCAGTGCAATGATTGTGCCCACGATCACGTCCATGCTGCACCTCCCGGGCAGAACAAAGGTTCTACTCACAGGATAGCACATATGTTCTATGAACGCAAGAGGCAATCCGGACCCGAATGCACAGATTGGTGAGCACCTGCCCTGCTGGTATAATCGGTCGAGCATGGGGTACCGATACACCAGTAAGCGTGAGGGGCAATGTCTGAGGATACGATAGCCACCCGCCTGGCCGGGCTTCCGGATAGGCCGGGCGTCTACATCATGAAGGATATCCAGGGCACGGTCATCTATGTAGGCAAGGCCGTCGTCCTCCGCAACCGGGTGCGCTCCTACTTTCACGCGTCCGCCAATCATACGCCCAAGACAGAGCTGCTCGTCTCAGAGATTGCCGACCTGGAGTGGATCGTCACTGACTCGGAACTCGAGGCGCTGATCCTGGAGAGCGAGCTCATCAAGCGGCACCGGCCACGGTACAACGTCCGGCTCAAGGACGACAAGCGCTACCCGTACATCAAGATCAGCCTTCACGAGGACTTTCCGCGGATCTTTATCGTGCGTTCCCCGCAGCGCGATGGTGCCCGCTACTTTGGCCCCTTCACCTCCTCACAGGCCGTCCACCAGACTCTGGATGCCCTGCGCCGGCTGTTCCCGTACCGAACCTGCAACCGGGACATCAATGGGGAGGACGCGCGGCCCTGCCTCTACTATCACATCAAGAGATGCACAGGCCCCTGCATCGGCGCCATCGACAGAGCCGGATACCGGGAGGACATCGATCGGGCGATCCTCTTTCTGGAGGGTCGATCCGAGGCCGTGGTGGAGGGGATGGGCCGTCAGATGGGTGAGGCGGCCCAGGCGCTCGACTTTGAGCGCGCGGCCACCCTGCGAGATCAGATCGCCGCGATCAACACGATCATCGAGCGGCAGCGCATCGTCTCGGAGCACCTCCACGATCACGATATCGTCGCCTTTGCACGGGATAACGGCCAGGCCTGCGTGCAGGTGTTCTTTATCAGAGACGGCAAGCTGATCGGGCGCGAGTACTTTGTGCTCACGGGGGCCCAGGGCGAAGACGAATCCGAAGTCATGGGGTCCTTCATCAAGCAGTTCTACAGTGAAGCGACCCAGATCCCCCCGGAGATTCTCCTTCAGAACGATCTCGACGAGTTCGCCGTCATCTCCTCATGGTTGAGCCAACGCCGCGGGAACCGCGTGACGATGCGCGTGCCCAAGCGCGGTGAGAAGAAAGCCATAGTGGAGATGGCCCGCGAGAACGCGGTCGAGACGCTCAAGCGACTCCGGGACGAGTGGAACGCGGATACGCACCGGCACACCGAAGCCCTGAGCGAGCTTCAGGAGGCGCTGCAACTCGCCGCGCCACCGTCCCGCATCGAGTGCTATGACATCTCTACGCTTCAGGGACGTTTCACCGTGGGCAGCATGGTGGTGTTTGAGCAGGGGGCGCCCAGCAAGCAGGACTATCGGCACTTTCGCATCAAGAGCGTTACCGGGCAAGACGACTTTGCATCCATGGCCGAGATGCTGGGCCGGCGCTTTTCCAGAGCCCGCTCCTCCCAGGAAGAACGAGCCGTGGAGGGCAAGCCCGATCGCTGGGCCATCATGCCGGACCTGGTAATCTTGGATGGTGGCAAAGGCCAGCTGGGCGCCGTCCACGAGGTGATGGAGTCGCTTGGGCTGGATCACATCCCCACCGTTGGCCTGGCAAAGCAGGAGGAGGAGATATTCCTCCCCGGCCGGCCCGAGTCGCTCCGCCTCCCGGCCGGTTCCGAGGCGCTGTTCCTGGTACAGCGCATCCGGGATGAGGCGCACCGCTTTGCCGTGACCTATCATCGCAAGCTTCGCGACAAGGATAGCACCCGCTCACTGCTGGATGACATTCCTGGCATCGGCCCCAAGAGAAGGCAGGCCTTGCTGAAGACCTTCGGATCGCTGGATCGCATCCGGAACGCCAGCGTGGAGGATCTGGTCGCCGTGCCCGGCATGAACCGGGCGGCGGCAGAAAAGCTCGTCGAGTACCTCTAGCGAGCCGGGCCCGCCGCCTCAAGCATTGGCAGGGCAATGCAGGCGTGGGGCCGCGCGGCTGGCGTAGCGCCTTCTACTCTCGATCCAGTATCCCGGTGATGGTATCGATGCCGGCCTTGCGCGCCTGAGATATCTGGAGTGCGCGTGGAACGTTGTACACGTGCCCGCCCTTGCGGAAGCGAGCGCCCGTCTGCTTGAACACAAATGGCACACCGGCGCCTACACACTGGTCGCGCAGATCGGTTACCCAGTCATAATCGCAGACGCGCGCGTCCGGACCGCTCTCTCCGCCCACCATGACGTAAGCCAGCCGATCGTCCAGCCAGGGTGTGATGTCTACGGCCTCGAGCAGCGGCTCACAGATCACAAAGCGACGCCGAAGCGGAGCATTCATCAAGAAAGGCAGGCGAATGGCGGCCTGCCGCTGGCTCTCGACCGTGGCGCCTATCGCCACGTTGGGATAACCCTCGCCCCAGTCGGAGGGCAGGCACGTCTGAAGCCTGGACAGGCGCTTGGTGATGATGGAGAAGCCAAGATCCGGACGAGCTCTGATGATCTCCCAGGCCTCATCGCGCCAGGGATCCGCCTCTTCAAGGAAGAAATCCGAAGTCAGGCAGGTGAAGACGTCCGTATTGGGCCGCAGCGCGTACTCATTGAGGCGGTTGCGGCGCAGCGGCAGGCGAAAGTCGCCGGTGCGCACCACGTTCTCCGGATCGCGCCCAAAGCGCGCGTCCATGCCAAAGACGTAACAGTGCCCGCACCCTTCAGAGTACTTGTGGCATCCATGCCACGGATTCCACGTCACCACGCGATGCCCCCGATCTGAGCCGCGGACGTCGCCGCACTATTCTGCGCTCTCCAACTGCACGACGGTGATGCCGTCCCCTCCCTCGGCGAGCTCTCCGGCCCTAAAGGACTTGACCAGGGGATTCGCGCGCAGGGAATCGCGCACGATCTGCTTGAGCACGCCCATCCCCTTGCCATGGACAATGTGAACCCAAGGCAAGGCAGAGAGGTAGGCCTGTTCCAGATACCGGTCCACCAGCTCGGGCACCTCAGCGGCCCGCATGCCCCGCAGATGCAGCTCCATGCCGGGCGAGGCCGTCACGGGGCGGCGGATTGTCGCTGCCGGCGTCGCCGCCGCGAGCGAACGCCCTCGGAACTGCAGACGATCAAGCTCTGTACGCAAGCGAAAGCCTCCCAAACTCACCAAGGCGCTATCGCCCTCGATCTCCTGGAGCACCCCTTCCTGCCCCAGGGATGGCACCCAGACGCGGTCGCCCACCCGGAGCGCCTCCTCGTCGTCGGGCTCAGGAGCTAAAGGCATACGCTCGGTGCGCACGGGCTCAATCTGCTGCTCCAGGTTGTCAAGAGCCTTGAGCGCATCTCCCGCCAACCGCTCGTCCGATGCTCCCGCGGCGCGCTGCCGCCAGGCGCGCATTTGGCCACGCATCTGTTCCAGTTCGTCGCGAGCTTGTTCGCGTGCCTCCTCAAGGACGAGACGCCTGGCTTCCTCTATCTGAGAAAGCCTAAAGCGCAACTCCTGCTCCATCTCCTGAGCCTTCCGGTTGGCCGCTTCAGCCTCGGAGAGCTCCTGCTTGGCAGCATCGGCGGCCGCCTTTACGTTGGCCAGCAACACATCCGCACCGGCATCCTCCGCCGAGACGAGACCTCTGGCCATCTGCAGTATCCCATCGGGCAGGCCAAGCCGCTCCGCAATCGCAAAGGCATTGCTGCGGCCCGGCAGCCCGATACTCAGCCGGAACGTCGGCGAGAGCGTCTGCACATCGAACTCTACGCTGGCGTTCTCCACCAGCGGCGTGCTAAAGGCGTACACCTTGAGCTGAGAATAGTGCGATGAACAGAACGTGAGCGAGCCGCGTTTCACCAGAGTGCTGATCAGGGCCTGCGCCAGAGCCGCGCCCTCCACGGGGTCCGTGCCAGCGCCGATCTCATCCAGCAGCACGAGCGACCGCTCATCCGCCTGCCGCAGGACGTCAACGATCCGCGTCAGATGTGACGAGAAGGTGGAAAGGCTCTGCTCGATCGACTGCTCGTCGCCGATATCGGCATAGATCCCCGAAAACACGGGCAACCTGGCCCCCTCCCCGGCCGGGATATGCAGGCCGGCCTGGTGCATGGCGGCCAGAAGGCCGACGGTCTTGAGAGACACCGTCTTCCCTCCGGTGTTGGGGCCCGTGATCACCAGCGCGGTGCTGTTCGCCCCCAGGTACACATCGATCGGCACCACCCGCGCCGGATCCAGCAGGGGATGGCGGGCGCGAGGCAGATAGAAGGGATGCTGCCAGCGATCGACCGCGTCGGCGGCCGGGCGGGTCGGCCACTGGTCCAGCGTCAGCTCCGCGGCGACGCCATTCTGGGCATAGCTGTAGTGCGCCTTGGCCAGCGCCAGATCGATCTCGGCCAGCAGGCGCACATTGTTGATCACGTTATCGGCCTCATCGCCCACCAGCGCGCTCAACTGGCGCAGGATCCGCGCCATCTCGTGCCGCTCGGCAATGATCAACTCCTGCCACTGGTTGTTCAGCTCCACTGTGGCGAGCGGCTCGATAAAGAGCGTTTGCCCGCTGGAGGACTGATCCTGCACCAAGCCAGGAATCCGGCCGCGGTGTTCGACCTTGAGCGGGATGACGTAGCGCCCGTTGCGCTCTGTTACGATCGGCTCCTGCAGGTACTTGGCCGTATCCGGGCTGCTCACAAGGCGACGCAGACGTTCCAGAAGCCGTTCCTTGGAGGTATAGATCTCCCGCCGGATGCGCGCGAGCTCAGGGCTGGCCGTGTCCCGCACCAGGCCGTCTTCATCGAGGCAACGCTGGATCTCCTCGATGACGTGCGAGAGGGGCCTGATCTCACCGGCCCTGGCGGCCAGCAGGGGATACTCCTGCGCCAGCGGGCTCAAGTTTCGGTAGATCTCGCGCGCGCTGGCCAGGGTCACGCCGATAGCAAGGAGGTCCTCGGATCCAAGTGAGGAATCCAGCGCGGCGCGCCGGGCCGCGGCTCGCACGTCACGTGCGCCGCCCACCGAGCTCTCCACACGGGTCGAAAGCAGCCGCTTGGCTTCTGTCGTCTCGGCGAGCCGCATCCGGACGACCTCCGGATCGGTGGCCGGCCGCAACCCCAGGACCAGCTCGCGACTGGCCGAAAAGGCCGCATACTCGGCGAGTTGCTGAAGGATCTTGGGATATTCGAGCGTGGCGAGATAGTGGGCATCCATGCCGGGGCACCGTTCCTTGCTGCATGACCGAAATGCACGGGAGGCGAGTATAGACTCGTTATTGGGGCATGTCAAAGCCGCTGGCGACCAGCCTGTGCCTTGCCTATAATGCATCCAGCACAGATGGAGGAACAGGATGCTACCAGCCCCACTGATGGTTTCGACTCCGGGATCCTTTGCCGAGCACACGCTCGCCGTCCGTAAGCCAGGGATCATCAAGAAGGTGATCGACACGCAGCACTATGCACCGGAGATCGTCGCCGCGCTGGAGAGCTTTGCGGAAGAAGTCCGCTCGGGCGTCGCCGGTCCACTGAAAGAGGCCACGCCGGACCGCCGCCCGTGGAATCACGCGCTGGCCCCATGGGAAGGCCGGCGATGGATGGAACTGCCCTGGTTCCTGGCCGAAACGTACTTTTACCGGCGCCTGCTGGAGGCCGTCCGCTACTTTCATCCGGGACCGACCTTTCTCCTGGATCCCTTTGATCCCCAGAAGCGCGAGTCGCTCGGCGAGGGACTGGAAGCCACGGCGCGCTTTTTCGACCGACTGCCCGAGCAAGCCGAACTGCAGGCGAAGTTCATGGTGGCGGCGCGTCGCAGCCTCTGGGGAAACCGGGCCGATCTCTCCAATATCACGGTCAGTGCATCGAGCGAAACCGATAGCGACGAACAGCATCGCATTCTGATCGACCATCGCATGACGATCTGGGATCTACTCGCGGCGGGAAAGGTCCGCCGGCTGGACTTTGTGGCGGACAACTCCGGACCGGAAATCCTCGCGGATATGGGCCTGATCGGGCTGCTGCTCGGTCACAACCTGGTCCGTGAGGTGCATCTCCACCTCAAGCCACAGCCCTTTTTCGTATCGGACACCATGCCCAAGGACTTTCGGCTGGCACGGAGGGCCCTGGAGGCGCTGGATGCGCCTCGGCCACACGCCCTGGGCGCTCTGCTCCGCGAGGCGGGGAGAGCGGGCCGGCTCACGCTCCACGCACATCCTTTCTGGTCCACCAGTGGGCATCTCACAAACCTTCCCGAGGATCTGGAGAGTGATCTTGCTCGCGCGGATCTCATCATGCTCAAGGGCGATGTGAACTACCGCCGCCTGCTGGAGGATCGTGATTGGCCCCCCACGACCGACTTGGCCAGCGTAACCCAGTACATGCCGGCGCCGTTTGTGACGCTTCGCACGCTCAAGGCAGAGCTGATCGTGGGTATGCGTGAAGGCCAGGCCGAGGCGCTCCGCGCCGAGGACCCGGACTGGCTGGTGAATGGCGAGCGGGGCCTCATCCAGTACGTTGCGGTGGACCGGTGATCGACCGGCGCTGAGTACGAGGCGCATGGGGTTAACACAAGCCCAGTCCTGGGCACGGGCTGGGAGCGCGCTATACCGTTCCCGGACGCTCGCTTAACGCTGAGGCAGGCCTGTGGCTTGCCTCAGCGCCAGTATGCCGCCCTCGCCAGAGTTCGCCTGCCCGTGCCCGCCAGTACGCCTACGCGGCCGCCCAGCGCGCCAACACGGCGCGAACGCGCGCAACCTGCACGGCTACCTCGGCGTACTCGTCGCTCCCGCTGTGGTGTTCTACCCCCCAATAGCCGTCGTACCCCGCATCGCGCAGCATCCCCATGCTGGCCTCCAGAGGGCCTTCGGTGATCTGCCAGGACAGGTGCGTATGCATCGCCCAGGGAGCCATCTCACGATCGCCGGGATCGCCGCGGAAGTGCAACAGCACGCCAAAGGCTGGATGGTCCACCGCGCGGCAGATGGCCACCATGTTCTCTGGCAAGACCTCAGGTCCCCAGTGGTTCTCGGGGCCCACGCGGTACCCGCCCGCCTGCGCACGAGCAGCGTATTCCCGATATCGGGACACGATCAGGTCCATCTGCTCGCTGCTAAAGGCCCGCGCATCGTGCGCGCCACCGGCATCGATGCGAACCGTGCGCGCCCCCAGAAGCTCTGCGGCCTCCAGGTGCGCCAGCGCATTCCGGTGGTTGGCCTCTCGCCTGTCCGCATCGTCCTCCCAGATATGGGCGTCATCCACGCAGAGGTTCGCCAGCACCAGCCCTCGCTCGTCCAGAGCGCGCCTGATCTTGAGCACATAATCGCGCTCGGTGGTCGGCAGCATCCCATTCCAGATATCGGCCTGAGCGCCGTAACGGAAGCGAACGCTCTCCAGATAGCCAAACACGTCCATGACGCCATGCCGTAGCAGACCGTGAAAGGCGTACGAGGCAACGGATACCCTATCGTCCATCTCATCCCTCCCCTTCCCAGGGACCGTAGTGCATAAAGCGGTCAGTGAGGCGATCCTCTCTCTCCTCTGCGCTGGGACCCGGCCAAGAGCCAGAGAGGGCCAGCGAGGCCGCGCACAGAGGCACGGCCATCCGCCGCGACGTTCATCGATCCAGCCACACTTCTCTTCCGAGCGCCGCCGAGCGGTAGAGCCCCTCCAGAGCGCGGATCACATTGAGCACCTCCCCTCGCTGGACGAGGAGTTCGTCCTCGCCGCGGATCGCCCGAAGCATGTGAGCGGCCTGGCGCATATGTCCGATGACAAAGGGCTCGTCAGCGCCGGGAATGATGGGCAGCGTATCCGCCTGATAGGGACCAAGGGTTCCGGTCAGCCGCACTGGGTTCAGAGCCAGACCCGCCCTGGTGCCCAAGATGTACGTGCTGCCGGTTCCATCGGGAATGTTGGCCGCCCAGGAGGCCCGCAGCGTGATGGTGGTGCCGTTCTCCAGCCGCAGAAAACCCACCCCGAGATCCTCGACATCGAACTCGCGGTAGTCATAGCGACGGGGCTCCGACACGCCTTCCGGGGCGCCGCTATCCGCCTGGGACTTGCGCAGGCCCTCGTCCTGGGTGGCGATACGGGCATAGGTAGCTCCGCTGACGGACACCACGCGGGGGCTTCCGATAAGCCAGAGCACGGTATCCAGCGCATGCACGCCGATGTCCAGCACCGGCCCGCCCCCGGAGTGCTCCCGAATGTGAAAGAGGCCCCATTCCGGCACGCCGCGACGCCGCATCGCCCCAGCCTCGGCGTAGTATGTATCCCCGAGATAGCCCGCCTCCACCAGGGCCTTTGCCGCCTGGTTATCTGTTCGAAAACGCAGGCACTGGCCCACAAGCAGCACCCGACTGGCCTGCTCGGCGGCATCGTACATCTCCGCAGCATCCTGATAGGAGGTCGCCACGGGCTTTTCGCACAGAACGTGCGCCCCGGCGCGAAGCGCAGCCAGCGTCCAAGGCTTGTGATAGCTGTTTGGAGCACAGACGGAGACGATATCCAGATCCTGGGTATCCAACATACGCTGAGGATCGTCGGTCCAGTAGGCAATGCCATGCGCATCGGCCGTGTGGCGGGCATGCCCGCCATCGATATCCGCTGCAGCAACGATCTCTACGTCATCAGGGAGGTTTCGCCACGCCGGCACATGCGCGATGTTGCAGATCATGCCGGTGCCGATGAGGCCTACACGCATTCTATGGCGCATCCTGCGCTCCTATCTCTGGTTCGACCATGAGGGTATGGCGCGGTCACTTTTCCCGGCCGATCCCCTGCTCCGCATGAGCAATCTCGTCCACCGTGACCTCTCTCCCTAGCCGCTGTGAGAGATAAACGCCCTCGGTAATCAGCGCCGTGTTGAGCGCGATCCGGGCGGTATCTAGGAGGGGCACCTTGCCCTGTAGAGCGGCCACCCAATGACGCTGTGACTCGCCATAGTACGTCTGCTCTGGATCACACTGCTCCCACCGCCAGATGCCCTGTTCAAGATCAAACGTGCCGTCCATCTCGAGATCCGCCAGGGTGGTGTAGTAGGTCAGAGGCCTGAGCCGAAGGCCGCCCCGCGATCCTGAGATCTGGTCCAGGTCCGGGTCCTCTGCCTGGATGGCCCAGGCCTCCTCCATCATAAAGCTGATTTCCCCCTCCAGCCGGACAAGGGCCATGCCCAGTTCCTCGACGTTATAGTGGCCACTTTCCCGGCGATCAGCATACATGTTCTCCAGTTGTTGGAACGTAGCGCCCGAGACGCTGAGCGGCGCGGGGTTTCCCAGCAGATGGAGTATCAGTGAGATGTGATACACAGCCATATCGAGCATCGCACCGCCTCCGGAAGTGCCCGTGTTCACAAAGGCGGCGCTCCCATAGCCGTCCACGTACGGGCGCCCACGCCGCCGATAGTGGATGGACTTGGCGAGGTAGACGCGACCAAGGTGCCCCTCGGCTATGATCCGGCGAGCCGCTCTGGCCTCTGGAGAGTAGAGGGTGCCCAGCTGTATGTGCAGCTTCCTGCCCGCTCGCATCGCGGCCTCGTACATCGCGAGCGCGTCCCGATACGTCCAGGACATCGGCTTTTCGCAGTAGCAATGCTTCCCAGCCTGGAGCACCGCTTCTGCGACGGGGCGGTGGAAGCGATTGTGCAGGCAGACGTCTACCGCATGGAGGTCATCACGCTCCAACATCAGGCCGTAATCGCTGTAGACGTTGGGCACACCAAACCGAGCGGCGAGCGAGGTCGCGGCATCCTGGCGCAGATCACAGATGGCGACGACCTCAGCCTCTGGAATGGCGGCATACCGCTCCAGATGCCGTGTGCCGATCTGTCCGGTTCCGATCACACCGATTCTGACCTTGTCGTTCATGGAAGACGCTCCTTAGCGTAGGCCAGCCTCACACTGGCACCGATTCTATCGGCACGTTGACGCGGCGGTCAAGGGCGTAAGCCCGGGTGCGGGGCGATTTGCTTGCGTTCTGCCCCGCCGCTACAATCGTCTATGGATGGACCTCAGGCACCGCCGGCCGCCATGCCCGTGATCACGGGAGAATACACGTGCAGCGCTATCGCAATCGCCGACTTGATGTGCTCCGCGCCTCCTCGAGGCGCTGGCTTGTGCTGGCGGCACTGATCTGTGCGCTGGCGGGTTGTGGCGGCCAGCAACTGGAAGGCCAGGTTAGCAACGCCGCCGGAACCATCGCCTCCATCCAGAACAAGGGCTCCGACACAATCGTCAATCTGGCGTTGGCCTGGGTAGAGGCCTATACGGCGGCGTACCCGCAGGTGAGCATCTCCGTCACCGGAGGCGGATCGGGCACGGGCATCGCCGCCATGATCAACGGAACAGTTGATATCGCGAACGCCTCCCGCGAGATGAAGGAAGAGGAGTACCAGGCTGCCCGCGCCAACGGCATCGAACCGATAGAGCATGTTGTCGCACAGGATGCCATCGCGGTGGTGGTCCACCCGGATAACCCGGTCGATCAACTCACGCTCCAACAGGTATCCGACATCTACACAGGCCGGATCACCAACTGGCTCCAGGTAGGGGGAGAGGATCGCCCCATCGTGCTGCTCTCGCGCGAGTCCAACTCGGGAACCTACGTCTACTTCCTCGAGAACGTCGTGCGCCTCGGGAAGGAGAGCGATCTCCTGCTCTCGCCTGATACTCTGCTGATGCCATCATCAGAAGGCATTGGCGCCGAGGTCCGTCAGAACCGCAACGCCATCGGCTACGATGGCCTCGGGTATGTCACCCATGAGGAAAAGATGCTGGCAATCGCCAGGGACGACGCGGGCCCATACGTCCTGCCGTCGGCCTCGTCGGTCAACGATGGCACCTATGCGATTGCTCGCCCCCTCTACATGTACACCGCGGGCGAGCCGACGGGCGCGGTGGCCAGTTTTATACAGTGGGTGTTAACGGAAGGGCAAGTGCAGGTAGATGACCTGGGCTTTGTCCCCCTCCAATGATAGAGGAGAAGATGCGTCGCTCCAGGAGAACTCTAGTTGCGTTGCGTTCCGGTCCTGAATGGGCGATCGAGGCCATCATAAGGGTGCTGGGCGTCTCAACCATCGGGCTGGTGGCCCTCATCTTTATCTTTCTACTCACTGAAGGCCTACCAGCGTTCTTTGAGATCCCGCTCGGCAACCTGTTGGGGATCCGCTGGTACCCGACCTCAGAGCTCTATGGCACGCTGCCCCTGCTACTGGGCTCGGTTTTGATCACCGTCGTGGCCATGATCATCGCCTTCCCGCTGGGCGTGTGCACGGCCGTCTTTATCCGCGAGATCGCTCCCGCCTGGGCTCGCGAGATTCTCAAACCGATGGTTGAGGTACTGGCAGGCATCCCTTCCGTGGTGCTGGGCTTTTTCGGCATGGTCGTGCTGGCGCCCGTCGTCCGCGAGGGCCTGGGCGCACCCACCGGGCTAACGACATTCACGGGGGCGCTGGTGCTGGCCTACATGGCGCTGCCCACGATCATCAGCGTGGCTGAGGACGCCCTGGATGCCGTCCCAAAGAGCTACCGCGATGCAGGTTTGGCGATGGGAGCCACCGAGTGGCAGACGATCTGGCGGGTGGTGCTGCCCGCCGCGCGATCGGGCATCCTCATGGCCCTTATGCTAGGTATGGGGCGCGCGATCGGTGAGACAATGGCGGTTATGATGGTCACCGGGAACGCGGCACGCATGCCCGTCGGGCTTGATGCTCTCCTGCGGCCTGTACGCACCATGACGGCCACGATCGCTGCCGAGATGGGCGAGGTCGCCAGCGGCAGCACGCACTATCATGTGCTGTTCGCGATCGCCCTGATTCTCTTTGTCCTGGTCTTTGCGATCACACTGGCGTCAGCCTCGGTGATGTTCCGTCGTCGGGAACGGGGAGGTCTGCGCTGATGAATCCGCACCTCGTACAGAAGCTGGGTTTTGGGCTGCTGGCCCTCATCAGCCTCGTCGTGGTGATCCCGATACTGCTTGTCATCGGCGCGATTCTCGCGCAGGGCGCGCCTGCAATCAGCGCCGAGTTCCTGACGGCCATGCCTCGCGACGGCATGAAAGCCGGCGGCATCCTGCCCGCCATCGTGGGAACGCTGCTGCTGACGGCGGGCACGGGCCTGGTTGCGATACCGATGGGCGTGGGCGCCGCTATCTATCTCTCAGAGTATGCCCGCGATACCGGGCTGACTCGCGCGGTACGGCTGGCCATTGTGAACCTGGCCAGCGTTCCATCGGTCGTCTACGGGCTCTTTGGTGTAGGTATATTCGTGCTGCTCCTCCAGTTCGGCACCTCGATTCTGGCGGGCTCGCTGACCCTGGCGATCATGACGCTTCCGGTGATCATCAGCACCTCAGAGGAAGCCCTTCGCGCCGTACCTATGGAGTTCCGGACAGTGAGCGCCAGCCTGGGCGGCACCCCCTGGCAAGGCATCCGTCGCGTTGTACTGCCACAGGCGTTGCCGGGCATCATCACGGGCGTCATCCTTGGGCTGCTCCGATCGGCAGGAGAGACGGCACCGATTCTGTTCACCGTCGCGGCGTTTTACTTGCCTGCTCTGCCCCAGTCCGTCATGGATCAGACCATGGCCCTTCCGTACCACCTGTATGTCATCAGCACGCAGGTCCCGGGCATGCCCCTCAGTATTCAGTTCGGGACAGCCCTGACTCTGCTCATCTACGTACTCTCCATGAACGTGATCGCCACGCTCATCCGCGGCTACTTTAGGCGCAGGCGCGAATGGTAGAAACCAAGATCCGCGTTGACCACGTAAGCTACTGGTACAGCGGCAACCAGGCACTGAGTGACATCAGCCTGGAGGTGCCGGCACGCAGCGTTACGGTGTTCTTTGGCCCAGCGGGGGGTGGCAAGACGACGCTGCTCCGCCTGATCAACCGTCTGAACGCGCAGCTGGAGAACACGCGCATGGAGGGTAGCATCCTGGTAGATGGGGAGGATATCTACGCTCCCACGGTGTCGCTACCCGAGCTGAGGCGCAGGGCGGGCATGGTCTTTGCGCTCCCCCTGCCGCTTCCCGGCACGATACGGCAGAATGTGCTCTACGGTCCTTCGCTTGCCGGGATTCGGGATCGCGCCCGCCTTGACGGGATTCTGTACAGGAGCCTGGTTCAGGCCGCGCTCTGGGATGAGGTGAAGGATCGCCTGGATAGCCCGGCAAGTGGCTTCTCAGGAGGCCAGCAGCAGCGACTGTGTATCGCCCGCAGCCTGGCAGTCGAGCCAGATATCCTGTTGCTCGACGAGCCGACCTCGGGGCTCGATCCGATTTCCACGGCCAAAGTGGAGCAGTCGCTGATGGAGCTCAAGGAGCAGTACACCATCATCCTGGTGCCCCACAGCGTACAGCAGGCGGCCCGCGTGGCGGATTACGCGGCCTTTTTCCTCATGGGCGAACTCGTAGAGCAAGGCTCCGGCGAGGCGTTGTTCACCCGTGCGCGTGACCAGCGCACAGAGGACTATGTGACGGGGCGCTTTGGCTGAGCGGCACCAGCGGAGAGGCACATCCAGAATGATCAAGATACGAGCGGAGCATGTGGACGCCTACTATGGCGCCAAGCAGGTGCTCGCGGATATATCGCTGGACATCAAGGAACGCCAGATCACGGCGCTTATCGGTCCCTCAGGCTGTGGCAAGTCCACCTTTATGCGTTGCCTGAACCGGATGAACGACTCGGTGCGCATCTTTTCCCTTCGGGGAGATGTCTACCTGGACGGCGATCCCATCTATGCGGACACCTACGATGTGGTGCAGCTGCGCCAGCGCGTAGGCATGGTTTTCCAGCGCCCCAACCCTTTCCCGCAGACTGTCTACGACAACGTGGCCTTTGGGCCGCGCGTCGTCGCTAGAGAGCGTGGCGCCGATCTGGACTCGATCGTCGAGGAAAGCTTACGCCGGGTTGGCCTCTGGCAGGAGCTCCGTGACAAGCTCACGCAGGATGCGCTGTCGCTTTCCCTCGGCCAGCAGCAGCGCCTGTGCCTCGCACGCGTCCTATCGACGCGACCAGAGGTGATCCTGATGGACGAGCCGGCCTCCGCCCTGGACCCGATCGAGACGTTGCGCATTGAAGACCTGATGCGGGAGCTCATAGAGCTGTACACAATCGTAATTGTGACACACAACATGCAGCAAGCGGCCCGCGTGTCGGATTGGACGGCCTTTTTCCTCACCGATGACGGCCTCACGGGCAAACTGGTCGAGTACGGAGAGACTGGGCAGATCTTTACCCAGCCGGATGACAAGCGCACAATCGACTATATCACGGGACGATTCGGTTAGGTCGACCCACAGCGCCTGTAGAAAGGGACACCCCATGCTGAGAAGACGCTTCGAGGGCGAGCTAAAGAGGCTGCAGGATGAGGTCCTCGGACTGGGCTATGCCGTGCAGCGCGCCATCACGGAAGCGGTGGATGGCCTGAAGGTACGCAATCTGGACGTCTCCCAGCAGATCATAGCCGGAGACTCGGAGATCAACAGGAAGCGATTCCAGATCGAGGCCGACGTCCTCGTACTCATCGCCACTCAGCAACCGATGGCCCGCGATCTGCGCGCCCTGGCGGCCATTCTGGACATTATCCGCGAACTGGAGCGTACCGGAGACTATGCCAAGGGCATTGCCAAGATCAGCCTGAACATCGGCGAAGAGGAACTGATCAAACCTCTCCTGGACATCCCGCGCATGTCCGAGAAGGCCATGGACATGCTAGGGCGAGCCCTTCGAGCCTATATAGATAACGATGATCGGTCCGCCAGAGAGATCGCTCTGGAGGACGATGAGGTCGATGGCCTCTACAATCAGGTCCGGCACGAGCTTGTGACGCTGATCCTCGCCGACCCCTCGCGCGTGGAGCAGGCCAATATGCTCCTCTGGGCCGCCCACAACCTCGAGCGCGCCGCAGATCGTGTGACCAACATCTGTGAGCGAGTGGTTTTCTCCGCGACAGGGGAGCTGGGAGAGTTGCCAAACTCACCGGATCAAAGCGACGCCTGATCGCTGCCCGGATCAAACGCAACGGCCGTATTTACGAAAGGAGCTACTCATGGAGACCCTCAAGACGATCCTTGAACGGCGCAGTATCCGAACCTACCGAGACGCACCGATCCCGGCATCGGATCTGAAGCAGGTCTTGGAGGCTGGGAGGCAGGCGCCCTCTGCAGCGAACCGCCAGCCCTGGCACTTTGTCGTCGTGGGCGACCCTGAAGCAAAGGCCCGCGTCGCACAGGCCTGTAACAATCAGATGTGGATGGCGGATGCGGCCTATATCCTGGTAGCCGTCGGCCTGCCACAGGTCTCCGAGAGATGGTACCGCGTGGACGTGGCGATTGCCCTGGAGAACATGGTTCTGGCGGCAGCGTCGCTCGGCTATGGCACCTGCTGGATCGGCGCCTTTTCCAACGAGGCGGTGCGCGCCGCGTGTGGCATTCCGGAAGAGGGCACCGTCGTGGCCTGCACGCCGTTGGGCGTCCCGGACGTCACGCCACCAGCCCGCCAGCGCAAGGAGTGGGGCGAGGTCTTTTCCTGCGACTCGTACGGGAACCCCCTCAACATCTAGCCTCTGACAGCCGGTTCGGCCGATAGTCACGGCTCGAGTTGCGCCACGGCGTCATCTCGCACAAGGGAACCGTGGGCGCGCTCGAGGCGTCCTAGAGGTACGGACCGGCAACCGGCGCCTCGGCAGAGGTCGGTCGCCTGAGTCGGCCTGTCTGACACGAGGAGAGGCATACACAAGATGGATACAGAAACGCCACACGCGCCCAAGGCGCTGTACTATGTGCTCGGCGGCGGGCTGGCCCTCGTGCTGGTAGCCCTGGGCATCTGGGCCGTGCACGGATCCGCTGGCGCTCCAGAGACGCCTCCTCCGGATGCGACGCGGGTGCCCCTGTTGTCCACTCCGCTCCCCGGCGAGCCGGCCGACGCGAGGCTCGTGTGGCGGAGGGTCGGTGGCATTGCCGGCTATTGCGAGAGGCTGTTCATCGACCAGGACAACCGTGCCGTCTTTGGTGAATGTGAGAGCCCCTTGCGGGTGGGCGATCTCACTGCGGATGAGATCACCCGGCTGATTTCCTTCCGGGTCCGCTATAGCACGATAGACGCCGTCACGGAGGATAATCCGGGCGGGCCGGACAACCTGCAACTCCAGTTGCATCTTTCGGGAACGGGCACGCGCGCGGCCACAGAGGCCGACCGTGCCGTCATTCTAGGATGGGCTCAGGCGGTGTATGAGCGTCTGAGCAGCCAGATCCTGCGGGATGAACTGGTCGCGCAGGCTCGCCTTGATCTGGCGACCCGGCTTGGCATCAGTGCCGACGCCATACTGACGGACTCTGTCGAATCGGTGCAGTGGCTGGATACCTGCCTTGGGCTGGCAGGCGACGACTGCGAACAGACGACCACACCCGGATACCGGATCTGGTTGAGCGCCGACGGCCGCGCTTACCAGTATCGCACCGACACGTTCAGCGCCGTCCGGGCCGCGAATGGGCCCGCAACCGAGGCTTCCTCGCCAGCACCGACGGAGCAGGCCACCTCCGCACCGACGTCGACGGTGACGCCTGCGCCCTCGCTCACTGCGGGTTCTCCAACGAACACGCCCCCCCCCACGGAGACCATTGCGCCGATCCCCATCGATTACTGGCTGGGCGAGTACTGGAGCAACGTCACGTTCACGGGCGCGCCCGCGATGACGCGGCAGGATCAGGCGATCGAGTTTGACTGGGGTTATGGGGCGCCGACGTCGCGCCTGCCGGCCGATTCCTTTGGCGTTCGCTGGTCACGCCGGATCTCTTTGGCGGGTGGGCGCTATGCGTTCTCCCTCCAGTATGACGATGCCGTGCGGCTGTGGGTCGACGGGGTGTTGCTCATAGACCGCTGGGTTACGGGCCCTGGTGCGGTCACCGTACAGCGCGATCTCGCGCCCGGCTACCACGACGTCCTGCTCACGTACGTCGAACACACCGGGTTGGCTCGCGTTAGGCTGAATTGGGACCTCGCCCCCGGAACCCCCACACCGTCTGCGACGCCGCCCTTCACCGGTTGGCGCGGCGAGTACTACCCGAACGTGAACCTGGAGGGCACCCCCGTGCTGGTTCGCGACGATGCCGCTATCGATTTCCAGTGGGGCGCTAACGCGCCGTCCTCCGGGCTCCCCGCAGACCGCTTCTCCGTGCGCTGGACGCGGGCGCTGGCCTTCAGCCAGGGGCCCTATCGCTTTGTGGTGCGCGCCGACGACGGCATCCGCCTCTTTGTGGATGACCGCCCTGTGGTGAGTGCCTGGGATAGCACCGGCGACCGCACGTATGAAGGGCACATCTGGCTGCCGGCAGGGACCCATACTGTCCGTGTGGAGTTCCGCGAGCACCTGGGGAATGCTCGCGCACACATGTCATACGGAGCGATCGGCAGCTTTAGCGGATGGCGCGGCGAGTACTATCCGAACCCTGATCTGGCGGGCCTGCCGGCCATGGTTCGGGACGACGCCGAACTGGACTTTGACTGGGGGGCAGGGGCGCCGGCGCCCCTCGTCCCAGCGGATACGTGGAGTGCCCGCTGGACTCGGCAGGTGCAACTGAGCGCTGGGAGATATCGCTTTAGCGCCTTTGCCGACGACGGAGTGCGTTACTACGTGGACGGCCAGCGCATCATCGACGCGTGGCGCGACTCACCGGGGGCCCTGCATCAAGCGGAGGTTGATCTGGCAACGGGCCTACACACCCTTCAGATCGAGTACTATGAGCGAGGCGGCATGGCGGTCCTCCGGGCGGGATGGTCGCTGGTGATCGTTCCGACAGCTACCGCGACGGCTATCCGCACGCCGACAGTCACAGCAACGGCTACCCCGACTGTAACGGAGTCGCCCACAGCCACGGCCAGTGTGACGCCGTCGCCAACCGACACCCCGACGCCGACCGCCACGGCCACCGCCACCGAAACACCCACCGAGACGGCTACGCCGGATGGAGTTGGTCCTGGCGGCGAGAACACGGCCACGCCAACAGCAACCGCTACGGCCACGGCCACAGAGACTGCCACAGCCACAGCAACGGCGACGGCCACAGCAACGGCCACCAGGACGGCCACACCGACCGGAACAGTGACTGCCGATGCATGGACCGTCCTGTACTACAGCTCACCCCTGCTCGCAGGCACTCCCGTGGCATCGGAAGTGATCTCGGCGACGGACACCCTCGAGTTCGATTGGGTTGAGGAGCCGCCTCCGGCTGAGATCGATCTGGAGAAGCTGGGTGCTCGCCTGAACACGGTGCGCGCGCTCGAATCGGGCGTCTACCAGTTCCGTGTGGCCGGAGAGGGCCGCCTGCGCCTGTCCATCGATGGCCGTACGGTCATTGACCGCTGGCGCGCGGGCGAGTGGGAGGAGGTGGCGATCGCCCCCTTGCGGGCCGGTCGGCACCGGATCGTGCTGTCCTTTGGGGCAGCGCCAGGCCGTGATCCCTGGCTGACGTATGAGTTAAGTTTGGCCAGCACGCCGGAAATCCCGACACGTCAGATCACAACTCCGGCCCCGTTGGTGGAGCCGGGGCAGCCCACATCGCCGGACGTCCGTGGCCAGCCCTCCGCCACGCCCGAACCCTGGTGGTACCGATTCCGCTGGTAGACGATAGTCGCTGCGCCATGCGAGTTAGCAGAAGACGCCCGGGCCCGTGGCCCGGCATGGCCGGTTAGCCCGCCACGTGTATGCTGCCGGGCACATTCCTGCGATGGTGAGACGCTGCTTCGTCGGGCGCGAGGTCGCGCTCCGGTCACGAGGGCGGTATACTGAGTGCCAAGCATCAAGAAACGAGGGAAGGCGCCATGGTCAAGTTCAACTGGGGCGTATTGGGACCGGGTAACATCGCCGTACGCTTCACCAACGACCTGAAGCAACTGCCCGACGCTCTGCTGCTCGCGGCCGGATCGCGCAGTCTGGACAAGGCTCAAGCCTTTTGCCGGCGCCAGGGTGCTGCGCGGGCGTATGGTAGCTATGAGGAGTTGTTGAGCGATCGCGACGTGCAGGCCGTCTATGTTGCCACGCCGCACAACTTTCACCGCCAGCACGTGCTCCAGGCCCTGGCACATGGCAAAGCTGTGCTGTGCGAAAAGCCCATGGAGGCCAATGCTTCGCGCGTCCGGGAGATGGTGCAGGCCGCGCGAGACCACAAGACCTTCCTGATGGAAGCCATGTGGACCAGGTTTCTACCGGTGATCTCGGGCGTGCGGCAGTGGATCCGCGAAGGCAGAATCGGGGAGGTCCGCATGGTCGCGGCGGAGTTTGGCTTTCGCACAGGATGGAATCCTGAGAGCAGGCTTCTTAGCCCGGCGTTGGCGGGTGGAGCCACTCTGGATGTGGGCGTCTATGTCGTCTCCTTTGCGCACATGGTCCTCGGCGCTCCCTCGAGCATCGTGGCACAAGCTCACCTGGGAGAGACCGGCGTGGATGAAGCCGCCTGCGTGATCCTCGGCTACCCGGGAGGTGCACTGGCGCAGCTCTCCTGTGCCGTGCGTGTGCAGACGTCGGACGATGCACGCATCTACGGCACGGAGGGCTACATCGTGATCCCCTCCTTCTGGCACGCCACCAGCGCGACTCTCCACGCTTCGGGACAGGATCCAGAGACGATCAACGGCGAGGCCGGTTACCATTTCGAGGCGGCTGAGGTTGCCGACTGTGTGCGTACCGGGCTCACCGAGAGCCCCATCATGCCCCTGGACGAGACGATCGCGGTTGCCGAGACCCTTGAGGAGATCCGCCGCCAGATCGGGCTGCGGTACCCCTTTGAGTGAGCCGGTATGCCGCTGGAGCCATTTGACAAGCTCTGGTGTGTGGCCTAGACTTGCCCAAGATGTCAAGCTGATCGAGCATCGGAAGGTGTCCATGAGCTGTCAGCGAGAGACACAACTGTGGAGGAGCCGCAGGTACGAGCCGGACAAACCGTCTGGATGATTCTGCCTGGGCCGATACGATCACACTAGCCAGCACTCCAGACGGGGGGCTGGCTTTTTCGCGGATGAGCGCCAAGCCGGGGGCGATGACACTCACAGGAGGGTGCGAGAGATGGTCAAGATCGGGATAGTGGGAGCAGCAGGCTATACGGGCTACGAATTAGTGAGCATGTTCGCCCGGCACGCCGCCGCCGAGATTGTCTTTGCCACGTCGAGCAGCAATGCGGGGCAACGGATGTCGGACATTTACGCCTGCCCGTTTGACACGCCACTGATCGACCCGGCCAATGCCTCCCTGGATAGCGCCGATGTTGTCTTTCTGTGCACGCCTCACGGAGCCTCGGCAACGTGGGCCAAACAGGTGCTGGGGGCTGGAGCGCGCTGCATCGATCTCTCCGCCGATCTTCGGATCCGAGATCTCCGCGTGTATGAAAAGTGGTACCAGACGCATACCGCTCCAGAGTTGCTGCCGCGGGCCGTCTACGGGCTCACCGAGATCTACCGTGATGCCGTGGCCGGAGCCGACCTGGTCGCCAACCCTGGATGCTACCCCACAGGGCCGATTCTCGGCCTGGCACCGTTGCTGAGAGCAGGGATTGTGCGCGGCGATCGGATCATTATCGACGCCGCGTCCGGTGTGTCGGGAGCCGGCGCCACGCCCTCCGCGACCGTGCATTTTGTCAGCGTCCATGACAACTACAGCGCCTACAAACCCGGCCATACGCACCGGCATGTCCCCGAGATCGAGCAGGAACTCTCCGCCGCGGCCGGAACGCCCTGGCGCATCGTGTTTACGCCGCACCTGCTGCCGGTCAGCCGTGGGATCCTTTCGACCATCTATGTGGACCTCGATCCGGCCTGGGACCTGGCGCACATCCTGAGAGCTCTTGAGGAAGCGTACGCCGGCGAAACGTTCGTGCACGTCCTGCCAGCGGGGAAACTCGCGTCGCTGGCACATGTGGTCAACACGAACCGTTGCGCCATCTCGGTCGTCTCTGCCGGCGCACCGGGGGAGTGGATCATCGTGACAGCACTGGACAACCTCGTCAAGGGTGCGGCTGGCCAGGCTCTGCAGAACATGAACGTGATGTTCGGCCTGGAAGAGACCATGGGGCTGATCGCCTGAGTGGAGGGAAGATGACCGGAGGACCCTACCTGATCAAGATCGGCGGCGCAGAGCTGGAGGACGGTCCCGTTCTCGAGCAGTTGGTACACGCTCTTGCGGCGCTGGCGAACAGACAACCCCTCGTCATCGTGCACGGAGGCGGCTCCGATATCGCGCGGCTCCAGGAACGTCTGGGCCTCAAGCCGGCCTTTGTTGACGGACTGCGGATCACCGATGAGGCCAGCATGGAGGTGGCCGAGATGGTTCTCTCCGGCATCGTCAACAAGCGCCTCTCCGCCAGGCTGGTGAGCCAGGGGATACGCGCCCTGGGCCTTTCTGGCGTTGATGCCGGCCTATTGAAGGCCAGAAAGCTGTCCCATCCCGCCGGTGATCTGGGCCGAGTGGGCGAGATCACCGCGGTGCAGGCATCCTGTCTCGAGGATCTCCTCGGGCAAGGCTTTACGCCGGTGGTGTCGCCGATCTCTCTGGGAGATGACGGGCGCCCGTTTAACGTGAACGCAGATCACGCGGCTCTGGCGCTCGCCGCGGCGCTCCGTGTGCCCGAGATGATCTTCCTCACCAACGTTCCCGGCGTGCTCGACGGCGAGCACGTGGTGGCGGAGCTCCCCGCGGATCGGGCCGAGGCCATGATCGCCAGTGGCGCCATTCACGGAGGCATGATCCCCAAGGTGAGGTCGGCGCTCGCCGCCATCCAGGCTGGCGTCGGCGCATCCGTCATCACGGATCTGGCCGGCCTGGAGACGGGCACGGGGACGAAGGTGATCGCACAGACTGTACATGCTCAGCACTGAGGAGGCAGACATGATAGACGCACAGCAGATCAAGGACCTGGACGCCAAATACGTTGTCCACACGTACAACCGCTCATCCTTTGTGCTGGAGAGGGGCGAAGGTGTTTGGCTGTACGATACCGATGGGAAGCAGTATCTCGATTTTGGCACTGGCATCGCCGTGAACGCTCTGGGTTACGGCCACCCGGCGATCGTCCAGGCTATCACAGAACAGCTGGGCAAGCTCGCCCATGTGTCGAACCTGTACCACACGATTCCTCAGGCACAGCTCGCGCAAATGTTGGTGGAAGCGAGCTTTGCGGACAAGGTGTACTTTTGCAACTCGGGGGCTGAGTCGGTCGAAGCGGCGATCAAGTTCGCGCGCAAGTGGGCACGCACACATTACGGAGAACACAAGACCGAGTTCATCTCGATGACCAACGCCTTCCACGGGCGCACCATGGGATCGCTGGCACTAACGCCGCGGGACCATTATCAGGATCCTTTCCGGCCGCTCATGCCAGGGGCACGGCTTGCCACCTATAACGATCTCGCATCGGTAGAGGCCCTGATGGATGACAAGGTGTGCGCCGTGATCGTAGAACCCCTTCAGGGTGAAGGGGGCATCCACACCGCAACGCCCGAGTTCTTGGAGGGCCTGCGGCGCCTGTGTGATGCGAACGGCTCGCTGCTCATTTTCGACGAGGTACAGTGCGGCCTCGGCCGGACAGGAACGCTGTGGGCCTACGAGCATTCGGGCGTCACCCCGGACCTGATGACCTTGGCGAAACCGATCGGTGGTGGGCTGCCCATGGGCGTGACGTTCATGACCCAGGCCGTAGCCGACACGATCGAGCCGGGAGACCATGGGAGCACCTTTGCCGCGAACGCGGTGGTTGCCTCTGCAGCCAAGGCAGTGTTCACCACGATAGCAGACCCGGCATTCCTGAGCCATGTGCGCTGGGCAGGCAGCTACCTGGAGGCGGGCCTGCTCAAGCTGCAGGAGGAGCATGATTGCATCGTTGAGGTTCGCGGCCGCGGGCTCATCTGGGGCGTCGAGTGTGACCGACCCGTCGGTCCCGCCCTTGCCTCTGCGACCGACCAGGGACTGCTGGTGCTCAACGCTGGCTCCAACGTTCTGCGACTGCTCCCGCCCCTGATCGTCGAACAGGAGCACCTGGACAAGGCCCTTGATTCGCTGAACAAGGCCTTTGGCGCGCTCTAGCCCACCCCAACCGGAGGTGTCCGTGCCGGAACAGGATTCCGTCATCTTACGGCCCGCAGTCGTCGGCGATGTGCCGGCCATGTCCGAGATGATCAATGCCTTTGCGGCGCAGCAACAGATGCTGCCCCGCTCTCAGTTCCAGTTCTACCAGCACGTCCGCGATTTTACCGTGCTGGAGCATGCCGGTGAGGTGATCGGCTGCGGCGCGTTGCAGTTCGTGTGGTCTGACATGGCAGAGATCCGGTCTTTGGCCGTCAAGGAGGCGTGGCAGGGACGTGGCCTGGGACGCCGGCTCGTGCTTCACCTCCTGGATCAGGCGCGCGAGCACCGCATACCGCGGGTATTCTGCCTGACGTATCAGGACGCCTTCTTTGCCAGCCTGCAGTTCCACGTGATCCCAAGGGAATCGCTGCCCCACAAGATATGGGGTGATTGCCTCAACTGCCCGAAATACCCGGATTGCGATGAAATCGCAATGATACATAACCTGAGCGAGGAGTGAACGATGCCCCAACCATCCATTAACAAGTGCGTGCTTGCCTACTCGGGCGGCCTCGACACATCGGCCATCGTGGCGTGGCTGCGGGAGAACTACCACTGCGAGGTGATCTGCGTCACGGCAGACGTGGGCCAGGCTGAGGAGCTCTCAGGGCTGGAGGAGAAGGCCCTCCGCAGCGGCGCCAGCAAGATCTATGTGGAGGATCTGCGCCGGGAGTTCGTTGAGGACTATATCTTCCCAACACTCAAAGCCGGAGCCATCTACGAGCGCGAGTACCTGCTGGGCACGTCTTTCGCTCGACCGGTGATCGCTAAGCGGATGGTCGAGATCGCGCAGGCCGAAGGGGCGGATGCCGTCGCCCACGGCTGTACCGGCAAGGGAAACGACCAGGTGCGCTTTGAGCTCACCTTCAAGGCGCTGGATCCGCGCCTCACGGTGATCGCTCCCTGGCGGGAGTGGGACATGCGCTCGCGGGAGGATGTTCTGGCCTATTGCGCCGCGCACGGCATCCCAGTCAGTCAGAGCAAACGCTCCATCTACTCCCGTGACCGCAATATCTGGCATATCAGTCACGAGGGCGGCATCCTCGAGGATCCATGGGTTCAACCGGAAGAGGAGATGTTCACACTGACGACGTCTCCGGAGGCCGCGCCGGACGAGGCGCAGTATCTGGAGATCGACTTTGAACAGGGCATCCCGGTGGGCTTGAACGGCGAACGGCTGGATGGCGTCGAGCTCATCTCCCGACTGAACGACATCGGTGGCCGCCACGGTGTGGGCCGGGTGGATATGGTGGAGAATCGCCTGGTAGGCATAAAGTCCCGCGGCGTCTATGAGACTCCGGGAGGCACCATCCTTTACCGGGCCCTGCAGGGCCTCGAGACGCTGATGCTTGATGGCGAGACCATGCACTACAAAGACCAGCTGGCCCAGAAGTACGCCGAAATCGTGTACTATGGGCGGTGGTTCACCCCGCTGCGCGAGGCGCTCGATGCCGCCATCAACGTACTGGCCCAGCCGGTGACGGGCACGGCACGCGTCAAAGTCTTCAAGGGCAGTTGCACGGTCGTGGGACGCAGGTCACCCAATAGCCTGTACCGTGAGGACTATGCCACCTTTGGGGCAGACTCAGTCTATGACCAGTCCGATGCCGAGGGATTCATCAATCTCTACGGTCTATCCATGAAGGTGCGGGCGCTCGCCTCGGCGCAGCAGGCCGAGAACGGCACGCTGAAGGCCCCGGACTATACCGAGTTCAAGAGAGACTAGACGATGACAAGAATGTGGGGCGGGCGCTATGCTGGGGATATCGACGCGCGCATGTGGCGCTTTAACGCCTCCATTGGTGTGGACATGCGCCTTGCCTCTGTGGATGTGCAGGGCAGCCAGGCCTACGTTCGGGCGCTAGGACGTGCCGGCCTCATCACGCCCGCCGAGATGCAGGCCCTGGAGGAAGGGCTGGCGCTCATCGCCGCCGAGATCGAGCGCGGTGAGTTCCAGCCCGCTTCTGGAGACGAGGATATCCATACTGCGGTTGAGCGCCGGCTGGGCGAACTGATCGGCGCCCTGGCCGGCAAGCTTCACACCGGCCGCAGCAGAAACGATCAGGTTGCCACGGACATCCGGCTCTGGATGCTGCAAGCACTGCCCGCTCTGGGCCAGGATCTGCGCGCCGTCCAAGCCGTGATCCTGGCCAACGCGGAAGCGCACCTGGATGTGCTCATGCCAGGGTACACCCATCTGCAGCCCGCAATGCCGGTGCGGTACTCACACTGGCTGCTGTCTTTCTTCTGGATGCTGAATCGCGATCATGGCCGGCTGCAGGATCTACTTACCCGCGTCGACCAGAGCCCGCTGGGAGCGGCGGCTCTGGCAGGAAACACCTATGGCGTCGATCGCGAGTGGCTCGCCCAGGAGCTCGGCATGCGGGCTGTTCTTGAGAACAGCATGGATGCCGTCTCCGCCCGTGATGTGCTGCTGGAGGCGCTCTCTTGGGGCGCCATCCTGGGCACTCACCTCAGCCGGCTCGCTGAGGACCTCATCATCTACTCCAGTGCCGAGTTCGGTTTCGTTCGTCTCGCCGAGCGGTACACCACCGGCTCCAGCATCATGCCGCAGAAGCGCAATCCAGACAGTCTAGAGCTCGTACGGGGCAAAAGCGGCCGGCTGATCGGCAACCTCACCCGCCTCCTGGTGACGGTCAAGGGTATTCCATCGACCTACGACAAGGATCTGCAGGAGGACAAAGAGCCCCTGTTCGACACGGTGGACACGTTGTCAGATCTGCTGCCGATCGTGTCCGGCGTGCTTGAAAGCCTGGAGCTGCGTCCCCAGGCCATGCGCGCCGCCCTGTCGGACGCCATGCTCGCCACAGACCTGGCAGACTATGTCGTCAGGCGGGGCGTGCCCTTCCGAGAAGCGCACCACATTGTCGGGCAGGCCGTTCGTCTGGCCGAGGAGCGCGTCTGCGCGCTGGCCGATCTCGCCCTGGAGGATTACCGCTCCCTTTGGCCCGGCTTTGAGCCCGACCTGTATGATGCGCTGAGCTATGAAGGCTCGGTCGAATCGCACACGGCCCGGGGAGGCACGGCGCGGGCCGCCGTTCTGCAGCAGATCGGGCACGCCCGGCGAGAGCTGGAGCAGGACTAGCGCAAGGCCGCGGCCGACAGCCAAAGCACGCCGAGTTCTGCGGCAGGGCCTCGTCTGGGCCAGGTGATACGCCCTTTCGTTTTCATCAGCAGGAGGCCCTATGGTCAAGCTGGATATGCGCGCGGCGCTCAAGCCACTGTACTCGCCTTCCGCGAGGGAGATCTCGACGGTGGAGGTCCCTTCCCTGCAGTGCCTGATGATCGACGGGAGGGGGGATCCCAATACCTCCGAGGACTATGCTCGATCGCTGGAGGCGTTGTATGCCGTCGCCTACGGGCTCAAGTTCGCGGCGAAAAAGGCGGGTGGAGACGACTGGTCGGTTATGCCGCTAGAGTGCCTGTGGTGGTCGGACGAGGCAGGCGCCTTTGGCGGCCAGGGCGATCGCTCCTCCTGGCAGTGGACGATGCTGATAGCCCAGCCCGAATCGGTCACGCCGGAACACGTCCGTATTGCCATCGATCAGGCGGCGCGTAAGCGGCCCTCACGAGCGCTCCAGGCGATCCGCCTCGAACGGCTCGCCGAGGGACTCGCGGCCCAGATCCTGTACACGGGACCCTACGCCGACGAGGACGCGACCATCGCACGCCTGCATGCATGGATTACGGACCATGGCTATGCCCCGCAGGGCAAGCATCATGAAGTGTATCTGAACGATCCGCGACGCACCGCGCCGGAGAACCTCAAGACGATTCTGCGCCAACCGATCCGCTCCCTCTAGACACGGCAAACCACACGTGTAGCAGGACGTCGCTTCAGGGCGGCAGACGGGGCTTGGTTCATGCGCTGGGCATGATATCGGGAGGGTGGAACGGTTGCGCACCCCCGGCCGATCTACATGCCGATGCCGGCGATGGCCGTGCCACAGACCTCGCAACACCCCCCCCGCAGGCTGCGGAAGTGCAGAGCATACCCGCTCCGCGCGATGATTGTGGCCCCACACGCGGGGCATAGCGTATCCTCTCCCCCTTGCCCGGGGATGTTGCCTGTGTACACATAGTGCAGGCCCGCCTCCAACCCGATGTCGCGAGCCCTCAAGAGTGTCTCCACGGGCGTGGGCGGGCGATCGAGCAGGCGGTAGGTGGGGAGGAAGCGACTCACATGCCAGGGGGTGTCAGATCCGAGGGCCATCTGGATGAACATCGCGATGTCTCGCAACTCGCCATCGGAATCGTTCAGCCCCGGGATCACCAACGTGGTCACCTCTACCCAGACCCGGCGCTCCTTGAGACGGACGAGACTATCCAACACCGGCTGAAGTCGCGCCCCGCACTGCTTGCGGTAGAAAGCGTCTGTGAAGGCTTTCAGATCGATATTGGCGGCATCGACCAGCGGCGGGCCGTCCGACGTTGTCACCAGGTCCAGCATCTCGGACGTCATGTAGCCGTTGCTGACATAGATGTTGGCGAGATGATGCTCGTGAGCCAGACGGCACACATCCAGGGAATACTCAAAGAACACCGTAGGTTCGGTATACGTGTAGGCAATGCTGGCGCTCCCTGTGCGTTCCGCCGCTGCGACCACCTGCTCCGGCTCCACGTATTGCCCTCGCCGAAGCCGGCCATCCTTCACACTCTGAGAGATATCCGCGTTCTGGCAAAAGGTACAGGAAAGGTTGCAGCCCTCGGTGGCGATCGAGAGGGCGAGACTGCCCGGATGGAAGTGAAAGAGGGGCTTTTTCTCGATGGGATCGACGTCCTGGGCGACCAGCGTGCCATAGACCAGCGTGCATAGCTCGCCGCCTCGAACCTCACGGACTCCACACAGCCCGCGCTTGCCCTCGGATATCAGGCAGCGATGCGCACAGAGATCGCAACGCACCCGCTGGCCAGCGCTCAGCCCCTCTCCCTCTACGTGCCACAGTCGCGCCGGATACATCGCGACCTCCTCGCAGCCGACACCATCCGCACTGCCCCTGACGTGCTAGGCCTTGGGCGGATAGGGTATCACACACACGAAACGGAGCATGGCTTCGCCCGCGTTCAAGAACTGGTGCTCTTCGCCGGGCTCGACATAGACACAGGAGCCCGGCTCGATCGAAACCGATCCGGACGCATGCCGGACGGTACCCTTACCCTCCAACACCACGACCTCATGCTCCCAAGTATGGGTGTGGTACTCGGTGGAACGCCCCGGATCAATCTCTATGATGCGGGAGACATAGTTCGGCGCGCCCACGTTTTGCCCGATGGCCCAGCGGATGCGCACGCCGGGAGTCCCCTCAACCGGCTCTGCGGGGACATCGAGGTAAGAAAAAGCCTTCATCGGTTACTCCTTATGATCGGAATCGGCGTGCATCGCCACAAGATCGCGCAGGAATGCCAGATTGCGGACGTCTTCATGAAGATCATCGCTCTTGGGGGTCTCCAGGATCATGGGCACGTGTACGAGCCGCTCGTCGTTCACGAGCCGGTAGAACGCATCCGCACCGATCAATCCCTCCCCGAGCTGCTCATGCCGATCACCCCGGCTGCCAAGTTCCTTTTTCGAGTCGTTGAGATGGAGAGCTCCCAAGCGCGCGATGTCCAGATAGGCGTCGAACTCGGACCAGAAAGAACGATACGAGGCCCGGTCGGCAAGCGCATAGCCTGCGCCGTACAAGTGGGCCGTATCGAGGCACACACCCAGGCGCGATCCTCCGCCAGCGTTCTCGATCAGCCAGGCGAGATGATCCAGGCGATAGCCCAGGTGTGTGCCCGCCCCGGAGGTTGTCTCCAGGAGGATACGAACCGCGCCGGTGTCGGAATTCGACAAAAGCCGCTCCAGCGCTGCCGCCACCCGTTCCAGGCCGCGCTTTTCTCCCGAGCCGGTGTGAGCCCCCGGGTGGATCACATACCCATCGAGCCCCAGCCGCGCCGCACGCGACAGCTCCTCAGCCGCCAGGGCCAGAGAGCGCTCCCAGAGTGCCTGATCGGGCGAGGCCAGGTTGATGAGGTACGATGCATGGGCGATCACCGGATCGATCCCCGTCTCTCCACGGACGGTGCGAAACTGCTCGACCTGCTCATCACCCAGGCGCGGCCCGCCCCAGCGGCTGGGCGACCGGGTGAACATCTGGATGGTCTCGCAGCCAATGCGATGCCCGGCACGCAGTGCGTTGGCCAGCGCCCCGGCGATGGACATGTGGGCCCCGAAACGGGGCCCCCGCCCCAGGTGGGAGGTGGGCCCATGGCGAAGGCCCTGGGAACAACCTGGTGAACGCGGCGCGGAACAATCGCTCATGGCTGCATTCTAGAGGAGGCGGAGAGGGGCGTCAACGCCGGTGCCGCGCGATGCCGACCCCATACCCGCAACCGGCGATCAGGAACGGCCATCAGAGTTCGAGCTTGACGGGGCCCGGAGGCACAGCGGCGACCCTCTCTTGGCAAAAGTCACACAAAGGCCTGCCGGGAGCCGCGGCGCCGACTCGGCAGGCCTTCGGAACGCACCGAGCACTCTGCGGCGCATTGAGCCGGCGGGCGCGCCGACCATCACACGTGGCTCCGTCCTAGCAGCTCCTCGCACCCGAGCTCCTCGTACGCCGACATCACCGTCGCCACAGCGGGGAGGTTGGGTGCCCAGCCCCAGAGGGTGCACTGCCAGACTGGGATAAAGACGGACACCAGGATCACCGAGAGGCGATAATCATCAAAGCAGTCATCCCAGGAGTAGCCCGTGACGCCATGGCCGAGCAACGCGGCGTGGTAACGACGCAACAGGGTCGATTCCAGGCCTCGGCGCACCTCCGGCTCCCACCGTGCGATCAAAAAGGCGAGGTCGGTGCCGCCGATCGTGGGATGCCAGAACTGCCAGTCTAGCATGTGGGCCGCACGTGGCGAGCCGGCGTCCGAGCCCGCCAGCGGGAACAGGTAGTTGCCCAAATGGGCGTCGCCGTGAGCCAGGGTCAAGTTGCGGCCGGTGGCGTGGCGCCCGTACAGGCCCGGCAGGCCGTCCAGCACCCGCTCATAGTTGCGACGCCAGCGGGCGGGCAAGGCGTCGCCGCAGCGGTCAAAAAAGGTAGCCGTAGCCGAACGGGCATTCGCGACGTCGCGCCGGCGCTCCTCCAGAGAGGGTAGCCGCCCGATATCTCTCCCCAATCGCGGCGAGTCCCACCAGGCGGCGTGCAGCGCGGCCAGGGCGTCCACGGCCAGCCTACCGACCCTTTCATCTGGCTGGGACTGTGCCTCGTGACTCTCTGAGATATCGGCCAACAACAGATGCGCCGCTCCGGTGGTGGCATCGAAGGACGCGTCGTAACAGGGAATCGGCAGGTGAGCGCCAGGGCCGCCCTCCATGGCGGGCGCGAGCATCGTGTAGAACCGGTGCTCCTTAGCGGCAAACTCCGAGGGGCTCGCCGAACCCGACGTGACCTTCAGAAACAGCCGCCGTGGCGCCTGCGCTGGCGGATCGCCGCGATACTCTACAGCCAGATGCCAGACAGTGCTGGCGAAGGTGCCGGCGCCCTGGCCCGGCCTGACAGCATCGACCGACACATCGCCTCCGATGATTCTCCGGTCTCGCAACAGGCGCGTGAGCCATGCGGGCTCGACTTCTTCGGCACTGGCTATCGTGCGATCCATCGTTCCTCCAAAGTGAACCTCCCGTGCGTCGGCCAGCCGATCGCCGCGGTCGCGTCGCCAGCGCTGTGCAGCCCAGGCAGGCTTCCCGGTGCGAGACGGCCACGGTAGCGTGATGGGATCCGGCCAAACGAAGCGGCCACCAGGATGCGGCACAGGCGAACCGCTCTACCAGCCGAAGACGCTGGCCAGAGAGGGACCGCCAGAACCAATCCCCCCACAACGCCTGTATCTGCGGCGCCAACGACCACGCCAGCATACAACAGTTCCGATTCGATCACCAACAACGTAGAGAGGCCCCCTTCCTCCTGGAAGGGGGCCTCCGCTGACCGCAGAGCAGCACTACAGACTACTGATCGTCTGTTCCGACCTCGGTCGCGTCCTCATCGCGGGCCGACGGCCCGCAGGCGGCGCTCATTCAGGTGGGCACGCCGAGCTTGGGCAGTACCACGCGCATCAGCACGATCCAGAGCAACAACAGGGCTGGCAACGCCAAATCCCTGATCGGAATCCCCAGCAGCGCCATCTATCGATTAACCTCCACGCGTGCTGACCCTCAGGCCCGCATGATGAAATCCACCAGATCGTTCAGGGCCATATCATCAGAGACACAGTCGGGACGGTTGAGGCAACCCTGAAGATAGCCGCGCACCAGCTCTCGACTCACGTTCTGCGTGGCGACACGCACCGAAGCAAGCTGGTTGAGCACCTCGCGGCAATCGCGTTCTTCCTCAATCATGCGCTGGATGCCCCGCGCCTGGCCCTCGATCCTTCGGAGGCGCGCGAGCAAATCCTGACGAGCTTCAGCCGTTAACATTGTACCCACGTTCACCTGCATCTGTAGGGGGCCAACTGGCCCCACGCCGAGGCCTTAGCCTCGACGAGGAAAGCCTCAACCACCCGAAGGGGCACAGCCACCAGCTGACGCCGCAGAGCCCGATCGGCTGTAAGCGCCGAGCCTCGAGACGACACGTTTGCTTTCGGTGCTGCCACACTTCGGGCAGGCTTCCGTCGCCGAGCTGAACAGCGACCGAACGTACTGCTCGAACAGATGCCCACACTGCTGGCAGCGATACTCGTAGAACGGCATGCACTCACCTCACGATACGGAAATGGTTAATACCCCCGATCAGCCGGCCAAGAGGAAACGTTATGCCTTGACCTTGGCCAGAATCGACTCTATCTTGCCCTTGAGCTCTTCCTTCGGGCGCACACCGACGAGCCGCTCTTGCTCTTCGCCATTGAGGTAGAGCACCATGGTCGGGATTCCGCGGATTCCCAGGCTTCCTGGCGTGCGCGGGTTGTCATCCGTGTTCACCTTGGCCACCACAAACCGCCCGGCATACTCGTCGGCCAGCTGCTCAATGACCGGGGCGATCATCCGGCAGGGGCCACACCAGGGGGCCCAGAAGTCGACCAAGACGGGCTTGTCGCTCTGAAGAACGTCCTGCTGATAGGTGGCGTCGCTCACGTACAAAATGTTGTCGCTCATGGGTTAACCTTCCAAACTCCAGATTCCCTCACAGAAGGGCCATGTGATACCATACCCCCCTAGGGTAACTACAGTATACGGCACTTTGCCCTGCCTGTCAAGATCCTGGACGCTATGTGCATCAGAGTCCTACCGGTCGTTCTTTTAGCATGTCGCGGCACCGTAAGCGGTGAGCCAGCCGATACGAGCACACGGAACAGGAGAGAGAGATGTTCACCATGGACGCGTTCAGCCTGCGGGGTCGTAATGCCTTTGTTAGCGGTGCGGGCAGCGGTATCGGCCAAGGGATCGCCCTGGGGCTGGCCCAGGCCGGCGCGCGCGTCGCCTGCTTTGACTGCGATGCCAAAGGGTGCCAGGCAACAGCGGACGAGATCCAGCAGAATGGCGGCGATTCGCTGGCACTCACCGGCGACGTGACCGTCGCCTCCGACCTGACGGAAGCGATCGATGCCGTTGCGCGGGGCTGGCTCACGCTGGACATCGCCGTCAACTGCGCAGGCATTGCGAACGCCCGCGCCGCCGAGGAGATGCCCGAAGACGTGTGGCGCAGGACGATCGATGTGGATCTCACGGGAGTGTTCCTCTCCTGCCAGGCGGAGGCACGCGTCATGTTGCTACAGAGGAGCGGATCTATCATCAATATCGCATCCATGTCCGGCATGATCGTCAATCGCGGATTGCTCCAGGCCCACTACAACAGCGCCAAGGCAGCCGTCATACACCTGACCAGGAGCCTGGCCATGGAGTGGGCCGATCGAGGCATCCGCGTGAACGCCATCAGCCCGGGCTACACGCTCACGCCCATGAACCAGAGAGCAGAGGTGTCTGAACAACTCGTCGCCTTTGCGGCCGACACACCCCTCGCCCGGATCGCGACAGTGGATGAGATGGTAGGGCCCGCCATCTTTCTCGCCGGTCAGGCGTCAACCTTTTGCACTGGCCTGAACCTGGTCGTCGACGGTGGGTTCACCTGCTGGTAGTGGGTCGAGATCATCACCGTGGCGCGCTCCCGACCGGTGATTGACGCTGCCCTCCCACTATGCTAATATCCAAGCCGTTCCTCTCCGGCGGAGCGTACGAGCCACGGAGAGGAGCCAAAGGCCGCGAGACGGGGCCCATAGCTCAGCGGCAGAGCGACTGGCTCATAACCGGTTGGTCCCTGGTTCGAATCCAGGTGGGCCCACCTCATGCTCGCTTCCGATCTGTGACAGGGCATCCTCAGTTGCCAGGTCACAGCGCACGGCCGCCCCGTGTTGGGCGCGCCGTTTTTCTGTTCGCCCGATCGGTGGTAGAATCTATTATGGTAAATGCTGACACACCGATCGCCTGTGGAGGACCTTCAGGCCCATGAAACCAGCCTGGTCAAGAAATGCGTTTGTGTACCTGCTGATACTCGTAGCCAGCGTAGCGCTGTTCTATTCCTTCGCGGGGCAGACCGCCGAATCTACAGAAATCGATCTCGCGCAGGTCGCCCGGCTGGTCAAGCAGGGGAGCGTCGAGGAACTGGCGGTAGATGCAGAGGGCGCGCTGATTCTCTCGGTACGAGAAGGCTCGCAGACCGCGGTCTATACATCGCGCCTGGAAACCGGCGTGGGCCTGGCGGAAACGCTGCTCGGCCTCGGCGTCAGCCCGGAACAACTGGGCTCCGTCGGAGCGGTGGCCGCGTTGGCCCCCAGCACCTGGGAGACCTGGGGCATCCTCCTGATCCAGGGGATCCCGCTGATTCTCATGTTCGTCTTCCTGATCTTTATGATGCGCCAGGCGCAATCGGGCAACAACCAGGCGCTCTCGTTCAGCAAGAGCCGTGCGCGCATGGTCAGCGCCGATCGCCCGTCCGTCACCTTTGAGGACGTCGCCGGCGTGGACGAGGCCAAGCAGGAGCTTCAGGAGATCGTAGAGTTTCTGCGCGATCCCGCTCGCTTCACATCGCTGGGGGCGCGTATCCCCAAGGGTGTCCTGCTGGTGGGGCAACCGGGCACCGGCAAGACGCTCATGGCCAGAGCGGTCGCAGGGGAGGCAGGAGTGCCCTTCTTCTCCATCAGCGGCTCAGAGTTCGTCGAGATGTTCGTGGGCGTCGGCGCCAGCCGCGTCCGTGACCTGTTCGACCAGGCCAAGCGCAACAGTCCCTGCATCATTTTCGTCGACGAGATCGACGCGGTGGGTCGGCAGCGCGGAGCGGGCCTGGGTGGCAGCCATGACGAACGCGAGCAAACCCTGAACCAGATCCTCGTGGAGATGGACGGGTTTGACACCGATACCAAGATCATCATCCTGGCGGCCACCAACCGGCCGGACATTCTCGACCCCGCGCTGCTGCGCCCTGGGCGCTTTGACCGCCGCGTGGTGATCGACCGTCCGGACCGTCGCGGCCGCGAGGACATCCTGAAGGTTCATGCGCGAGGCAAGCCGCTGGCACCCGATGTGGATCTGTCTACGCTGGCCAAGCAGACCCCTGGCTTTACCGGGGCTGACCTGGAGAACCTGGTGAACGAGGCGGCGATTCTGGCCGCACGCAGCAACCTGACAGCCATCACGATGACAGAGTTGCAGGAGGCCGTGGAGCGTGTGATCGCCGGGCCGGAGCGCCGCAGCAGGCTGATCACGGTTGATGAGAAGCGCCTCATCGCCTACCACGAGGCCGGCCATGCGATCGTACAATCCAAGATCGAACACACCGATCCGGTGCACAAGATCACGATCATTGGCCGCGGTGGCATGGGCGGCTACACCATGACGCTGCCCGAGGATGACCGCACGCTGTACAGCAAGGCCCGTTTCGAATCGGAGATGGCCGGGTTGCTCGGTGGCCGCGCGGCTGAGGAACTGGTCTTTGGCGACGTCACCACCGGCGCCAAGAACGACATCAAGCGGGTCACGGACATTGCCCGATCGATGATCACGGAATATGCCATGACCGATACCCTTGGGCAGCGTAGCTTTGGCCAGAAGGAAGAGTTGATCTTTTTGGGACGCGAGATATCCGAGCAACGCGATTACGGTGAAGAGATCGCGACGGCTATCGACCGGGAGATCAAGCAACTCGTCGACCGCGCCTATGAGCGAGCCAGGCAAGTCCTCAGGGAGAACCGCCATACGCTGGATCGGGTAGCCCTGAGCCTGATTGAAGAGGAGACGCTCGATGCCGAGCAGTTCCGCGCGCTCCTGGAGGAGACCTCCTCAATAGAGCGCACGGAGGCCGAGCCAGTTCCGGCCTGACCTCGCCCCCGACATGGATCGCTATGGAGCCGAGTCTTCGGACTCGGCTCCCCTCATCTATACAGGAGAACATATGATTACAGAGAATCCTATTCAAGCCGGCTTGAGCAGCGAACTGACACTTTTGGTAGCCCCTGAGCATCTGGCCAGCCGATGGGGTAGCGGCAGCCCCGAGGTCCTTGCCACCCCACAGATGATCGGCCTCATGGAGCAGGCGGCCGTCCGCGCCGTGGATCGCCTTTTGCCGGCCGGGCAGTGCACTGTGGGATCCCGGATCGACGTGCGGCATGTTGCCGCCACACCGCTCGGACATCATGTCACAGCCCGAGCCACGCTGGAAAAGGTCGAGGGCCGTCTGCTGACGTTTCGCGTGACGGCCGAGGACTCGGCTGGAGTGGTCGGCGAAGGGGTGCACGAACGCACCATCATCGACATGGCCCGGTTCATCGCACGCACCGCTGCCCGGGCCGCGTCCACCAACGGGACCAGAGCCGGCTAGGCCCCTGCCCAAAGAGGATTGACTCCTCTCTCTTCACCACCTAGAATCGCGTTGGTTCAAGTCGTCAAGGAGGCAGCGACGTTGGGCGACGTTGTGGTGTTGGGCAGCCTGAACATGGATCTCATCGTGCGCACGGAGCGGATCCCCCGGCCCGGGGAGACCGTTCACGGGCACGGCTTTGATATGGTCCCAGGTGGCAAAGGGGCGAACCAGGCCGCCGCGGCCGCGCGCTTGGGGGCTCACGTCACCATGCTTGGCCGAGTCGGCCATGACCGCTTCGGACAGGCGCTCCTGGATAACATGCTCATGCAGGGGGTCGAGGCCGGTCACATCGTCCAGGACAGGCGTGAGCCGACCGGGATCGCGTTGATCCAGGTTCAGGAAGATGGGGAGAACTCCATCGTCGTAGCGCCGGGGGCGAATGCCAGGGTCAGCCAGGCGGACGTGGAACAGGCCACACCCCTGATCTGGGGCGCCAGCTTTCTGGTATGCCAGTTTGAGATTCCCCTGGATGTCGTGCGCCATGGCATCCAGGTCGCGGCCTCCAAAGGCGTACCGGTGGTGCTCAACCCGGCGCCAGCCTATCCCGTAGACACAGAGTTCCTCGAGGGTGTGTACTGCCTCGTCGTGAACGAAACCGAAGCCACGAGCCTCAGCGAAATCAACGTGATCGATCTGGACAGCGCGCGGACCGCGGCCATTGAGCTTCAGGCCGTTGGGGTACCCGTCGTGATCGTGACCCTGGGAGAGCAGGGGGCGCTCCTGGTAGGGGAAGGAAAGCCACTACACATCCCGGCGCGTCGCGTCCATGCGGTGGACACTACTGCCGCCGGAGATGCCTTTATCGGCGGCCTCGTAGCCTCGCTGGACCGCGGGATGGATCTTGTGGACGCCGTGGACTATGCGACCTGTGCGGGCACGCTGGCCACCACCATCCTGGGCGCGCAGACCTCGCTTCCCGATAAGGCCGCCGTGGACGCCTTCTACCGGGAGGCCCGGACCTGAACACGCGCTTGGGCGTCCCGGGCACGGTCGGCATCATCGCCAACCCGGCTTCCGGACGGGACATTCGCAGGCTGGTGGCGGGAGCGACCACCGTCAGCGATCACGACAAAGTCACCATGCTGCGGCGGCTGTTGCAGGGGCTATCCGTGGCGGGCGTCGAGAGACTGCTGGTGATGCCTGACCAACACGGTCTGGCGCGCCAGGCGCTGGACACACTGGCCGGCGAGGGACATCCGGTACCACCCGTAGAGTGGCTCGGGATGACCTGCGATGGCTCTGCTGGCGATTCGACCCGAGCCGGCGCGCTCCTGCGGGAGGCACAGGCGGGCTGCGTGCTCATCCTTGGGGGAGATGGCACAGCGCGAGCCGTGGCGCGCAGTGCTGGGGAAACGCCTCTGCTGCCGCTCTCTACCGGAACCAACAACGTCCTGCCGAGCTTTACCGAAGCCACCGTCGCAGGCCTGGCGGCCGGTGCGGTGGCCCGCCGCCAGGTGTGCCTTCAACGGACGGCCCTGAGGCACAAGTGGCTGGAAGTGCTCACGCCAGGCCGGCTGCCCGATCTGGCCCTGGTGGATCTGGCCCTTCTGAGAGGACGCTTTGCCGGCTCCAAAGCGGTGTGGGAAGCTGAGGAGCTGCGTGAACTGGTAGTGACCCGAGCGGATCCCGCCACCATCGGGCTCTCCGCAATCGCGGGGGTTCTGAGACCTGTGGCGCCCGAAGATTCCTTCGGCCTGGCTGTCACTCTGGATGCAACGTCGCCCCGGCGCGTGCTCGCGCCCTTCGGCCCGGGGTTGCCGCTGGTGGTGGGCATCGCGGCGGTGCGGGAGATCCGAGTCGGCGAGACTGTGCGACTGATGGCGCAGGTGCCCTCCATGGTGGCCCTGGATGGCGAACGCGAGTTTGGCATCGCGGAGGGACAGGTCGTGGAGGTACGCCTACGTTCCGACGGCCCCTGGATCGTCGACAGCTCGCACGTGCTGCGGGAGATGGTGCGGCTGGGCCTTTTGGAGCGCCCCTGGCCCTCACGGGGAGGATAGCAATGAAGCAGGCAAACATCGCGATCGTGGGTACCGGTCCTGGCGGTTATGTCGCAGCGCTGCGTGCGGCCCAGCTCGGCGCGACGGTGGTATGCGTGGAGCGGGAGCGTATCGGCGGCGTCTGTCTCAATGAAGGATGCATCCCCACCAAAGCGTTGCTGCGCAGCGCCGAGGTGCTGGAGCTTGCCCGGCGCGCCGGCGAATATGGCATCCACGTCAGCGACGTATCCGTGGATTGGGCAGCCGTGCAGGCTCGCAAGGAGGAGATCCGCAGCAAGCTCACGCGCTCGGTGCGCACGCTGCTCAAGGGCGCCGGCGTCACCGTGCTGGAGGGCCATGCCAGGCTCGCTCGGGCCGACACGCTCCGAGTGACGTCCTCCGAGGGCGAGGAGAGCATCGTTGCCGATAGCATCATCCTCGCAACGGGCTCGCGTCACCTGGATGTGCCCATCCCCGGGCTGAGCGAACCGGGTATCCTGACATCCAGAAGCATACTGGAGATTGAACACCTGCCGGCCAGCCTGTGTGTCGTCGGCAGCGGCGCCATCGGCGCCGAGTTTGCAAGCCTCATGAACGCCATGGGCGTAGAGGTAACCCTGGTGGAGATGCTGCCTCGTATCGCGCCGCTGATGGATGAAACGATCAGTGACATGCTCGCGCGCAGCCTGCGGCGTAAGGGAATCAAGATCCTCACGGATACGCGGGTCACGCGCGTCGACAGGACCGAGACAGGCTACCGAGTGATGCTCTCATCCGAGAAAGACGGCGACTCTGCGGTCGAGGCGGAGGGCGTTCTCTCAGCGATCGGGCGTGCCCCCAACACCGCGGACCTTGGCCTGGAGGCCCTAGGCATACAGCCCACCCGTCGCGGGATACCGGTAGATGACCGGATGCGGACGAGCGTGCCCGGCATCTATGCGGTGGGCGATTGTGCCGATGGTGGCCCCATGCTGGCTCATGTAGCCACGGCTCAGGGCATTGTGGCCGCAGAGGACGCACTCGGGCACGTGGCCCGCATGGATTATGCGGCCGTGCCCAGTTGCATCTTTTCTCTGCCGGAAGCGGCCGGCGTGGGGCTCACCGAGGCTCAGGCGCGAGAGGCCGGCCATCAAGTCATCACCGGAGTGTTCCCGCTGGCTGCCAACGGCAAGGCGTTGGCCTATGGGGATACCGAAGGCTTTATCAAGATCGTCTCCGAAGCGGAACACCACACGGTGCTGGGCATGCATGCTCTTGGGGCACACGCCAGCGACCTGATCCTGGAGGGTACGCTGCTCCGGCGCTACGAGTTCACTCTCGAAGAACTGGAGCGCACGGTCCACGCCCATCCGACATTGGGAGAGGCTATTCCTGAAGCGGGGCTTGCTGCCCTGGAACGACCCCTGCACATCGCGCTGAGGCGCCGGCGGGAGGATCGCTAGTCGGGCAGCATCTCGGCGAACTCCTCCATGGTCGTGCGATAGTCTACGCGCAGCCGCCCAATGAAGAAGGGATCCTCCGGCCTCTGCCAGTAGGTCGGGTTCAGCGAGTATCCGGTTCTATAGCCATAGCCGGGCAGAGCGGCCAGCGAGGCGTCCGTACGCCCGCCGTAAGGAAAACAGAACGCGTCGATGGCTACGCCGAGTTCGCTCTCCAGAACGGCACGGGAGTCACTCAACTCCCAGGCAAGCTCCTCCAGGGGCACTTCGTGCATGCTGCGGTGGGAATAGCCGTGAGAGCCGATCCAGGCCCCACCGGCCACAAGCGCTCGTGCCTCGTCCCAGCTGACATAGCCAGAATAGTCCGCAAACTGGGCCACCAGGAACATCACCGGGCGCAGCCCTGTGGCCTGAATGATCGGCCAGCCATTCTCGTAAAAACTGCGGTTGCCATCGTCCACCGAGATCATCACGGGGCGAGGCGACAAAGGCTCGCCATCCAGCAGGTAGCCTGCGAGTGCCGCAGAAGAGATGCTGTGCCAGCCTGCCTCCTGCAGATAGGCCATCTGTTGCTGGAACGCCTGAGGCGACACCGTCCAATCCTTCTTGCCCTCGGTCGCGTCGGGCCCCAGTTCCTCCACGTGATGGTACATCAGGACCGGCAGAGGGGTGCCGCGGCCCCCCGTACTGAACGAGACCGACCAGGCCTGCGCGAGCGAGCCGCCGTCGGCCGCATAAGCGCCCGGGTCGAGACTCACCTGCCAGGCTTCGTGACCGTCCCACCCACCATCGGGATAGAAGGCCACGCGGTGCGGCTCCTGCCACTCAAAGCGCCCGGTCACCGTGGGAGAGATAACCAGGGAGGCCTGCAGCGAAGGCAGATCCAGTGCACGGTCAAAGGCGAGCACCAGCGGTCGCTGCGGCTGGACGGCGCCGTCACCATCGATCGGATAGCTGCCCACCAGACTCAGTGGGGGCGCCGCCGTCGGAGATGGGCTCGCCGTGGGTTGAGGGGTGTTCGTGCGTTCGAGCGTCGGCACGACGATGGCCACGGGCGCCGCCGTTGCACTCGGGCTGGCTACTGAATCGGGCATCAGCTGAGCGCCCCCCGCATCGGCTCCAAGACCCTCCGGTGCCGACCCGCCACAACCGGAGGCCAGCAGCAGGAACAGCCCGGCGAGAAGCGCCACACGACCAGCGGATCTAGTTCTCAATGACAACCCTCACACGGTGCGGATTCGGAAAGTTCCCCGTGATATCGACGACCGTCAGTCGCAGCCAGTAGACGCCATTGGGCAGGGCTGCCGAATCAAAGGTCATTAGTGTGCCGTTCTCAACGGGGTGCCCTACTGTCTCCCCGATCGAGTTCCATCCGGCAGGGTCTTCGCCCAGTCCGTACTCGATCTTGTAGAACTGAAAGTTGGGGTGCTGCGCACTGCCGCGGATCGCGACCATCCCGCTCAGCACGGCACTCGCCCCGGGGGACGTAATACAGGTATTCGGATCGGCGCACGATGAAGGTGGCGGCGTGGGCGTAACCGGCGTGGCCGTCACCGCGGGGGTGAATGTCGGCTCCGCGGTGGGCGTAACAGGCTGCCGGGTCAGCGTAGGCGGGCCGTCCACGGCCGCAGAAGTGGGGGCCAGCGTCGGCCGCGGCGTTGCCGTCGGCTCATCCTGCGCTGGCGTTGTTGTGGCCTGCACCAACTCGCTGGTATCGACCGCAGGAAGCACGTAGAACTGCAGCACAAGGACCACAGCAGTCAGTCCGAGGAGAAGCCCCACGTTGGACATGGCGCGTCCCTCGCGGTGTGCGGCGGCCTCACGCTCTACCGTGAATATCGTGTTGGCGCGCGCCGCCCGCGCCTGAGTGTACCTGTACAGGTTCAGGATGATCCCCAACAGGCAGGCAACGTACACCCAGATGACGTAGCGATCGACCAGGTCCAGCATGAAGGCGATAATGTCCAGCACGCTAGGCCTCCCGTGTAGCGCCTATTCTCTCCAGCACCCCGCTGACCAGGCGCGTCAGGCGCGGCACGGCATCCTCTCCCACAGCGAGAACCTGCTTGTGCATTGCATCCGCCGGAGCTGTATCGCCCGCAAAATCCCCGGGCACGTTGGTGATCAGCGACAATCCCAGTACCCGCATCCCAGAGTGCCGCGCCACCACCACCTCAGGCGCGGTGGACATCCCCACGGCATCCGCACCCACGGCCCGCAAAAAGCGGATCTCCGCCTGCGTCTCATAGCTTGGGCCGGCGACCATGGCGTACACGCCCTCGCGCAGGTCTATGCCCTCCGCATGGGCGACCATGCGCACCAACTGGACCAGCCTGGGATCATAGGCGGGGGTCATATCCGGGAACCGGACGCCCAGGCGATCATCGTTGGGCCCTCGCAGGGGATTTGCGCCCGCCAGCCCCGGCAGAAAGATGTGATCCGTGATGATCATCACGTCACCCACCACATAGTCGGGATCGAGCCCGCCGGCCGCGTTGGTCACGATCAGAATCTCCGCGCCAAGAGCCCCCATCACGCGGACAGGGAGGGTAATCTCCGCAGCAGAATAGCCCTCGTAAAAGTGCACTCTCCCCTGCATGGCCACGACGGGAACCCCGCTCAACATGCCAGCCACGAACTGACCCGCGTGTCCCGGCACGGTGGACTGCACAAGATGCGGCACATCCGTATAGGGCACGCGGGCAGCATCCTGGATACGCTCCGCCAGATGACTGAGGCCCGATCCGAGGATCAGAGCGACCTGGGGAACCAGACCAATGCGCTGTCGCACGGCGGCGGCCGCGCGGGAAACAACATCATAGGTTACGTGGGGCTCCATCGGCAATCCCCCTTCGCAGTATGGCCGGACGTAGGGAAAGTCGGGCCGGGCACAGACGATGCCGGGCGACCTTAGCGGGCGCGGGGATGCGCCTCGTCGTAGACTTCTCGCAGCTTTTCCTGACTAACCTGCGCATAGACCTGGGTGGTCGAGATGTTGGCGTGCCCCAGCAACCCCTGCACCTGGCGCACGTCGGCGCCCCCGTTGAGCAGATGAGTCGCAAAGCTGTGCCTCAGAGTATGTGGCGTGACGGCCGCGGTGATGCCCGATTCTGTAACATATCTCTTGATGATGAGCCAGAGGCCCTGGCGCGTCAACCTGCGGCCCCGATGGTTGACAAAGAGCGCCACCTCGTCGCCCTCCCGGACCAGTTCGGGGCGCCCCTTCTCCAGATAGCTCTGGAGCGCCTCCGCTGCGCGCCGATAGACGGGAATATCCCGCTCGCGATTGTGGCCGGAACCACTCACGCACTGGATGTAGCCGCCCTCCACGTCCACATCGGACACGTTCAGCGCGACCACCTCGCTCACACGCATACCGGTGGCGTACAGCGTCTCCAGGAGGGCGCAATCCCGCAGCCCTCGAACCGTCTCGTTGCTCATCGGAGCCTTCAGCAGACGTTCCACTTCCTCCTCGGAGATGGAAGTGGGCAGATACTTGCGTACCTTGGGGGAATCGAGCTTGTCGCTTGGGTCCCGGTTGAGGGCGCCGCAATCGACCAGATGCCTGAAGTAGGATTTGGCCGCCGCGACTTTGCGAGCCACCGTGGCCGAGGCGTACTCATGGTCGTTTCGAAGTGAATCAACATACTTGGCGAGATGCTGAGGCGTCACCGCGTCCCAGGAGGAGACCTGCGCTTCGCGTAGATAGTCGCAGAACTGCGTCAGATCGTTCCGATAGGCGACGATCGTGTTGCTCGAGTAGCCCTTCTCCTCCATCAGCGACGTCAGAAACGCCTCGATCTGCTCGTTCATGCTGATTCTCCTCGTGCTCTTTCAGCTCACATGCCGGGCTATTGTAACATCACTTTGCATAAAGGCAAAACCTAAGGGCGAAAACCCGTTGGGTCCCGTATGCAGCGGCGTTGGTGCCTGAGCCGCCACAGATCTGGCAGCGAGAGCATTCGACAAGCCTGTGCAACGCACGTACAATGCGCCCAACTTGGGCGCGGAGCCCTCGGGTTCGGTCTGCGCAACGGAAGGATACGAGGGAGGATTCTCGGATGGATCTGTTCGAAAAGTGCCGCACCTTCACCCGGGCCGATGACGCCCGCCGTGCTGGATTTTACCCGTACTTTATTCCCTTGCAGGACACCGAGGGCACCGAGGTCGTTGTTGAAGGCCGGCGCATGATCATGATCGGATCCAACAACTATCTCGGCCTGACCACAGATCCCCGTGTCCGAGAGGCGGCGATCAAGGCCATAGAGCGTTACGGCACCAGTTGTACCGGATCTCGTTTTCTCAACGGGAACCTGGCCATGCACAACGAGCTCGAACAGGAACTCGCCGACTTTGTGGGGAAAGAGGCCGGCCTGGTATTCAGCACGGGCATGGGTGTCAACCTCGGCGTGATCTCCTCACTGGTTGGGCGCGGAGAGTATGTGGTGACCGATCGGGATGACCACGCCAGCATCGTTGACGGCTGCAGGCTTTCCTTCGGAGAGATGAAGCGTTACCGGCACAACGACATGGCCCATCTGGCCCAGATTCTGGATGGGCTGGGTGGCAAGCCAGCGCTGGTGGTGGTGGATGGCGTATTCAGCATGGGTGGCGACATCGCGCCGCTTCCAGAGATCCTCGAGGTCTGCCAGCGCTACGGCGCCCGACTGATGGTAGACGATGCCCATTCCATGGGCGTGCTGGCCAATGGGCGAGGTACTGGCGCGCACTTTGGCCTTACCGACCAGGTAGACCTGGTGATGGGCACGTTCAGCAAGGCTTTCGCTTCCCTGGGGGGCGTCGTTGTTGGTGATGCCACCGTGATCGACTACATCAAGCACAACGCCCGCTCGCTGATCTTTTCCGCCAGCATGCCCCCGTCCAATGTCGCGGCCGTTCAGACGGCCCTTCGCATCATCAAGGCAGAGCCGGAGCGGGTTCAGCGCGTCCACGAGATCTCCGAGTACATGCGCCAGGGCTACAGATCCATGGGCTTTGAGATCGGGAACAGCCAGACTCCGATCATCCCCATTCTCATCGGCGACGAGAACAAGACCTTTGCCTGCTGGCGCGCGCTGTTTGAGGCCGGAATCTATGTGAACCCGGTGGTGCCCCCGGCCGTGGCGCCCACTGCCTCGCTCCTTCGCACCAGCTACATGTCCACGCACACCTATGAGCAGCTCGATCGCGTGTTGGAGACCTTTGCCACGGTGGGCAAGGCGCTGGAGATCATCTAGGCAAGCCGTTGAGGCTGACGATCCACATTGTTCCCGGATCGTCAGCCCGCAAACCCGCAAGGGATATCGTTTCAGAAGGGTCTGCCTGCCTCGGCTCAGCGGGCGCTGATCCTTTGCAGCGAAGAACAAGATCGGAGGGCGCATGCCGGTCTCACCGTATATCCATTTTCCTGGAACGTGCCGGGATGCCCTGGCGCTCTATGCGCGCGCCTTTGGAGGCGAGCCCCACATCCTGCTGCGTAGCGAGGCTCCCGAAGGCACGGAGCCGGAGAGCACGCAGCATCTTGTGATGCACGGCACCCTCGAGATCCACGGAACGACGGTGATGCTCGCCGACAGCTTAGCAGAAGCGCTCGTGCCATCGGGCGATCGCATCAGCCTGATGGTGAACCGGATGGCGCGCGAGGAAATCGACCGTGCCTTTGCTGTGCTGGCCGAAGGCGGAGAGGTGTTGATGACGCCACAGATCACCTTCTGGAGCCCCTGGTACGGCCAGCTCATCGACCGGTACGGTCTCGTCTGGCAGTTGAGCGCTGAGGATTGATGCCGGAGCCCGGCCGTCAGTGGAAGCGGCGGCGGCCCAGGAGGCCGTCTGGTTCCACCGTGATAGCGGGGGGAGGGTCATCGGTAGAAGCGACGCATCCCCTCTATTGCAAGTGAGGGCGGTGCGCTGAGGTCGCCAGCCAAGAGCACTTGCCGCAGCGTCTGGATGGTCCAGACGGGTTCGACTATGGCTTCAGGTGGCAGGGGACCGGACAGCGCAACGCGCACGCCCGGCCAGGCGAGCAGCTCCTGCCCCGGCACCGGAAGCGCCGCCAGGAGATCGCTGACGGCCGCGATCGGGATGGCCACAAGGCCATACAGATCCCCAAGCCGCGTCTCGCCGGACACCCTGGCCCAGTATGTCGCGATGGCCAGAGTCCGAGCGGCGATGGCCGTCCTTCTGTAGCGGTTCTCCCCGACCGTGATCAGGCACGGCAGCGGGTGGGCTGCCCGTGGAGCAGGGGTCACCCGGGAGACCCTCTGCTCATCAAAGCAGAAGGCTGTCTCCTCGGCACTCTGAATCTCCAGCGCGGTGCCGAGCTCCTCTCGCCCCTCGCGCTCCAGACACGCCAACAGGGTCTCTCCGGCCTCGAGAGAGCCTCCAATCGCGCCGAGGCCGATGTGAGCCGCGCCATCGCGATCGTGCCGCCAGTGCCGCGGCTTGCCAATCTCCATCAGCATATCCGGCCCGGAGACGACGAGCGCCGAAGCCCCCGTCAACGCCCAGCTTGAGCCGGCACGCTGGCATTCGATCTCCGCTGCCAGATCCGGGTAGGAGGCAAAGAGCGGATCGCGACGACTCTCAGCCCGCTGATCAGCGGGCATGGTCACGCTCGTCCAGGCGCAAGTCACGGGCCAGCGCAGGCTCCTTTAGTCGCCTATGGAGCCAAAGCCAGGCCAGGTCCGCTCGGTTATCGTACGCCAGCTGCAGGTAGTAGTAGTTGATCTGTTCGCCCAAGGCCAGCAGCCCGTACGCATACGCCACGAGACCATCCAGCGGCGATGCGAACACCGCAACCCCTGCGGCCACTCGGCTGCACAGCACCAGAGGCAAACCGCCAAGCAAGGCCCAGTTCAGCGCCTTGAACACGCTGAACAGACGCAGAGTCGCAGGCTCCAACCGCGAGTCACGCCTGAGGGCGCGAGCCTTGCGGCGCCAGTAGATGGCCCCCTGGCACACGATCCAGACCGTTAGCCCGAGCCCGTACCAGCCTGCCAACCCTACCGGCTGGCCCAACGTCCTCTGCAGAACAACCACAACGCCGGGCTGTACGATAACGTTCGCGGCCTCGCCGATCCATAGATACTGCAAGCGCCGCAGAAGCTTGCCCCGAGTTGCCCCCATGGCAGGAGACATGACCGCGCGCGGGCTCATGCGGCGCGGCTGCGTATGTTCTCCGCCAGGGCATTGATATCCGCCAAACCATCGAGTACGCCGATCTCGAGCTGGTACTCGCGGGACTCTCCGGGCTCCAGATACTGGAGGATTCCCCTCTCGCGATCCTCATCGCGGCCCTCCACCTGGCAGTTGGCCGGCTCCAGACCTGTGACATAGTCGCCCTGGCCCACCATCTTCCACTGGGTAAAGCAGGGCAGGGAATCCTGGCGGTAACGCACATAGGCACCGAGGCCCAGACCTCCACGGAAACCGCGGTTAGCCAGCAACACGGTAACGTAACCGGCCTCATCCGCCACCATATCGTGATAGAAACACTGCTCCGCGTAGCCTGCCGTGGGCTCCTCGTACGTCCGATAGCTCTCCATCCCCTTCTCCGCTTCTGCATCGCGTGGCGTCACACGGCGGGAGGGAGAGACGAGTTCGGCGCTGGCGCTGAGCAGGGGGAACCCGAAATTGCAGTGGTAAAGCATCATATGCGGGATCCGCCGAAACCCCTCGTTGGTCACGACGTCGCGCACAAACAACCTGGAGTCACCGAGGTGTGCGGACACCCGCCGGGTGAGCGTGACATTCTCGCCGAATACCACAGCCTGTCGCACCCGGCCCCGGGCCCACATCTCGTAGATGTCCTCGCCCTGCTCATCGCGCCGCCACCCGCCGTCCACCCAGATGCCCTCCGCAGGCAGATGATTCAGGCGTCCGTGCAGGCCCAGCGCCTCGCCGTCGTCCACACAGGGCGCCCCCGCGGAGGTAAGACCACAGCCCGCCAACAGGCCACCGTGGAAGGTTCGCAGCCAGCCCAATCCCTCTCGTTCGTGATAGGCAGGATGGGCAGCTCCCGTGGCCGAGGCCCAGGCCAGCGCCGCGCCGCGATGCTGAGCAGAACCGATATCCATACCCCGGTCCAGGAGCACTTCAAACGAAAAGCCTGAGCCTGTCTCAAAGCGGGCCACGCGGACCTCGCGGGCGCGCCCGTCCTCAAGGGACAGCACACGGACGCCCCCCACCTGGTCCAGAGTTCCTACGTGTGCCAAAAGCTCTCGTTTGCTATAGTTGCAGCCGTACAGACTGACCATGTGCCCGTTCCTTTCTGCTTCCCATCCGTTTTACGGCGTCGTCTACGCGAGCAGGAGATAGGGCGCCTCAACATAGCGCGCAATACCCTGCAGAAAGCGCGCCGCCGGCCCGCCATCCACCAGGCGATGGTCCGCCGTGAGACTCAGCCACATCTTCTGCCGGACGACAATCTGTCCGTCCAGCACCGCGGGTAGAGAGCGGATGCGACCCACTCCCAGTATGGCGCACTCGGGCAGATTGATGATCGGCGTAAACAGATCAACGCCGAGCATGCCGAGGTTGGTGATCGTAAAGGTTCCGCCACTGAGCTCATCGGGAGACGAACGACCCTGTCGTGCACGCTCGACCAGGTCGCGCAGAGTGCGCGCGAACTCGCGAATGCCGAGCGCGTCCGCGTTCCGCACCACCGGCACAAGCAAGCCACGCTCGCTATCCACCGCCAGACCGACGTTCACGGAAGGCATCTGCCGGATGCCTTCCGCAGTCAGCTGGACATTCATGTAGGGGTACTCGACCAGGCAGCGCGCCACGATCACGCCCAGGAGGTCGTTATAGCCCACGCCAAATCCCAGCTCATCCTTGAGCGCGTCGCGCAGGCTTTCCCTCATGGCGACAAAGGACGTGGCATCCACCTCGCTATGCAACGTGATGGCGGCCGCGGTGTGCACCGAGTTCGCCATACGTTCGGCGATGATGGCGCGCACGCCGCGCAGCGGTATCACACCGCCTGTGGCCGATGAGACAAGCCGTTCGGGCGCCGCTGGCGGGCCGAGCACCCCGGCAGCTCCAGAAGCCGCCGCTCGCACTGCATCCGCCGTGATGCGCGTGCCGGCAGCTGCGAGATCGGAGAGGAGCACGCCCTCACTCGCCGCCAACCGTCGCGCCAGCGGGGTGGCTGGCGGAAGGGCTGCAAGGTGTTCCCGAACATCGGCCTCGACGATGCGCCCGCCCGGGCCGCTGCCCTGAACGTCTGCGAGGTCAAGCTTCTGCTCCGCGGCGAGGCGGCGTGCCCTGGGTGAGGCAAACACCCGTCGGCCAGCCGTGGTCTCTCGCTCCGCCGTCTGCGGCTCACCGGCAACGGCATCCTCGAGCGAGCTCACGGCCGAAGGCGTCCTAATCCCTTCGGCGACGTCCTCGTTTTCCTCTGCCATGGCGGAAGGTGCCGCCGAGCCGCCGGCGTCCAACTCGGAAAGCAACCCCGAGATGTCCTCCCCCGGCTCACCTATGATGGCAACGGGAGCCAGCACCGGGATCTCTACATCCGCGGGCACCAGTATCTTGAGCAGCGTGCCGCGATAGCGTGATTCTGCCTCGAGGACAGCCTTGTCCGACTCTACCTGAAAGAGGATATCGCCGCGCGCGACGCTATCTCCCTCCCGCACCAGCCACTCTACGATCGTCCCCTGCTCCATCGTCTGGCCCAACTTGGGCAAGATCACCACTCTGGCCATGAGTACCTCCAGCCCCCTCAGCTCCTCGTCTACGCATGCCTCATGACACGGCGTACCCCATCGATGATCGCCTGCACCCCGGGGATGGCCGCGTCCTCGAGCGACTCCGCCATCGGCACGGGCACATCGGCAGCGGACACGCGGACCATGGGCGCGTCCAGATAGTCAAAGGCAACCTCATTGATGCGGGTAAAGAGCTCGGTGAGGAAGCTGCCCGTCTTGTACGCCTCCGTCACGCCCACCACGCGCCCCGTCTTGCGTACCGAAGCAGCCACCGTATCCATGTCGAGCGGTTTGAGCGAGCGCAGATCCACCACCTCGACGCTGACGCCCTCCGCCGCCAATTGTTCTGCCGCCTCGAGCGCACGGTGCACCATGCGGGAATAGGTGATGATGCTGACTTCGGTACCCTCTCGCTTGATATCCGCCAACCCCAGGGGGATGACATAGTCCTCATCTGGCACCGGCCCCTGGAGCCCATAGAGCATCTTGTGTTCGATGAACATCACCGGGTTGTCATCTCGGATCGCGGCCTTCAGCAGGCCCTTGGCATCGTACGGCGTCGCGGGCATCACCACGTAGATCCCCGGAAAGTGCGTCCAGAGGGCCTCCAGACTCTGCGAATGGTGGGCCGCGATCGAGCGTCCGGCGCCTCCCTCGGTGCGAATGACCATCGGCACGCAGGTCTTGCCACCAAACATGTAGCGGTTCTTGGCGCCCTGGTTGGCAATCTGATCCATCGCCAAGGGGGTAAAGTCGACGTACATGATCTCCGCCACAGGCCTCAGGCCGGTCATGGCCGCGCCCACCGCAGACCCGCCGATGAGGGCCTCGGAGATCGGCGTATCCTTCACACGATCGCCGCCGTAGCGCTCGTAGAGTCCGCGAGTGGCGCCATAGGCCCCACCGTAGAGACCCACATCCTCTCCCATGACGAACACCCGTTCGTCACGATCCATCTCTTCGGCGAGAGCGTCGCGGATTGCCTCCCAATAGGGCTGGCTTTTCATGGAAGGATCGGTACGCACGCGCGCCGCAAGGCGCCTCTCCGCCTCCACGGCCGCCGGCGAGAAGGGGCTGAGGAGGTACACGTCCTCTTCCACTTCCGACGGGTCGGGCTGAGGGGAAGCCAGAGCGAACTCGGTGGCGCGCTCAACGGCCTGTTCGGCCCGCGTCTCGACCGCTTCCACTTCCTCCTCTGTGGCCAAGCCCGCCTCCACCAGCCTTCGACCAAAGCCGATGATCGGATCCCGGTCCCGCCAGGCCTGCTCCTCTTCCTTTGAGCGGTACTTGCGCGGGTCCGAGCGCGAGTGACCGTACCAGCGGTAGGTCTTGCATTCGATGAGCGTCGGCCCCTCCCCCCGGCGGGCGCGCTCCAGCGCCGCGGCAACCGCCTCATAGACCGCCAGGGGGTCCATGCCGTCCACCACCACACCGGGGATGTCATAAGCCGAGGCTCTCGCTGCCACATCCACCACGGAGCTGACGGCCTCAAAAGGCACGGACATGCCGTAGAGGTTATTCTCGACGATGTAGATGACTGGTAGGCGCCACGCTGCGGCCATGTTCAGAGACTCGTGAAAGTTCCCGGTGTTCGTGGCGCCATCGCCAAAGAAGCAGAGGACCGCACGATCCTGGCCCTGCATTTTGACGGAAAGCGCAGCGCCGGTGGCCACCGGGATGTTGCCGCCCACGATGCCCGTGGCGCCGAGGTTTCCTTTCTGAACATCCGCGATGTGCATAGAACCGCCGCGCCCCCGGCAGTATCCCGTGGCACGCCCGCACAGTTCGGCCATCATCTTGTTGAGATGATCCTGCTTCTCCTCCGGGGTATCTGCAAAGGCGTCGCCGTGCGCATGGCAATGCCCGTGCCCGCGGTGGGTGCTGGTGATATAGTCATCGGGCCGCAAGGCGGCGATCGCCCCGACTGCTACGGCCTCCTGACCGGCGTAGAGGTGCGAGGCGCCCTTGATCACGTTCTGCCCGAGCAGATCGTAGACCGTATTCTCGAATATGCGGATCTCCCACATGCGCCGCAGCATCTCCAGCAGATCCTCCCGCGAGAGATCCTGCACACCCGCCGTGATTTGTCTATCCGACATGCTTTCTCCTTGTCGCTCGCCCTTGTCGCTAACCGTGCGCTGTTCCATGCTTTGCGGCCACCGAGTAGCGCAGCCACAGGTATCCGCCGGCTCGCACCGTCGCCGCGTCCAGCCGCAGCGGGTCCGGCCATTGATCGGGAGTGAGATCGGGGCCGTCAAACAGTGCCGGGGTACGGCTCCCACCGATCAGTTCGGGCCGCAGGATGAGGTGCAGTTCATCCACCAGTCCGGCTCGCAACAAGGCGCCATTCAGGCGCCCTCCCGCCTCAGACAGAACACACTCGATGCCGAGATCGGTCCGCAGGCGGCGCATGGCCAGCGGCAGATCCACGCGTTCCTGACCCAGAACCAGGTAGGGAATACGGCAATCGTGCAGAAAGGCGAGGTACTCCGGAGGGGCGGCGCGGCTCGTCAGATGAAGGATATGGCAGTCCGGCCGTTCGGCGCCGGTATACCCACCCCTGAGCCGTCCGCGACCGTCCGTCACGAGGAGCCAACGAAGCGACCGCGCCTGTGGCTGCAACTCCTCTGGCATATAGTCCTCGTAGAGCAGAGAAGCATCGCCGGGAAACGGCGGCAAGGCCGCAAGCTCCTCACCCTCGCGCACGAACGAGCCCATGCCCTGCATCTCTCCACGGGGATGCAGCTTCCGCTCAATGTACTCGCTGGCCTCCCGCCAGGCATCGGCGCCGTAGGTCGTGTCCCCCTCCCGCGCGTTCCGAGGGTCAGTCAAATCATCGGTCCAGATGCGCCCCGGCCCCAGCGATACACGTGCATCCACCGAGGTCGAAATCAGGATGACGGTGTACGCGCGGGCATCGGTCACGGCCATGATTCCAGCACCTCCACTCTCACTTGCGGGAGCAGCGCATCCACGGCTGCGCGATCCGGAAACGCGGTACCATCCAGGCACGCGGCGGCAGTGCCCGTGGCGACGGCCAGGCGCAACAGCTCATCGCCGGATCGATCGAGCGACCAGGCCGCCAGGGCTCCCGCCAGCGCTGCATCTCCGGCACCCACGCTGTTTACCTCGGCCACTGCGGGCGGCGTGGCGCACCAGGATCGCCCTTCGCCGGCGAAAGCAGCGCCCGCCGCGCCCAGGGACAGCAACACCCTGTCAGGGCCCAGCCCGCGCAGCGCAGACAACGTCTCGGGCAACCGGCCGGCTGTGGATCGCCCCAACAGCTCGGCCGCTTCGTGCTCATTGGGCTTGATCAGGTCCGGAACAGCCTGACATCCGGCCGCCAGGGCCGGCCCGCTAGAATCCAGCGCCACCCGCGCACCGTGGCGGTGCGCGACTGAGATCAAGCGAGCATAGGTGTCCACAGGCGCTCCAGGGGGCAAGCTGCCCGCCAGCGCCACAATATCCCCGGGCGAGAGCAGCGCAGCCAATCGATCCTGCAGTTCAGAAAGCACGGCCGGCGTTACGGGGGCTCCCGGCTCGTTCAACTTCATGGAGCGGCCTGTGCCGTCCTCGATCACCGTGATATTCGACCGCGTCTCTCCCATTGTCTCGACGAACTCGCAGCGGAAGTCCCGAGCCCGCAGCCCCTCGACCAGCAGTCTGCCGCCAGAACCAGCGGCCAGGCCCATGATGATAGAGGGCTGCCCCAGATTTCTGAGCGCTACCGACACATTCACACCCTTACCGCTGTAGTCGAGCGCGGAGCTTGTCGCCCGGTTCACCATCCCCCAGCCAACGAACCCGAAATGCAGCGTGCGATCCAAGCTGGGGTTGAGCGTGACGGTCACGATCACTGTTGTCAGCCTCCAAGTCGTACGCGGCCAGGCCGCTCCTGCCAGATGCGCTGGTAAGCCTCCACGGGCTACAGAATCCCTTTGGGCGCAAGCGCCGCCAGCGCGGCCGGGGCAGAGATCAGGCGAGCCACTCGCCCTCGCGCAGGAGCGCGTACCTCTCCAGGACGAGACCGCCCAGTGGCTCTTTGGGCGCGATGCCGGACACCGACTGGAGTACGGCCTCCACGCCTTCCTCCGCTATCCGGCGCTGAATCTCCATGGCCGCCGAATCCCCCGCCGCATCGTAGCTCAGAGCCCCGGCGATCCCCCACGCCAGGCCGTCCGGCGACACCCCTGCCTTCTCGGCGCACCGGGCTGGGCCTACCAGACGGTCATCGGAAGCCAGCTTGCGGAGTGGATCACGCGCCAGCCGGCGCACTGGATCAGCCAATGCCCGGTTGGCCAAGCGGGGCCAGAGCCTGGCCACGTGCCCCATGAGATCGCCGACGTCAAAGCCGTGTACCGCGGCCAGCCCGGCCTCCGCCTCGCCCATCGCTGCGGCGAGCACGGGCCGGACGATGGGGTCCTCCAAAGCCTCGTACCCATACTGGAGCCCGCGGCGGTAGCCCAGGTAACCCATCAGCGCGTGCACGGCGTTATGAAGGAACAGCTTTCGGGCGATCCAGGGCGAAAAGGGCTGCACGGCATGCATCCCCATGATCCGGGGCGGCTCACCGATGAGCCCCGCCCGATCCACCGGCAACTCGGCATAGGGCTCTGCGACGATGGCGCTCAGATCGCGTGCGCGCATCTCGCGGGTGGGCTCCGGCACCATCCGCCCGATGACGACGTCGGCCAGCCCAAGGTGCTGGCGCGCGTAGACCTGTGCTTCGGCCGTCAGGTGGGATTCCACCAAGGCCCTCAGTGTGCCCGCGGCCTGTGGGATGTTCTCGCACACCAGGATGTTCAGGGGCACCTGAACACCGGCATCCATCCTGCGCCGAACCCCCCGTGCGATCAGAGGCGCGATCTCTGCCAACGCACGCGTGCCGACGGCGGTCGCCCCGAGGGTGGCCGTTGCCAGTTCGGCCGTCACCGCGTCCGAGTCCGTGCTCAACAACCCCTTCACCGGGCTTACCTGTGCATCGCGGCTGCCCGAAGCATCGACCAGCGTGAGCGTATAGGCTCCGCGCTGGTTAATCGTCGCGATGAGAGAAGCATCGATATCGACAAAGGTAACGGCATAGCCCGATGCGGTGAACAGTTGCCCCATAAAACCACGACCGATCGCGCCTGCGCCGAATATGACTCCATTGTCCATCAGCTCATCTCCTGTCCCCCGGTCACATTCACGGCCTGCCCCGTCATGTACGAGGACTCGTCCGAAGCGAGAAACACAAGCACGTTGGCGACATCCTCATACGTGCAGCCGCGCTTCATGGGTACCTGCTCTACATAGCGCGCCCGTACTTGCTCCGGAGTGATGCCCCATCGCTCCGCATACTGCGCGTACAGGCTGTTCACCCAGAGGGGAGAATCCAGCAGATTGCCGGGGCAGATGGCATTCACCCGGATATGGTCCTCCGCCAACTCCAGCGCCAGCGACTGCGTCAGGCCAATGCCTCCGAATTTGCTTGCGGCATAGGCCGAGTTCTTGTAGCTCCCCTTCTTGCCGGACTTGCTGTTGATCTGAATGATCACGCCGCCGCCCTGGCGCTTCATGATGCGCGCGGCTGCACGAGCGACGTGAAAGTATCCCGTCAGATTCACGGCGATGACCGCTGCCCACCGGGCCGGGTCGATATCATCCACCGCCCCTGAGAAAAGGATGCCGGCGTTGGATACGACAACGTCCAGACGGCCCAAACGCGCTGCGGCCTCCTCCAGAGCGGCTTCGGTGCCCACGGGATCGGTGACGTCGGCGTGTACGGCGAACACATCCACTCCCGTCTCCGCCGCCACCTCCGCCGCAGTCGCGCGGGCTGCAGAATCGGCGATGTCCGCAACGGCCACACGGGCACCTTCTCGAGCCAGGCGCTCGACGAGAGCGCGTCCGAGGCCTTGCGCGGCCCCCGTCACGAGGGCGGCCTTGCCGGCCAGCCGTCCCACGCCGCTCACGGCAGCAACTCTTCGAGGAACGCGCGCTCGGCCGCGACGGTCCAGCTGGCGTTAGGCCCCAGCAGAGCGTGCACCCGAGGCAGCCGGTCCTCCAGATCCGACAGCATGGTGAGTGGAAAGTCCAGAACCTGAGGGTAGATCACCACTTTGCCAGGATAGCGGCTGTTCATGACTCCCTCCAGCCCCTCGCGAGCGGCGCAGAGCCCCGCTATCGCCACCACTGACAGGTTCGGATCGAGCGCACCCGTCTCGGTGACGTCCAGCATGTGGCGAAGATCGCCGATCAACGAACCGCTGGAGCCCACAAGGCGCACGCCACGCTCCACGACAGCACAGAGATCCAGGGGACCACGCGTGCCGCGAGGCAATCCCGCGAACACGTTCACGACACCGCCCGAGGCCATCATCGCCAGAGCATCGGAGACGACCAGCGCGCTCGGAGCCAGGATGATGACATCGTCATACCCTTCCCCTTCCGTCGCATCCCACATCTGGCGGTTGAAGGCTTTCGGCTGCCGCCCCTGGGAGGCCATCGTGAGCACCTGAGTTTCGTTGCTATGAGATGCGATGAGCTCTGCAAACTTGGCCGGCAAGAGAGCGAGGCGATCCATCACCCGCGATGTTGCGACGATCAGCCGCGGCGGGGTGTCCGCTTGAAGCGCGCGCTGAAAGTGCATCTGCCCCATGGGGCCGGCGGCACCCACGAGGGCCAGGCGCCCGCCGGGCAGCAAGTCCCCACGGATCGGCGCATAGGCTGCCTCGATCCTCGTTGAGGCCGTGCCCAAGAGTCCGATGTGGTCATAGTGCAGCCGGCCGATATCCACCTGGGCCGGCGCATCCAGTCCCTCCGCCCCAATGAGAGCCAGTATTGCTCCCCGAGCGGCCAGAGGCTCGAGCCGCTCGTAGAGGGCCGCATCGGGCCCCAGCAATACGATATCATCCCAGGCCCCCCCAGGCAGGCCCTCGAGCGTGTCCGCGGAGACACAGGTGACGCCCCGCTCGCCTGCGGCAGAGAGCAGTTCGACCTTCAGACGTTCCGGAAGGCCGAGCGCCACGATCTCCGATGGAAGGTCCTCGGGATCGAAGGGATCCCCCAGGGAAGTGGCCGGATCCGTTGCGGGGCCGGCCGCCACGAGCACCCGACCGCCGCCCTTCCAGCGGGTGCGATACGCGATGCCGTAGGAGGCCACCACGCACGCCCAGGGCTCCGTCAGCGCTCCCTGGGCATAGCCCGTCTCCTCGGACATGGGGAGGAGATAGCAGCCTTCGTCCCCGTTCAGGATCTCCTTGCCCACGACGTTGTACTGGGAAAGGCCGCCCTGCAGCGCATAGCCGTAGGCCAGCCCGATGCCTTGATAGTAGATATCGGCCTGGATGATGTACCGCTCGCCACAAGAGAACCGATCCAGCAGGCACTCGCCGACGGCGACCACGGTGAGCGCCACCTCATGGCCCAGCACCACGGGATTCTCCCGCATGTTGCGCCCGTTCAGCCGTGGATGCGATTCTCCGGCGGAGATGACCTTTGTGTCCGAAAAGCAGAGGCCCACCGCATCGTGTCTCACCAGCAGCTCGTCCGGGCCGGGGATGGGGAGCGGCACCGCGATCGGCTGCCCGTCACGCCCCAGACTCTCCAGTCCCTGGCCATAAAGCGGCCAGATCCAGTGCCGTTCCGGAAGGGGAGACGTGGCGCGGCGGTATGCGTCGATCTTGCTTGAGCGAGTCACGATGCTTCTCTCCTGTTACTGCCCTGCCAATGCCCTCCGGCGATAAAGTTCATCGGGCCTTGTGTGGATCCGATCGACGTTGGCCGGGGTGAGGTAATGCGCGCCCCCCAGTGCGGCGGTGCCCAACAGCACGCGACAGGTCTTGACGTACATGGAGGTGATGTTGTCCACTTCCTGCGGCGAGGCTCCCAGAGCGATGAGCCCGTGATTCTGCATCAGGATCACCTTGGGCGGCATGCCCCATTCCTCCGCGTAGATGTGCATCGCCTCTCGAACGGCCACGGCCAGCTCAAAGCCCGGATCGGTGTACGGCACATAGGCGGGGGCCGGCCCACAGACGACGATCTCGTCAGGGAACAACCTCCCGGAAATCGCCAGCTCCACGGCCTGCGAGCACATCACGGCGTTGACGGCAACCGGGTGCGTGTGCGCGATAAAGCGAACGCCCATCTCCCTGAGCGCCAGGGCATGCAGCACCGTCTCCACCGAGGGCCTGCGAGGATCGCCCGAATCCACACGGGCCTCGTCGAGGAGGACCTTGAGATCGCGATCGGTGCAGGATGTGCGCTCGGCAATGGCGCAGACGGGATCCAGCCGCAACCGTACAAAGGACGAGGGTGTCGCCTGAGCGAGTTGGGTCCCGCTCGCCTTGACCCAGAAGGTGCCATCTCCCACATCAGCGGACGTATTGCCCTCTCCCAGGATCACCAGGTCACGCTCGGACCGCCCCAACTCCAGCGACATGGCCACCAGCGAGTCCAGAGTGGCCAGGGCTTGCTCGTCCATTCTCATGCCCCCTGAAAACCGGCGCCGCCATCCGCCACGCCGCGTTCCGCAACGATCTTGTCCTGGTAGCCACTGCGCAGGTAGGCCTGCAGCGGATCGGGATCAAGCCCGATCTCCTCCCTCATCGCGGCGAGCAGCGGGCGAACATCGGTGCGGTAGGCATCCAGCAGGATCTCCTCTGCCTTGATGATGCAGCCGCTCTCCTGCGCCTCTCTCAGCGATGTCCGATCGACCAGCAGGGCTTGCGCGTAGGCCACCTGCACATTGATGACGGATTGGATCAGCGCGGGGATCTTGGGCTTGAGGTTGACGGACTCATCGAGCATATAGGCCACATCCACGTCAACCGATGGATCGCACTCTGCGTCGATCAGCTCGCAAAAGATCAGGAACAACTCATAGGGATTGATGGAGCCCACAGTGAGATCGTCATCAGCGTACTTTTTATTGTTAAAGTGGAAACCTCCGAGACGCCCTTCGTCCAGCAGCAGCGCGACAATCTGCTCGATATTGGTCCCCAGGGGGTGGTGTCCCAGATCAACCAGGACCTTGGCGCGCTCACCCAGCCGCGACGCCATGAGGTAAGACATGCCCCAATCGCCGAGATCGGTCATGTAAAAGGCGGGCTCAAAGAACTTGTACTCGATGAGCAGGCGCATGGGGTCCGGCATCGCGGCGTAGATCTCGCTCAGAGCGTCGATCAGGCGATGCTTGCGACCACGAATGCTATCCTGCCCGGGGGATGATGTACCATCGGCCAGCCAGAGGCTGATGTCTCGGGAGCCCACCGTCCGGGCGATCTCGATGCACTCCAGACAGTGATCGATGGCAAGACGGCGAATGGCCGGATCCGGGTTGGTCAGGGACCCAAGCCGGTACGCGTCATCCTGGAAGAGATTGGGGTTAATCGCGCCCAGCTCAAGGCCCAGCGAGGCAGCATGCTCCTTGAGCACGCCATAGTCGTCTACGCGATCCCAGGGGATGTGCAGCGCTACCGAGGGGGCCACTCCGGTGTACCTGTGGACCTGGGCGGCGTCCGCAAGCTTCTCCCTGGCCGTCCGAGCGGCGCCGGGCTGGTTGAACACCTTGAACCGCGTGCCAGAATCGGCATAGCCCCAGGAAGGGGTCTCGATGTGCTGCGCCCGTAGAGCCGCCAGCACGCCCGGCACATCGATGCCACGCGCGCTGAGGTGATCGGCAAGAACGCTGTAAGCCTCCCGCCACTGGCCCATATTGCCTCCTTGAAATATCGTGCCGTGGGTGCTGCGAGGCCCGCTGGAGCTAGACCACGATCACCTCTACCCCCCGCTCCCTCAGTGCCTCGAGTATCTCAACTGGAGCGTCCTGATCCGTGATCAACCGATGGATCTGATCCACTGACACGATGGTAGAGAAGGCGACCGTTCCGAACTTGCTGGAATCCACCATCACTGTGATCTCGCGCCCAGCCCGAACGTACTCGCGTTTGAGCTCGACCTCGTCACGATTGGGGTCCGACAGACCAGTCTCCATCGTAAAGCCGCGCCCACTGAAAAACACCTTCTGCAGGTTGATATCGTTAGATGCCGGCCGAGAAGACGGCCCAATGACAGAGCCGGACTCGCGCCATATCCTACCCCCAGGTATCATCACGTTGATTCCCGGGGCACGCAACAACTCAACAGCCACGTGCAGCCCCGTGGTCACTACGGCGAGATCACGATGATTCAGCAGGTGCCTCGCCATATGCCACGCCGTGGTGCTCGCATCCAGAACGACGGACTCGCCGTCCCTCACCAGGGCGGCGGCAGCGGCACCGATCCGATCCTTGATCTGCGCCTGCGTTCGTTGCCGGGCCGAGAACGACAGGATCTCATCACTGGAATGCAGCGGTACGGCCCCGCCATGGGTGCGTTGTAGCTGACCATCCGCCTCGAGACTATCCAGATCCGTGCGGATGGTCACAGCGGAAACACCCAGATCATCGCTCAACTCTGAGACCGAAACGTACCCGGTCTGCTGCAGTTTGTCCAGTATCAGATCAAGCCGTTCTTGACGGTATAGCCTTCGAGACATAGTAGCTTTCGTCTTCTTTCCTTTTGTTGACTGATGTCGTGAATTCTAGCACCCGCTAAGGCATTCGTCAACCCTGCCGCACGCCTTACATCCGCCATAATACTTAGTCGCCTAACCTTGAGGCAAAGAGATAACCGGAGTGGGCGCGCAGCATGCCCACCGCTGGACACTCAGTCCGCTATCCGCTCCACAGGAGGCGGCTTTGGGCGTTGTGCCGGGCAACCAGAGCAGGCACATCGGCCGTGAGCAGTTGCCCGCCCTCCACGATGACGCGCCCGTTGATGACACTGAGATCGACGTGTCCGGGTATGCAGAACAGCAGCGCTCCCAGCGGATCAGCCTGAGCTCCGGCCAGCGGCAGTTGCTCCACATCATACCCTATCAGATCGGCACACATCCCCGGCGCGAGGGCGCCCAGATCGTCGCGACACAGCACCGCCGCGCCGCCCAGGGTGGCCATCTCCAACGCCTGACGCGCCGAGAGCGCCTCGGCTCCCGAGAGAACGCGCTGCAGCAGCATCGCCTGGCGGGCCTCCGCCAGCATATTGCTTGAGTCGTTACTCGCGCTCCCATCTACCGCCAGGCTCACGCGGACGCCCGCATCCAGCATCGCGCGCACAGGGGCGATCCCTGAGCCCAGGCGCATGTTGCTGGAGGGACAGTGTGCCACGCCGGTGTTCGTCTCCGCTAGCAGCGCGATCTCATCCGAGTTGAGGTGCACGGCGTGAGCCCACCAGACATCCGGCCCCACCCAGCCAAGCGAAGCCATATAGGCAGCGGGCCGCATGCCCACTCGCTCCAGAGTATACTCTTCCTCATCTCGGGTCTCGGCCACATGCGTGTGGAGAAGTACGCCGTAGGCGCGCGCCAACTCTGCGGACCTGCGCATCAGGTCCTCCGATACATTAAAGGGGGCGCACGGCGCGACCGCGATCCGGCACATGGCTCCCGGCGTGGAATCATGCCAGCGCTCGATCGCCTCACGCGTATCCAGCAGGAGGGCGTCCTCATCCTCAACCGTAGCGTCTGGGGGTAAGCCGCCCTTGGATTCGCCGATCGACATGCTGCCCCGGCACGGGTGAAAGCGCACGCCAAGTTCCTGAGCCGCGCGGATCTCGTCGTCAATCCGCGCACCGTTGGCGTAGAGATACAGGTGATCGCTGACCGTGGTAGCTCCGGTGAGCACGAGCTCGCACAGGGCCACCTGGGCACTGACGTACACCATCTCGGGGGTGAGCCGGCTCCAGCGCGGATAGTGGTTCACCAGCCAATCGAAGAGCGGTCGATCCTGCGCCCCTGGAAGCGCGCGGGTGAGAGACTGGAAGAGGTGATGGTGGGTGTTGACCATGCCAGGCATGATGACCAGCCGCGACGCATCGAGGCGGTGAAACCCCTGCTCGCGGCCAGCCAGCTCCCTGACGCTGGGATCCAGTTCATCCGCCGGACCGACCCACCGTATGAGCCCTCCCTCGATCCAGATGGCTCCGTCCGCGATCTCACGCCTCTCGGCATCCATCGTGGCGACGAGCCGGGCATGATCAACTAGAAGCCTCTCCATCGTTCGTCCCCCTACTCTGGCCCGGCGCAAGCTGCCTTCGGACCCCGTTGAAATCCAGCAACACTCCATGCTATACTGCGCCCGTCGGCGGTCTTTTGGGGGAGCATCATGAATCGTGACGGCACACGGCTCATATTCTGGCTGGACATCATCGTTCTGTTTGCGGCCATGGTGTTGGCACTCACCGGCCGATGGGATTTTGTCCTGGCGCTTGCGATCGGTCTGGTTCTAATGAATACCTTTGACGGATTCTGGAACAAGCGAGGCGGCCGTTGAGTGCCCGGACAAACCGGCACTCGGGTGGACGCAAGCGACGGGCCTTCCCCACCTGGATGACGCACGAACTCCCGTTGGCAGCGTGCCTCGCGCTCATCTGGATCCTGTCTGACCAGCCCTCCCTCCCGGGCCCAGGCGAGCGAGGCAGCCTGACGCGTGACGTGTTCAACTATGGCAGCCATGCCGCCATATACGGCATCGTGGGCCTGCTGGTCTGGCGAACGCTCAGTACGAGAGCGGAGATCCTGCCTCGATGGCTGGTGCTTCACCCGCGCGTCAGTTCCGCGGCGTTTGCCGTGCTCTATGGATCGATAGATGAGTGGCACCAGAGCTTTGTGCCGGGCAGGACGGCCTCTCTGTGGGACGCGTTGACGGATCTCGCGGGCGCGTCTCTGGCACTCTGCCTGTGGCCACTGGCCGCACGCACCGTGCGTAGCTGGATGGAACGCGGCAGGCGTGCGGCACCGTCCGCAAGAGCAGTCTAGCACGTGGACAAGACCGCGCCAAGACGTGCTTGCCGCGTGTAGCGCCCTCAAGCCCGGACTCGTAACGGCACGGGCGATGGAAAGGATACGCAGACATGCATAGCGCCGCCTTACTGGACGAGCGCCGGCTCGCATGGCCGGGTTGCACCAACGTACGCGATCTGGGCGGCCTCGCAGCCCAAAATGGCCATGGACCCGAAGCGATAAGACCAGGCCGGATCGTTCGTTCGGACGTCCTGACTCACCTGGCCGAAGGAGGTTGGAGGAATCTGCTGGCACACGGCATCCGGACGATCTTGGATTTGCGCTCTGCCTCCGAGATTGCCGCTCATCCCTACGATATCCCACTCGATGCCCTGGAGGCCGGCCTTGGCAGGCTGCACATCTCGATGCTACCACTGGATGGCGAGATGATGAGGCTGCTGGAGCAGGCAGCCACCCGCGGCGACGAGTACATCCTCTTTGTGGAGAACTACCAGGCACCCATTGCGGCTGTCTTGAGGGCGATCGACAGTGCACCTGCGGGGGGTGTCCTGTATCATTGCCAGGCTGGCAAGGATCGGACCGGGATCATTACAGCGCTGCTGCTGGCGTTGGTGGGCGTGCCGGATGAGGTCATCATCGCGGACTATGCCGAGTCAGGACGGCTGCTGAGGCCAGGTTGGCTGCAAGAGACACAGGAGGCACTGGCGAACGGCCAGGAACCTCCCTTTGAGCCGCTCAGTGAGCCCGAGACGATGCGCGCGCTTCTGGACCATTGGAGGACTCGGTACGGCGGCGCGGCCGGCTACATGGAGGCGATCGGCCTCGCGGATGCGGAACGAAGGCGCCTGGCGATACGCCTGCTCAGCTAACAGCCGCATCCCGCCCTCGCCCGATCCAGCGCAGCACACCGCCGCGGGTCTACGCACTCCCAAGAACGAGGCCTCCACCAGAACAGAGACGCGCCAGAAAGCATGACACCCTGAAGCAATCGGTCTAGACTGAACAGCTGCGGGGCCTTGGCCACAGAGCCCCCGAAGGAGCACCGATGGAGCGCTTTGACGTGGTTCGCCTGTTGCCCCTCCTGGCCCCGCTCGTGCTGCTGCAGCTCGGGCTCTTGGTGGCCGCGCTGTGGGATCTCTATCACCGTGAGCGCGTGCGCGGAGGCAACAAGATCGTATGGGCGGCGATCATCGTGCTGGTCAATCTCCTGGGCCCCCTGGCGTACTATCTGTTCGGCCGCGAGGACTGACGTGAGCGCTTCCGCCATCAGCTGCCAAGAACTGACTCGGCGGTTCGACCACCATCTGGCGCTGGACAGCCTGTGCCTGGAGGTGCCAGAGCACAGCGTCTTTGGCTTTCTGGGGCCCAACGGCGCCGGCAAGACCACCACGATCAAGATCCTCGCGGGGCTGATCCGCCCCACCGCGGGCAAAGCCTATGTGGCGGGGCAGCGCGTCTCGCCCGACGACATCGCCGCACGGCGCGCCGTGGGCTACCTGCCGGAGGAGCCCGCCTTTTACGGGTGGATGACAGGGCGCGAGTATCTGATCTACGCCGGGCGCCTGCTGGGTTTGGGCGCTGGAGCACATGGCCGCGCCGATGAGCTTCTCCAACTGGTGGACCTCGCAGAGGCGGGCGCGCGCCGTGTCGGAGGTTACTCTCGAGGGATGCGCCAGCGCCTTGGGATCGCCAGCGCGCTGGTTGGCCGTCCCCCTGTCCTCCTCTTGGACGAACCCACGTCAGCGCTGGATCCACTGGGCCGCCGTGACGTGCTCGCCCTCATCGAACGGCTCTCCGGCGACACGACGGTGTTCCTCTCCACGCACATTCTTGCCGACGTCGACCGAATTTGCGACCGGGTGGCGGTGATATCCCGAGGGCGGTTGCTGGCCGAGGCGGACCAGGAGACCCTGCGGGCTCGCTTTGCGGCCCCCGCCTTTGAGATCGAACTGGCGCCCGCCCCTGGCCCCGCGGCCGATCTCCTCAAGACCTTGGCCGCTCAGCCCTGGGCCGCCAGTGTAGAGCCCGTGGACAACACCCTCCGCGTGATGGCAACCGACACGGATTCCGCCCGCCGTGCGCTCCCCGTGCTATTGGCTCCACTCGGCGAGCAGCTGCTTCGGTACGAACAGGTCCGTCCTACGCTGGAGGACATCTTTGCACGGTTGGTGGAACAGAGCGAGGAGGAGACTCTGTGAGAGCACTGCTCGCCAAAGAGTGGCTTGAGCTGGTCCGCTCGCGCCGCCTGTTGGTCCTCTGCGTGGTGTTACTGTTCTTTGGGATCCTCTCGCCGCTTACGGCCCGCTACATGGGCGATATCTTTGCCATGATGAGCGAATCCATGCAGGGCATCGTGATCCAGCTGCCGGAGCCTTCGATACACGAAGCGATCGTCCAGTACCTCGCTAACTTTTCCGAGAACTACCCGCTGGCGATCATTCTGGTGGCCATGGCGTGCATCGTCGCCGAGCGCGAGCGCGGCACCCTGGCGATGGTGCTGGCCCGCCCGGTCATCCGCTGGCAGATCGTGCTCAGCAAATACCTAGCGCTGTTGGGCATGTTGCTGATCGCGTTGGCGCTCGGCGGACTGGGCGCGCTCTATTACTCGATCATCCTCTTTGGCGGGCCAGCTTTCGTTGACTTCCTGCTGCTCAACCTCGCGGGCGCCCTGTATCTTTCCGTCATCCTGGCCCTGACTGTGCTGGCCAGCACCCTGGCTCGCAGCACCGTCGCCGCCGGCGCCCTCTCGCTCGGCTTTTGGCTGACCCTGAGCCTGGTGGGCTCGCTCCCCGGCCTGCGAGGCTGGCTCCCCCCCGCGCTGGTGACCCAAGCCGCGGAGCTCGGACTTGGCTCCAGGCCGGACGTTTGGCAGGCCGCGCTTGTAGCCCTCACCTTCATCGGCGTCGCGCTGGCCGGGGCCTGCCTGGCGCTGCAGAGGCAAGAGTTGTAGGGCACCAGGCTCAGCAGTCCGACCATCCCGGTGCGTTGCCCCCCTGATGCTCCAGCGCCCATCGGCCGTACGTGACACGATCTTATAGCTCACCCGGCCTTCATCGCTCCCGACGGCTGAATGATCCGTGTGCGGCCCTGTTGCGCGGCCCGGTCCGCTGCCCTCCTCGCTCTGTCCTCTGTTGCCGCCGCAGTAGCGGTGCTCCTGCCGCGCCATCCCGTCTCAGGCCGTTCTGCCCTCGGCCGAGGCTGACGCCGCCCCGGCAGAGCGCCGCGGCTGCCGTACGATGTGGTGGCCATCACGGTCGGCTTGGCGCAGACTTGCGCGCACGACGTCGAGTGCCGAACGCCATCATGGTACTTGGCCCATGGCCCTACGCTATCTGCCTGCTACGGCTAACTCACGGGCTGTATACCGCTGCGCCTGCCACAGACAGAGAACGGGACGCCCAACGATGGACGTCCCGCCGCCCCTGCACGATGGTGTGGTTGCTTACTCGGCGACCGCTATCTGCAGCCACTCGTAGAACCGGTCGATCCAGCCCTGGGCGGGCAGTCCGGTCTGGTTCATGCCGAACCCGTGGCCGCCACGGGCGTAAAGATGCAGTTCGGCCTCGCGGCCAGA
>JAAYAW010000047.1 GCA_012719135.1 Chloroflexota bacterium
CGGCAACGCCCTCGCCGCGATGGCCCGCTCCTCGGGGTTCAGCGCGCCCAGGAGGTAGAGCAGCACGAGGTACAGCACGCCGCCCAGGGGGATCGCCAGCAGGCTGGCGCGGCCGGGCAGCAGCCAGAACAGGAGGACCATGGGCACGGCGCTGGCGACGGGCCGCCAGAGCAGCCGCAGCCAGGGGATCGGCGCCAGGTTCCGCCGAACCCCGACGTAGAAGGGGATCAGCAGCGCCAGCTCGGAGGCGATGGCCACCCAGGCGGAGGCCATGAACCCCACCTGTGTGATCAGCACCACATTGGCGATCACGTTGAATGCCAGGCCGACGGCAAAGGCTCGCGTCAGGTAGCGCTGCTGGCCCAGGGCGATGAGCACATACTGGGTGACCGAGTTGATGAACCCGATCGGCATGTACCAGATCATCACCCTCAGGATGTCAGCCGCCTGCGGCAGATACTGCGAGCCGCCCAGCACCGCTACCAGCTCGGTGGAAAGCGCCGAGATCAGCACCCCCATGGGGATGGCAAACATCACCAGCAGTTTCACGGCCAGAGTGTAGGCCTTGAGAAGCTGGTCCTGTGCCGTGGCGGCGTAGCGCGACATGAGCGGGAAGATCGCCATGGTGAAGAACGCCGGCACGACGCCCACGGCGTCGATGTATTTGTACGCGGTCGAGTACCACCCCAGCACCCGCGGATCGGGCAGCAGCCACTCGAGCAGGATCACGGCAACCTTGAAGAAGAGGGTGGCCAGCAGCAGGTTGACCATCAGCGGCCAGGAGACCCCCAGCATCTCGCGCTGAAAGCGCCAGTCGCACTCGTAGCGCGGCGCGAACAACTGCCGGCGGTGCAGCAGATAGAGCACGACCAGGGTGATGAGGTTGACGAGGATGGAAACCGCCGCCAGCCCCACAAAGCCCGTGTGAGCCAGCAGCGCCACCGTCCCGAGGAACACCTTGAGCAGCGTGGTGAAGGTGGTGACCGCGGCGGGCACCTCCATGCGCTCCCAGGCGTTGAAAATGGCCGTCAGGCTGGCGGAGAGGTTGCTGGGCAGCAGGCCCGTCAGGAACAGCCCGATGGCCAGCATCGTGGCGCCCTCCATCGGCTGCGTGGCCTGCCGGAAGCCGAGGAACAGCGCCAGCAGGGGGAAGGAGCCCAGCCAGAGCACGCCGCGCAGGATGGCCGTGTTGCTCAGGTAGCGGTTGGCCTGGCCACGATCGCGCGACACTTCGCGCGTCGCCAGTGTGTTGAGCCCAAAGTTGATCCAGATATCGAACCAGCCAATGATGACGATGGCGAGATAGTACTGGCCTGACTGTACGGGCCCGAGAATGCGCAACATCAACATGGCGAACACCATGTCGATGACCTTGTTGATCAGGTTCAGCGCGATGGGAGCCACGGTGTTGCGCGTGACCCGCCTGGCAGTTGATTCGGCCACGTCGGCACGGGCCCTGCCCTGCCACCAGCGATACCCCAGCGCCAGGCCCACCACCACCGCCGACATGAAGGAGAGGTATAGCCCGAACTTGACCGAGTCCGGCGAGTACTTTATCCGCACGACGTGCCGGCCGGCCGGGACAGCCACCGCTCGGAAGTTGCCGTTGGCCCGGTAGAGCGTCAGGGCCTGCTCGCCATCGTCGGGATCGGCCTTATGCGACGAATCGTCGGCCGGGCGGATGTAGGCCACCCACCCGTCAGAGTAGCTGTCCGCGAGCACCAGCATCCCTGGTGCGGGCAGATCCACGGTGACGTAAACCTCGTTCGCGCCGTGGACGATGGACTCGGCCGCCAGGGGGTACCCGTCACTGATCCCGGCCGGCAGTGGGCTCTCCAGCGGGCTCTCAATGATGACCTCGCGCCTCGGATCCAGCGTTGCGAGCGCTGCCAGTCGCTCGGCCTCATCCGCGATCACCCGTGCCTGCGGCACGGTATAGGCCCGCGGCAGGGCTTCCAGGTTCTCGTAGATCAGGGTCTGTCCAGGAACGCCCGGATCCCCGTACGCCAGCGCGTAGCCAGGCCTATCGATGGGTTCGCGCGTGAGAACGAACCGCACGTTGAGCATATCCAGCAGCGGCGAATCCAGCGCCTCGGGCGTCTGGGCGGGGATAGCGTTGATCCGGTTGTAGGCCAGACCCCACTGCGGGTAGGCTTGCTCCATGTACTGGACATACTGCCGCGGGATGATCGAGTCATATCCGCGGACGTCCTCCAGGCCGTAGAGCATGCCCGTGTTCGGCGGCAGGATGCCGTCATCACCATAGGCGGCGATACGGAAGGGTTGCGGTTGGGTAGCGAGCCACTCCAGGGCGGGCGCGTTGGCAGCCACCAGTGCGGCATCCGCCCGGGGATAAAAGCCAAAGCCGATCACAAAGAGCTCAACGACCAATACGGCAACCAGCCCTGCGGACCAGAGACGCCGCCGCGAGGAGAACCGCCGCCGCAGCACCAGCAGCAGCCCGGACGTCGCCAGCGCAAGCGCCAGGATGAGCAGGTTCCGCGCCTGGTAGGAGTAGAACATACGCCCATCACTGAATGCCTCCGGCGCACGGGCGAGCCGCTCCATAAGCGCGCCAGCCAGCGCCGCGGAGCGCTCCCTGAAGGCTAGGCTCAGCCCCAGCGCGGCGAGGATGCCCACACCGCCGAACAACGCGCCCCACGGGACCGCAGCGGCGAGCCAATCCAGGGTGCGGGCCAGCCGCGACGCAAGCGTCGCCGACGCCGCATCCGACCCGGCACCACCCTGCTGAACGCTGCGCGTCTGCCCGCTGCGATCGCCCAACCTGCCGACGTGCAACCAACAACCGGCAACCGCATCCGCCCCCATCCCCGCCAGGATCGCCGTGCAGAGCGACCAGGGGTAGATCCAGCGAAAAGGCGTGTGCACTTGCGAGAACCCTGGCATGCGGTAAACCAGGTAGTACACGGGTGTGCCGAACACGAACAGCAACGAGAGCAGGGCCCAGAACACAAAGAAGCCTGTGCCCTTCTTGCGGCGCAGCACGGCGATGGCAGCCAGAAGCAGCGGCAGGGTTCCCAGGTATCCCGTGCCCTCCACATAGTTCTTGATGCCCCACTCGGTGGTGGAGATCGCACTCCCCAGGGCGTTCGTGCTCACTGCCTCAATCCGGCCACTGAACAGGTTGAACAAGTGATGGTGGGCGGGACTCCCGTAAAAGTCAGGGATGGCCAATGCCAGTACCCGGCGCAGAGGCCAGGCCCAGTTCTGCACGTCCTGGAAGGTCGCACCCCCCTGCCGCCAGTTGAACTGCAGCACCTCCAGCAGGGGAATCCACTGTGCGGCGCCGAGCCCGATCCCCAGCAGCGCCATAAGCAGCACCGCCGCAGCGGGCGCGAGTGTCATCCGCCAGCCGCGGAGCCCAAGGCCTGCGCCACGCGCGATGGCCGACAGCCGCCATATGGCATAGGCTGCTGCCGTGAGGCCAATGTAGTAGTACATCTCGGGGTGCCCCGCCAGGAAGGCCATTCCCACCGCGAGCGTGCCCAGCGCCAGATCGGGTATGTTTGCAGTGAACGGCACGCGCGTCTCCCCTGCGGGTTCGTGCAGATAGCGCTGCGCCACGCGCTCGATCGCCGTCAGCACCAACGGCAGCCAGACGGCCGCGCCTACCATCATCGGGAAAACGACGTGGCTGGTGATAAAGCCGCCCAGCATAAAGGCCGTTCCGGCGATCACACCGGCCGTTCGCGAAAGGGGCTGGCCCGCAGGTCCGCGCAGTGTGCGGATAAAGACATAGGTGAACAGCCCCGCCAGCCAGAGGTGCACCGCGGCAAACCAGCCATACGCCAGTGGCAAAGGGAGCACGTAGTAGATCACGCTGAGCGGGTAGAGGGCCGAGTGTTGGCCGGCCGCCAGAAAGGGCACTCCCGCGAGGATATACGGGTTCCAGAGGGGGATCTCTCGCTCTCTCAACGATTCGACGATCAGCGTCTTCCAGGGAAGGTTCTGGACGTACAGATCGCCCAGGAGGCTGTTGTCGGGGACCTCGCCTGCGCGCTGCAACGCCGACGCCCAGGGCTCCCAGCGTAGTGCGATATCCGCGGGGAGCAGCGTGCGCCCGCCAAGCGTAACCGGCAGGTAGAAGAGGATCGCCAGAGCCAGGAACCCCAGCGCGATGGCAAGATCGGTTCGGCCTGGCCTTCCCACGCTCTCCTCCCCGCCAGCTCTTATCGTCGTGGGGCCATTATAGGTGCGGGATAGAGAGGGTCAAAGACTCGGATCGGGCCGTGCGATCCACAGCCCGTGCGCCGATGCGCGCATAGTGACGCCCGGCGATCGCGGTGCACAGTCGCCGCGTGGGACGCTCTCCTCTGCACACATCTCAAGTACCGGGGGGAGTCCTCTGGAGCCTGACGCTCAGCCGTCGGCCAGAACGCCGCTCTCGCGGAGCCAGCCGACCGTTTCGCGCAGTCCCTCCTGAAAAGTGTACGTTGGCCGGTATCCGAAATCCCGCCGCGCCTTGTCGATGGGGTAGCGCTGGTCCACGCTCATCATCTCAATCATCAGCCGCGTCAGAGGCGGGCGCTCGCTGCGTCCTCTGGCGGCGCCAAGCTTTGCCCACAGGCTCGCCATCATCAACGCCCGAGTCCGCGAGTAGCTCACTGTGGGGGGCGGAAGCTCCGCCATGGATGCCAGCATGCCATAGTACTGCGCCCAGGTGACCGAGCTGTCGTCATTGATGTTGTAGGCCTGCCCTGCCGCCTCTGGCGCCTGCCCGGCCAGGATCATGGCCTCCACCAGGTTGCCCACATAGGTGAGCCCGGCAATGTGCGTGCCGCGATCCACCAGGTATAGCCGGCGATCGCGCAGCTGCCGGATCGCGTCGACCAAAAACTCTGGTGCACCGGGCCCGTAGACGGTTGTGGGCCGCACCACAGTAAGGGGCAGCCCAACGCGACGGCCATGCTCCCAGACCGCGAGCTCGGCCTCGGCGCGAGCGTCGACATAGGGAAGACCCGGCGGGGAGGGCACGAGCGGCTCCCTTACGGTCTCTCCGGGAAACCCGTACAGGTCCGTCGTGCTGACATATACCAACCGGGAGATGCGAGCACGCGTTGCCGCAGCCAGAACGTTGCGCAGGCCTTGCGACGCCGGCCCATCGCCCACAGGCTCTGTGCCCCAGTCCTGGTAGGACCAGTCGGCATAGTGGATCACATCCACGCCCTCTGCCGCGGCCACAAGCCCGGCGTTGTCGGAGAGGGGGATGGCCCGCACCTGATCGGACAGCTCGGCCAATCGCTGGGCGGGCTGACTCTGAGCATTGCGGCCTGGATGCAGAATGACGCGCACGTCCTCTCGGCGCTCGGCCAGCCTTTGGACCAACCGCATCGCCACAAAGTTCGGCGCGCCGATCACCAGATGCCGCATGGCCAGCCCTCCTTGCGCTACGGCCGAGCCGCGTACAACTCCGGCCTCAGAAAAGGCGCTAACGCGAGCCCGACTCCCACCTGGAAGCACAGCGTCCTGGGCACCACCCCCCGTGTGAGGTATCCTGCCGCGCCCTGCTGTTGCTTGCTGTCTGCCCTGCCCGTGATACGATCCATGATGGGCCCCAGTTCGGCGCCCGCCCGGATCTCTCTGGCAATCAGCTCAGGCAAAACAAAGCCCCCTCCCGAGGCCAGGCTCTTGCGGCCGTCCCTTGAGACAGCCACCACCCAGTTGGTCAGCATCAGGCCCTCCGGGGATTCGTTCACCGCTCCCTCAAGCCCGAGCCCCAGATCTGCGTCGGCTGCTTGGCGCGCAGCCAGCGCGCGGGCCAGGGCACCACTTTGACCCTCTCGATCCGTCATCGGCATCTCTCTGACGCCAGATCCGACCGAGAGCGGGATCAGTTCCGCTTCCGGCCAAGCCACCAGGACGGCCAGGCGCACAGCTTCGATCTTCGCCGGGTTCATGGAGCCGATCGCCACACGGATCGGGGTTTCACATCTATCCATCTTGTTCCCCATTCTACAGGACAAACAAAGCCGAACGCAAGGACTGCAAAGGAGGCGCTCAAGCGGGCCCCGGTCCCGGTCAGGGTGGAGTGTGCAGGCCATGTGGCCTATACTCTGGAACATGCCACAAACGGGTAACAAAGCCAGGTCTATATGGGAGCGACTGCTCTCACCCGCTCACAGCAGGAGGGCCGGCGGAGCCTGCTTCGCAGCTGTCACGGCGCTGGCCACGGCGGCCGCCGTGGCCCTCAGCTATGCCTATTGCCTGCGCCTGCCCTTGTTCTTTGATGATCTGCCGATCATATCCTGGTTGAGCGGCCGAGGTATCGGTGAACTCTGGCTAGGCCAAGACGGAGGCTACTACCGTCCGCTCGCCTACCTGGTGTACGCCCTCGGGCGGAGGCTGCCTCCCAACCTGGCCCCTGTGGCGCTGCATGCTGCCAGCCTGATCCTGCTCTGGATCAGTGCCCTGCTCCTGGCTTCCCTCGTGAATAGAGTCAGCGCAGAGCCCGCCGTGGCGCTGTCTGCCGGCGTGATGCTGCCCTTTTACCCTCTTCTCTCACAGGCCATACCTTGGGTGACGGCCATGGTACACCCATTGGCCCTGACGTTGTGTCTGGCGGGGGCGCGTCTGGTCCTATCCGCGTCGAGCAGCCGGTACCCTCGATTATGCATGGTATCCGCGCTGCTCGCGATCGCCGCAGCGCCGCTGGCTCATGAGAGCGGCGCCGTTGCCGGGACGCTCGCGCTGGGTTTCGTGATCCTCACGCACGGATTCTCCTGGCGATGGCTTCTCACCCCTTTGCTGGGGATCGGCACCAACGTCGCCGTGCTTGCCGCGCGGTCCGCCCTTCCCGGAACGGCGTCTGCCAGCTTCGCGGGCCTATCAGATTGGTACGCCAACGCCATGTACTTCTGCCAGGGGCTGCTGTATCCCCTCGGCCGTGCCGTGCGCCTTGCCACGATCCATCTGGGATGGCATGACCTGTCGCTCTACGCTGTGCTGTCGTTGGCCATCGTGGGAGGCGCGCTCGCCACCGCGAGGGAGCGGTCCGACCGCCGCCTGCTACTCGCAGGACTGCTTTGGTGGGCGCTGGGCGCCATGCCGGCCGCTCTCTCGCTGCGCTTTGCAGATCTGTATATCGCACCCCGGCTGTATACCCTCTGTGCGCCTGGAGCCGTCATGTTCTGGGCGGCGCTGCTGCACCAGATCTCAGGCCTACTCCGCCTGCCCGCCATAAGGAAAGCAACCTACGGTGTCCTGACTGTCCTGCTACTTCTGGCGGGCGGGAGCTACCTCCGTCAACAGCGGCAGCTCTATCTGTCCTTAACAGGGCTCTACGATGGAATCATGGACGCCTGCACGGCCCAAGGCCGAGGGTCTCAGCTGGGCCTGATCAACCTCCCGCGCGGGCTCTTCCGCGAGGACCGTACTTTTGCGCTGACGACGGACGATGTCCTCTTTATCCCACACTACTCGAATCTGACAGAGTTCCTGGCCGTCAATGGAGCAGCGTGCTCGGCGGAAGTCGCGACAGTGGCAAGTCTTTCCGTAGAGACAGAGCCCATCTGGCTCGCGCAGGGCGACACGCTCGGGCCGGAGAAGCTGCGCCTGTTCGCCCGCCAGCACGATGCCCTCTACCTGTCGCGCCCGGTGGGGGTGTCCGGGGGATGGGAACTGGTCGCATCGGGAGCGATCCTATCCGCCACCGGAGAGCCCTGTGAGATGGCGGCCTTCGAACCCGGGCCACTGCTCTGCGCGGCCGAGATCGTGCCGGTCGCCCAAGGCATCTGGCAACTGGCGCTCGAGTGGTTAGCCCGCGATCCGCAAGACGCCACCGTCTTTGTTCATGTCGTGGACGCCAGCGGAGCGCTGGTAGCCCAGGCGGACGGCGCGCCGGTGAGCGGCGCTCTGCCCTTCTCAGCCTTGATTCCCGGGGATCGCGTGCTGGACATCCGACGTCTGGATATCCCCCCGGAAGCGCTCCTGCCCGCACGTGTCTACCTCGGCCTGTACCTGGGCGACCAACGTCATCCCGTGCTGGCGGGTGGCATCGAACAGGCCGACGGTGCCGTCCTTGTCGCTGAGATCGCGCCCTAGACCCTTATCCGCCGAAAGAGCCACCACGCCAGGGCGGAAAAGCCCAGCGCCCACGCCACCATGATGCCGACGGGCTGCCAGACGGCGGAGAGCCCGGACCCGCGGATCAGGATGTCCTGGTACCCGCTCATCGCCTGTCCTGAAGGCGACGCGCGGCCAATCGCGGCAAAGGCCCCCCCGACCAGATCCAGCGGGAACCAGGTCCCCCCCAGCGCGGATAGGATAAACATCGCCAGCAGAGCAAACAATACGACCTGCGAATCGTCATTTGCCAGGATACCGATCGTCAGCCCGAGCCCGCCCACCCAGAGGCTGAGCGCCAGGGAGATCAGGAGCGTGGCCAGTGGCTCCCTCGCATAGTCCACGCCCAGGACGACTTGCCCAAAGACGACCAGCAACAGCACCTGCATCAGCGTGATGGCGAACATGCCCAGCGCATGCCCGAGGAGTATCTGCCAGCGCGTCAGGGATGTGGTGGCCATGCGCGCCAGCGTACCGGCCTTGCGTTCCGCCAGAAGCACGTTCGCAGAGGTCACAAGCGCCATGATCGCGAACATAACCAATATGCCGGGCGAAGCCATATTGTAGGGGTTATCTCCATACCAGGCCTCGCCCGTATCCTCTTGCGCGGCCAGCCGCACTAGCCCCGGGGAGCCCGCCCGCCCCCAGGCAGCCAGAGCGCTCTCAAACGCGCTGATATCCCATCCGGTGTCGCCAGATTCTGAGGCGACCAGACGCGCGATCTCCGCGGCGCTTGCCACCCGCGCGATGGGGATACGGACCGCCTGCACCAACGCCCGTCCTTCCGCGGTGCTCTGATCGGTGATCAGGACGGGCGACTGCGGGCTTGCATCAGCGGACCGATCGGAGTAGCCCGGGGCCACAAGGAGAACGCCGTTCAGGCTGCCGGAGCGCACCTTCTCATCGGCAACTTGCCTCCAGCCGGACGCAGCCGCTTTGGCGGCCGTGGCGGTATCCTGACTGAGGTCAACCAGGTGTATCCCCTCCATCTCTGAGACCATCTCGTAGAGCGCGTGAGAAAGGGCACCTTCAGTTCCTGCGTCCACCCAACCCAGCTCGATGAGCGACACCTCGGCCTCTCCCTCAGTCCCGCTACGGTAGGCAAACCCCATGAACAGCGTAAACACCAGCGGCATGCCCACGAGGAAGAGCAGTATGCGCCGGTCGCCCAGCATCTCGGCCAGATCTTTCAGGCAGATATCGATCACCCGCATGATGCCCCCTCAGGAGTAACGCCGCCGAAAGATGACTGCTCCCGCTGCAAACAGCACGGCCCCCAGCGCCGCCGTTACCAGCGCCTGTCCGATCACTTCGCCGGTTGCTGCGCCGGAGATTACCGCCCGCCACAAGGCAATGACCCGTCCCTGGGGGATGAACTGCGCCAGCGCCCGAAAGCCGGCGGGCATGGTCAGGTTGGCCGTGAAAAGGCCACCCAGCATGCCGAGGGCCGTCAGGACGCCACCCAGAACGACGCCCGCCTGAGCGGTCGTTCGCACCAGCGAGATCAGCAGCACGCCGAGCCCGCTAGCCACGATCACCTGCGAAGCCAGAGCGATCGCGACGGGAAGAGGTTGCCCCCAGTCCACTCCAAAGAGCAGCCTGCCAGCGGCGAGAAGCACCAGCCCCTGGAGCAGGACCGTAAGCGTCACGGCGATGAACTTGCCTCCCAGTATGACCGTTCGTGATGTGGGGGTCGTGAAGAGCCTCGCCAGCGTCCCCTGCTCGTCCTCTTGCAGCAGCGAAATCATAAAGTATGCGCCAGTGTGGATTGCGAAGAAGGCGATCTGGCCGACCATCATCACAGACATCATTGTGCCGACGGGCTCTACACTGCCATTGCCTGGGGCGCCGGGCTGCGCCACCACCAGCGCAGAAGTCTGAGATCCGTACGCAAGCCCACGCTGCAGCTCGGCGTACCAACCTACGTAGCGGGCCACCACCTCGGACAAGCGAGCACTCGGGATATAGGCCGACAGCGTCTCATGGGCCACGCGGCCGCTGATGACGCCGTCCAGGAGAGAGCGCACCATATCGCGCACGGCCTCCGGCCCAACGATCAGCGTTGGATCCCGCAGGATGGTGACCGGCTCGCTAGGCTGGCTGCCAAGAAAGTCCGCCGTAAAGCCCGCGGGGATCAGGACAGCCACACCGATCCTCTTGGCCTCCAGGGCGGCCTCTGCCGCTTCTGGGCTGGCCAAACGCGTCACCGAGATCCAGGAGCGAACCTCGTCACCATCGAGCATGGCCTCTACGGCGCCGCCCAGGCTCTCGTCCGGAGCCGCACCGGAAGGGGGAACGTCCTCGTTTACGACGCCCACGTTCACCGGGGCCGGGACGGCCTCAACCTGCTGGCGCCGCAGAGGAAAGTACATCAGAGTGCAGATGAGCAGCGGGGCCGCTACGGCCATTCCGAGGAGGAACAGATTGCGTGTTGCGCGCTTGAGGTCTTTTACCGCCAGATCTAGTATCTTCATGGCATGCTCCCTCAATCTCGCAGGGCGCGGCCCGTCAGGTAAAGGAAGACCGCTTCGAGGTTCGGCTCGCGGATATCCACCGAAGTGATACGCGCGCCGGCCGCAGACGCCGCCTCAAAGAGGCGAGGCAGCACTCGGTTAGAGTCATCGACTAACGCGGTCACGGTGTTGGCGCCGGTCTGCACCGGGAAAGCCCCGTCGTCCACCCCTTGCTCGCCAGGTTGCGCGTCCTCATTAGCGCCAAGCCGATCCACCTGCGAGACGCCCTCTACGGCTCGCCACGCATCCAGAAGATCCTCGTGTGGGGCGTCCAGCGAAAGATCCACGCGGGTTTGAGACCCCAACATGCGGATCAGCTCGTCGTGCGTGCCGTAGGCGATCACGAGACCCCGGTCCATGATGGCGATGTGATCCGCCAGTTCGGCGGCCTCTTCCATATAGTGGGTGGTGTAGAGCACGGTCATGCCAGCCGCATTCAGCTGGCGGACACTATCGAGGATGCGCCGGCGAGACTGAGGATCGATGCCCACGGTGGGCTCGTCCATGATGACAACGGGGGGATGGTGCAGCAGGGCCACCCCGATGTTGACTCGGCGCTTCATGCCGCCGGAATACCGACTCACACGATCGCGCTGCCTATCGGTGAGACCGATGAGCTCCAGCACCTCATCGACCCGGGCGTGCAGCGGCCTGCCACGCAGACCGTACATTTTGCCCCAGAACACCAGGTTCTCGCGAGCCGATAGATCCGGGTAGAGGGCGATATCCTGCGGCACCACACCGAGGCAGGCCCTGGCGGCGGCCGCGTCGCGTGTGACCGAGTGCCCCATGATGGACGCATCGCCTCCGGTAGGCGCCAGCAGGCCAGAAAGCACGGAAATCAACGTGCTCTTTCCTGCCCCGTTGGGGCCGAGCAGAGCGAGCACCTCGCCCGCCTCGGCCGCGAGCGAAACGCCGCCTACTGCGATGAGATCGCCGTAGGTTCGATAGAGCTCAGAAACTTGAATGGCGCGCTCTGTAGCCACGACGACCTCCTCACTCATTTAGGGACACCGCTTACCACACATACCACACTGGACGCGTCGCGTCAAGGTCCTGCAAGCGCCGGCAACCGCGCGAAGGCAAACCGGCCTGTGCCGGCGCGGCACTCCTCGGTTGGCCAAGTGGGGAAGGCTATGGCGAGAGAGGGACGGGACAGGGCCTGGAAGCCCTCGGCGCCGGACGGAAGCGTCCGAGGCCTCGCTGCGCCGAACGCGGCCAGAGAAGGCTCAGAGGCCAAAGCGAGCTTGACAGCTCCTTCCGCGCAAGCTATACGGAAGGCGGACTCCTCCGTCCACACGGTCCTCTGCGCTGGAGAGACAAAGGAGTAGGGCGATGAAGGTATCGCTGGAGTATGGCCTCGAGATGATGGAGGCGGAGCTTCCCGATGACGCCGACGTCTTTGTCCCGGGCGAGACGGTGCCGGACCCGCCCTTTCTGGATGATCCCGTTGCGGCCACGCGCCGTTCGCTGCGGAACCCCATCGGTATGGATCCCCTGCAGCGGATGGCTCACCGCGGAGACAAGGTTACCATCGTCTTCCCGGATCGCGTCAAGGGGGGCGAACAGGCGACCTCGCATCGCAAAGTGGCCATTCCTCTCGCGATTGAGGAGCTCGAGCGCGCCGGCGTCGCTCGCAAAGACATCCTGCTGATCTGCTCCAACGGTCTGCACCGAAAGAACGCCCCCCATGAGCTTGCGAGCCTGTTGGGCGAGCCTCTATTCAGTGAGTTCTGGGCCAGCGGCCAGATCATCAATCACGATAGCGAGGATCCAGACCACCTCGTAGACCTGGGCACCACCGCTACGGGCGATCAGGTGCTGATGAACCGCTATGTGTACGAATCGGACGTATCCGTACTCATCGGGCACACGTTGGGGAACCCCTACGGTGGATACTCTGGCGGATACAAGCACTGCTCCACGGGGCTCACCCATTGGAGAACGATCGCCGCTCACCATGTGCCGGCCGTCATGCACCGGCCCGATTTCGTGCCGGTTAGCGGATCATCGCTCATGCGGAGAAAAATGGATGAGATCGCTATGCATATGGAGGACCGCATGGGCAAGCGCTTCTTCTGCTGTGATGCCGTGCTGGATACCTCCGCCCGCCAAATCGAGATCAACAGCGGCTACGGCGCGGAGATGCAGCCACTCTCGTGGGTCACGGCCGATAAGCGCACCTATGTGCCCTGGGCGAAGAGAAAGTACGATGTGATCGTGTTTGGCATGCCCCGGGCCTTTCACTATGGCGACGGGATGGGAACCAACCCGGTCATGATGATGCAGGCCATCTCCGCGCAGGTCATTCGCCACCTGCGGATTATGAGCGAGCGCTGTGTGTTCATCGTGGCCTCAGCCTGCGACGGCTTCTTCAACGACGTGATCTGGCCCTATATGCACGAGGTGTATGGCCTGTTGCAGGCCGAGTGCAACACGCTCCCGGACATCCATCACCACGGCGAGCGCATTGCCACCGATCCTGCCTATGTGGCCAAGTACCGTGAGGCGGGGGCCTTCCACCCCTTCCACCCCTTCTCGATGATGGCCTGCGGTCACCTGACCGAGATGCACACCAGCGCCACGTACATCGTCGGTGCTAAAGCGCCAGGGTACGCCCGCGGCATGGGGCTCAAGACCAGGGCTACCGTGGAGGAGGCACTGGAAGACGCGAGGCAAAAGTACGTCGGAGACCACCCCAGCATCCTGGTACTGCCGCGCACCTTCCGCACGGCGGCCGTGCACCTCTGCATGAAGGATGAACCCGTACACCAGTGAGCAGCCAAAGACGGCAGGAGAACGCGCAGTGATGAAATACATCTACCTGAATCTCAAGCGATTCGATGTGCCAGTCGCGCTGGGCGGCGTCAACCGAGGGGATATCGAGACCTGGGCCAGAAGGATCATCGCCGGCACCGCATCCATATGTCAGTACAAGGAAGCCGAGTTCGCCGCATTCTTTCCGGAAGCCCACCTCATGGCGGCCGTCGGCGCGGCCAGAGATGCCGGCTCTCCCATGCATATCGGTTGCCAGAGCGTGTATCGTGAGGACGTGGCGCCGGGGGTGAACTTTGGAGCCTACACATCCAACCGTCCAGCGCGGGCCATGGTTGCCCTGGGAGTGGACTATGCCCTTATCGGTCACTGCGAGGAGCGTCGTGACAAGCAGGGGCTCCTGGCGCAGGCTGGGGCGACCGACACAGCCACGATCAACCGGATCTTGAACGGACAGGTGCGCTGCGCCATATCTGCAGGCCTTCAAGTGCTCTACTGCATCGGTGAAACGAGCGACGAGCAGCCCCGTCGCTTCGATGTTCTGGCGGAGCAACTGGCGCTGGGCCTGGCGAGCCTGGACCTGAGCGGCGAGGATCGCGGCCGCGTTGCCATCGCCTACGAGCCGGTGTGGGCTATCGGCCCGGGCAAGACGCCGCCAGATGCGGCCTACATCCGCGAGATCGCGCAGTTCATCAAGAGCCAGCTTCCGGAGGTGCCCGTGGTCTACGGCGGCGGGCTCAAGAGCGACAATGCCGCCATGCTGGCCGGCATTTCCGAGATCGATGGAGGGCTGATCGCCCTGACGCGCTTCTCGGGCGAGATCGGGTTCTATCCCGACGAGTACCTGGAGATCGTGCGGCTGTATCTCGGGATCTAGATGCCACACGCTTTCCGGCCCTGCCTCGCAGCACGACAGCAACAGGCGGGTGGCCGCAAAGGCCACCCGTCGTACGCATGCTAGCCCATACCGCCACAGCCTCGTCTGGTGGCGCCGCCCATCGCGCCAGCGCACCCCGTTCTGGCCATCGCATTCTAGCGATACATCGGCTGGCCAGTTGCGTCCCGGCCTTCCAGCGCTATACTCGAATACTGTTGTATTGCTTCGATGTCGTTAGTGGAGTCGTGAATGCCCCAATCGTTCAAGAGCCTCGCCCGGCTGATCGCCGGCCTGGCGGTTGTCTTTGTCATCGTGTCCGCTTCTGCCTTCCAGCTCGTGAACCATACCAATGGACGCATGCTATCGGCCGGCGTTGAGCGAGAATACCACGTACACATCCCCGAAAGCTACGATCCCGCGACTCCCGCCGCCCTCGTGATCGCCCTCCACGGCTACGGTCAGCTGCCCATCCAGCAGAACGACCTGACGCACTGGAGCGATCTGGCTGACGAGGAAGGCTTCATCGTCGTCTATCCCGGCGGCACGTATTTCCCCTTGCGATGGCAGACCGGCGGCGTCTACGAGGGGATCTCCGACCCTCGCTCGGACATCGCCTTTGTTTCGGACCTGATCGATGCGATGGAACGCCAATACAACATCGATCCCGCGCGCATCTACGCCAGCGGCCTCTCCAACGGCGCTGGGACCTCCTTCATACTATCATGCACCCTTTCGGAACGGATCGCTGCGGTTGGCCTCGCCGCAGGCGCGTACCTCTATCCGTGGGACGTCTGCCAGCCGGAGCGCGCCGTGCCAGCGATCGTGTTCCACGGGACCGCCGATGAACGCGTCCCCTACGACGGTGGCCGAGCCGGCCTCTTCCGCGTGCAGTTCCCGTCCATTCCACGCTGGGTGGACACTCTGGCGAAGAACAACGGCTGCGATGGAGAACCGCACGAACGGCAACTGCCCGCCTTTATCGCCGAAGCTCACTATGCCGGCTGCCAGGCGGACGTGGTGTTCTACACCATCGAGGGTGGAGGCCACGTGTGGCCTGGCAGCGAGCGCAATACCGGCGTGGGAGCTGGCCGTCCCCACGCAGCGCTCGATGCGACCCGAACCATGTGGGCCTTCTTCCAGAATCACCCCCTATCGGCGCCGAGCATCGCGGGCCGCATTCACAGAGCCAGCGCCCACCCGCTGGCGCGGATGAACTAGCCGATGACCGACTGGCTGGACTATGCTGCGCCGAGTGCCGTGTCTCTGGCGGCGGCGCTGGGAATCGGCTCCGTCCTGAGATATCGCGCCGAACGTTACCGGCGCGGCACCATTCGCTCCGCAGGACGCTCCCGCCACTATCTCCTGCACGTGCCCCCGGGATATGACGAGAGCCGCCCAGCCCCTCTGGTCATCGCCCTCCACAGCTACGGGCAATGGCCCTCAACGCAGAACGCAATCAGCCGCTGGAACGAGCTTGCCGATGAACAGGGCTTTCTCGTCGCCTATCCCGTCGGATCGTCCTTTCCGATCTACTGGCGGGTAGGGGGCCCGGTTCCGAGCCGGACAGATCCGGCTCCGGACATCGCCTTCATCACAAATCTGATCGATCATCTGGGGAAAGCGTATGCCATCGATCCCGCGCGCGTCTATGCTAACGGGCTGTCGAACGGAGGCGGGCTCTGCTACGTGCTCGCCTGCGAACGGCCCGAGCTCTTTGCCGCCGTGGGGATGATCGCGGGCGCCTATCTACACCGCTGCACCGAGCGCCTCGATAGACGCCCCGTTCCGGCCGTGGTATTCCACGGCACCGACGACCGTATTGTCCCGTACCAGGGCGGCATCGCGGGGATGGCTCGCGTTCGGTTCCCCAGCATCCCTCAGTGGGTCGAGCGCCTCGCCAGGCGCAACGGCATCCGTACGAGCCCTCGCCCTCTGCCGGCACAGGGTGACGTACAGGGTCTGCACTATGGAAGCGGTGCGACAGAGATACTGTTTTACACCGTAAAGGGCGGCGGCCACACCTGGCCCGGCGGCTCAGGACCCCTGAGCGCCCGCGCCGGCTACCGCACGCCGCACATCGACGCGACGCGGGTCATGTGGGACTTTTTCCGGCGGCACACGCTCTCAGACGGGCACCCCTCCGCCCTCCCTTCCTGAGCGCCTGCTTGCGGCTTGATGCCGACGGGAGGATAATCGCAGGTGCGCGACCGGATGGGCGGCGGTTCGGGGCCTCCCTGAACGGATCGCTCAGAGCACTCACAGGGAGGGACTAGATGCGCCAAATTCCCCGCCTCCTCCTGGGCATCGCCATGATGGCTGTACTCCTCGTCTCGCTTGCGTTCATCGCATTCCGGCTGGTTGACCCCACCAGCGGCACGCTCAGCTCCTCGGGGGACACGCGCCGGTACTTGTTGTACGTCCCTGGCAGCTATGATGGCACGCATCCGGTGCCGCTCGTCATCTCCATCCACGGCTTTGCACAGTGGCCCGCCCATCAGGCTATGCTGACTCACTGGAACGAGGTTGCCGACGAGGAAGGGTTTATCGTGGTTTACCCGGAGGGTACAGGTTTTCCGCGGCGTTGGCGCGCGGGAACTGGAGATGCCGTCTCTGGTGCGCAAGTCGATGTCGCCTTTTTGGCTGATCTCATCGATACACTCGCGAGGGAGTATGCCATCGATCCGGCGAGGGTCTACGTGAACGGCATGTCCAACGGGGCTGGAATGACCTTTGCGCTCTCCTGCACCCTGGCTGAGCGGATCGCCGCCATGGGGCTAGTGGCCGGGGCGTATCTGTATCCGGAGGAGGCCTGCGCACCCGCCCGCCCCGTGCCGGCCATCGTATTCCACGGCACCGACGACCCCATCGTGCCATTCGGCGGGGGGCCTTCGCGCTCCTTTGACCGCCCCTTCCCCGATATCTCCCGGTTTGTCGCATCTCTCGCCGAGCGCAACGGCTGCTCGGACGGAGCCGTCCCGTCCGCGTGCACACCGAATCTATCGCGCACCGAGTATCAAGGCTGCGAGGCGGACGTCGTCTACTACACGATCCACGGAGGCGGGCACACCTGGGCGGGGGGCCAGGGGATCCCCGCGTGGATTGGAGGCACAACGAACGAGGATATCGACGCGACACGCGCCATGTGGGCCTTTTTCAGCGACCATCCTCGCGAGCCCTGAGGCACAGCCAAGACGCAGCGCGCCGAGCCTTCCCTCCCGCCGGCCCACGCGTCAGAAGCCCTCCCATCCCTCAACCGATCGTACCATCCTGGAGCAGACCCCCGGTGGGACGGGTCTGCGAGGTACTGAGGCCCCGCCCAAGGACGCAATCCCCTCCGATCTCCTGTGAGCCAGCACCGACTTCAGGTCTGATTGGTATTGACATACATAGCACTACCATGTATGATACCGCTATGTATGGAGCCACAGGCCGGAGGACCCGGTGGACATCAACAAAGAACTGACAGCAGCCTCGTCGACACCGCTCGTTCTGGCGATCCTGGCCGAGGGAGATAGCTACGGCTACGCCATACTCCAACGGGTCCGTGAGCTATCGGGCGGCCGCATCGCCTGGACCGATGGGATGCTGTATCCGGTGCTGCACCGCCTCGAGCGCTACGGATACATCCAAGCGCGCTGGCAGGTAGCCGAGAACGGCCGCAGACGCAAGTACTACCGCATCACCACGGATGGGCGGGCGCAACTCGCCGAGGAGCGCCGGCAATGGCAGGCTGTGGACGCCACGCTCAGGAATATCTGGAAGGCGTTCATGCTCGCCCTGCCGGCAGGCAACCACACCACAGCCGCATTCGTGCGGCAGGGAGCAATCTGATGTCGAACAGCGAATCTACCTTGCTTGAGGAGCGGATCGACCAGTGGCGGAGCTATCTGCTTCGGAGGCAGGCTATCGGCAGCCTGGACGTCATCGAGCTCGAGGATCACCTGCGAGAGCAGATCGACCACCTGATGACGGCTGGCCTCGATACGGATGAAGCCTTTCTGGTTGCGGTCAAGCGCCTGGGCGCCCTGGATGCGCTCTCGCGCGAGTATGCCGTGGAGCACTCCGAACGGCTATGGAAGCAGATGGTGCTGCCAGATGGAGCGGAGCGAGCCAGTCGGGGGAACTCGAAGGAAGCCATCCTCGTGCTCTGCCTGGCCGTCGCGGCTGCCCTGCTCATCAAGCTCCCGGTGCTGTTTGGGCTGCGGATAGAGGACCACACGGCCATCTATGCGCGCAATATCAGCTTCTTTGTACTGCCCATCCTCACGGGATACTTTGCTTGGAAGCGTGGCCTACGGGGCGGGGCCATCCGGCTGTTCGCGGCCGGGTATGTACTCGCAGCGGTTTTTGCGAATGTGTACCCCTTCTCAGGGAACGGGAACACGGAGATGCTCACAGTCCTGCACCTGCCCATCTCTCTTTGGCTGATGGTGGGAATGGCCTACGCAGGCTCGCGCTGGAACCAGGTAGCCGGACGGATGGATTTTATCCGCTTCTCGGGCGAACTGTTCATCTACTATGTGCTCATCGCGCTCGGCGGGGGCGTTCTGACGGCCTTTAGCGCCATGATCTTTGATGCAATCGGTGTGTACAGCGAGGACTTTATCGCCACATGGCTGCTGCCCTGCGGTGCCTCCGGTGCCGTCATCATCGCCGCCTGGCTGGTGGAGGCCAAGAAAAGCGTCATCGAGAACATGGCCCCCGTTCTGACGCGCCTGTTCACCCCTCTCTTTGCCGTGCTGTTGCTCGTGTTCCTGGGGGCCATGCTGTGGACCGGACGTCCCATAGACGTCCAGCGCGATATCCTGATCGCCTTTGACCTCCTGCTGGTCGTAGTGCTCGGCCTGCTCCTCTATGCTGTATCGGCGCGGGATCCGCTCTCGCCTCCGGGACCATTCGATGTGCTCCAGGTTGTGCTGGTGATCGCCGCGTTGCTGGCCAACGGCGCGGCATTGTGGGCCATCGCAGCGCGGATCAGCGAGTTCGGATTCAGCCCCAACAAGGTCGCCGCCCTGGGGGAGAACGTGGTACTGCTGATCAACCTGGCCTGGTCCGCCGTGCTGTACATCCGCTTCCTGCGCCGCCGTGGCTCCTTTGCGCAGCTGGAAAGATGGCAGACGGACTATCTGCCCGTGTACGCCATCTGGGCCGCGCTGGTAGTCATCGTCTTCCCGCCACTCTTTGGGTACGCCTAGCCCCGGCCAAGGCGCTCCTGCAATCGCCCTCCTGAGCCCGGGCGTCCGGCGGCTCGCCCGGGCCAAAGCGCTGCCACTTGCCTAGCTGCCCCTCTCCATGTTATGCTCGCCAGCGATGCCAGACTCACCACACTGAGGAGGCGCAGATGCTGGCAAAGATCACCAGTTGTGCTCTGGTCGGCTTGGAGGGCGTGCTGGTGGACGTAGAGGTGGACGTCCACTCTGGAGAGTTGGGCCGCATTGATATCGTGGGCCTGCCGGACGCTGCCATCCAGGAATCCCGCCAGCGTGTGCGCTCCGCCATCTTCAACTCGAACCTCAGCTACCCCCGCAAGCGCATCACCATCAACCTGGCCCCGGCAGACCTGCACAAAGAGGGGCCGGCCTACGATCTGCCCATCGCGGTAGGGATCCTGGTTGGCGGGAACGTCCTGCCGCCGGTAGAGGGCGAGGCCATGTTCATCGGCGAGCTCTCTCTGGACGGGAGCGTGCGCCATGTGAACGGGATCCTCTCCATGGCCTCGGTGGCGCGCGAGTTCGGGATCACACGGCTGTACGTTCCCGCCCCGGATTCGCCCGAGGCGGCCCTGGTTCCCGGCCTCACGATCTATCCGGTGGAGAGCCTGGCGACGCTGGCGATGCACCTGGCCAACCTGGCACCAATTGCGCCGTACGAGGCCGATCCCGGTATGCTCTCCGATGAAGAGCCTCAGGTAGCCGTGGATTTCGCCGAGATCCGCGGGCAGGAACACGTCAAGCGCGCGCTGGAGGTGGCGGCTGCGGGCGGGCACTGCGTGCGGATGATGGGCCCTCCCGGCTCCGGCAAAACGCTTCTGGCCCGGGCGTTGCCTTCGATCCTGCCGCGCATGGGGATCGAGGAGGCGCTGGAGGTCACCAAGATCTATTCGGTGACGGGCATGCTTCCTCCCGGCCGCCCGCTGATGCGCCTGCGCCCCTTTCGTGCCCCACACCACACGATCTCGCAGGCGGGCCTGGTGGGCGGAGGGCACTGGCCGCGGCCCGGCGAGGTCTCGCTGGCTCACCGGGGAGTCCTCTTTCTGGACGAACTCCCCGAGTTCGGTATGCGGACGCTGGAGGTGCTGCGCCAGCCGCTGGAGGACAAATTCGTCACCATATCCCGCGCCACCGGATCGCTGGCATTCCCCGCCAGTTTCATGCTCGTGGGCGCCATGAACCCGTGCCCCTGCGGCTACCATGGGGACCCAACCCACGAATGCACCTGTAACCGCGCCATGGTGGAGAACTACCAGAAGCGCGTGTCCGGCCCGATGATGGACCGGATCGATATCCACGTGGAAGTCCCCACAGTAGACTATGAAAAGCTCTCCGGGAGGACTGCCGGCGAGCCGTCGGCGACGATCCGCGCCCGGGTGGAGGCCGCGCGTGCCCGGCAGACGGCCCGGTTCGCCGGGGACGGCGGCCCCTCACTGACATGTAACGCGGACATGGGTCCCGGAGAGGTTCGCAAGTTCTGCGAGCTGGATGATGCCGGCCGGGCGCTGATCAAGGCCGCCATGCGCCAGCTGGGCCTCTCCGCTCGCGGTTACCACCGCGTTCTCAAGCTGGCCCGCACCGTCGCCGATCTGGCCGGCAGCGAGGGAATCCAGGCCGCGCACCTGGCCGAGGCGCTGCAATACCGGCAGAGGGTATAGCGGCCTCAGAGAAGAATGCGCGACCGGAGGTCCATGGGGCCTCTCACGCGGTCACACGCTCGAACTGGGCGTTGTACAGCTCCGCGTAAAAGCCCCCTCGGGCCAGGAGCCCCTCGTGCGTGCCCTGCTCCACGATATCGCCCTCATTCATCACCAGGATGAGATCCGCATTGCGGATTGTGGAGAGGCGATGCGCGATAATGAACGAGGTCCGCCCCTCCATCAACTCCGCCATGGCTTCCTGGATCAACACCTCGGTGCGCGTGTCAACGCTGGAGGTCGCCTCGTCCAGGATCAGCATGCGCGGATCCACCAGGAAGGCGCGGGCGATGGTGAGCAGCTGCTTTTCCCCCTGGGAAATGTTGGTGACCTCTTCATTGAGCACCAGGTTGTACCCGTCCGGGAGGGTGCGGACAAAGTGGTCCGCCCGGGCCGCCTGCGCTGCCGCGATCACCTGGTCGTCGGTCGCCTCCGGCGCGCCGTACCGGATGTTCTCCATGATCGTATCGTTGTAGAGCCAGGTGTCCTGCAGAACCATTCCGAACAGGCGCCGCAGGTCCGCTCGCCGGAACTCGCGAACATCGTGACCATCCACGCGAATGGAACCGGCGTCCACGTCATAGAACCTCATGAGCAGCTTGACCATGGTGGTCTTGCCGGCGCCGGTGGGACCGACGATGGCGATGCGTTGCCCCGGGGCAACCTCTGCCGTAAAGTCATTGATGATCACCTTATCGGCCGCGTAGCCAAAGCGCACATGCTCAAAGGAGACGCCGCCCTGCACGGCGCTGGCATCCACTGGCGCCTCGGTCTCCGGCTCCTCCTCGCTCTCCTCCATGAACTCAAAGACCCGCTCCGCGGCGGCTGCCGTCTGCTGCAGGACGTTGGAGATATTGCCGATCTGGGTGATCGGCTGAGTGAAGGAGCGCACGTACTGGATAAAGGCCTGTATGTTGCCCACAGTGATGAGTTGCTGCGCCGCCAACCAGGCGCCGAGAACACAGATCACCACATAGCCCAGATTGCCGATAAAGCCCATGGCCGGAAAGATGAGCGACGTGAGGAACTGGGACTTCCAGGCGGAGTTGTAGAGCTCGCCGTTCAGTTCGTCGAACTGCCGGATGCTTTCCTCCTCACCGTTGAAAGCCTTGACCACGAGATGGCCGCCATACATCTCCTCCACGTGGCCGTTAACGTGCCCGAGATACTCCTGTTGCGCCCGGAAGAATCGCTGGGACTTGGACACGACAAAGGCCATGGCGCCCGCCGAGAGCGGGACGATCATGAGCGCGGCCAGCGTCATCTGCCAGGAGATCGTCAGCATCATGATCAGAACGCCGATCACAGTCACCAGGGACGAGATCATCTGCGAGAGGCTGTGGCTCAGCGTCTGGTTCACCGCATCCACGTCGTTCGTGAGGCGAGAGAGCACCTCGCCATGGCTGGTGCCGTCAAAGTAGCGCAGCGGCATCCGGTTGACCTTTTCGGCGATGTCCCGGCGCAGCCGGTAGGCGATGTCCGTCGATACGCCGGACATGATCCATCCCTGGATGTAGGAGAGCAGCGAGGACGCTAGATACAGCGCGCCCACCGTGACCAGAACGCGCCCAATGTAGGCCAAGTCCACGCCGGAACCGGTGCCCTGGACCTGAGCCAAAACGTTCTCAAAGAGCCGGGTAGTCGCTCGCCCCAGGATCTTGGGGCTGATGATATGGAACACAGTCGATCCGGCAGCCACCAGCATGACAATCAGAATCGAGATCCGGTAGGCACCCAGATAGGCGATGAGCTTGCGCATGGTGCCCTTAAAGTCGCGGGCCTTTTCGCCGGGCATGAAGGACATCGGGCCGCCCCGGCGGGGCGGCGGTCGCTGTCCGCCGGGCCGACCGGGCCCGCCAGCCGGCATGCTGCCGTGAGCCCTCTGGTTCGACGTTTGCCGGGATGCCTGCACGCTCATGCCAACTCCTCCCTGCTCAACTGCGAGAACGCAATATCCTGGTACGTTGGGCAGGTCTCCATCAATTCGCTGTGCGTGCCCCGCCCGACGACGCGCCCTTCGTCCAGGACGATGATCTGCTCGGCATGGCGTATCGTGGCCACTCGCTGGGTGACGATGATGACCGTGGAGTTACCGGTCTCCTCCTTGAGCGCCCGGCGCAGGGCCGCATCCGTTCGATAGTCCAGGGCGGAAAACGAGTCGTCAAAGATGAAAATCGGTGGCCGCTTCACGAGTGCGCGGGCGATGGACAGGCGCTGCCGCTGACCGCCGGAGACGTTAGCGCCGCCCTGCGCGATCTCGGCATCGATCCCTTCCTCTCGCGCGGCGATGAACTCCTCGGCCTGTGCAATGCGCGTGGCCTGTTGCAGGACGTCTGGCGATGCCTCTCGATCGCCATAGAGCAGGTTGCTGGCGATGGTACCCGAAAAGAGCGTGGCCACTTGCGGGATGTAGCCGATACGATCGCGCAGATCGGCCTGGCGGACCTCCCGCACATCGACGCCGGAGATCAGAATGGCGCCTTCCGTCACATCGTAAAAGCGGGGAATCAGGTTCACCAGAGTCGACTTGCCCGATCCCGTCGAGCCGATCAGCGCCGTGGTCTCGCCAGGGGCAGCCGTGAAGCTGATCGCGTGCAGCACGTCCTCCTGTGCGCTGGGATAGCGGAAGGAGACGTTGCGGAACTCGACCGAGCCACTAAACGGCTCTGGTAACGCGCGCGGCGAAGGCGGATCGGCGATGGCGAGTTCGGTTTCGAGCACATCCGCGACGCGATCGCCAGAGACGGCCGCCCGCGGCAGGTTGATGAACATCATGGACATCATCATAAAGGACATGAGGATCTGGCCAGCGTACTGCATAAAGGCCATCATATCGCCCACCTGCAGCGCAGACTGGGCGATTTGATGCGCGCCCACCCAGATGATCGCGAGCGAGAGCCCCGTCATGATCAGCGTCATCACGGGCATCAGCGTCACCATCACGCGGGCCACGTACAGCGAAATGCTGGTGAGCTCCGTATTGGCTGTGTCAAAGCGCCGGGCCTCGTCTCCTTGCTTGTTGAACGCCCGTATGACCATCATCCCGCTGAGATGCTCGCGCATCACCAGGTTCAGGCGGTCGATCTTGCTCTGGATAACCCGGAAGCGCGGCATCGCCGCGGAGAACACGACCGCCAACACGCCAATGAGGGCGATGACAGCGAGCGCGATGAGCCACCACATGCTGCTGGACTTGCCGAGAGCGCGGATGACGCCGCCCACGCCCATGATCGGCGCATAGGCGACCATACGGATGCTCATGCCCACGACCATCTGCACCTGCGTGATATCATTGGTGGAGCGCGTGATCAGAGAGGCGGTGGAGAACCGATCGAACTCGGAACTGGAAAAAGACTCCACCTTGGAGAACACCGCCCGGCGCAGATCGCGTGCGACGCCCGAAGACGTCCTTGACGAGAGAAAGCCCACCGTGATGGTGCACACCCCGCCGAGCAGCGATACGAGCAGCATGACCAGGCCGATCCGCAGGATGTAGCGCTGCTGCAGGCCGGTCACATCCACTCCCATGGCCAGATACTCGTTCCGTATCTGCGCCCTGGCCATCTGCATGACCATGCTCTCGCCGAGAGCGGCCGTCTGCGCACTGATTGCTTCGCTTGCCGTTTCCTTCTGGGCCTGGGGCAAAGCCTCCAGGAGAACGAAAACGTCTGCCCCTTCCGACAGCGCCGCCAGCAGCGATGGATCGATCCCCAGCGCCGTCATCCCCGCGGCCGGATCCGTCCCGGCGGGAGTCTCGGACAAGCCCCCCTCTTTGACCAGCGCAGCCATCTGCTCGATCCCGGATAGCGCCGCCAGAGCCGGTGCCAGAGCCGCGTCCAGGGCCGCTGTCGTCTCCCGTTCAATCTCCCCACGAACGTAGACCGGTTCGCTATCAAGGATCGGAAACCGCGTGATGTACGGAATGGCTTCGGCGGAGAGAGGCTGCACCAGCGTATAGTTCTGCCGTATCAGCTCCCGATCATCCTCGTCGACAAGGAGCAAGAGGCGATCCAGCTGCTGCGCGCGCATGGCGTCCGGTACCGCGTTATCGATCCCGCTCTGCTGGATGCCCACGTTGACGATGCGCGACATATAGTCGGGCAGCGCGAGCTCGGCGTTTGCCTGCACATAGAGCAGTGCCACGGCCATGACGATCAGGAGCCAATAGGGCTTGAGGTACGGGAGCAGTCTCTTCACAGGGGATTCCTCGCGGGCAACAGAATAGGGAGATGGTTGAGCATGCTAGTTCGACATTGTACTCCATGGGCCCCACAGACCCCAAGTCCGCACCGGCAGCCTGCCTCGCGAGCGCGGCGTCTTCCGCGCCGCGTGACCTGCAGCGCAAGCCGTGGCACGCTCTATCAGGCCGTCTTGTGGAAAGCCCCAGCAAGCGTATACTCCGCCCATGGCGCTGCAGAGATCCTGCCGCGCCGGACTGCTACCATGCCTGCCCGGAGCTTGCCTTGAACACACTCCTCAAGCATCCACTCTTCCAGACGCTGCGCGAACTCAAGGGCAATCCCCGCGCCTGCGTGTTCACCGAACCGATGTTCGGGATCCCGTACAACCTGTTCTATCCCTTCTTTTCCGTCTATATGCTGGCTCTGGGCGTCACCGACCAGTGGATCGGTGCGATTGCCAGCCTGGGCCTGGCCTCACAGATTCTCACGACGGTGATCAGCGGCGCGATCGTGGACAAGTACGGGAGACGGCTAACGCTCTTTATCACGGACATCGTCTCCTTCAGCATTCCCTGCCTGATATGGGCCTTTGCCCAGGATGTTCGGTACTTTGCCGCCGCTGCCGTGATCAACAGCTTGTATCGCATCTCGCACACGGCCTGGACCTGCCTCATGATCGAGGAAGCGGAACAACGGCACCTGGTCCACATCTGGACCTGGGTGACCATTTCAGGGATCTGCACGAGCTTCTTTACGCCCATCGGCGGCTGGTTTGTGGGGCGATACGGCGTCATCGCCGCCATGCGGGGAATCTATATCTTTGCATTCATCATGCTCACGGCCAAGGCCATCGTGCTCTACGCCTACTCCACAGAGACACCACGGGGCAGAGAGCGCATGATAGAGACCCGGCACCGGTCGCTGACGAGCTTGCTGGGGGAGTACCGTGGCGTGCTCAGGCAGATCCTGCGTTCGCCAGGGATCGTGGCCGCGCTCTCGTTGATGATCGTCACGAACATATACGCGACTGTGAACGGCAGCTTCTGGGGGGTACTCTTTACCACAAAGTTGGGCTTTCCCGAGTCGCAGATCTCCCTCTTTGTGATGCTCCGGTCGATCATCATGGCCGTGTGCTTTTTCACCGTCGGCCCCCGGCTGACGAGCATTCGCAACTTCAGGCTGCCCCTTTGGCTGGGTTTCTCAGCCTGCTTCCTGAGTCAGTTGCTGCTGGTGCTGATGCCCGCGCGCTCCATCCTGCCCCTGATAGCCAGTGTGCTGATGGAGGCAACAGGATGGGCCCTTGCCAGCCCGATGATCGAAGCACTGCTGGCCGTGGCGCTGGAATCACACGAGCGCGCTCGCATCAGTGCCATGGTCTACATGGCGCTGATCCTGGTTACGTCCCCCTTTGGCTGGATTGCGGGGCAACTCTCGGCGGCCGACCGGGCCCTTCCCTTTGCCCTCAACATGGTCCTATTTGGCATAGGCATCGTGCTTGTGCGCATCATCGACGTACGCAGGACACTGCAGACCTCCTAGAACCAATAGCAGCATACAAAGACCCTCATACAGACCAAAGAAAGGCGAATCCATCATGCCTGTGTGCGAGATACTGGCCATCGGCAACGAACTCTTGCAGGGCGATGTACTCGATACGAACACGCACTGGCTAATCCAGCAGATCACGGCGATCGGGGGGTTCATCGGACGCACAGCGATGCTACGAGACGATGGCGCGGCGATCGTTGGCGCTCTGCAGGACGCCCGCGAGCGCAAAGTCGATTTGATCATTACGTCAGGAGGGCTCGGCCCAACCGATGACGATCTCACGCTGGAAGCGGTCTCTGTGGCGACCGGCTGCCCCCTTGAGCTCTGCCCTGAGGCCCGCGAGATGGTCGCAGAGACCTACCGTGTCCTTGCGGCGCGGGGCCTGTTCCCCGATGCCGACATGACCCCTGCCCGCGAAAAGATGGCCCGTCTTCCGCAGGGAGCGATCCCCCTGGCCAACTCGGCGGGAGCGGCACCGGGGGTTCTGCTCAGCTGGGAGAATAGTCGCATCGTATGTCTCCCCGGCGTGCCGGGCGAACTCAAAGCGATCTACTCCGAATCTTTGAGGCCGATCCTCCGGGGCATGTTCGGCGAAAGCACCTTCATCGAGTGGTGCCTGACGGCGGATTGCGCAGACGAGTCCTTGCTGGCGCCAGTGCTGGCCGCAGTCCAGCGCCAGCATACAGAGGTCTACATCAAGTCGAGGGCCAGGCGATTGGGCATTGACCTCACCTTTGACATCACGCTCTCCTGCTCCGGCGTTGAAGTGGACCAGCTGGAGGCCGCGCTCCGCTCCGCAGCAACCGAGCTGCAGGCGGCCCTGGTGGGAGCGGGCATCCCCGTACTCGACATCACTCAGAGATGATCGCGACACGTGAGCCGCATACGCCCCAGCACAACGGTTTGCACGGGAACCCCGCGCAGCGCCTCTGCCAGTATACCTGCCTTGACGATATCCTCCCCTCCGGTAGAATGCCCGCGGGGGGGAATCCAGCCTCGAGGGAAGGGGTTCCGATGAGACGATCACTCTTGCTGCTGCTGTCCGCGTGTGTGCTGATTTTGGGGCTTGCCGGGTGTGGGGCCCAGGGCTCCGATGAAACGGTGCTCGAACTCGTTCATGACGACACGGTCATCGAGCTGAGCCTGCGGGATCTCCAGAAGATGCCTTCCGCTGAGGGCCTGGCCGGCATCATGTCTTCCACGGGCAAGATCACAGCACCGGTCGTCCACAAGGGCGTGCTGCTGACCACCCTGCTCGATGAACTCGGCGGGCTGGACGAGAGCAGCAGCGTCCAGGTTCAGGCTTCAGATGGCTATGCCATGACCCTCTCCGCTAACCAGATCACCAGCGGGCAGTTTGCGACCTATGATGTCGCCACCGGGGATGAAGTCGAGCCTGAGGGACCGCTGCAGGTGCTGATCGCGTACGAGCGCGATGGCGAACTCATGAACAAAGAGCAGGAGGGCACCTTGCGGATGGTGGTGATCGGCAGCTCTCCGCTCCAGGTGGTCGATGGGCACTGGTCCGTCAAATGGACCAATCGCATCGAACTGAAAGAGGCGCTGGAGGATTGGACCGTTGACTTTGTCGGCGCCATCTCCGCTCCAATGGATCGTGGCACCTTCGAATCCGGCGCAGCAGAGGGCTGCCACCAGGAGAACTGGACAGATGAAGAGGGCCGCGTATGGTCCGGCATCCCGTTGTTCTACCTGCTGGGGCGCGTCGATGACGAGATCAAGCATGGAGACGACGCCTACCGCGATGATCTTGCCCGGGCCGGCTACACGATCGAGGTCACTGCCAAGGACGGCTACAGCGTCACTCTGGATTCTGCACTCGTGACTCGCAATGACAACATCTTCCTGGCCTATCTGGTGGATGGTCAGGCGCTGGAGGGTGACGCCTTTCCGCTCCGCCTGGTCGGCTCTGAGATCGACGCCTCGCAGATGATCGGCGGCATCACAAAGGTCGTGATTCACTTCCCCGGCGACGAGACCGACGCCGGCGACGCCGCCCAGTCGGAGGCCGGGGCCGCGTCAGCAGAGCCAGCGGTGGTCGGCCCGCAGGCAGCTGCGCTCACCATCCGCACGGCGACGGGCGATGAGGTAATACTGTCGATGTCCGATCTGAGCGACCTGGCCGTGGTCAACACGTCGGTCGAACACCCCAGCAAGGGCCCGATGGACGTCACCGGTGTGCCGGTGGCGCAGGTTCTGGCCGCGGCAGACGCACAGAGTGAGGGCCAGATCGTAGTCTTCACCGCCAGCGACGGATACAGCGTGGAGATCCCCATGCCGGACGTGCTGGCGTGTGAGGAATGCCTGGTGGGTTGGGACGAGGAGATGCTGCGCAGCTACATGCCGGGCTTTGAAGGCGGCATGTGGGTCAAGGATCTGGCATCAATCGAAGTGGAGTAGAGTAGGCACTATGCTCCCGGGTGGCCGGGCCAGCCCGGCCACCCGGGCTTTCGACTGGGAGCCCGAATGATCAGAAGATGCCTGTTGAGCCTGTTCGTCGTCTGCGCTGCCCTCCTGGGGGCTTGCACGCCCAAGCGGACACCGTTGGTCGTTTACGCCGCAGGGAGCCTCATTGTCCCGTTCAGCGAGCTTGAGCTGGCCTTCGAGGCTCAGCACCCGGAGATCGACGTGCTGTCCGAGTTTCACGGCTCGATTCAGGTGATGCGGCATGTCACAGATCTCCACGAGGAGATCGATGTGGTCGCAACCGCGGACAGAGCCCTGATCCCCATGCTGATGTACGCCAACGCACCGGACACCGGTTCGGAGCCGTACGCCACCTGGAACATCGGGATGGCGGGCAACCGCATGGCGATCGCCTACACGCCGAACAGCAAGTACGCCAGCGAGATCAGCCAGGACAACTGGTGGCAAGTCCTCGCCCGCGAGGATGTCCGGGTGGGCCTGTCCGATCCACGCTTTGACGCCGTAGGCTATCGCGGGCTCATGGTTCTCGCTATGGCGGAGGACCATTACGAGGCGACGGGCCTTTACGGAGACATCCTCGACGGGCAGTTCCGTACCCCGATCCAGCGCATTGACCTAGACGATCGCTACATCATCCGGGTTCCAGAGGTGCTGGAGACAAAGGAAGGCTCCCACATCCGTATGCGTGGTTCGAGCGTCGCGTTGATTTCGCTGCTGCAGGCGGGGGAAATCGACTATGCCTTTGAGTATGAGAGCGTCATCCGTCAGCACGGTTTTGACTACGTGGAGCTGCCGCCGGAGCTGAACATGGGCGAACCTGACATGGAGGACGCGTATGGCCGGGCGACGGTGGTCCTGGACTTTCAGCGCTTTGCCACGGTCAAGCCCGAGTTCCACGGAGAGCAGATCGCCTACGGCATAACGATTCCGAGCAACGCGCCGCATCCTGAGGCCGCCGCTCTCTATCTAGAGTTCCTCTTTAGTGAAGAGGGGCAGGAGATCATGGCGCAGAACCACCATCCCCTCCACGTCCCCGCACGAGTGGACGCGCCTCAGAACCTGCCCGCGGAGCTGGCACTGCCGCTGGATCGCCCCTCATCATGAGTCGCGACGCCTTCCCCGCCGGGCTGATCATCGCTGCCAGCCTCCTGGTGCTCTTTGTTGTGTTGCCGCTGGCCGTGACCATGCTTTCCACGTCGCTGCCCGCCGTGCTGGAGGCCATCGTTGATCCGGAGGTGGCGCGGTCTCTGGGCGTGACGTTTCTCGCGGGTGCCATTTCCTCGACCGTCGGTCTGATCCTGGGCCTGCCGCTCGCTTATATCCTGGCACGGGGCAACTTTCCTGGCAGAGAGACGCTGGCGGCGGTGGTCGATCTGCCGATGATCATCCCACATACGGCGGCAGGCATCGCGCTCCTGCTGGTCTTTGGCCGCCAGGGGCTGCTTGGCCGTGGGTTTTCACGGCTGGGCATCACCTTCGCGGACAGCCTCGGTGGCATCGTCGTGGGAATGCTGTTCGTGAGCCTGCCGCTGCTGGTGGGCGCGAGCCGTGAAGCCTTCGCTGCGGTGCATCCGGACTATGAGCAGGCCGCCCGGGTGGACGGCGCGGGCTTCTGGGGCACGCTGTGGCACGTGACTCTGCCGCTCGCATGGCGCGGGATTCTGAGTGGAGCGATCATGATGTGGGCGCGCGGGATCAGCGAGTTCGGTGCGGTGGTCATCCTGGCCTACTCGCCTCGCATTATGCCTGTACTGATCTACGAACGCTTTATGGGTTTCGGCCTGGCCTCGGCCCAGCCCGTCACCGTTATCCTGATCGTCGTGGTGTTGCTCTTGTTCGCGCTTCTCCGCTGGTTGGCCCGGTCCCTGGACGCGTGAGCCGGTTAAGGCCCAACGCTCCCGCTCACAGCGCTCCGCTCAAACGCCTCAGCGCCGCGCCGGTGTACGAGCCCGGAGTTGCGGCGATCACCTTGGGGGCTCCCTCCGCCACGAGTCTCCCCCCTCCGTCCCCTCCCTCAGGACCCAAATCCACAACCCAATCCGCACATCGGATCAACTCAAGGTTGTGCTCTATGGCGATCACCGTGTGGCCGCCGCTCAACAGGCGCCCCAGAAGGGCCATGAGGTTGCGCACGTCTGCGGGATGCAGGCCGGTGGTCGGCTCGTCCAGCAGATAGAGGGTGTGACCCGCCGCACTCCGAGACAGCTCACGCGCCAGCTTGATGCGCTGAGCCTCGCCGCCGGACAATGAGGACGCCGGCTGCCCCAGGGGCAGGTAGCCCAGTCCGGTCTCGGCCAGCAAGGACAGCCGGACGCGTACCGCCGGCACGGTGTCAAAGAGGGGCAGCGCCTCTTCGACTGTCAGATCCAGCAGAGAGGCGATATCGTGTCCACGGCAAGACCCCCGCTCTCCGTAGCGGACGGATAGCACCTCCGGTCGAAAGCGGCGTCCCTGGCAGACCGGGCATCGCACCAACACCTCCGGCATAAAATGCATCTCCACCGCCAGGGTACCGGTCCCCTGGCAGCGCTCACAGCGTCCTCCGGGAACGTTGAACGAAAAGTGGCGCGCCGTGAGACCAGCCTCCCGCGCGGCGGGCTGAGCCGCGTAGGCCTGGCGTATCCCGGCATACGCCTCGGTGTAGGTGACGGCATTGGAGCGCGAGCCCGCGCCCAGGGGGGACTGGTCCACCGTGATGACTCGATCCACATAGTGCCAGCCGGTCGTGCGCGCTGCATCCGCGCCCTCCTGGCGCAGCCGGTAGTCCGCGGCCAGGATGTCAAAGACCAGCGTGGACTTGCCGGAGCCGGAGACTCCAGTGACGGCGACGAGCAGACCGCTCCCTTCGCTGGTCCGCAGAGGCAGACGAACGGACAGATCTTTGATGTTGTGAGCGCAGGCGCCGTTGACATGAAGCGAAGGGCCATCTGCCAGGTGCCTCTCCCACGGTGCAGATAGCGCCTTGCCCGAGATGTAGCGGCCCGTGATGGAGGCAGGATCGTCAGCGAGTTGCCGGGGCGTACCCTGAGCGACGATCCGCCCTCCGGCCCGACCGGCGCCTGGCCCGAACTCCACCACGTGATCGGCGGCCGCGATCATGTCCAGATCGTGCTCCACCACAAGAACGGTGTTCCCCCGGTCGCGCAGGCCCTTCAGCAAGCCGATCAACCGTGTTGTATCGCGTGCGTGCAGCCCTACGGTGGGCTCATCGAGGACATACAGCATGCCCGTCAGACTGGACGAAAGCAGCGCTGAGAGGCGTAGGCGGAGACCTTCTCCGGCGGAGAGGGAAGGCGTGGTGCGGCCCAACGAGAGGTATCCCAACCCAACGTCCTGAAGTCGATGGATCCGGATGCTGAGGTCCCGAACGATCGGCTCGGCGACGGGCCAATCGCCTGGTGGCAGGCGGGAGCTCAGTTGTGCGAGCCATCGAGCGAGCGCATCCAAGGTCATCTGAGCCACGGCCGGTCTCTCGCCATCGCGTTCTGCCGCCACCAGTGGCCAGCCTGCCACCGTGACGACGCGCATCTCAGGCCGGAGGCGGGCCCCGCCACAATCTGGGCAGGTTTGCAGTCGCATCTGTTGCTCGATGCGCGCCAGATAGGCGAGATCGTTGGCGTGCTCTGTATGGCGACGCAGAAGCGCTGTGGCGATCCCTTCGAAGCGGCCGGCCGCCACGGTCGCGGGTGGTTCCTTCCCGGGATAGTGCTGCCGGAACTGCGGACTACCGACGCCGTAGAGCAAGAGCGCCCGTTGCGCCGCATCCAGCAGGCGAACCGGACGATCGAGCGGCATCTCAAACCCATAGTGATGGCCGGCCGCCCGCAGTACACTGGCCTGGTACGCGATGTTTGGCTTCACCCATCCCCGTACGGCCCCGTCCAGGATACTGCGATCCTCATCCAGGAGTTGGGCGATATTCGGGGCATAGACGATGCCAAGCCCGGTGCATGTGCTGCAGGCGCCGGCCGGCTTGTTGAAGGAAAACAGCGACATGCTCAGCGCTGGCAGAGGCCGACCGCAATGCGGGCAAGGAATTCTCTCTAGGTCCGGGTCGTCCAGCCCTGCAGCCGTTCCTTCTGCGTCCTCGTACTCGAGCGCTTCATCCAGATGGCCGCCCGAACAGCCGTGTTCGGGCGGCACATCCATGCCGCAGCCAGGGCATGGGCGATGGCCGACGCGCGCAAACAGGATGCGAAGATAGGTGTACACGTCGCTAGCCGTGCCGAGAGTCGAACGCGGAGTGCGGTTGGCCAGGCCCTGCGCCAGGCAGATCGAGGGAGGCAGCCCACAGATCCAGCCCACAGGAGGCTTGCCGGCGTAGTTCACCAGGCCCAGTGCCTCCATGTACTGGCGTTGGCTCTCAACGTGCAGCGTATCGATCGCCAGGCTGGACTTGCCCGAACCCGAGACTCCCGTGAAGGCGATGAGTTTCCCGCGGGGGAGCGAGAGCGTCACGTCACAAAGATTGTGCTGCCTGGCGCGTTCGATCGTGATCCGATCTGTCATGCATCTCCTCAAACCCGGGGCATCCGGCCATGGAAGCCGCAATCAACCACGAGCGTACGCGCCCGGTGATGCTAGCGCTGCGCCTGCCCCAGGCTGTGATGGCCAGCGCCATCTGCAGCGATTGTACGGGGGTGGTGCGGACCGGCAAGCGCGCCGCTAACCTGCACCAGAGGCCTTCCCCGCAGAGTCCTGCCGTACCACAGGCCCTCGCTGCGAACGCTAACCATCCAGGGCCAATCTATGGATCGCCACCAGGGTGATGTCATCAAAGGGGCTGGCCTCTCCGACGTGCGCCACGACGTCGCGCTCGATCTCGTCCACCAGCGACGCGGCAGCACCGTTGGACAAAGCGCCGCGCAGCCCCGCCAGATCGAAAGGTTCGCCCGCCTCATTGAGCGCGTCGATGAGGCCATCGGTATAGGCCACAAGGGTGTCGCCGGGTTCCAGCAGTAGGTCCTCAACCGCAAACCTTACGTCCTCCAGGATGCCCACCACCGGGCCCGTCGGCTTGAGTTGCCCTCGCACGACGCCCCGCCGAAGCAGCAGAGGTGGATCGCTGCCGCAGTTGGTGTAGACCATTCTGCCCGTGTCGACGTCGAGCGTGCCAGCGAACAGCGCGCAGAAGGTGCCCTCAGCCCGATGAGTCTCGGCCACATACCGGTTGATGAGGGCGACGGCCTCAGCAAGCTGCTCGCGCGGCGACACCGGCGCAGCTTGTGCCCCCCGGAAGCAGTTGCTGGTTAGCGTGGCCCGCACCAGGCTTCGGAACAGGGTCATGAACAGCGCCGCGCCGACGCCTTTTCCGCACACGTCGCCCAGAACACAAGCCAGGCGCCCATCCGGCAGAGTAAAGACATCGTAAAAGTCACCGGCGACATCGCGCGCGGATCGGAAACAAGCGGCCACGTCCCAGCCGGGCACATCAGGGAGCCTCTCCGGGAGGAAGCTGCGCTGAATCTGCCTGGCGATATCCATCTCACGCTCGAGACCCTCCAGGTAAAGGGTCTCGAGATCGTGCAGCCGCTTGCGCTCGAGACCCGATGAGATGCGAGCGTGCAGCAAGACAGGCTCAAAGGGCTTGGGCAGGTAGTCATCGGCTCCCAGCCTGATCCCCTGCACGACACTGCCGAGATCGGTGTCCGCCGAAATGATGATGACGGGGATCGCTCGGGTGGCCGCGTCGCCCTTCAACCGCGAAAGCACCTGGAAGCCATCCATGCGCGGCATCATCACGTCCAGCAGGACGAGATCGGGCGCCCGGTCGCGGACCCTTTCGAGAGCCTCCAGCCCGTCGCTGGCGAGGATCACCCTGTAGCCCGCGTCCTCCAACTCCTGCTGTAGATAGTCGAGGTTATACGGCTCGTCATCGACAACAAGCACGGTCGCATCGCTCATGTCATCCTCACTTCAGTAGCGCTCGGACGCGTGCGAGCAGCAGGTCCTCATCGAGGGGCTTGGTGAGATAGTCCGAGCAGCCACGCTCCGGGGCGAAAGCGGCATCCTCCGGCATGGCATGGGACGATAGCCCAATAATAGGCACCCCGGGGGCCGCCCGGTGTATGCGCCGGGCGGCCTCAAAGCCATCCATCACAGGTAGGGCGATATCCATGAGCACCAGATCGGGGTGTTCACTCGCCGCCAGACGGACGGCCTCCACGCCATCTCGCGCCACCAGCAACACATAGTCCTCTTCGAGAATCTGCACCAGCAGATCGAGGTTCAGTTCGTTGTCCTCCACGATCAGGATGCGCTTCCTTGGGCCTCGTCTTCAGGGGTCTCGAACCGGCCTTCCAGCCTCTGCCCACTTACCGTCCGGCCCACGGATCCCCCTCCTGCGTCCGCATCCAGCGGGCTGCGGTAGTGCTCTGGGATGCTTACGGTGAACACCGATCCACGGCCCACCTCGCTCTCCACGGTGATGTCTCCTCCCAACAAGTGAGCCAGGTTGCGCGAGATCGCCAGCCCCAGGCCCGTTCCCCCGTACTGGCGCGTCGTGCTCGTATCGGCCTGCTGGAACTCGACAAAGATGCGCTCCATCGCCTCGGGACTGATGCCGATGCCGGTATCGGCCACGGAAACCACCAGGTCGTCGCCGTTGCGGCTGGCTGAGACGCGAATCCGACCACTGTGGGTGAACTTGGCCGCATTGCTCAGCAGGTTCAAGATGATCTGCCGGATCTTGTCCTGATCGGAGAAGACCACCTGCAAGGAGGGATCGACGTCGTATTCCAGCACAACGCCCGGCTGAAGCAGGGCCGCGCAGGTACTGGCGCACTGCTCGATCAGCGGCTGTACGCGAAAGCTGGCTGGCAACACATCCATGCGCCCCGCCTCGATCTTGGCGATATCGAGCACCGTGTTGATCAGGCCCAGCAGGTGATCGGCACTCTGCAGGACCTTGTCCAGGTTCTCGGTCTGGCGCTCCGGGAGAATCCCCTCGCCCCGGCGCCTGACGATGCGCGTAAGACCGATGATGGCGTTCAGTGGCGTTCGCAGTTCGTGGCTCATATTGGCCAGAAAGGCGCTCTTGGCTCGGTTGGCCTGCTCGGCCGCGGCGCGCGCCTGACGCGCATCGGCGTACAGCCGGGCGTTGTAGAGCGCGCCGCCCACGCTGGAGGCAATCGTACTGAGCAAGCGCGCATCGTCATCGGAGAACCGTCCGGAGCGCGAGGTACTCTGCACGGAGAGCACGCCCACCGCGCGTCCTCGGATGTGGATGGGCACGCCCAGGTAGGACAGCGAAGGGACGCCGATCGCCGGATCGCGATCCTGTTCGCCCGGCGCATGATTGACAAGCAACGGCGCGTTCTCCTGGATGACACGACTGGTGAGCCCCTCGCCATAGCGGATCGGCGACAGGTCCTCGCCATGGCTGTAGAGAAAGTCAATCCGTTCGCCGAGCTCGTCCAGTAGCGCGACATAGGCGATATCCGCGTCAAAGAGGGCGCGCGCCTGTTCGCCGACCTCACGGATCAGGGCATCCAGATCGAGCTCTCCGCTGACCGCCGCCGTCACACGGTTGATGGTTGCCAGCTCGGCCGCTCGCTGCTGCTCCGCCTGATAGAGGCGAGCGTTATGGATGGCCACGCCGATGTTGGCGCTGAGCGCGCTCAGCAGCGCGAGATGGCCCTCGCCAAAGGCATGGGGACGCTCATCGGCCAGCGCCACCAGGCCGAGCACTTCATCATGCACCGTGATGGGGATACCCACCCAGGATTGCCCACGGGGGGAGTCCGTGGTGCCATCGTGGTCCGGCGGGAAGTAGGCGCCAGCGGCCAACTCCTCCTCCAGCGTGTTGTAGCGTAGCGGCCTCCTCTCCAGAATCACACGCGAGGAGAGCCCGGTGCCCAACGGAAACGGGTCGATGGACTCGTGGTAACCGCCCACAGCGCGATCGTACTCGTAGACGACATGGATCATCTCCTCCCGAGCATCGAGAAGCATCACCATGACCGAATCGGCGTCGAAAATATCGCGTATGCGATCGCCGACGATGCGGCTGACTGAGCGCACATCCAGGGTGCGCGTCATCGCCTCTCCCACGCTGCTGAGAATGGCCAGCTCGCTGCTCCTCTGCCTCTCAGCCTCGTACAGCCGGGCGTTCTCAAGCGCGATACCGATATTGGCGCTGAGGGCACTTAACAGGCTGACATGGTTGTCGCCAAAGGCATGGCGCTCGGCATCGGCCAGCACCACCAGCCCGAGGACCGCGCCCTGAACGATGATCGGCACGCCCAGCCAGGACTCTGTGCTGACGTCGCTGTCTCCCTCTCCATTAGGGGAGAGAAAGTGCGCCCCGCCGGCCATGGCATCCTGCAGCGTGCCATAGTTGAGGGGCCGGCCCGAGGCAATCACGCGCGAGGAAAGGCCCTTACCCAGGGGGAATGGCCGGGGAAGCTCGATATGGCCGCCATCTGAAACATCATAGGCATACAGCACATGGATGAGATCGGTCTGGCGATCGAGCAGCAACACCAACACAGAATCGGTGTCAAAGATCTCCCGCAGATGATCTCCCACGATCCGCGCCACGCTGCGCACATCGAGCGTGCGCGACATCGCCTCGGCCACGCTGCTCAGCATAGCCAACTCGTTGGTACGTTGGCGCTCGACCTCCAACGCCCGGGCACGCGCCAGCGCCGTGGCGATATGCTGTGCCACATAGGCCAGAACGTTGCCATCTTCGTCGGTGTAGCGGATCCCTTCAGTATGGCTGTGCAGCACGATCGCACCGACCAGCCGCCCCTCAACGATCAGAGGCGCGCCGATGCGATCGACTACGCCGGGCTCGTCTTCCGCAGGGCAAGATGGCTCCATGCCGTCCTGCCGATGGCCGACGGGCCTGCCGCTGCGCAGCACCTGCCCCAGTGTGCCGGGAAGCGTCTCGAGGGACCCGCCAGGCGGCGACTCTTCGGTTTCGTCCACAAAATAGGGCACGCTGGTTGCGCCGGTATCTGGATCATGGAGCGCGATCAGGAAATTCCGAGCGTACATCAGCCCACTGATGGAAGGGTGGATTCGGCGGTAGAACTCGTCCAGATCGCGCACCGCGCTGGCCGCGTCCGCGATCTCATACAGAACGCTCTGCACCTGCGTGCTCCGCTCCAGTTCGGCCGTGCGCTCCCCCACGCGTTGCTCGAGCGTGAGGTTCTGCTCCTCCAGCAGGGCATGTGCACCGCGGAGCTGTTCCTGAACCTTTCTCTCGTCGCCGATCAGGCGCTCCTGGAGGCGATACAGCATCACCAGCAACGCCATGACGATGATGAGGAACATGAGGGTGGTGGAGTAACCGACCCAGGGGCTGCGGACCAGGGGCACGTGCGCAATGAGCCCAAGGGTCGTCAACACAGCGGCGACGGTCGCGAGCAACCCACTGAATACGGCCGCGGCCAGCCCGGCGCGCCGCCCCGCCAGGACCAGGGTGATCACCGGGATCGCCAGCAGATAAAGCGGCACAGAGCCGGCCAGCCCCGTCGCCAGCAGATTCGCGATGGCGGCCACAAAGCCTATCACAATGAGCGAGCCGATTCGCAGTGCAGCGGGGAGTCTGCGGCCGATCGCGAGCGCGATGAGGAGCGACTCGCACAAGGCGAGCACGGCGACCGTCCAGCGCATGGTATTCGTCGCCTGCGCGTTCACGATGGCCGCGAGCAAAGCGGGAAAAGAGGCGGCCGCCACAAAGGCCAGAAGGCGATTGAGCACCGAGTTTCGCCACTGGCGTATCACCAGTGCCGGATCTGTGAGGGTGCGTTCGTCCATAGGAAAGGGGCTCCTGCCGTGGAGACACCGGAGCCTGGAGGCTCCGCGTACCGGAGACCGGACATGCTCGGCCCATAGGGCCTATCGAGTGTAGCATGCCGCGCCTACAGACTGCAAGGCCCGGCAGGCATAGGCCACAGCCTTTGCGTCCGCTCGCTCGGCCCGCCTCTGCGCAACGGGGCAGACGAGGCTCGCTGCGCCCAGATACCGTCCGCAGACGGCTGGTGGACAGCAACCCCGTGTAGGCCATAATGAATGCAAGCACTCTGGTATAGAGAGGAGTAGTGATGGGTTTTCGTGGCATGAGGCGCTCCATTGATGCGCCGGACGACCGGCCGGAGATCACCTGGGCGCTATTGCAGCGCGTCCTCCGGTACGCCTTACCTTACCGTTGGCTGATGATGGGCATGCTCGTGCTGATTCTGGCACACTCTGGACTGAATCTGCTCACTCCCCTGATCATGCGCGATCTGATCGACCGGACCATTCCATCCGGCGACCTGCGCCGGCTCAGTCTACTGGCCGGAGCCCTGCTCCTGATCCCAGCAGCCGGCGGCGGCCTGAGCGTGATACAGCGAAGGGTCAGTGCGCGGGTAGGCGAAGGCGTGATCTATGACCTTCGCCTGGCGCTGTACGAGAGGTTGCAGCGCATGTCGCTCCGTTTCTTTACCCATACGCGCGTGGGCGAACTGATGAGCCGCCTGAACAACGATGTGCGCGGCGCCCAGGATGCGATCAGCAGCACAACGGTGTCCATCATCACCGATCTGGTCCGAGCCGCGTCGCTGGGCGCCGTGATGCTGACGCTGGAATGGCGGCTGACGTTGATCGCGGTGGTCATCATGCCCCTGTTCATCCTCGCGGCGCGAGCACTGGGGCACCGGCTACGGGATATGGCCCGCCTGCAGATGGAAGCCACCGCTCAGATGAACGCGATGATGAACGAGACGCTGAACATCGGCGGCGCGTTGCTCGTCAAGCTTTTTGGGCGGCAGCAGGTCGAAGTGGAGCGTTTTGGAGAGCGCGCGTCGGAGGTGCGCAGCCTCGGGATCAGTCGCGCCATGATCACCTCGGCCTTTATCGCCATCATTGGCCTGATCAGCGCCGTGGGCACCGCTTTGGTGTACGGCCTGGGCGGATACTTTGCCGTGCGTGGCGCCTTTACTGTGGGCACCATTGTGGCTCTGGGATCCTATCTGGGGAGCCTCTACGGATCGCTCCAGAGCCTCGCTAACGCCCCGGTTTCGTTCGCCACGTCGATGGTCAGTTTCGAGCGTGTGTTTGAGGTCATCGATCTGCCCGTCGATATCCCAGAGTCGCCCCAGGCGATCGCTCTGCCCGAGGTAAGAGGGGAGATCGCATTCGATGACGTTACATTCCGGTACGATGCCGGAGACGCCGCCACGCTCAGCGATGTGCGCCGATATGGGAGTATGGATAACGTCACAACGGTGCTTTCGGGCGCACCACGCACCGATCAGCGTGAACCCGTCAGCGGCGGTGCCCGGATGGAGAGCCAACCCCTGACGACCGACGTACACGAGACCTCTGCCGACCAGGAGGGCGAGGGGGAGGAGAGCCCCTCACAGGGGCGCAGCATCGCACTCCAGAACGTCAGCTTTGTGGCTCTGCCCGGCCAACTGGTTGCCCTGGTTGGCCCCAGTGGGGCGGGGAAGACGACTCTCACCTATCTTATCCCGAGACTCTACGATCCCACAGAAGGCTCTGTGCGCATCGACGGCCACGATCTCAGGACACTGACACTCTCCTCACTGTCCGACGCGATCGGCATGGTCACGCAGGAGACCTACCTGTTCCACGACACGATCCGCACCAACCTGCAGTACGCGCGGCTCGGAGCCACCCAGGAGCAACTTGAGGCGGCATGCCGTGTAGCCAACATACATGCCTTTATCGAGTCGCTTCCGGAGGGCTATGATACCGTGGTCGGGGAGCGAGGCTACCGCCTCAGCGGCGGTGAGAAGCAGCGGCTGGCTCTCGCCCGGGTGATCCTCAAGGATCCGCGTATCCTGGTACTGGACGAAGCCACCAGCAGCCTGGACAGCGAGTCCGAGGCGCTGATCCAGGATGCTCTGGCACGGATCATGGCCGGGCGAACCAGCATCGTCATTGCCCATCGGCTCAGCACGATTCTGGCGGCGGACCTGATCCTGGTGATCGATCGGGGCCGTATCGTCGAACAGGGCACTCACCAAACACTGCTCGAGCAGGGAGGGCTCTATGCCAGCCTGTATCGCACGCAGTTTCGCGGGCGTCCGGAAGGCGCGCCCGATAGCTGACGGGAGAGGAGCCCACGCTCAGGATCAGGCCTTCTGGGGGATGCGTTGTTCTGCCGCCCGAAGCGCGAGAAGCGCCCTGACATCGGCGAGATCGTCTTCCGTATCGACGGAGATGAACAGCCAGCGTCCCTCCGGGTAGGGCCGGGCTCGCTCGATCGCTGCCTGAACGTTACGCCCAGGGGCGATCGCGCTGGCCTGGTCCACGCCGGCCGGGCTCAGGTTGATCTGGACGGTGAAGCTTCCATCGCATGGGTACAGGTTCGCGAGAAGCCGCCTGCCGCTGCGGAAGCGCAACGCCCAACCATAGGATCTGCCGTAGAGGTACTTGAGCTCCTCTGCGCAGACATAGGTCTGGCGGATGTGGGCCAGCAGGGCATCCCAGTTGCAGAGCCCCGGGCCGATGGCCGCGCGGATCTCTTTTTCCGTGGGCCTCTGCCGCTTGTCGGTAAAGCGACCAACAGCCACCTGAACCTCCTCGCAGCTGCACACCCTACCCTCATCGCTCCGGCCGTGTGAGCACGGAGCCGCCGGCTAGGACTGGTGGTGTTCGGCCCCGGGATCACTGAGAGCGCCAGAGCGCCCGTCCGATAGCGTCATCCCAGCCGGCGCGCAGCGCAGCCCTTGTGCTCTCTGCCATGGCCGGCTCGTAGCGCCGGTGCTGGCGCGGCAGCGCGGCGAGTTGATCGCGCGAAGACCAAAAGCCAACGGTCAGGCCGGCCAGATAGGCCGCCCCCAGGGCCGACACATCGCCCACCTCGCTGGCCAGAACCGGCACATCCAGGACATCGGCCTGGAACTGCATCAACGCCCGATTGCGCGCCGGGCCACCATCGGCCATGAGGACGGAGAGCGAAGCACCCGCTTCCTCCTGCATGAGAGTAAACACATCCATGACCTGGTATGCGATCGATTCGACCGTGGCCCTGGCCAGGTGAGCGGCCGTGGTCCCACGGGTAAGGCCGCAGATCACCCCGCGGGCATCGCCACGCCAGTGTGGGGCTCCCAGGCCGACCAGGGCGGGGACAAAGAACACGCCGCCGCTGTCTGAAGCGGCTAGTTCCTCGATAGCGCCGGGACCGTCCACGCGCAGCAGATCGGCCAGCCACTGAACGGCTGCCCCGGTCACATAGATGTTGCCCTCCAGCGCATACATCACGTGCTCGTGACCCCAAGCGATGCTGGAGGACAGGCCGCTCCGGGGGTGGACGCGCTCCGCGGTCGGCGTCATCAGGGATGAACCCGTGCCGTAGGTGGCTTTGATCGTGCCGGGGGCAAAGGCCGCATGGCCAAAGAGGGCGGCGTGCGAATCCCCGGCGAGGGCACCGATTGGTATACCCGCCGGAAGCCCAGCCTGAGCAACGGTCTCGCCATAGAACGAACTGGAGAGGCGCACCTGAGGCAGGGCGGCCAGCGGGATGCCAAATAGGTCGCAGAGCTCGGGATCCCAGCGGAGAGAACCCAAATCAAAGAGCTGGGTGCGGCACGCATTCGTGACATCGCAGCAGAAGGACGCCCCGCCGGTCAGATTCCAGAGTAGCCAGGCATCCACCGTCCCGATGCAAATCTCACCAGATTCGGCCCGGCGCACGCCATCGGGAATATGCTCCAGAAGCCAGCGGGCCTTGGTAGCCGAGAACATCGGATCGATCGTCAGGCCCGTCCGCTCCACCAGCAACGGCTCGCAGCCACGCGATCGCAGCTCGGCGCACGCCGGGGCTGTACGGTGGCACTGCCAGGTAATGCACGGACCGAGGGGAGCACCCGACTGACGCTCCCAAACGAGCACGGACTCTCTCTGGTTGGCGATCCCCAGGCCGGCGAGATCCGTCGGGGGTATCGCAGTCATCACGTCGGCAATCACCTGGCGCGTGGCGCGCCAGATCTCGCCGGGATCCTGCTCCACCCAGGCAGGCTGCGGGTAGGCCACCTCCAGCGCGCAGGCTGCCTCGCGGACTATATGTCCGGCGGCATCCACCAGACAGGCCTTGGCATTGGTGGTGCCCTCGTCTACCGCCAGCATGTAGCGTGCCATCGCGCCGCTCCCTCTGCCTACCCCTGGTGGCGGTATGTATCCCACCCGAGGTAAGTACCGAGTGCATCCTCGAGAACCGCCGCGCAAGACGACCGGCTCATGGCCATGTGATGCTCGAAACCGTTCAGGCAAATGTGCTGCATCAGATCCTGCAGCCGCGGAATCTCGACCACGGCGCGGCTGCCGAAGGTGTCCAGCGGCTCATCAAGAAAGCTTCCCTCTCCAAAGTAGGCCTTGAGCGTTCCAAGCCGATCGTCACTGGAGATTCGGGCATAGCTCATCGGGCCGGCCGGCACACGGCCCGCGACCACGCCCCAAGTATTGTCGTAACCCAGTGTGGAGCCGAGGATCGGTGCGTATTCCATCTTGGGCTCCCCACCGTAGAAGGAGCGAGGCCAGTTCCCACAGTGGAAGAGCACACAGCGATCCTCGTCCTCGCCATAGTCGTTGTTCCAGTCCACCAGAGCACTCGGCGTTCCGGAGGCTAACTGCAGCGCATACATGGATACAGCACCAGTCACATCCACTTCGCAGGCACTGGGCAACAGATGCTCGCTCATCATGCTCATCAGCGTGCACACGTTGGCCCCCAGATTCGCCTGGAGAGAGTTCCAGCACTGGATGGCGGTCGCCTGAATGTCGAGGGACTGCATCCACTCGTCCAGCACGACGCCGAACTTGCTCATGCGCACGAGCGCACCGGAGGGCACGCCCTCGGTGGACAGGTAGGACTGGATGCGCGTGATCTTGTCCACCACAAGGGGATCCTCGTCAGCCAGGCCCGTCGCTCGCCCCAAGATCTCGGAGAGGTCCACCGTCTGCACAGAGATCCCAGCGTCTTCCAGCAGCTTCTCGCTATACCGGGTGGTGTTAAAGGCGTTTGGGCGCGCACCCACAGCGCCGACACGAAGATGTCGCAGACCATGCACGACGGCGCAGACGCGGCAAAAGCGGGCGAGCTCATCACGGAACTCGTTCGCATCCGGACGGAGCGTATGCCGACGGGTGACCGAATAGGGATAGCCGTACTGGTATAGGTTGTTGCAGACGGAGATCTTGCCGCAGAACGCGTCGCGACGAACGTCGGGAGAGAGGGCATCCAGATGGTCGGGGAAGGCATGCACCAGGATGGGCACATGCAAGCCAGAGAGCCGAACGGCATCCACCGCAGCCTTTTCATCGCCAAAGTTCGGCAGGCTGATGATGATCCCCTGGATATCATGTCTATGAGCATCAAAGAGCGCCGCGCACCGTTTGGCGTCCTCCCACGTTTCGACGGAACCGGCCACGCTTTCGGAGGGGTCGAGCAATATGGGTTTGATTCGCAAATCGCGGAGAACCGTCAACAGCTGCTCGCGGCCGGCGGCGATCAGCCCATCGGGGAAAAAGTCCCGGTTCCCCAGAATGACGCCCAGCGTGATGTCCTCCATCGTGACCTCCTTGTCCGTGTGGGATTGTTCAACCTGTTCAGCGCTCCGGTCCGCTATCTGCCGCCGATGAGCCTCATGGCGGTGGCCGCGAGGCTCTCAACCGAGAGGCCATAGTGCCGAAAGACCTCGTTCTGAGAGCCACTAACCAGATGCTCGTCCGGAATGGCCACAAGGTCGAAGGGAACGTGCAGGCCATGGCGCAACAGGACCGTGGCACAGGCCTCACCAAGCCCGCCGTGAGCACTATGCTCCTCAACCGATATCACAGCGCCCGTTTCGCGAGCTGCGGAGACGAGCGCCTGTTCATCCAGGGGCTTGACGGTATGCATGCTCAGCACACGGCAGGAGACCCCCTGTGCCGCAAGAGCCTCCGCAGCACCCAGGGCCACCGGCACTGTCTCGCCGCAGGCGACATAGGTGACATCGTGCCCATCGCGAATCCGCGCGCAGGTCCCCAGGCGAAAGGGCTCACTCGCAGGGTAGACATCCGGCATGGGAGCCTTGCCCAGGCGGATGTACAGCGGGTACGGCGCCGCATAGGCGGCGAGAATGGCCTCGCGGGTCTCCAGGCTATCCGCCGGCACCACGATCATGATGTTGTGGATGGCCCTGAGCGCGGCGATATCATGAAGGGAATGATGCGTGGCCCCCAGGGCACCGTAGCTCACACCAGCGCTGATTCCCACAACGCGGACCGGGTGATCGGAGTAACACACGTCGTTCTTGATCTGCTCGAGCGCCCGCGCGGTGATAAAGCACGCCGGAGAGACCGCAAAGACTTTTTTCCCCGCCGAGGCCAGGCCCGCGGAGATGCCGATCACGTTCTGCTCCGCAATGCCCGTCTCAATGATCTGCTCCGGGAGCTCCTGCGCATAGCCGCTGAGGCGCCCGGATCCGCGACTATCGCTGGTCACGACCAAGACATCACGATCGGATCGTGCGAGCGACAGCAAGGTTTCCGCAAAGATGTCCAGATTCGGCTTGCCCATGGCCACCCTAGCTGCCCTCCAGCGCGGCCCGTTGCGCCGCGAGCTCGGCCCAGGCCCGTTCCAGTTCGGCGGCACTGGGCACGCGATGATGCCATCCGGCCTGGTTCTCAGCAAAGCTGATGCCCTTGCCCTTGACGGTGTGGGCCAGCAGGAGGCTGGGCTTGCCCCGCTCAAAAGGCGCACTCGCCAGGGCCTCAACCAGGGCCGGAATATCGTGGCCATCCACCTGGCGAAGGGCATAACCAAAGGATCGGAACTTGTCCGCCAAAGGCTCCAGGGCGTTCACCTGCTCGGTGGGCCCGGTGATCTGGAGGCCATTGCGATCCACGATGACGATCAAGTTGTCCAGCCCATAGTGCGCGGCAGCCATAGAGGCCTCCCAGTTGGAGCCTTCGTCCAGCTCACCATCTCCCAGAAGGGTGAACACGCGGTAGCTGCGGCCGTCCAGGCGGCCGGCGAGGGCCATTCCGACGGCTACAGCCAGGCCATGGCCCAGGGCCCCCGTGTTGTGCTCGATCCCAGGGACGGCTCTCGTGGGGTGCCCGATCAGCCGCGAGCCGTAGCGGCAGACCGTATCCAACTCCGCACTGGGGAAGAACCCTCGATCGGCCAGGACCGCGTACAGCGCCTCCACACAGTGCCCCTTGGACTGGACAAAGCGATCGCGGTCCGGGTCAGAAGCCGTTTGCGGAGAGACGTTCAGAATCCGGTTGTACAACACATTGAGTATGTCGATGGCGGACAGGTCGCCGCCGGTATGCCCGGCGCCGGCCTGCGAGATGATGCGAAGGATGGCCTCGCGGTAAGAGACCGATTTGAGGCGCAGCGTCCGTTCACTCGTTTCCATAGCAGTGCTCCAGCACTCGCGACCAGACGTCACATACAGACCGTACGGCCGCATTCTAGCACGATAGGTGATGAGCTGTCAGGTGAGGTGGGCGACAGATCCGGATAGCTCCGAGAAGACGCACAGGAGCCGCACCGCCCAAGCGTCGGGCTCCTGTGCTGGAGGTCCAGATGAATGTGGAACTGGGGCAGAGCCCTATGGTATGTCCAGCGAGCGCACCCAGCTAGAGAGGCCCTCCCAGTTGCGGTAGTCTCCCGCACTGCGCCGCATGACGCGCAACAAGATCCAGAGTATGGCCTTCTCGGCCGTGCTCAGGACCGCCATGTCGATCTTGCCACGGAAGTAGGCCAAAGACCGGGGCCCAATCGATTCGATCAAGGGCAGGGCATTGCGAAGGGCGCCTATGAGCGCACCATCGGATCTGTTGCCACTGGCCCCCGGATCAATGTGTACCGGGCAGGGCATCCCGGCCGCATCGTCCTCCACGGCATAGCGCAGGCCCGTGACGAACAACCACGTCGGCTTGTTCTGCAGCACAGAGCGGTACCGCTCAAGGAAGCCCACCATGTCCGGGTGCCATCCGAAGCGATACAGCAACGCGCCGGCGATGACCGCATCATAGGCCACCATTTCCTTCACGTCCGAGGCGGAGATAACGTCCACCTCATGGCCCAATGTGCGCAACTCCCGGCCAATGTGCTCGGCCATCTCCCCAGTAGAGCCCGAATGACTGACGTACGCAACCAGAACGTGAGACATGTGCACCTCCCCATAGAGCTGCGCAATCACGGGGCCGCTGCGCGGCAGCCGGCGTCGGACCGGCCTGCCGGGCACTATCGGGTTCGGCGCGCAACAGGTCAGCCGGCTGGCTGTTGACGCCCCGAGAGAGCTGTCAGGCGACGATCACCCCCCCTTTCCACAGCGGACATGCCCGCGTTCACCATCTTGATACATGGCCCGGCGGTTCCATCAGGCACTCGCCAGAGAACTGCCGACATCTCTGCTCAGCATAATGCCCATCACTCCCATAACCACAAGCGCCAATACGTAGGCTCCAAGCAGCACGAGGACCATGATGAGAGGCCAGCCCTCTGCCGCCCTGGCGCCGGTAGCCATTCCCGTCGCCACAGCCAGGCCCTGGCTGCCGATCAGCGCGACCACGGCGGCGAGCAGGGCACCGCCCAGCAGAGCCCGGTGCCGATGCAGGCGCAGCGAGCCCCACACCAGCATCAGGCCACCGGCGAAGGCCAGGAAGCACAACTCGGCGGGCAGTAAGTAGTCAAGATGGAATCGTCCCCAGGCGATCAGAGATACCACGCCAAAGATCAGAGGGCACAGCAGAACGAGCCAGACGAGCGCCGCCCCAGCCAGCACCAAGACCCGGGCGAACCTCAGAGACGAACGCATGGTCACACTCCCGGCGCGCTAGACTGCGCCAACCCTCCACCCCGAAGGCTCTGAAAGTCGAGACCGGTAGGCTCCTGAAAGACTCTCAGGCCAAACACAGGCAATGCAGCGAGAAGATGGTTAAAGATGTCGCCCTGGATGGCCTCGTAGGCAACCCAATCGGTGGTCCTGGCAAACGCATACACCTCCAGGGGCAGGCCCGTCGGTGTCGGCTCCAGAACGCGCACGAGGAAAGCCATTCCCTCGAGAAAGATGTCGTTACGGCCACGGAGGTAGGCAACCACGTACTCACGGAAGACCTGGACGTTGGTGATTTGTGGCCCGTCCAGGGGCCAGTCATAGTCCTGCCCCTGAGTCTGGATATGCGCCTCAAGCGCCGCGATACGCTCCGTAATCCACGCGGAGATGAGGTCGATTCTCTGGAGCCGCCGCAGGTCGTCCAGCGAGCAAAAGTGGACACTGAGCTGGTCCAGCCGCAAAGCTCGCTCTATACGCCGGCCGCCGCTCTCCAGCATCCCGCGCCAGTTCCTAAAGGAGACGTCCATAATTCGGTGCGTCGGGATGATGCTGTAGGACATGTCCCAATTACGCACCTTGATGGTATGCAGGTTGATGTTCGCCACATCGCCGTTGGCATCGTAGCTCGGCACCTCCACCCAATCGCCCTCACGAAGCAGACCGTTGGCGGCGATCTGCACGCTGGCAACGAGAGCCAGGATGGTGTTCTGGAACACGAGCATCAGAATGGCCGCCGCGGCCCCCAATCCCGTAAGAAGAGCCACCGGCGACTTGCCAGTAAGCAGGGTGACCGTCAGGATCAAGGCCACAAAGATCACCACGAGCTTGGCGATGTCCAGATACCCGGCGATGCTGACTCCGGCATAGTCTGGACGGCTCTCATAGATGCTGTTGATCGCACTGAGGAGCGAGACCAGCGAGAAAGCGGCAAGCCAGAGCAGTATCCCCAGAGCGACATGCGAGATGACCTCCTGCGCCGTGGGGAGGAGCCGGGCACACAGGTATATGGCGAGCAGAGGAGCCACCCAGGCCAGGCGATTAGGCTGAAGATAACGAACGAGCAGATCATCGACCTGTGTGGCGCTCCTATCGCTCAGGCGGATAAACCAGCGGGCCAGCACGAACCGCGCAAGGGCGTAGGAGAGGGAGGCCAGGGCCAGCATCACCACTACGGCCAGCAGAGGGCTGGCCTGCAACTCGGTCGTGAGAGCGTCGAGATCCATAGATACTCCTAGCGCTGTATAGAGGGTGGAAACACATGTCCCATTATAGCCTACCGATGCGCCCCATGCCACGGTTTTCCTGGATCTCCAGCGCTCATGTGATGTCACCGCACCAAGGATGCGTGTTCACAACCGGCGTGCCCGGGCGGCCGGCACCGGGGCATTGTGCGCTGGGCAGAGGCTATCGTGGGGCTAGCCTCCGCTGGCGCCGCCGGTGACAGCCCACACTGAGGTATGCCCCCAGTAGCAGCACGAGGCCACTGAGGTACGACCAGGTGAGGAAAGCAATGATGGACGCGACGGAGCCATACACGAGGTTAGTCCGGGACATGTAGGTGCCCACAAAGGCCACAAAACCGCGCTTGGCCAACTCCCAGAGCAAGCCCGCAACGGCCGCGCCGGGGAGGAGATCCCTCCAGTTCCCCAGGCCGTGGGGCATGGCGGCATAGAGCACCCAGAACATGGCGATATCCAGCGCGATGGCAAGCAACGCACGAAGGCCACGCGCCAGAGAGTGCAGTTCGGCAGGCAGAAGATGGCCCAGGCTGGCGATCATGCTGCCGGCCGCCAGCCCGAGAACCATGAACGGCCCGACGATGAACAGAATCAGCGTAATGGCGATACCGTAGCGCTGCCAGAAGGGGCGCACGTATTCGGTCTGCCAGATCTCCTGCAGCACGCCGCCCAGCCCGCGAAACAGCGAGGAGGCGCTCCAGACCAAAGCCAGCAGAGCGACCACGGAGACGGATCCGCGTGCCCGGATGACGCCGGCGATGTTCTCGCTCATCAGGTCACCAAGGGTGGGCACCAGGAACTCCAGCCGGCCGATGATAGCCGCCAGATCCGCGCTGGGCCCCAGCGAGTAGCTGGCGATGGCGATGCTGAGAAGCGTCAGCGGAAAGATGGCCAAGAGCGCGAAATACGCGATCGAGGCCGCCCAGAGCGTGGTGCGGAACTGCAGCATCTGGCCGAGGGCCCCGAAGAACACGCCAGGAGCGCCCAGGAGAAGGGCGTCAAGTCTGTGCCAGCGCGCCAGCAGGCCCGGCTTGAGTCCCCTGATGTATTCGCGCAGAGCCGATTGCTTCATCCCCATCCCATCTCGCCGCTGGCGGGCTCATCCGTGCTGGCGGAACCATACCCATCGAACCCCGGGATGTCAACGGCATCCGGACAGGCTGGCGTGATCCACGAGGGTCTCTATCCCTGGGCACGGCTGCTACCGTTTCGGGAGCACTGCACAGGACCCACCCGGTTGACCGGCCATCAGGCCCTGCTATGCTTTCCCACGTCAAGACGGCTTCTTGCATGATAGCCAAAGGAGTACGACATGTCGCGCCCGCTCATCGCGATGACCATGGGAGATCCCGCAGGCATCGGCCCCGAGATCGTTGTGGCGGCGGCTTCCAGCCCGGTCATCCGCTCCAGGTGCCAACTGCTGCTCCTGGGCGATCCCGTCGTGTATGCACGCGCGGCCGCGCTGTTGCCCAAGCCACCGGCCCTGCGCGTGATTGCTCAGGCGCAGGAAGGGCTTGAGGCAGCAAACGGCCAGGCCATCCCCATCCTGGCCACCGACGGCTCCGGCTGTTATCCGCAGCGGGCGGTTACGCTCGCGAGCGCGCGAGCGATGCTCGCCCCCCTGGACATCGCGTGCGACCTGGCGCTGGCGGGCCGCATTGACGGGATCATTTCCGGCCCTCTGAACAAAGAGGCCTTCAGCCTTCTCGGCCTCGGGCACCGCGATGAACTGGACTATATGGCCGCCCGCACCGGGGCCGTGGATGCCTGGATCCTCGGTATCATGCGCGGCGTCTGGGTGACCTCGGTAGCCGAACACGTGCCTTTCCGGGAGATCGCAGACAGGATCACGAGAGAGAACGTATTCGGGCGGATACTCGCGCTGGCGGAGGCGATGCAACGGGACGCGGCTGGCCATAACCAGGGCAAGCCCGCTCCGATCGCCGTAGCCGCATTGAACGCCCACGGAGGAGAGGGCGGCGCGCTCGGCACCGAGGAGATCACAGAGATTGGCCCCGCCGTCGCCGAAGCGCGCGCCCGAGGCCTGCCGGTGACGGGCCCCGTCCCCGCAGACACCGTCTTTGCACGAGCGCTGGCCGGGGAGTTTACCGGAGTCGTGGCGATGTACCATGACCAGGCGAATATCGCACGCAAGCTGCAGCCGATGCCAGAACGGTTGACCCTCTTTGAGGGGCTTCCGGTGGCTGCGGCAACCACCGCCCATGGCGTGGCGTACGACATCGCCTGGCAGGGGCATGCCGATCCTGGCAGCCTGCTCGCGGCCCTGGATATGGTCATCAGGATGGCCAAGGGACGAGCGCGCCCGTCATAGGAGCAACAGCCAAGGCGGCCGTGGGACAGGATCTAGCTCGACCGTCGCTGCAGGTGCCAGGGAGCTGGCTGCCTGAGCCCGGATTCACAAGTGGCGGGCCGTGGGAGGATAGGCGCCGGCCGGTGGGAAGCGCCTTGCACAGGGAGGATTGGTTTATCGCGAAAGGTGCGCCGGAGGGAGACCCTCCGGCGCACCTTTTCGTACACGATCCTGATGAGCACCTCGCCATTGAGCTACCCAGAGCAGGAACGGGTATGTTCCATATGCTTCGCTCGAACGCCTGCTTCCATGCTCAGTATACAGCGTTCCAGGAGACAGGCAAACAGATGCTGCCGCAACGGCCTGGGGCCACGCACTCTGTAGCCGGCTGCACGGGCCGGTTGCCTCAGAGGCTGCTCGATGGTACAATGGACTACCATAGCAACAAGATCGTCAAGCCAGCGAGGAGGTTAGCGTGATATATCGTGATCTAGGCAAGACGGGCTATCGCGTATCACAGCTCGGTTACGGCGCCATGCGGCTGCCGATGGATGGCGATGGGCCCGACGCCCGCGTGGACCGGGAGAAGGCCATCCCGCTCCTTCACGCAGCCTTTGAGGCCGGCGTGAACTATGTGGATACGGCCCATGGATACAGCAATCAAGACAACCAGCGTGTGGTTGGCGAGGCGCTCAAGGGTTGGCGGGAAAAGATCATCGTCTCGACCAAGAACCCCGAGTTCGATAGCGAGGACACCTGGTGGAAGAACCTGGAACAGAGCCTCTCCTATCTGGACGTCGAGTATATCGACATCTATAACCATCACGGCATCAACTGGGAGCGGTACGTCTCCAGCGTCGAGCCACGGCTGAGCAAACTGATGATCAAGGCCAAAGATCAGGGTTTGATCCGGCACATCTGCACCAGCTTCCACGACACGCCGGAGAACCTCATCAAGCTGATCAACACCGGCTACTTTGAGGTGATCACGTTGCAGTACAACATCCTCGATCGCAAGAACGAGGAAGCGATCGCCCTGGCTCATGAGAAGGGCATCGGCATCGTGGTGATGGGCCCCGTGGCGGGCGGGCGGCTCGGCGTAGAGAGCGACGTGCTCAAGGCCATGGTCCCCGGCATAGAGCGGGTCCCGGAGCTGGCCCTGCGCTTTGTGCTCTCGAATCCGGGAGTCTCCGTGGCGCTGTCGGGCATGACGACGATGCAGCAGGTGGAGGAGAACATCGCGACCAGCTCGCGAGACCTGCGTCTCTCAGAGAGTGAGATGCAGATCATCGAGGAGCAGCTGGGCCGCCTTCAGGCGATGGCCGATCTCTACTGCACAGGCTGTGGCTATTGCCAGCCCTGCCCGCAAGAGGTGAACATCCCGCATATCTTTGGCAAGTACAACGAGGCCCGGGTTTACGGCCTTTGGGAGGCAGCTCGCGAAGCCTACCAGGCCTGGCGCTTTGTCTCGGGGAAGCAGGCCGACGCCTGCGTGGAATGCGGCGAATGCGAGGCCAAGTGCCCGCAGCACATCCCGATCATCGAGCAACTCAAGGAGGCGCACGCCGCGCTCACGGGCGTCTAGCGCTCGCCCCTCAGGCCGCCTGCGGCCGCAGCGTAAGAGGCAGAGCCAGATGGGCCGCCATTCCCCCGGGGGGAGTGGCGGCCCAATCTCCATCCGGTCAGGCTTCGCCGGCGAACCCGGCAGAGGGATCCGTGCGCGTCAGCGGAACGAGACGAGCCTGGGTCACGGCGAGCAGATCCTCCACGGCCAGGCGCAGGTTGAGCCCCCGCTGGCCAGCACTGACCACAATCCAGGCTTCCTCACGCGCCGAGGTATCGAGATAGACCGCCCACCGCTTCTTGAGGAGAGCCAGGGCCGAGATGCCGCCCACCAGCAGGCCTGTGAGCGATTCGGCCTCGCGCTGGGAGGCCATGCGCAGCTTTTTCTCCCCCGTAGCCTTGGCCAGAGCCTTGAGATCCAGTTCTGCATCGCCCGGCACAATCGCGAGCAGCGGCCGTTCGCGCCGGGGCGTATCCGGCAGGACGACCAGCGTCTTGAAGACTCTCTGCGGCGGCAGGCCGAGGACCTCGGCCACCCCAACGGCTGAGTGGATGTCGGGCGAGAACGCCAGCGTCTCGTAGCCCATTCCGCGGCTATCGAGCATTCTCATCGCATTCGTGGTTGCGGATTTCGCCATACAGCAGCCCCTCCGGCACTCTACGCGCGAGCCGCTGCCACGGCCGGGCCAAGCCTGGCCTATAGCGGCTCCGCGAACAATCAGTGATGCTCCCGATGGTCCTCCGCCGCAGAATGCTCATGATACTGGCCGGCCGCGTGCATCCGATTGTGTAGCCGGCGGTGAGCGGATTCCAGGACGAGGCGCATCCGTTTGTAGACGACGTCCTCGGCGCGGGTGCCCACAGTGTCGAGGTAGGCCAGTGCCCCCTCGATCTGCTCCAGGATCGTGACGGCATCCGCTGCGGCATAGAACGGAGAGCCCTCCACCTCGGCCATCACCGGGGTGCTGTGCGCCGCGATGATCTCGGGCTTGTCCGCATAGTGGCCGCGGATCATCAGCGCCAGCCAGGAACTGCGATCCAGGCGCACGTTCCACTGACCGGAGGCCCGCCAGGGATCAATCGCGACCGACTGGCGAATTTCACCGTTAACGATCAACTCGGCCCTGGACATGGGGACCGTCACACTGGCGGCCTCCCAAACCACGTCGATGGTTCCCCCGCCCGCCCCCATGGACAGGCGCCCGCCCATAGGTTGGCCATCGACCGAACACTCGATGAGCGGGCCGTAAGTCACAAAAGTCTCCGCGCGCCGCACGGCGTCCATCCAGGTTTCATAGGTAAAGGGAACGCCCGCTGGGAGCCGGGCGTACGTCCGCACCGTGCCCACAGCGGTCGCCGCCGACATCTTGTCCGTCCCACCGACGGCGGGGACGAGATAGCCATTGTTGAGGTACCGGTACCAGTCCGACAGTGAATACGGACTGATCCCATCATACAGATCTCCCCAGGAAGTCATCTCTATGCCATCGATTTGGCCCTCGATGATGGCCGCGGCGTGCTCCGCACGGGGATTGGGAAAGTGCGGCAGGATCACCAAGCCGCCCTGCTGGTGACACTGGCGCGCCCACTCGGTGAGCAACACCTCCACGGGATCACCCAGTGCGGACTCGTCCGGGCCACCTGTGGTCATGGGAGCGATGATCCGGCCGGAGTATCCGAGAAGAGAGATGTGGCCCAGGACGTGCTGGCGGTTCTCCGTGCCCACGCGCACGAGGTGCTCGCCATCGCCTCCGGCCTCGCGAGAACCCCAGGTGCTGTGCCCGTCGAAGTCGCCCACGTTGGTCATCAACTCGCCCCACTGGCTGGCCAACAGGTTGACGACGTTCACCCCTTCCCCGGAGCCCTCCAGAAGCGCGGACATGGGAGACAAAAAGTGGACGTGGGTATCCGCGCTCACCCAACCGCGCGAGCGCCACGGGAGAACGCGTTCCAACTCCACCGTGATTTGATCCGTGCCTGATGCGATCTCCAGAGTCCGCCTCAGCGGTCGAACCTCAAATCCTCGCGAGACCTCGAAGTAGACCCTGCCCAGAGGCAGGTCGACGGTCGTCTCGCCTGGTATGTACGTGGTATAGTGCTGCCCGAGGTGGGCGAAGTCGACCGAATAGTCCTCGAACCACTCGGGGTTGGGAATCCGGTGTCGGTCCACGGGAGAGAGATACTCCCCCGAGGCGCCATGCAGGTGAAGCTTGACGGGCACGGGCGCATTGCTGCCACGTTCCAGAACCCGAAGCTTGACGCGCCGGGTAGCGGGAGCCACGGAGCTCAGCGCACCGGAAGAGCCCACGCCCCGCAGAGCGGCGACGGGCACCTGCCGTCCGTTCCAGAGGTGGAAGCAGGCTTCGGGGTGAGCGGTATACTCGATCAGCACCTCCCGCTCGGAGAGCCCCGGGACCTGGTTGTTGTAGCTTCCGTCCCAGTTCGCGTCGGGATAGAGCGGGCACCGCTGTGCCGAGATCACCTGGCCCAGATCGAGTTGCACCTGGCGCAAGAGCCCCCGCCCGTCTACGTCAGCCTCAACATCCAGGCCCTCTGGGAGGGTTAGGATCGCTTTACGACGGCGCTCCCACCGGAGCGGGTGGCTCACGACGTCACCAGCAGACACCGCCAGAAAGAGCACGGCGCCGGATGCCGGCTCCAGCCTGAGGCGATCAATCAAGACGCTCGGGCGCGGATTCTCCCAGGCAAACAACCAGTTGGTCCACGCAGCATCATCCGGCATTGCGGCGCGCGTCTGGCGCCAGCCCCATTCCTGAGGGGGTGCGCCCTGCTCGGGGCGCACCGGGAAAGGCTTACTGTGTGCCACGGCAGCCATGCAGTTCTCGCCCCAGCGGCGGGTATAGGCGCCGACCTCATAACGCCGCCGAATGGGAATCGCCATCTCGACGCCGTCCACGTAGCGCGCCACGTAACGCGCGGCCACCTCGCCCAGCCGGCCCTCACCACGCATGGGTGAATGGAACCCGGCCGCACCAGACGCTCCCGGGGCTAGCTCGGCGGGGCGCTGATCCGAGGTGTGCAAGAACACGAGCCAATGGGCGCGGCAATCGGGCAGATCGATCTCGACAGGCTCGCTGGCCAGCACCACGGGGTTACGGATGGCGAAGGAGATGCCCCAGGCCACCGATGGATCCTCGGGCACGCCGGGGAGGGCGGCTCGCATCTCTTCTGAAAGGAGGGTCGAACTCAGGGCGCCCCACGGCGTCCCTCCGTCAAAGGGGAGTGGACGAAAGAGCCGGCTGTAGAGGCCGTCACGCATCAGCATACTACACCTCGCTGTGGGCACAGGCCTGCGTCGCAACACAAAGCCGCGATCCGCAGTCGTGCTTGTCACAGGCATCATACCGGGGCACGCCAGGTGGCGCAACAGGCCAGAGGCCGAGAGGCCTTGCTCTGGTGCTCAGCCGCAGCCCCAGGCAGCCTCCAGCATGCCACGCCGATCGACCAGAAGCGTCAGATAACGCTGCTCCAGCGCCACCATCTCCTCGTCGCCCCTTCGAAGCCAGTCCGAAAGCCAGGCCAGCCGGATGGCGAGCACCAGGGCCCAGAGGGCGGGCTCGGATGCGGCGGGGTGGCCCAGCTCCCTCAGCATTTGGAGGAACTCCCGCACAAGGGGGCCTGTGAGCGCATCTGGCTCCTCGATCCCCACACAGCCAATGATCAGAGCGGTATCGTAGGCGGCAGGGCGGAGGCCACAGAACTCCCAGTCGATCACGGCCCGCAGGCTCTCCCCGGCGGGCGACCAGATCACGTTCAGCGGGTGCGGATCGCCGTGGCAGAAGGACGCCTCCAGCGCGCCGTCGGCGGGAAGCCAGCCGCCTAGCAGCGGCTCTATGATGGCGGCGACGCTGCCCGCCAGGCCAGGACGATTCGCCCGAATCCGCAGCAGGAGATCAGAACAGAAAGCGGAAACCGAAAAGGGTGCCCCCGAGGGCAAGCGCAGCGACTGCGCCGCCCGGCGGAGGTCCACCAGAAAGTGGGCCAGGGACTCTCCGCGCCATCCATCCCACACCCAGGCCGGGCGCGGCAGAGGAGCGCCCTCCAGAAAGGGACTGACCTGCCAAAAATGCGCACCCAGTGGCAGCACGTGTTGGCCGCTCGAGGAGCGCAAATAGGGGTTAGTGTACGAAAGGCCCGCCCGGCTCAATGCGTCGATGGTCGCAGCGATCTCCATCTTGCGGCGGGCAACCTCAGGCGGCAGGCGCTCGATGACGATACGAGCCCCGTCGGACGTGGCCGCCACCACGCGCGCGAGGCTGCGTTCCGGGCTGCCGGCGGGAATGACGTCACCGCAGAGGCCCTGAACCGCCAGGCGCCACAGTCGGCCTACGCGCACGGCTATGGGGAGGTCTATCGTTGTGGTCGCTTCCGATTGCATCTCTCTCCAGGGGCATGCCGACTGCAGGTGACTGAGTGGGAGGCTGCGCACAGGCGGGGTGCACCGCCTGTGCTCTCTACCCGCATTACCCTACCAGCACATCTCCAGGGCACGATCACAGGCGCGCCCCTGAACCCACGCTGAACCCCAATCATAGCGGGCCCGCCACGCGAGTCGAGCGAACAGCGGAACGGTGTACATCCGGAGGCCCTTGGCCGTCACCCGGAGGTCCATTACCTCAAACGGGCTCTCGGAAAAGCTGCTCACTGTGGCCCAATGCGCCGTACCCAAGGCACCCACCGTGTTTGCGTGGCTATGGCCGGAGAGGATGAGCCTCACGGTAGGATTCCGTTCCACCAGGCCGGCCAACTGGTCCACGTAGGCCGCGGGAGGCGCGTCGCGCTCCTGTTCACCCCCCAACTGGTCTGCGGGAATGCCGCCGGGGGCCGCGTGGCAGACGAGGAGGTGCACAGCACACGGACTCTCCCGGATGCGCATTTCGGTGGCCACCAAATCGGCCTCGGCGCAGGCGGCACGGGGACTATCTCCCGCCCAGAAGAAAGGAGGGTCTCCCCAGTGGGTCGGCAATACATGCACGCAGCAATCGTCGCAGTGCACCGCGTACGCCGGTTGCCCCGCCGGCAAGAGCTGGCCGGCCGAACGGCGCCATAGGGCCAGCGCGTCGGGCCTCGTCAGGTCATGGTTGCCCAGTGCCAAGCGAACGGGAACGGGCAACGCATCCAGCTGCGCAACGGCCTCGGCGATGAGATCCGGCTCGGCCCGCTCAACCGCATCGCCAGCGTGTAGGACGAGGTCGGCACCACCCGTCTGGCGGATCCAGCCGGTAAGGGCAGCATACAACTCGGGCAGGCGATCGATATTGCAGGGCTGTAACCGATAGCCGTCCGGGCCGCCGCCATGGTGAGTGTCCGAGATGAGGATGATCCGGGACATGCGTCCTCCCCTGAGCGCCTGTCCGCATGCTACTCCGGGGGAGAGGCTTTGTACAATCAGGGCGGAAGCCGTGCCGATTGACGGTTGCGGACATCTGCCCTATAGTATGCATACCAACCGGTCGGTTTGTTACGATCAGAAACGGAGCCCAGCAGGTGGTCGCGAACCATCGCAATCCAGACACAACTCGCGCCCGGATTCTGGAGAGCGCACAATCTGCGTTTGGCGAGATGGGCTACGACCGCGCCAGCGTGGCGGAGATCTGCGCGAGAGCCGGAGTCACCAAGGGCGGTTTCTACCATCACTTTGAGAGCAAGCAGGCCATCTTCCAAGAGTTGCTGGAAGGGTGGCTCGAAGATATGGATGCCCGCCTCAACGCCTTCGAACGCCAAAGTCCAGATGTGCCCAGCCAGCTCGTGGCCATGACGGGCGTGTTGGGCCATGTGCTCGCCTCCGCTGGCGATCAGCTATCCATCTACCTGGAGTATGTGACGCAGGCGCTGCGCGACCCCGACCTGAGAGAGGCAACCGTTCAGCCCTATCATCGCTTTCACGCACGCATCGCCGACTCGATCCGGCGGGGCATCGCGGAAGGCAGCCTGCGCGAGGTCCACCCGGAGGCCGTTGCCAGCACCATTCTGGCGCTGGTGATGGGCCTGCTGCTGGAGGCGCTTCTTTCGCCGGGATCTCTCGATACCTCGATGGCGGCGGCGCAGGCGATGCGCACGCTGCTCAACAGCCTATCCGTGGAGCAATAAACATGCGCGTGACAGTAACAGGTGCATTTGGGAATCTCGGGCAGCCCGTCCTTGAGCAGTTGATCCTGGAGGGGCACCAGGTCCGGGCCTTTGATCTGGATACGCGAGCGAACCGTAAGGCGGCGCGGCGTTACGGTCGCGATATTGAGGTGGTGTGGGGAAACCTGACCAGCGACGAAGACGTCCGCCGGGCGGTGGAGAACCAGGAAGCCGTGGTGCACCTGGCCTTTGTGCTGCCCTATCTATCGGCGACAGGCGTCAGCAGCGAAGCGGAACCGCGCTGGGCCCGCAGCATCAACGTCGGCGGCACGCGCCGCCTGCTGAACGCCATGCGCGCCATGCCGCAGCCAGCCCGGATCCTGTTCACCTCATCGCTCCACGTCTATGGCCAAACCCGGGAAAAGTCCCCTTACCGCAGAGTGGACGATCCGCTTTCGCCCACAGATCACTACTCACACCACAAGATCATCTGTGAGACCCTGGTACGGCGATCGGGGCTGCGATGGACGATTTTCCGGTTGGCCGCATCACTGCCCACGCGCCTGATCCTGGACAAGGCGATGTTCAAGGTTCCGTTGGATACACGGATCGAGTTCGTACACCACAGCGACATCGCGCGCGCCGTGGCCAACGCGCTGGACAATGAGGCGGCGTGGGGGCACATCTGGAACATCGGCGGAGGGCGCGAATGCCAGCTGTTACAGGGGGATCTCGTTCGCAGCGTGTTGGGCGCGATCGGTGTGGGCATGCTTCCGGAACAGGCCTTTGGCGGGGAGCCCTTTCCCACGGACTGGCTTGACACTGCCGAAAGCCAGCGGGCGCTGCGCTTTCAGTACCACACCCTGCAGGACTATCTGAAGGACTTGAGCGTTCGCCTGCGCCCGATCCGGCCCCTCTTGCGGATAGCGAGCCCCCTGATTCGCGCCTATCTGCTCTACGTCTCCATCGGCATGCGGCTCTCCTAGCCGCCGGCAGCTACCACGGAGCCCAGGATCGTCGCCAGCACGGGCCACGCCCGCTCTGCCTGACCCTCGGGCATGCTGGCCACAAAGAGGAGCGCCTCTCCCCGGAGCATGACCGGGGCCACCACGGCATAGTAGATGCGCCCCGTCGCGTCGCTGGCCAGCGTGGCCTCGACCGCATCCACGGGGCCACCGGCAATCACCAGGGGAATCTCACGCACGGACAGGGCACCCGAGAGATCATAGCCGGCCAGTATCTCGGACGGCCGGCTCGCATCGGGGACACGACGCACCAGCAGCGCCGGGCACTCCAGCTCGGCGGAGGTGAGGCAGGCCTCATCCTCGGCCAGCAGGAGTCCCCCTTCCAACTCGAGCCGGGCCCAGCCCCTGGGAATCTGCAGAGCCACCGGAAGTCCCTCAAGCTCGATCCCGGCCAGGTCAGACACAGCCTCCACAGCCGGGGTTGCCTCCAGTCCGGGCAGCCCGGTCGTAGCGGTAGAGGCGGGAGCAGCGGTGGCCTGCCCGGCGGGCGGAACCTCGTTAGCTGCCGTCACGCCGACCGACACGGTGGCTTGCTCGCGCACCGAGGCGGCCGTCGCGGTTGGGTCGCCTGCAACGGTGGCACGCCCACAACCCGGAAGCCCGGCCGCGAGCAGGGCCAGCGCCGATATGTAACAGACATAGCGCCTCATCGCAGCCTCCTATATCCCCAGGAAGAGCTGAGCAAAGCTGCCACCCAGCCCCTCGCCCATCTTGGAGACGAAAAAGTCCATCACCAGCTGGGCAGGCTTTTCAAATACGTGCGTCATTCCCCCGGTGATGCCTCCGGCAAGCGCGCCGATCACCGCCGACCGGATGATATCTCCGCCATCCACATCTCCCAGGGAGCGACCGTCTAGGAAGAGCTGGCTCAGAAAGCTCTCAGCCGCGCCGGTCGCCGCACCACCCACGACCCCCCCCGCGATGCCGGCCGCCGCGCTGGAGAGACCCATCGCCCCAAAGAGCGCCCCGGTGCCGAGACCCAGGGCATAGCCGCCTGCCCCAACGGCGGCGCCGATCGCGGCGCCCACGGCGATCCGGCGCGCCATCTCCCACCCGCTGAAGCATTCCCAGGTGGTCGAGAAGGCATAGCTGGCCCCGCTGTAGGAGGCGTAAAAGGCCGCTCCGATCACAGCGGCGGCGATGATCAGCGGCACCAGCTCTCCGGTGGGATCGTTATAGCGCAGGGGATTGTTCAGGCCGAACTGGTACCCGTTCAGAGAGCCGGTCACATAGGGTGCGCGCACGGGATCGGGCGAGATAAAGCGCCCGATCTCCGGATCGTACCAACGAGCGCGCACGTCGTACAGCCCCGTGTCAACCTCGTAGTCACGCCCCTGAAAGCCCGGCAGGGGAACAGTGGAGGCAGCCTCCCCCTCGTCTCTGTCCAACGGCACCCCCCAGGGATCATAGGCCGCCTGCACAACCTGAGCCCCCGACGCATCCACCGCGCCGCTGACCGTGCCCTGGGCATCCGCCACGGGATAAAGGGAGGACAAGGCCTCGCCATCCTCTGCCGGTACAGCCAGCGCGGCCCACTCATCCCAGCGCGCACCCGGTTGGCGAAGCTGCTGGAGCGCGCCTCGCTCGTCCAACGTGGCTATGGCGTGAGCGCCATCGAACTGCGTCACCTCCAACGAGCCATCACCACGGGTCGTCTCTACTCGCTCCCCCGTCAACGCGTACCGGTACCGAGCGACAGGCGTGCCCTGAGCGGTATCCAGCGGGAAGGGCAGCCGCTCTGTGGACTGATCCGTGACCGAGACGAGCCGCCCCTGGTAGTCCCAGCCATAGCTGCGGGTTTGCCCGGCGCTCCTCTCACTCACCAGACGCCCGTTCCGGTCGTAGGCATAGTCCGTCTCGCCAGCGCTCAGGAGTTGGTGAGCTGCGTCGTACGCATAGAGCACAGGGGCGCTGGATCCCACCGCCAGAGACGTCCGGTTGCCGACGGCGTCATAGGCATAGGCGGTCCGCAGACCAGAGGGATCCTCATAGCCCGTCAGGCGATCAAGCGCATCATAGGCATAGGTGGAGGTACCATCGGGTCCCGTGATAGCCACGGTGTTCCCCACCGCGTCATAGCCATACTTGACGGTGCGATCGAGCCCATCCCGAACACCCTGGAGGTACTGGCGCACCTGTGTAACCCGGCCGAGGCGATCATAGCTCAGGGCGGTGCGAAGCGGCCCCGTTCGCACGTCCACACGCAGCGGAGCGAGTTGATTGGCGATCTCGTACGTGTACTCGGTCTTGCCCAGGGGCCCCTCGATCCGCTTGAGCTCTCCGCAGGAGCCATACGCGTATTTCGTTCGCTCGCCGGTAGAGGTGCTCATCTCCGAGATCTGTCCGGAGGGGTCATAGCTGTATGTGACCCAGCTGGTTCTTCCGGCGCGGGCGTCCGCCACGGTAAGGACACGTCCCGCGCTATCCCGCTGGTACGTGCGGGTGAGCCCCTGACCGCTCAAGGAGGTGACACGGCCAGCAGCATCATAGGAGAGCCGCCAGGCCTCTCCGTTCGGGTAGGTCACTGTCAGCGGCCTGCCCAAGTCATCGTTCTGCAGCGTGATGCGGTCACCGCGAGCATCGATACGGGCCAGCAGCTCTCCCTGGCTGCCCCACACAAAGCTGGTTCTCCTGCCCAGGGGGTCGATGACATCCAAGACCCGGCCGGCATGGTCATAGGCATAGCTCGTGGTACTGCCGAGCGGATCGGTAACCGCCTCGATGCGGTTGAGGGCATCATAGGCGTACAGGGTCTCGCCACCCAACGGATCCACCTGCCGGACCACGCGCCCGGCAGCATCGTACTCCACGGAGCGTGTACGCCCGAGGGCGTCGGTCACGCTAATCAGGCGGCCAGCCTCGTCATACCCGTACCGGGTTTCGCCGCCGGCAGGATCCACCGTGGTGGCCAGGAGCCCCCGAGGGTCATAGCGGTAGGCGATGACGTTCGCATCGCCTTCGCGCTCAGGATCACCCTGCCCGTTCCAGTTCCAGATCATTGCGCTCGGCTGGCCATAGGGAGAGAGACCTTCGTCGTAGACGTAATACCAGCGCAAGCCGCCGTGCTCCACCCCGGTGCGCCGGCCCTGGCTGTCATAGCGCCAGGAGAGCGCCGATTGTCCCTGTACGCCGATCGACACCAGTGTCCAGTAGCCACCGATCTGCCGGTATCCGTAGCTGACCGCCGGAAGTGGCGATTGTGTGACGCGTTCGACCAGAGCCGTTCCGGCATGGTACGTATAGTCCGTCGTCAGGCCATCGGCATCCGTCTCGGAGAGCAACAAGCCGCGTGACTCTCCCCAGCCCCAGGTTCGCTTCCAGACATACCAGGTGCTCCCGCCATCAGGGCTGCGCATCGTCTGAACCACACGGCCGTGGGCATCATAGGCGTAGCGATGCTCAGAGGTTTCCGTGCCATCTGCCGCTACATAGGTAACCACGGTCGTTCCAAGAACAGGCGCCCTGGCGGCCACGTCGGCAGCCGCGTACGGCTCCAGGTTGAGGACTGTCGCGAAGGTGACGCGGTGGCCGGCGGGATCAATCACCTCGACGAGCTGACCATCCTCGGCGTAGGCGTACCGGGTGGTGTAGCCCAGTGGGTCAGACTTGGCCGTCAGGCGGTGAGCGGCATCGTAGGCGAGGGTGTAGGTTCCGCCGAGAGGATCGGTCAGCGAAGCAAGGTCATCGTCCTGATAGCCCAGATCCCAGGTCGCACCGGATGCGTCCGTGATGGCGATCAGATGCCCCCGATCGTAGGAGAGGGTCGTCTCTCGGGAGGCTTCATCACGGATAGAGGCGAGATGCCCTTCGTCGTCATAGGCAAAGGCTAGAAAGCGTCCGGTGGGCTCCTCCCAGCGGGTCACACGCCCGTCGGCGCTCAGCACCGTCAGGCCACGCACAGGGGCGCCATCGGCGCCGTTCCGCAGCCAGTGCCAGGTGCCGTCCGGCTGCTGACTGAGAGTATGTCCCGGGGCACTGGCGCAGTTGTACACGCCGCGCCTGCCCACGAACAACTGGTCAAAGCCAAAGGCATGGAGCAGGACACGCTCCGAATCGAGCACCTGCAATTGCACGTCATAGTTGTGCCACCAGTTGACGCCCAGGGGCCCCGACTCTGGCCGCTGCACGATGACGGGATGGAACGTGCTCCCCAGCCCCATCTCATTCTCGTAATGGATCTCCATGTCATAGACGCCGGCAGGCAAGAGCTCGCCGGTGTCTCGATCGGTAGTATCCCAGAGGGCCAGAGGTTGAGAGCCCTCGCCCCTAAAGACCCAGCCGGCGATCCGAATCTCCCAGCGCTCGATGGGCAGCAACGTGGGCACCCAGGCACTGAGGATCATGGGAACCGGCTGTGGCCGGCTATCATACCGGAGGACCAACGAAGGGCCCACGCTGCCCAGCGTATGGCTGAGGGTGAGTTTGCGCCCGGCATAGGAGACGCTGGATCCGGCCGCCTCACCCTCCAGGCAGGTATCCTCATCCTCGTACAGGGAGTTGGTGTCGCCCGGGTCATGACAGAGGGGCGCGGAGAGGGGATCCCCGAGGGGAGCAGCCGCGGGCGCCGCCCAAGCCTGTGGAGACAGATCCTGAAAAGCGACAGCGGCACTCTCCAGCGCCTGGCCGATGCCCGGCGGCACGATCCCGGACAGCTCCTTCCTGGAGGAAATGACGAGGTGGGCGAGAGTCACGGGGACGCCAACCACCTGAAAGACGAGCGCGGTGAGCACCACCAGAGAGATCCGTTTGAGCCAGCTATTTCTTCGCATCCTGCCCCCCTACCGGAGATCAGTCTCCGTTGGCCACGGTTACATGCAGCCAATCGCTCCCGGCATGGTCACGCAAGTCATTGAACGTCACGGCCAGACGGTACGTGCCGTCGGGGATATTGCGGGTATCCCAGGCCTGGCAGAACGTGTCCGCGGGAACGCGCCCATCCCAGGCTGTACGTCCGTCCAGATACACAACAACATGATACTCGCCCGAGGGAATCCCACGCGCGACGCCGAGCGCCGCACACACGTCCACAACACCGTAGAGTGTCTCCCCCTCGCTCGGGCTCACCAGGGTGACATCGAGATCGCGGCAGCCACCCCGTTCATGTGTAAAGTGCTTCTCCGCCGGGTAGCGAAGCGCAAGAAGCGCATCCCGATCCCAAAGAACGGGCTCCCCGCTCTCCAGGGCCGGCTCTGCGTCCAGAACCACCGAGACGCCGCGCGGGGCCACGGGGTCACCCTTGTGATCCAGGCCGTCCCAACTCTCCGTCTGGCGCCCGGTACCGCGCTCCGCCCAGTCCAGCAGGGTGCGCAGAATGACGCCCGGGCACTCGCTGTCTACGATGCGCAGCCTCACCCGTGCGGGAGCATCCACAGTGTAGCTCAGGGCAAAGGGCGGCGCACCGGCCTCACGCAGAGACGTGACATCCAGGGCGCTCATCCGGGGGTAAACGGCGATGGGCTCGGCTGCCTGCACGCCTGCGCTTTCGCTCGCTCGAGGAGCCTCCTGGCCAACTGCGCAGCCGGCCGCCAGAAGCGCGCCAAGCGCGGCCATCATGTGGAGGAGGAGACGACAGCGGAGCCTCACGTTGCGCCCCGGCCCCGGGCGAGGGCCCAGGCGCCCAACGAGCCCAGCACGGCCAGCGCTATCAGCGAGAGGGCCAGCGCGGCCACGTGCTCTGCCAGCCCGTCATGCTGCAGCGTATAGAGACGAACGGCCAGGGTATCATCGCCGGGGGCATGCACGAGCACGGTGGCCTCGAGCTCGGTCATGGCTCGGAAACAGGCCAGGGCACAGGCGGAGCCCATCGCGCTTCGGAGGAGAGGAAGCCGGATGTGGCCACTGAGATCGCGTTCCGAGGCACCAGCCACCTGGGCGGCCTCCTCGATCTCGCGAGGAAGGCGCCGCCAGCCGGAGGAGAGAGCCAAAGCCGCCAGGGGGAGCGCCCGAAGGGCCATGCAGAAGAGGACCATCAACGGGCTGCCGTAGACCCATCCAGCCCATCCGCCCCGGTTGAACAGGCGAATCAGCCCCATACCCACGGCGACGCCCGGCACTACCAGCAGCGCCACGTTCAGGGCCTGCATCACGCCAGCCGCCGCCGGTCGAGCGCGACTCATTAGCCGGGCCACCGGCCAGGCGAGCAGGCAGCCCAATATGGCGCCCAGAGGACCGTAGAGCGCCGTATTGGCGATCTGTCGCCGGGCGCTTGACCAGGCCGCCAGGAAATCCGCCACCGCCGGGGCTCGGAAAGACAGGGCCAGCAGCGGCACGGCAGTTGCCAGCAAGGCCGGAAACAGCAGCAGAATGAAAGCTGGCCACCGGCATCCGCCGAGAGAGAAGGGGCGCCTGATCCCCGCCGTGAAATGCAGGGGGGTGGCGCCCTGGCGCCCGGTAAGCCGCAGGAAGAGCAAGAGCCCCACTGCAGACAGGATCGCGAGGGGCAGCAGAGCTCTCATCCCTCCGCCAACATCGTAAAAGGCGCCAAAGCGCAGCATCACTTGGGCAGTATAGACGGGCACTCCCAGAAAAGAGCATACGCCATAGTCCCCGAGAACCAGCAGCACCAGGACGAGAGCCGCGGCCGCCACAGCCGGCACAAGCGCAGGGCCGATGACGCCCCTCAGCACGGCCTTAGCCCCGCCATCCAGGATGGCGTGGTCGATCAAGTCCGCGTCCAGACTGGCCAGGCCCGCCTGCGCCATGAGAGCAATCAACGGATAGCCCCATAGCCCGAGCACCCAGATGGCACCGAAGGGAGAGAGGAAACCCATGAACGGCTCCGCGTTCAGCAAGCGCCCGAGAAACGTACCCCAACTCCCGCGCGGCCCCAGCAGATGCAGCCAGCCGATCGTCGCGATATAGGGCGGCACCAGCAGCGGGGCGATGGCCAGCGACCGCAGCACGCCACGCGCCGGGACATCTGTGCAGGCCATCACCAGTGCAACGGGCACCCCTATGGCCGTGGCAAGGGCTGTGGAGCCGATGGCTACGACAAGCGAGCGAGACAGAACCTGCGCCGATGCGGCACCGGAATAGCCGAACCCCGGGGATGAGGTGATAGCGGCGGGCACGAGAGCCAGCATTGGTGCCCAGCAGGCACACATGACCGCCCACGGAGCAAAGCCTTGCCAGACCCGCTGGGCCCGCGAGAGGATCATTGTGACGTCACTGCAGGACGAGCTCTGCCAGCTCGGCACAGACGCCATCCATCGCCTGGCCGATCGCCGCGAAGTCGACGGACATTGCCCGGATCTGATCGAGTGAACGAACACCCTCCGGTACGGGCACGCCAGGATGCAGGGGGATCTGAGCGGAGCGCGAAGCCGCCAGGACCGCCTCCGTCTCAGGGCGAAGCATATAGTCCACGAATCGCCGCCCCTCATCGGGATGGGGGCCTCCCGCGATGAGGGCAATGGTGTTGGGGATCAGCATGGCACCGATGCCGTCCTGATCCGGGTACACAATAGCGACGGGGAGGCCATCGGCCATAGCCTCGAAAGCGTCCGATGTATCGATCACGCCCACGGCCATGGCCCCCTGGGAGACGATGTCTCGTACGGCGGTGTTGCCCACAACGATCCGGGCGTCGTTGGCAATCAGATCGCTCAGCCAGGTGAGAGCGGCATCGCGGCCCAGTGCCAGATAGAGCGCCGTGTGGTGGCTCGCCATGGTGCCGAGATAGGGCGTGCCGAGGGCCACCTGCCCGCGCCAGCGCTCGTCGGAAAGCTCAAAGATCGAACGAGGCGCCTGGTCCGCGGGAACAAGATCGGTGTTGTAGATGATCACGCGGGCACGCGCGCTAAAGCCTGTCCAGTACCCGTCCGGGTCCCGAAAGGCAACCGGGATCGATTCTGCACCCGGGGATTGGAAGGGAGCAAGGATCCCGGCCTGCTGAAGCACGACCGTTCGCCCGGTATCCGAGCTCCAGAAGACGTCCGCTCGGGGATGGTTCCGCTCCTCCAGCAGGCGGTTGGTCAGCCCGACGGTCTTGGTAGCGCCCGTGTCGTAGATCGCCTCCACGCGGATACCCGTCTCCCGTTCAAAGGCGTTCAGCACCGGCTCGGCATAAAGCTGGTCACGAGAGCAGTAGACGACGACAGAGGGTGAGGCCGGGCGACAGCCGGCAAATACAGCGAGAGAGAGAAGAACACACAGCCAGTGGCACACGGGGGCTCGACGCTGCATGTAGTCCCACCTGGATGCGCGGCCTAGAGGGAGGTGCCAACACACCCATTATAGCGATTGCCGGCCAACCGAGTCAACGGGCGGGCCGGGACCGCCCCACTGGAGATGCGCTCTGCGCCTGGCGAAGCCTACGGAAAGAGCGCCAGCGGCAGGGAACCCAAGCCCAGCCTGAGGCGTGCGTAGAGATAGCCGGCGGCGAGGATCCCAAGCGCGATCAGGCCACCGATGTCCGATGGCCGCAGGCGCAGGCGCCGTAGAAAGGTGCGGTGGGGCATTGCGCCCAGCGCCCTCGACTCGAGACCATAGGATACGCTCTGGGAGGTGCGCAGCGCCGTGATCACCATAGCCACGGTGATGGGTATGTAGGCGCGCATGCGCTTGAGGAATCCTCCGGCGTGCAGGTCCAGACCACGAGCCTGCTGAGCCTCGGAGATGGCCCGAAAGACGCCCGCCATGGTGGGAAGGTAACGCAGCGCCATGCCCGCGGTGAACCCCCAGGTGAACGGCAGACCGAGGGCCACCAGGCCCAACACGAGGCGTTCGGAATCGGTGGTATAAAGCCAAACAAAGACGGTAAAGGCCAACGCCGCGATGCGCAAACCGATGGCAGCCCCCTGCGCCAGGTTCGCCGGCCCCAGGCGAAGGGCGCCCCACTCGAACCAGGCGGGGCCAACGGGTTCGTTGAAGACGGTCCAGAGAACGCTCACTAGCAATACCGTGGGCAGCGTGACGCGCCAAACCGAGGCTACTCTTGCGGCGCCGACTCCGGAGACAAGCAGAATCAGGTGAAGCAGCAGGAGCATCCCCAGAATAAGCCAGAGGTTCACCGTCAGCAGCAGGCAAAGCGAGCTGCAGAGTACAAAGGCCAGCTTGAGCCGGGGATCGGCGTCATGCAGCCACGATCGGCCCGGCTGGTAGAGCTCGTACACTGGGCTCATCGCGAGCCCGCCTCGCTGAGCAGGCGACCATAGGCCTCCGCAAAGGCCTCCACCGAGAGGACGTCGCCCGGAAGGCCGGCATCGCGCAGGCGGCCCGCCAGTTCGGTTACGGCGGGGGCCGCCAGATTGGCGCGAGCGAGCACGTCATCGCGGGCAAACACCTGCCCTGGACTCCCGTGGGCCAGGAGGCGCCCGGAATCCATCACCAGCAGATCGTGGCAATGCCTGGCCACCAGCTGCATGTCATGGCTTACGAGCACGATTGTGTGCCCGGCGGCGTGCATGGCATCGACTCGACGCATCAGTTCGGCGGTACTGCGCTCATCCAGACCAGCGGTGGGCTCATCGAGGATCAAGAGGCGGGGGCGCATGGCATACACGGCCGCAATCGATACAAGCCGGCGCAGGCCATACCCCAGCACGGCCGGTGGCGTACTGGCGTAAGGCGCCAGCCCAAAGGCCTCCAGCGCATCCGCCACCCGTTCCCGTGTCTCGTCCTCACTCAGTCCCAGGTTCCGCGGGCCAAACGCGATCTCCTGGCGGGTACTGCCACAGAAGATGCCGTGATCGGGGTTCTGGAATACGTACCCCACGGTGCGAGACAGGGCCCCCACGCTGACCTGCGCCGTATCCACGCCATACACCTGCACCCTGCCGCTGGTCGGCTTGAGCAGGCCATTAAAGTGCTTGATCAGCGTGGTCTTGCCCGAGCCGTTCTGCCCGATGATCCCCAGATAGGCATTGTCAGCCAGCGTCAGATCGATACCCTCAAGGGCAGGCTCGTCGGGATCATAGCGGTAGTAAAGCCCCTCGACCAGAACGGCAGGCTCAGGGCTCATTGCTCGTCCTCCAGCTCCCGCCTCAGAACAGCCTCACCTTCATCCACGGTAAGGAAGGACGCCACACCGTATTGTTGGCGCAACGTGCCCGAGAGCAAGGTGAGCTGAGGCGCAGCCACGCCCGCGGCCCGCATGACATCACGATCTTCGAACAACTCACGCGGGGAGCCGTCGCAGGCAATCCGACCGTCAACCATGAGAGCCAGGCGATCGGCATAGGCGGCGACATGTTCAGCGTCCTGGCTCACCATGACGATCGTCATGCGGCGATCCTGGCGCAGTTGCTCGATGACGCGAAAGACCTCGCGACGCCCGAGTGGATCCAGCGCCGCGGTGGGTTCGTCCAGGATAAGGACTTGCGGGAGCATGGCCAGCGCGGCAGCGATCGCCACACGCTGCTTCTGGCCGCCGGAAAGGTGCGCGGGGGCACGCCCCCGGTATGCCGACATGCCAACGACTGTGAGAGCCCACTCCACGCGCTCGCGGATCTCATCGGGTGGTACGGCCAGGTTTTCCGGACCGAAAGCGACTTCAGCCTCCACGGTCGCCGAATACAGCTGGCTCTCTGGATCCTGGTAGACAATGCCCACATGCCTGGCAAGCTGGGCAACCGGTGTGCGGCGTGCATCCAGCCCCAGCACGGTGACACTCCCGCCGATAACGCCTCCCGTAGCCTGTGGCACGATCCCGTTCAGCGCCAGGCAGAGCGTCGACTTGCCAACTCCGGCGGCTCCCATCAGCGCGAGAAACTCGCCCACCTGCACGTCCAGGTCCACGCCACGCAGAACCAACTCCGGCGCGTGCCCGGGAATGAGGGCCGGGTAGCGGTAGGTGAGGCCCCTTACGGCGATGACTGGCGCAGGCTCACTCACCGCGCAGGGGGTCCTTCTTCAGTCCAGGAGACGGGCCGCCCCATCTGCTCGACAGGAGGGTAAGCGCGCCGGACAGCGTAGTAAAGCGGAAGGCCCACCAGCGCTCCGACGGCCGCCTGGAGAAGGTTGGCGGGTACCTCAGCCAATGGGACGAAAAAGTCGCGCACCAGGATGAGCGCACTGCCCAGGTAATACAGTACGACCATGGCCAACGAGCCTACAGCCCAGCCCATGATGAGGTGCGGCAGCGTACGCCTGCGGGCGATCATTCCAATCAGCAGGCCCTCCAGCCCGTGAGCCAGCAGGCTCAGAGGCGCCCACTGAACATATCCGCCGAAAGCATCCGCCAGCGCGGTGCCGACACCGCCAGCCACCAGCCCGACCCAGGGGCCAAAGGCAAGGCCCGAGAAGACGATCGCCACATCGGAAAAGTTAAAGTAGCCTTGCGTAGCCGGTATGGGCACACGGATCAGCAGTGTAAACACCGTCGTCACCGCAATCATGACGGCCATCAAGGCAACGCGACCGGCGCCATATCTGCCCTTATTATCGTGGTTGCTCATGTCGTCTTCTCCTCGGCCAAAGGGCCTCAGCCCTCGGCTTCCTTGGCACGTTCCCACAGCGCATCCATTTCCTCCATGGCCATCCCCTCGAGAGGGGTGCCAAGGCGATGTGCCTCGGCTTCCATCCAGGCAAAACGGCGCCGAAAGCGCCCGTTCGCCTGACGAAGCGCGCTCTCTGGATCCAGATCATACCAGCGAGCCACATTGACGAGGCTAAAGAACACGTCTCCCAGCTCGGCCTCGCGCGCGGTCCGGTCCGGAGCCCCCGCCAGCTCAGCCAGCTCCTCGTCGACCTTGGCGAGCACCTCACCAACCTCCGGCCAGTCAAAGCCGACGCGCACCACTCTCTGCTGAATATCCATCGCCTGCGCGAGACTGGGCAGCGCCGTGCTGATGCTGGCCAACATGGAGCGCTGCTCGCCCGGGCGCGACTTGCGTTCCTCCCGCTTGATCTGCTCCCAGCTGAGCAGCACTTCCTGCGCATCGCTGGCCCGAGCGTCGCCAAACACATGGGGATGCCGCCGGATGAGTTTCTCGATTGCGTGCGCCATGCTATCGATGAGGCGGAAGTCGCCGTCCTCGGTGGAGATCTGCGCGTGGAACAGCACCTGCAGCAAGAGATCGCCGAGTTCTTCGCGCAGAGCGTCGGCATCACCGTCGTCCAGGGCCGCCAGAACCTCGTAGGTCTCCTCCAGAAGGGAGCTGCGCAGCGAATCATGGGTCTGCTCCCGATCCCAAGGGCATCCATCGGGGGCCCGGAGTCGTGCCACCACATCCTGGTAAGTGGACAGGGAGCCAGGATGGGGCAGTGGGAGGAGGTACAACGAACTCAGGTGGTCCAGATCATCCTGCCGATCGACCTCAAACAGCGGCATATCTCGCACAATCTGATCGTTCAGGCCGGCACGCATCACCAGACGCGTGGGGTGCTCCTCCGGATAGAGAGCCAGCAGCGTGAGTTTGGCGTCGGCAGCCATCTGTCGGTTGTACAGCTGAACAACGAGCGCAGGCACGTCAGGATCCAACGGCGGATGCAGACGGGCAGCCAGCAGTGTGGCATCCACGATCTGGAGTCCGTCGAAAGGATCGCAGCCGAGAGCCTGGCAGGTGGGTTCGATGAAGGAAAGCCCGGGGTACAGGCGTACGGCGACCCCCTCAGCGGCAGCCTGCTCGCGTATCATCTGCACCGTGCGCTCGCCAACAGCCGGATCGCCAGGGACAGCATACACCACCCCTTGCTCGCGCCGCCCCAACGCCAGTACGCGAGCGGCAATATCGGCATAGACGCCCTCAAAGGCGGCATGTGCCTCGTAGCAGTCATCAAAACTGTGATACGTGACGCCCTTGGGGAGCGCCGGAACGCAGGGATGGTGTTGCGTGCGCAGGTACACTTCCGACGCGCTGGACAATCTGTCCCAGACCTGCCGGGTGAGAAGGTTGGCATCTCCGGGCCCGAGCCCGACGATATCGATCGATCCAGTCATGACAAGACCGCCTCTCATGGGTTACTGACGGATTATAGTACTGCAGCCGCCCCGGACCAATCGGCCGCCACCATTCGGCATCGACCCTTTGACCAACGTCTCTACATAATCTCGAGGGTAGTCTGTAGCGACTGCCTGTGATATACTTGCGTCATGACAAGCACCGTTGAGACCAGTCTGGACACCCTGACGGCGGAGTTGCTGGATCGCGTTGAGAGGTCATTCCCTAGCGCAGTCGAGCGGGTTACTCATGCCATCTCCTACGCCCGAGAAGCACACGGCGAACAGCTGCGCGCCTCCGGCGAGCCGTATTTCATACACCCACTCGAAGTGGCCATCATCCTGCTGGATCTGGGGATGGATGAGGACTCGGTGATTGCCGCGTTGCTGCATGACGTCATAGAGGACACGCCCGCAACGAGGAACGATCTGACCGAGACCTTTGGGGATACGGTCACCACCCTGGTGGAGGGCGTCAGCAAGCTCAAGCGCGTCAAGGCCAAGAGCCGAGTAGATCACTCTGACCTCGACGAGGAACAGGCCGAGAACCTGCGTAAAATGGTCCTCGCCATGGTCGACGACGTCCGGGTGGTGATCATCAAACTGGCGGACCGGCTGCACAACATGCGCACGCTCGGTTACCTGCCGCCGGAGCGCCAGGCGCGGGTGGCCCGCGAGACGATGGACATCTTTGCTCCACTGGCGAACCGGCTGGGTATCTGGCAGCTCAAGTGGCAGCTGGAGGATCTGGCCTTTCGGTATCTGGAGCCCGAGCAGTACTATGCCATCGCGCGGTTGGTGGCACAGCAGCGCGCCCAGCGCTCCACGTACCTGGAGCATGCGCTTGCCATTCTCCGCAGCCGGCTGGATCAAGAGGGGCTGCACTACCGGATCACCGGGCGCTCCAAGCATCTCTACAGCATCTACCACAAGATGCAGGAGAAAGATCGCGAGTTCGACCAGATATATGATCTCCATGGCATTCGGGTCATCGTGGAGCAGGAACGCGAGTGCTATCACGCTCTGGGGGCCATCCACAGCCTTTGGAGGCCGATCGCCGGTGAGTTTGACGACTATATCGCGCTGCCCAAGGATAACGGGTACCAGTCCCTGCACACGGCCGTGATTGCGCTGGAGGGGCGCCCCCTGGAAGTCCAGATTCGTACCGAGGGCATGCACCAGGTGGCCGAGTACGGCGTGGCCGCACATTGGCGGTACAAGGAAGGGCTGAACCGCGACCTCAAGCTGGAGCAGAGGCTGAACCTGCTGCTTCAGGCACGTGAGCTGCCAGAGGAATCTGAGAATGCCCTGCAGTTCGCGACGGCGCTGAAAGGCGATCTGTTCGCGGAGCGGGTTTACGTCTTTACCCCCAAGGGCGATATCGTGGATCTGCCTGCCGGATCCACACCGGTGGACTTTGCCTACCTGATCCATAGCGAGATCGGCCATCGTTGCCGAGGAGCCAAGATCGATGGTCGCCTCGTCTCCCTGGATTACCAGTTGCACACAGGTGACCAGGTCGAGATCGTCACCGCCAAGCAGGGTGGGCCCAGCCGGGACTGGCTGAACCCCCATCTGAACTATGTGGCCACGCAACGCGCCCGGCAAAAGATCAGGCGCTGGTTCCGCGCCCAGGAGCGGGAGCAGAACATCGGTCAGGGACGCGAGTTGCTCGATCGCGAGTTGCGCCGGCTCGGGTTCGACCAGGAAGCCTACGCCGAGATCGCAGCGCTCTTTGGCTTTGACTCTGTCGAGGATTTCCTGGAGGCGCTCGGATACGGGGATATCAGCGCCTCGCAGATTGCCACCAAGATCGACCAGGCCTCGGGCAAGAGCGAGAAGCTGCGCTTCCAGGCGATCCCGGAGCGGGCTGTCACCGATATCCGCGTCAAGGGCGTCGGCGATCTTTACACAAGGATGGCGACGTGCTGTACCCCGGTGCCAGGGGATAGCATCATTGGCTATATCACGCGCGGAAAGGGCGTTACGGTCCACCGCCTGGATTGCCCCAATGTCGTACACATGCAGGACCGGGAGCGCCTGGTCAGCGTGTCCTGGGGAGAGGCGCGTGACCGGTACCCCGTTCAGATCGAGATTCAGGGGATAGATCGACGCGGGCTCCTGCGGGATATCGCCGCCGAGATCGCCGACCTGGGCATCAACATGAGCTCCGCCCATGTGACCACCCACAGCGACAACACGGCCACGGTGGCGCTCACCGTCGGAGTTGAGGGCGTCAGCCAGCTGTCTGTTGCGATGAGCCGGTTACAGGGCATTCGCGATGTGCTGGATGTGCGCCGACAGCGCTCGGGCTAGAAGCCTCTTCTTCAGAGACGCAAACAGGGCGCCCCAACGGGCGCCCTGTTACGTTCCTCGCGCGACGAATCAGCCGGCCGCGTACGGGTCGTCCGGAACATCGTTGAGGCTGAAAGCACGGACCACGTCTTCGGCGGACGTTCGTTCCGAGTACCAAGTCTCCAGCAACGCATCCTGGAAGCGAACCAGAGCATCATCTTCCAAGGGCCGCTCTAGCTCGCGCTCAAGCACCTCTATGATGTGATACCCATAGTCAGAAGCCACCGGCTCGCTGATCGTGCCGGGCTCGAGGCTGAACGCCGCCTCCTCGAAAGCAGCGACCATGGTTCCCCGGGCGAACCAGCCGAGATCACCGCCCTCCGCCGCACTCACGGAATCGGTCGATAGCTCCGCCGCCAGCGCATCAAAGGCCTCGCCAGCCTCCAGGCGCGCCATGGTCTGCCGGGCTTCCTCCTCGGTGGCCACCAGTATATGGCGAGCATGCACCTGCTCCGTGGCCGTGGCCATCTCCGCCTTCAGGGCTTGCTCAACCTTGTCCTGTAGGAGCGAGGACTCGATCAGCCGCAGGAACTCAGATCTCGAAAAGCCCACTTCATCCTCGATGGTCTCGAAGAAAAGCGCCTGACGCTCCTCATACTCCTCGGCCGTCATCGGCACCTCGGTCGGATAGGGCGTGGGAGTCGCGCTCGCTTCGGTGGGCGTCAACACACCCGTGGGCGAGATGGTCTCGCTCCCGGTGATCTCCGCCGAAGGAAGGACGGCAAGCGCCTCATCAGTGTCGGACTCTGCTGGCTCCTGGGGGGGACTGGCCGCGCCCGGGTCATAGCCAAACTGCTCCTGCAGAGCGCTCTCCACCTCATCCTCGGTGACGGAGATGTCCCGGCGGGCGGCCTCCTGGCGAATGACCAGATCCCTAATCATCTGCTCGTATACCGTGCTGGGGAGCAGGCTGTAGCTCTGCTGTACCTCAGATATCTGCGAGTCCAGATAGTCCACCAGCCACTCTTGCCCCTCCGTCGCGCTGTACATCTGGCGCTGCTGGTCCAGCGTTTGCAGGTACATCTGCGAATCATAGCGACGATAGTTGAGGAGCTTGGCATAATCCTGCGCACGGATCACGTCTTCGCCAACGGTGGCGATGGGGCGTGACGGCTTGAGGACCAGCGTATCGACCAGGCCCCAGGCCAAAAGCAGCAGAACCAGGGCAAAGGTCGCGCCCATGCCGATATAGAGGTAACGCCTCATGCGGCGCTCCCTTTCCAGGCGCGACACGCTCTTGCGGTTAGGCTGCTGCGGCTGCGTCGTCCGTTTGGCCATGCCTCATACCTCCGGCGACCGGGATAGAGAAACCAGGGCACAGGATACACCATCCCATGCCCTGGCAAAGCTCACTAAATCGATTAACCCGCGTGCAGCCTAGCGGGCGTGCGTCGGCGCAAAGGGCAGCAGCGCGAGATGGCGGGCACGTTTGATGGACCGCGAAAGCATCCGCTGGTGCTTGGCGCACGTACCGGTACGCCTCCGAGGCGAGATGGCGCCGCTGCGCGACACGAACTGCTGGAGCAGGCGGACGTCCTTGTAGTCCACGCTATCGGCCTTATCTGCGCAAAACTGGCATACGCGCCGGCGCCGACCGCGGCCACCGCCGCCACCGCGCGCACGATTGTACGAACGACCACCACCGCCGGAGCGATCGTCACGACGCTCTCGGCTATCACTTCCCTGACGTCTGTATTCGTCTGACAAAGTTCCCCCTAAAGCCCTCGAAGGGCGCGTATGTGATGATGCGAGGCCGTCTCCCGGGCCGCTCAGGCCTCGGGTGCGTCCTCAGCCAACTCGTCGGCAAGCTCTGCCGCCAGCTGATCCGCGTCGACGTTCTCTTCCTCTTCCACTGCTTCGGCTTCCTCGGCCCCTTCAGGGGCCTCCTCAGTAGCCTCTTCAGCCGGAGCAGGCTCCATCAACTCATCCATACGAATGGTGAGATAGCGCAGAACATCTTCTGAGAGCTTTAGGCGTCGATCGACCTCGCTCAGAGCAGCGTTCTCCATGTTGGCATGGAGCAGCACATAGTGCCCTTCGGTCGTCTTCTTGATGGGGTAGGCAAGCCGGCGACGCCCCATGTGCTCGATGTCGACGATCTGCCCGCCGGCATCAGCGATCATCGCCGTCAGCCCACTGATGAAGGCATCCAGGCCATCTTCATCAAAACCAGGCTGAACAACCAGAACCATTTCATACGTACGCAAGTGTAGTCTCCTTCCTACGGAGGTGCCCCGGTCATACGCCGAAGCAGAAAGGTAAGAGGCCGTCCCACGGTGGGCCGGTCAAAGCGACCTGTAGTGTAGCACTCTGAGCGTTGTCTGCCAAACCACACGCCCCTCCGTAGATCCGCTTGGTGGGCGCGCGAGTCACGCGTACAATGAGAATCACTCTATCTGGAATCGGAAAGGCAGCGGACTATGCCGATGGATCATATCGAGCGCGCGCTGGCGAGCAATCGTGCAGACTATTGCGAGATTCGGCTCGAAAGGCGCATAACCACACGCATCATCTATCACGGCCGCCGGCTGGAGACGGTGAGCACCGTCGTGAACGAAGGCGGCATCGTGCGCGCCCTGTCCAGCGACGGTGGCTGGGGCATGAGCACCTTCAACAGCCTGGATGACCTGACCACTCGTGTGGAGCAGGCCCATGCCAGCGCCAGGCTGGTGCCGCGCCGTGAGATCCATCTGGCTTCCCACCCGGTCATCGTGGATGTGGCGCCGGCCTCGCCCGCGCTGGATGGTGAGGGGATCACGCTGGAACAGCAGCACGACCTGGCGAACCGCTACAATGGCATCCTCCTCGGGTACCCGCAGATCGTGGATACGCAGGCCGCCTACATCGACCAGCACATCACCTTGACCTATGCGAATTCAGAAGGGACGCGGATCATCGAGGAACGCCCGATGGCGATGGTCTCCCTATCCGCCACAGCGCGTGACGGCACGAATGTGCAGCGAGCTGGAGACGGCACTTCCTCGGCGGATGGCTATCCGGCCATGCTGCAGCTGGATGACCTTGCGAGACGAGTGGCCACGCGCGCCACGGACCTCCTTTCGGCGCAGACGGTTGTGGGGGGTGTCTACCCCGTCATTTGCGACCCGCGCCTGGCGGGGGTGTTCGTGCACGAGGCGTTCGGGCATCTCTCCGAGGCTGACTTTGTCTACGCCAACCCGCAGGCGCGGGACATGATGGTGCTGGGCCGGCGCTTTGGCCGTGAGAACCTGAACATCATCGACGATGGCTCACTGCCGGGCCAGCGGGGCACGCTACGCTACGATGATGAGGGCACGCCGCCCCAGCGCACGCCTCTGGTAGAGCGGGGGATCCTGGTCGGCCGGCTACATTCGCGTGAGACCGCCGCAGCCATGGGAGAAGCACCCACCGGAAACGCACGCGCAACCGACTTTCGCTTCCCCCCGATCGTGCGCATGACCAATACCTACATCGAGCCTCAAGATGCCTCCTTCGAGGAGATGATCGCGGATATCGATCTGGGCGTCTATGCCTGCGACGCGATCGGGGGACAGACCATGCTCGAGACCTTTTCTTTCAGTGCGGGCCACGGCTATATGATCCGGCAGGGGCAGCTGGCCGAGATGGTGAGGGACGTGGTCCTGGCCGGGAACCTCTTCAGCACCCTGGCGAACATCGACGCTATCGGCAGTGACCTCGCCTTTTCGCGGTCGGGCAGTTGTGGCAAAGGGCAGGGCGGCGGCCTTCCGGTTGGGATCGGAGCACCGCACATCCGCATACAAGACGTCGCCATGGGAGGTCGCCAGGCATGAGTGCGCAGAACCAGCATCTCGAGGATCTGCTTAGCGCCCTGTCGCGCAAGGCTGAACAGGCCGAGGTCTTTGCGGTCGAGAGCGAGTCCACCTCAATCAGTTTCGAGGCGGGCGAACTCAAGTCCTCACTGGTGGAGGAGACCCGCGGTATCGCCCTGCGTGGCCTGGTGAACGGGCGCGTGGGATTCACGGCGACGAGCGGCAGCGCCGATCCTGAGCCCCTCGTGGAACGAGCCGTGGCATCGGCCCGGTTCGGTGAGCCCGTGTCCCTGGCGTTACCCGGAGCCCTGCCCGGGCGCTCGGTGAGCGCCTGGGACGCAAGCCTGGCCGAGGTACCGCTCGACCGGTTGGTGGAGGTGGGACGCGAGGTGATCGCGCGGCTGAGGGAGGCGGATCCGTCTGCCAAGATCGATGTGGATATCGAGCGCACGAACATGCGCGCCACGCTATGCAACAGCGCCGGCGCACACGTAGACCAGCAGGCCAGCGCCTTCCACGTCGTGATGAGCGTGGAGAGACTGCGCGGAGATGACGTGCTGATGGCGCATGACTCGGCCAGCAGCACCAGCCTGACGGAGGACTATCGCGAGGCTGCCGAACGCCTGGCCTGGCGCATCGCTACGGCGGACCGTTCGGCTGAAGCCGATTCCGGCCAGATGCCGGTGCTGTTCACCCCGGCAGGATCTATGGTTCTACTGCTTCCTCTCCTGATGGCGGTGAACGGCCAGAACGTGCAGAGAGGGACCTCCCCGCTGGCCGACCGCGCCGGCGAACAGATCCTGGATACGCGATTCACACTCTGGGACGATCCGACGGTGCCCGGCCGGCCGGCCAGCGCTGCCTACGATGATGAGGGCGTCCCCTGCTACCGCAAAGCGCTCTTCCGGCAGGGGGTCCTGGAGAGCTTTCTGCTCGACCTCAAGACGGCAGCGCTCCTGGGCACTGCGAGCACCGGTAACGGCGCACGGGGCCTCTTTTCGCTTCCGACACCCTCCGCTGCGAACCTGGTGATGGACGCGGGGGAGAGGCCGCTGGAGGACATGATCTCAGACGTGGAGCGGGGCCTCCTCGTGGATTCGGTGTTGGGCCTTGGGCAGGGGAACCCGCTGAGCGGGGCGTTCTCCAACCCGGTGGGCCTGGCCTATGTGATCGAGCATGGCGAGATCACCGGCCGGGTCAAGGGTCTCTCGCTGGCAGGGAACGTGTATGAGTTGCTCCGCACCATCGGCGGGACGAGCGTCGAGAGACAATGGGTACGCGGCCGTTACCTGTTGCCGCACATCCTGCTGCCCAAAGTCGACGTGGTACGGAGCAAGGCCTGAGAGGGCGTATACCCGCTACATCAGCCCGCGGAACTGGCCCCCGTCCATCTGGATCGTGGCGCCGGTGACATAGGCTGCCTGCTGCGAAGAGAGAAAGGCGATCAGGGCGCCGAGTTCCTCGGGCCGGCCCATCCGGCCGACGGGGATAGAGGCCACCGTTCGCCGCGCCACTTCCTCCACGGCCAGCCCTTCCGCTCGTGCCGCCGCCTCGTTGAGGGACCGCACGCGATCGGTAAGCATGTATCCCGGACACACATTGTTGACGGTGACGCCCTCGCTCGCCACTTCATCCGCCAGGGTCCTGGCCATCGCCACCACACCGGAACGTACAGCGTTAGAGAGTATCAAGTTCGGGATCGGCTGCTTGACGGCGATCGACGTGATGTTGATGATGCGGCCCCAGCCGCGCTCCCGCATACCGGGGAGCACCAGACGCGTCAGCCGGATGGTGCTCAGAAGGTTTAACTCGACGGCGGCCATCCAGTCCTCATCGGACATCTGGGAGAACACCCCCGGTTTCGGCCCCCCGGCGTTGTTCACCAGGATATCGACCCCTCCATACTCCCGCTGTACGCGAGCCACCAGGGCCTCGAGATCCTGCGGGCTACGCACGTCCGCCACAACGGGCATCACCGACGCCCCGGTGGAGGCGCCGATCTCCCGGGCCGCAGCGAGCAAGACCTCCTCCCCGCGTGCCGCGATGGCCACTCGCGCGCCCTCCGCAGCGAGCGCCTCAGCCGCCGCACGCCCAAGGCCCCTGCTGGCAGCTGCCACCAGGGCAACGCGATCGCGTATGCCAAGATCCATGTCTGCCCCTCCTTCGATCGCCCCTCCGGACCGTTTCGCTCCGATTATGGCTCGGCCCAAAGGCGTGTCAACGACGGCCCTCGAGGCAGACTATCCGTTCACAGGGTACCGTTGACCGCTCGCCGGGGCCAGTGCTATACTGCAGCACTGACGCAGCGAAGAAGGACCGGCACATGGGCGAACAACCCGGCAGACATACATCCTTCTATGAGCTTGCAGAGGCGCAGGAGCAGGCCGGATGCCCGATCTGTCGCCTGGCCGAACGCCGGACCGAGCGGTACCTGGATTCCCTTTTGTACGAAGCCGTGCTCGATGCGAGCGTACGCGAGCGTCTCACGGCGTCCCACGGCTTTTGCGCGGCGCACGTGGCGCTGCTACGGCAGCGGCCCGGGAGATCGCTGGGGATTGCACTGATCTACCAGAGCATACTGGCACGCATGACCGAGCTGATTGACGCGGGCGAACTGGTGCGGGGGAGCTTGCGCGATCGCCTGCGCGGCCGCCGAGCCAGCGGCGCCACGCTGGCGGAGCGCCTTTGCCCTCAGGAACAATGCCCGGCCTGCACCATCCATCGAGAGGCCGAGGAGAGCTACGCCGGGTTGCTGGCGAGCTGTCTCAATGATGAACGGCTGTATCTGGCTTACGCGGAAGGGGACGGGCTCTGTTTGCCACACCTGGCCATGGCATTGGAGCAGGTGCCCGATCCGAAGGCTCTGGAGCGACTGGTTCAGCCCCAGCTGGCCAGATACAGAGCCATGCTATCGGACCTGTCCGAATACATACGCAAGTGCGATCACCGTTTTCGCAGCGAGCCCTTTGGGTCAGAAGGGGACGTGTGGCTTCGCGCCATGAACGCCCTCGCCGGCGGAGCCGGAATGGGTTCCTCCGCCAAACATGGCAGCCGTCGAGCGCAGGACCTCAGCGCTCCTCACTGAGCAAGACCAGCACGGTGATCGTCCCGCGAGTCCTACCTTGTAGCGGAGGCGTGTCGACTTGGTATCCAGACCGGTATCGTTCACGGATGTGGTGTTGTGTGCTACACAAGGCGTCGATTATGAGATCCGCGTGCGCGAGCCCGGCAGCGCGGTCGCCATCGTCGTACTCCAGGGCGGAGAGCTCTCTCCCCGGCTCGTGGAGCTGGCCGAGGATATCGCTGGAGACGAGATCAACCTGTATGCCTTTGTGGCGCGAGAGAACCGCCCGGAGCTGCGCATCTCGCCCCTCGGCGCTCGGGAAGCACGGCTGGACAGCATGCTTTCACGAAGCACAGCGGTGCTGAGCCTCGTCCGTAGCGCCGGAGGCGAGCCTGCAATCCGCGCGGGAGGGCGCAACGAGCTTTTTCTCCAGGAGCTGAGCCGAGCGCTCGAGATTCGAGGCTACGCGGTGCTGCCCTCAAAAGTGCCGGCTATCGGCGCGTCACCTGCATTTTTCTTCAATCGGGCGAGCGACGGCGGTGTCCAGCTCGAACTGAGCGACGCGCTTTGTGAGGATCTCCATGGCGGTACAGAGTGCGGGGCCAACCGAGAGGCGTTTGTGGAGGCCGTGCGCACCGGGCTCCGGCAGTACGTGGCCGCGGCGCGCTCGGATCTGGGCCGTACCATGGATCGATTTGAGCGGGCCACGGCACGCTTCCCGGCCGAGATCCGCACCGGCCCGGGAAGGAGAGAGCGCAACGGGGATCGCCCCTGAGCGTATAGGAATCAGCGTGCCGCCACCGGGGCGGGCGCCAGCCAACACCTGAGGAGGATTAGCGCCATGCAGTACCAGATCGTCGGGGGTCTGTTGCCTTCGGTGGACGTGACCATGCAGGCCGGGGAGTCCGTCTTTACCGAGAGTGGCGGTATGGCCTGGATGATGGGAGACGTCAAGATGGAAACCAGCACCCGGGGAGGCCTGCTCGCGGGCCTCGGCCGGAAACTGGCCGGGGAATCCCTGTTCATGACCACCTACGCTTGCCAGAGCGGCCAGGCGACGGTGACCTTTACGCCGGAGGCGCCAGGGACCATCCTGGCCTTTGAGCTGCAGGCGGGCCAGAGCCTGATCTGCCAGAAAGACGCCTTCATGGCGGCCCAGGAGGGCGTGACGCTGGAGATGCACTTCCGCAAGCGTCTGGGGGCGGGTCTGTTTGGAGGCGAGGGGTTTGTCCTCCAGAAGGTCAGCGGCCCGGGGCTGGTTCTGCTCGAACTGGCGGGCGACATGCGCCAGTATACGTTGCAGCCAGGGCAAGCCATGCGTGTGGATCCGGGCCATATCGGGCTGTATGACCCGACTGTGGATTACGATATCGAATCCGTGAAGGGATTGACGAACGTCCTCTTTAGCGGAGAGGGGCTCTTCCTGGCCACGCTCAAGGGGCCGGGTCGGGTTTGGCTCCAGAGCATGCCGCTCTCAAACCTGGCCATGAAGATCAGCCAGTACATACCCAAATCGGGAAGTTAGGCTAGCACCAAGAGAAGCGCCCGGTGCCACCTCAGTTGGGTGTCGCCGGGCGTTGCTCTATCCCTCGATCAGAGAGCGCCGGAGAGGCCGCGCGCGTACTCGATCCCCTGCCGTTGCTCGAGAGCCTGGTCATAGGCGCGGTGGGGAGCCTGGTCGGTGAGCTCTAGTTGGAGTGGCCCGGAGTAACGGACGTCACGGAGCGCCTCCATTACCGCGGTCCAGTCGATGTTGCCCCGTCCGGGGGGCAGATGATCGTCAGCCTGGCCGTGGTTATCGTGCAGATGCAGCGTCAGGAGCCGGGAACCAGCCATACGGATGGCCCGGGGAGCGAGCAGATCACCAAGATTGGCGTGGCCGGTATCCACACACACTCCCAGCAACGGTTCGGCCATACGCTCAACCAGGCTGAGGATATAGACCCAGTGTGCCAGCGAGCCGCCGTTCTCCAGCGCCAGCCGGACGTGGCATTTGCGGGCACGGTCGAAGCCAGGCCGAAGCACGGCCAGATCCGCAGCCAGCAGGGCGCCAACATCCGGTAGCTCTCCAAGCGTCAAGCCCAGTAGCACCGGCGCGTGGACCACCACGACCTGCGCTCCCACGACCTGGCAAATCTGCACCGCGTGCACCAGACTCTGCGCCGCCTCCTGCGGCGAACGACCCAGAAGAAAGCCGCTGGCTGATTCCGCGTGCACGGACCAGGGCGCCATGCCAAGGCGCCGCGTGTACGCGCCGATCTCGGTAACCTCGTCGAGCGTCAGATGGCACAGGTGGGAGAACTCTACGGTCTCGTAGCCCAGTGCGCTGTTGCGCTCTAGCGATCGCCGTAGCTCATCGGGCGTAAAGTCAGCGGTGGAACCGAGCTCGCCCCCGCCATACAAGGTGTTGCAGCCGATCCTCATGGGCGCCTACCCTTCCGCACAGGTAAACCGCGGGGCTCTCAGGGGGCGAGCGGGAGCCCCAGAGCCTGAAGAATAGCCACAATCACTGGAGCGACCACCAGAGCGGGCAACAGATTCGCCACGCGGATTCGCTTGATCTCCAACAGCATGAGCCCTATGGCCAGAATCAGCACGCCGCCCGTAGCCGTCATCTCGGCGATCATGGCAGGGTTCAGCACCTGCTCGGCGACGCCCGCCAACAGGGTGATGCCCCCCTGATACAGGAGCAGGGTGAGCATGGAGAACAGCACGCCGATGCCCAGAGTGGAGGCAAAGGCCATGGCGGTAAACCCGTCCAGCACCGACTTTATCGCGAGCAGAGAGATATCCCCGCTCAGGCCATCGCGAATGGCCCCGAGGATGGTCATGGGCCCTACACAGAACACGAGGCTGGCCGTGACGAACCCCTCGGTGAAGCGCCCCATACGCCGCTCACCCACGCGGGCGGCCACACGAGTGCGCAACCACTCGCTCGCCCTGTCCAAGCCGGCAGAGATCCGCCACCACTCGCCCAGGATGCCCCCGATGAGCACGCTGACAAGCACGATCAGGGTATTCTGCGTCTCCATGGTGAGGTGCATCCCCACCACCAAGGTCACCAGGCCGATGCCGTGCATCACAGTCTCACGGATCGGCTGGGGCAGGCGGTCACCCAGCAGGGTGCCCAGCCCGCCCCCCAGCAACACGGATCCGATGTTCAGCAACGTGCCGATCAAGTGCGTTGCGCCCCCCATCCGAGGATATGCGAAACCTAGCCCTCGAAGAAGGGCCTCTCCAAGTCGTCATAGAACCAGACGCCGTTGTTTACAAGATACTCGTACGTCTCGTGCAGGTACTGATAGTGAGCATCCTCCGCCTTGGCCAGATGCTCCCACAGGCGGCGCTCTTCCGCGCCCTCCGCCTTCGTGGCGGCCTCGGCGTAGAGGTTGTATCCCCTCCGCTCGAACTCCATGGCCATTTCCAGAGCCTGCTCGTCCGTAGCACCGGCCGGGATCAGCTTGTTAGCCTCGCCGGCCTCCGGAAAGATCTCGAGAGGAACCACAGATTCTGCCATGGCAACGGCATCTTCAAGGGAAACCCACGTGCTGCTTCCGACCAGGGCAGCATATTCACCGCGCAGGATATCGAGATGCCGCCCCTCTTCCTCAACCAGGCCCTCAAACACCTTCTTGCCATCCTCGGACTCGGTCCGAGCGACGGCTTCGCGGTAGAATCGCTGGCCCCAAAGCTCGGTGCTCATGCCGGTCTTGATGACGTCAAGCGCTGCTGTCATATGTCGCTCCTTACTGAATGTGATCGATTCCCCTAAAGGGCTCAGGCCCACGTGGCTCGCTGGTTGATTGCTTCGTAGTTGCTCATCAACAGGTTAAAGTGCGTCTGCTCCGCCTCGGCCAGCCAGCGAAAGACCAGGCGGCCCTCGGGATCGTCGCTCGCCTCCGAGGCCTGACGGTAGTAATCGTAGCTATCCACCTCGATCTCCAGCGCCATCTGGATCACTTCGAGCTCCGTGGAGAGACTGCCGACCTTTTTGCTCGCTCGAGCCGGATCCGGGGGAAAGAGCCGAGCGCTGAGATCGGCGTCACCGGGCACGGCCCCAGGCACGACCACAAAGCCGCCCTCTTCACGTAGGGCCTGCATCTGTCGCGCGATCATCGCTTCATGTACCTTCTCATCCTCGGCCAGCGAGATCAGCATCTCTCTGCAGGTCGCATCCTGTACGCGCTCCAGAGCACGATGGTAAAAGGCATAACCATCCTGTTCCAGCTTGAGCGCCTGGCTCAACGCGTCCATCGCCTTTCCGTCAGCGGCCATTTCAGACCTCCTGTCTGCTTCACACGCTATGGCAAGAGCCATCCGCATGCTCGCGCGCCAGCACCTCGGCTAGAACTGGAGCATGGCTTGCTGCACCTGACCGTCGCGCAAGTACTCGACCGCAAGCCGCCCGCCGGGCCGCACTCTGGCGACCAGTTGCTCCAGCCCGATCGCGCCGTTTACCTGATGGTCTGCCAGAGATACGATGACGTCCCCGGCGCGCAGACCGGCGCGCTCGGCGACCCCACCGGGCCGCACGCGCCCGATATAGGCTCCCTCTGCGCCATGGGCAGAGCGAGTCGCATCAGCCACAGCGGCGCCCAGTCGTGGCCGCTCAAGCGCGGCCAGAGCCGAATCCAGCCTCGGGCGGTCGTAGCCGACTATCACCTCGGCCCCTGCGACCGTGACGGGAACACCCTGCTGCCCTGAAAGCCGGACCATCTCCTCCGCGGCACCCGGCTCCTGCGTTACGTCTCGCTCGGTAAAGGGCACCGAGCGGCTCTTTAGGTATTCCTTCACCTGCCGGCAATAGGGACAGGTGGGCGTAGTGTAGACGGTCACGGACATCTACGTTTACCCCTTCGCGCTACATATGCTCGCGCACGAGCTCCTCATAGTCTTCTATCGGCCTCGTGCGCAGTGGTTGTTCCACCAGCGGCCCAGCGGACAAGGCCGCGATGCCCTCTTCGTAAGCGGGCACGTCCTCGGTTCGATAGAGAATACCGGTGGGAATGCGCCCGTCGCCGGGATACTCCAGCGCCTTGGCCATCGCCACCGCTTGGTCAGAGGAATCGTACCCTTCCTCCTCCTCGACCTTGTAGGCGCGCTCGCGATACCAATCGTAGGACATGGCCCGGTTATAGGATACGCACACTTGCAGTACATCGATGAGAGCATACCCGCGATGGCCAAGTGCCTCGGTGATCAGATACTGCAGCTGAGGCAAGTCCAGCGAAAGCCCGCGAGCCACAAAGGTGGCACCCTGCGAGAGCGCCAGCGCGAGCGGGTTGATGGGACGATCCAGCGCACCGGACGGGGAAGTCGAGGAGCGAAAGCCCGCCCGGCTGGTGGGTGATACCTGCCCACGGGTGAGCCCATACACCTGATTGTTCTCCACCAGGTCGACAAATCCCATATTGCGGCGGACGGTATGCAGAAAGTGGTTCCCGCCCTCGCCATACCCATCGCCATCACCGTGGACCGTGATCACTTTCCGCCCGGTATTGGCCAGCAGGAAACCTGTGGCCACCGCCAGACTGCGTCCATGCAGGGTGTGCAGCCCACCAATCCGCATATAGTCATTCATCTTGCTGCCGCAGCCGACCCCGGTCACCATCATGATGTCCTCGGGGTCAAATCCCGCCTGAACAAAGGCGCGCTTGAGGGCATTCCAGATGCCATAGTCCCCACATCCGGGGCACCAGGTAGGCCGGACGTCGACTGCGAAATCTTGTAGGGTCGCCATGCTCATCCCTCCAAACCGGCGAGAATGAACTCGGTGGTGAACCCGCGCCCATCATAACGCAGAATGGTCTCGTCTATGAGGATGCCGGTCTGTGACCGGATCAGGCTAGCGAGCTGTGCGGTGGCGTTGCCTTCCACCGCCACAAGCCGGCGCGCCCCGCCAAGAGCCTCGAGCGCAGCCTTCTTGGGGAAGGGCCACAGGTCCACAAAGTGCACCATGTTGGCGGTCCGGCCTGAGGCGTTCAGGCTGTTCACCGCGTCAAGCACGGGGCCGTAGCTGGATCCCCAGCTCACAAAGGTCAGGTCGGCCTGCGCGGGTCCGTGGCGCAGAGGCGGCCGAACTTCTCCCTCAAGCCCGCGCATTTTCGCGAGGCGCTTTTCCGCCATGGCGCGCACGATCGCGGGATCCTCGGTGATGTGGCCGTCCTCGCGATGCTCGTTTCCGCTGGAGAGGAACACCGCATTGGGGTGGCTGCCCGGGATAGCTCTGGGGGAGACCCCGTCATCGGTCAACGCGTAACGCAAATAACCCCCCTGCGCCTCCAGATCCTCGGTGGAGAGCCACTTGCCACGCTCTATCTCAAGGCTGGCTGGATCAAAGAGAGCCTTTTCTCGGGAAGCGAAGGAACTGGCGCTCTGCTGGTCAGAAAGCACCAGAACAAGGCACTGGTACTTGTCCGCAATGTTCAGCGCCCGGCAGGCCGTCCGAAAGTGCTCCTCCGGCGTATGGGGTGCGATGACCATGCGCGGAAACTCCCCATGGGAGGAGTGAATGGCCATCAGCAGATCCGCCTGCGCCGTGCGCGTGGCCAACCCCGTGGCCGGGCCTGGACGCTGCGCCAGGAAGATGACGAGCGGGCTTTCTGTGATGGCGGCAAGGCTGATGCCCTCGACCATCAAGTCAAACCCTCCACCGGAAGTGGCCGTCAACGTGCGCACGCCGGCATGCGAGGCTCCCACGCACATGTTGACGGCCGCGATCTCATCCTCCGCATGCTTGACGACGATTCCCCAGCGATCGGCATGGCTGGCCATGTATTCGAGCAGCGATGTGGAAGGCGTCATGGGATAGCCAGCCACGAACTTGCAGCCCGACATGACCGCTCCCATCCCAAAGGCCGTGTTGCCTCCCAGGAGCAGGCGGGGAGGGGCGTCCGCACAGTCGCCGAGAGGCGCGTCAAAAGCGAGGCCGAACGTCTCGGTCGCGAGATCGTACGTGTAGGTAGCCACGCGCGTATTAGCCTCGGCGATCGCCCGGCTCCGCGCGCCAAAGTTCGTCTCAATCACCCCAAGCATGTACTTGAGAGGAAGCCCCACGGCCGCCGCAGCGATCGCCAGCGCGGCGGTGTTGGCCATAACGACGTTCCCATGCGCCTCTGCGATCTCCGCCAGAGGGAGCGCGAGAAGGCGCAGGTCCAGCCCGGCCACAGCCTCACCCGCCCCGAGCGCCTCGTCTGCGATGAGGAGGCCGCCCGGCCGGACGCAGCCCTTGTGGAGATCGATCGTCTCGCGGTTCAGCGCGATGAGGACGTCTACCTGCTCGGCCAGCGACAGCACCGGCTCACGGCGCTTGATCGTCCGGATGGTGAAAAAGTTGTGGCCTCCGCGTATGCGCTCATAGTAGCTCGGCGTGCCCAGCACCTGGAGCCCGGCGCGCGTGAGCGCCAGCGAGAAACCGGCTCCACTGGACTCGACGCCCTGCCCTGCTTCTCCCCCGATGCGGAAGCTAATGTCCTGTACGGGCATGTGATCCTCCCGCGAGTGATCCCCGGCGGTCCGGGGCAGATGATCTGAAGCCGGCGCGGGCCGGCCTCAGATCTCCAACCATAACAGTGACGGTGAGTGTGTGGATCGTCCGCGCTAGCTCAGCAGTATGGCTGCACCAGGGCGCTTGATCCGCAGTGCCAGCGTCTCCAGGATCTGGAAGCTCAGGCTCAGCCCCTCGTTGCCCAAAAAGGCGGTGGCGATATCCTGGCCGACCACCATGTCCACATTCCAGGCCGAGGGATCGATGATAAGGGCCTGTCCCTCCGGGACAGCGGGCGACCGGAGGACACCCGCGTCAAAAAGCTGCTCGACGAGCTTGAACTCGCGCTGCCCGTGCATGGCGAGGCTGGCCAACTGCGCATAGGTGCCATAGTTGAGCAGCAACGCGTAGGGGCCATCAAAACCTGTCGAACGCAGGGCGGCCTGAGCCTTTGCCACCGCCTCAAAGGGCTTGTTCATCTGCGACCAGTCACCCATGGGCCCCTTCTCGGCGTTCTGCATGAGCCCCCCGATCAGCAACGCGTCTTCTTTTCGAGCCAGCTCCACGGCGGCTGTGGCCACCGCGCCGAGATCGAGGCTATAGGCCGTGGCCTCGGCCCTTGCCAGATCCTTCATGCGGAGCAGGAAACGCGCGTCAAGGGTCTCCAGCGGGATGTAGGCCGACGTTTCGGCGGACACGTGGGCACCATCTTGCTCGTCAAAGCCGACGAGAGGGGCGATCTCTGTGCCCCAGCCCAACGGTCCCACCAAGTGCAAGAATCTGCGTCCCACCAGGTTTCGTTTGACGACCGTGGCCACCATCTCATCGATCGCCCGCCACACGGGCTCACTCAGGGGGGCCTGATCGCGCATCAAATAGTCAACCATCTGGACCTCCTCTATGCTAGTCTATGGGCCAACGGCTAGTGTATCAGGCTACCGATGGGCGGCACGGGGGGCGGGCCCGCCGGAGCAGGCGGCTCCGGCTCTGAGGGAACGTCCATTTCCGGCGCTGCCACATCGGCAGCGGAGGCCATGCGCTCGCGAGCATCCTGAAGCAGATCGCGAAAGACGTCCGCATGGTATATCTCGTGATCTCTCACCCGCGAGAGCAGCGTCTTGAGTTCCTGCATGGGCAGTTCAGGTATCTGGGTGGAGTACATCCGGGTGACCTCCTCCTCGATAGCCAGGTCCGCCTCGAGATTGGCCACCGGATCGCGGCTCAGGAAAAGCTCATCGTGACGGTAGGCCGGCTGAGTCCCCTCCTCCTGAAGCCCCTCCGCCAGCCATCCCATGTGTTGCATCTCGTTGATGGCCGCGTTCTGGAGTTCCTCCTGTTCCTCGCAGTCGTTGCTGACAAAGGAGTGATAGAGGTACTGCAGGACGACGGTGTACTCGTGCTGGATCCCGCGATTGAGCACCGCCGCCAGTCGCTCGCCCGCGCCCTCGCCTGATTCCACTTCATGGTCGACGAGCTTTGAGGCCATGTCGCGGAACTCAGACTGGTGCACCTCTTCATCGTGGACAATGCGGGCCAGCAGACGCCGGATCTCCGGCGCATCGATCGCCTCGATGTGACGGCGGTACTGATCGATGGCCTGTTGCTCCAAATCCACGTCCTTGAGCATCTGCTCCTGGGCCGGTGCGGCCAGCATATCCGGCTCATCGCGGCCCATGTCTGGATCGCCGCCAAGGCCGGTGATGGCATCTGCCAGCCAGTCAAGGTGGCGCATTTCCTCCCGGGCGATGGCCTCGATATCCGGAGCGACGCCGGCCTCCTCCAGTGAGTACGCATGGTTCAGATACTGAATGATGGCCTGATGCTCGCCCCGCATGTCGGCGCGCAGCATTTCGATGATCGCAGCCTTGTCCATATCGCCTCCTTCATCCACATGAGGTGCGGCGCCAGTCAGGCCTGGGAGCGCACCCAGGCCGGCAGATCGAACTCGGGAGTCAGCATCATCTCCGCAATCTCAGTCACATCGGTGCCCTGCGCCACCAAGCGGTGAACGGCCTGCAGATCGCGCCGGTCCCCCAGGAGGATGGCTCCCGTCAGGTGCCCTTCGCGAAGCACGGCCTTTTTGTAGATCCCCCGTGCGGCATCGAGATACCGGTACTCGGTAAAGCCGGCGCCCTCCGGATTGACCTCTCCCAAGGAGGTCAGGTCTACCCCGGAAACCTTGAGGGTCGTGCTCGGGACGATGTCCGTATACAGGACATCGGTTCCTCCGGTGATCTGGGCACCGGCCACTCTCGCCTGTGCCAGAGCCGCAGGGATGATGCCCCAGACATGGCCATCGTACTCTGCGCAATCACCCACGGCATAGATCCCCGGCACACTGGTCATCATGCGTGCGTCCACCAGGATGCCCCTGTTGCAGGCCAGGCCCGCCCCCTGCGCCAGGGCGATATTGGGGCGCACGCCGGCGGAGATCAACAGCAGACAGGCGTCGATCTCGGATCCGTCCGCAAGGAGCACGCCCTCCACACGGTCCGAGCCAAGCACCTGTGCACACTGCGCACCCGTGACGATGGTAAGCCCGCGCGCCTCCAGCATGGACTGCAAGAGGGCCGCGCCCTCCCGATCCAGCTGGCGGGGAAGCAGACGAGGCAGAGCTTCGATCACCGTGATCTGTACGTCATAGTGCGTGAGGCTCACGGCCGAATCCAGCCCCAGCAGCCCCCCGCCCAGGATCACAACCTCGCGGCATGCTTCGGCCGCATGGCAGAGTTGCACGGCATCATCGAGCGTTCTGAGCGCTCCGACCCCGGCCTTGGCAGCGCCCGGGATGGGAGGGATAAAGCTGGACGCCCCAGTAGCCAGCACGAGAACGTCGTAACCAACCTTCTCGCCGCTGGCGAGAGTGAGAGTGTGGTCCGCGGGATCCAGAGCGACGACCTCGCTGGAGAGGCGGGTCTCGATGTGCCGATCGGAATACCATCCGGCGTCATACTGCGGCATGGCCTCGAGCGAGACCTCGCCCTCGATGAAATCGATCAGGCGCGGACGTGGATAGTAGGGGTAGGACTCCCGGGAGTAGATCGTGATCTGAGCTTCCGGATCCCGTTCAGCCACGTAGCGGGCCGTGGTTACCCCCGCGACGCCGTTTCCAACGATGGCCAATCTCATCAGCACTCCTCAGGGGCGAATACGCTACCTACAAAAGCGGCTCCGGCCCCACTGGGGTCGGAGCCGCCACAACCAGAGCCGGCCCTCACAGGTGGCTCTATGCCATCTCCTCGAACATGTCCTTGCCCGCGCCACACTCTGGGCACACCCAGTCCTCGGGCAGATCCTCAAAGGCCGTTCCGGGCTTGACTCCGCTGTCGGGGTCACCGACCTCGGGATCATAGATGTAGCCGCACACCAGGCATTCCCACTTGGCCATATCCTAGTCTCCTCGTCTTTGTTCGCTAGTTCTCACGGTAGAAAAGATCGTCGTATAGTCGCTCGATACGCTGTTTGTGCTCCAGCTCCTGCGCCGCGAGATACTCGAACAGGTTCATGACCTCAGCATCTGCAGCGACTTTGGCGAACACGCTGTAGAGCGCGTGGCTCGTCGCCTCGCGCTTGCCCGCAACGATGAGAACCTGCTGCACGTCCGCATGCTCGTCCAGAGGGGTCTCCTCCAGATAATCCGTCAGGTGCAGATCCTCAACGGGCCGTCGCGAAGCGGCCAGACGCCGCTCAAGCGCACCTTCGTCCAGAAGAAGCTGCAGGCTGCGGCGATGCCCCTCCTCCTGGGCGGCCAATTCGCGCAGCACATCCTGGACCACCTGCTCATCGACCCGCGCCAGGACGCTCAGATACAGTTCACGGGCCTCGATCTCCCGTTGTATGCCCAGCTGGATCACCTGCTCCAGCGTCAGATCCGCGTAGGTCACATTCCCTCCATGAGGCACACCAAATAACGTGGCATCATTCTAGGGGGATGGTTGCAGGCTGTCAAGCCGACCGCCCCGTCGCCGCACCTGCGCCGCGAGCTTTGACAGAGTCCAGGTCGCGCGTAAACTGGGAAGGGGCATTGTACGCCCCCACACCAGAGCGTGCCGCTTTCCGCGTGCTCTGCCAGCCCGACTTGCCCCTCGGCACCCAACGATCGTTTGACCCGTATCTCCACCCCTTCTATCTGGCTATAGAGATACCGAACGCCAGGCGGCGCCGCAGAGGGACCGCCCTTGGCGTGCATCCGCTCGCCGCCACCTCCTTGAAAGGAGCCCCATGACAAAGACCATCGTCGCAGCCGCTCTGGGCGAGTGCGTTCACGTGGCCGGTGTGATGAACTTTCTCCGGCTGGCCGAAGCGACCGGATGGCGTACCGTATTCCTTGGGCCTGCCGTACCGGCCGCACGGGTGCTGGAGCGAGCACGGGCCGAGCAGGCCGATATGGTCGCCGTGTCGTACCGGCTGACCCCCGAGAACGGCGAGCGCCTGCTGGGTGAGTTTGCCGAGGCGATGGACGACCTGAACAGCGCAGGCGTTCGGTTCGCCTTTGGGGGCACTCCGGCGGTCGCCGCCAGGGCCCGTGCACTGGGCTTTTTCGATGCGGTGTTTGATGGAAGCCAGCCCGTCGAGGCCATCACGGCCTATCTGCGGGGAGAGCGCTACGAGGAAGCCTCCGAGGAGGACTACCCTTCGGGCGTCATCGATCGCATCCGCTGGCGAGCTCCCTACCCGATCCTGCGCCATCACTTTGGGCTCCCGGACCTCGCGGCCACCGAAGCAGGGATCGCACAGATCGCCGAGGCGCGGGCGCTGGACGTGATCTCGCTCGGCACCGATCAGGATGCTCAGGAAAACTACTTCCATCCGGAGCGCCAGGATCCCGGTCGCCGCGGAGCGGGTGGCGTGCCGATTCGGCGCACCGAGGATTACGCGGCGTTGTACGCTGCCAGCCGCCGCGGCAACTATCCTCTCATGCGCTCCTATTCCGGGACAGATGATCTGCTTCGCCTGGCTGAAGAGCAGCTGAACGCTATACGGAACGCCTGGTGTGCCGTATCGCTGTTCTGGTTCAATCAGATGGACGGTAGGGGCCCCTGGGGGCTCCGCGAATCCATCGAGCAACACCAGCAACTCATGGCCTGGCATGGGGCGCGCCGTGTCCCTGTCGAATCCAACGAGGCCCATCACTGGGGCCTGCGCGATGCTCCGGACGTCATCTTTTGCGTGAGTTCGTACCTCGCCGCATACAACGCGCGCGCGGCCGGAGTGCGGGACTATATCGTGCCTCTGATGTTCAACAGCCCACCCAATCTGGCAGAGAGCATGGACCTGGCACGAATGCTCGCGACCCTGGATATGGTGGAGACGTTGCAGGGCCCCGACTTCTCCATCTGGCGGCAGACGCGCACGGGGCTGCTAAGCTACCCGCAGGACCTGGATGCCGCACGGGCCCATCTGGTGGCCAGCGTATACCTGCAGATGGCCCTGCGGCCGCATATCGTGCATGTGGTGGGATACTGCGAGGCGCAGCACGCGGCCAGCGCAGACGAGGTGATCGAATCCTGCAGGTTGGCTTCTCGCGCCATAGAGAACGCGCTGCACGGCCAGCCCGATCTTACAGCGGACGCGGCGGTGGCCCGGCGCCGGGCAGAACTCGCCCGCGAAGCATCGGTAACGCTGGAGGCGATCCGGGCTCTGAGCGGGCCCGGGGTCAAGGACGCCTTCACGGATCCTGAGACGCTGAGCCTCGCGGTGACGAGCGGCATACTGGACGCGCCGCACTTGCGCAACAACCCCTTTGGCCGCGGCGAGATCGTGTCCGGAGAGGACTCGCGCGGCGCGTGGGTGGCGCTGGATCCGAGGAAGGGCACGCCCATCGGGGAGGCCGAGCGCCTGGCGCGGCTCCCGCTGAATCGGAGCAAAGAAGGGAGATCCTGATGGCCAAGACGCGCTTCACCGTGATCGGCGCAGGCCATGGAGGCAAAGCCATGGCGGCCCATCTCAGCCTGATGGGCTACTCTGTTACGCTCTACAACCGCAGTTTCCTCAACGTCTCCGCCATCGCCAGCCGGGGCGGGCTGGATATGGACAGTTTCGAAGGCGGCCCACGAGGCTTTGCCAGGCTCGCGCGGGTGACTTCGGATCCGGCCATCGCCTGCGATGCGGACCTGCTCATGGTCGTGATCCCCAGCAGCGCCCATGCCGAGATCGCGGCGGTGCTCGCCCCGCACCTGCGAGACGGCCAGATCGTGGTGCTGCATCCTGGGCGCACCGGCGGCGCCATGGAGTTTCGCCAGGTCCTCGACTCGTGCGGCTGCGCGGCCCGCGTGCAACTGGCCGAGACAGAGACGCTGATCTATGCCAGCCGCTCCGACGGGCCAGCACAGGTGCGCCTCTTTAGCATCAAAGAGACGGTGCCTCTGGCGGCGCTGCCGGCCGCGGACACCCCGGCCGTATTGGCTGCTCTGGCTGAGCCCTACCCGCAGTTCATCGATGGTACCAGCGTTCTTCACACGGGGCTGAACAACATGGGGGCCATATTCCATCCGGCCCTGACATTGCTGAATGCCGGCTGGATTGAGGCCACACGGGGCGAGTTCCAGTTCTACCTCGAAGGCGTAACGCCCTCCGTCGCCCGCGTGCTGGAGGAGCTGGACCGAGAGCGCGTAACGGTGGCCGCGGCGCTGGGCATCCGCGCGCGGACCGCACAGGAATGGCTCAAGATGGCCTATGATGCCAGCGGCGATACGCTGCACGAGGCCATCCAGAACCAGCCGGGCTACCGCGGCATTAAGGCCCCCTCAACGCTGAACCATCGTTATGTGTTCGAGGATGTGCCAATGAGCCTTGTGCCCATCGCCGCCCTGGGGCAGCGCTATGGAGTGTCCGTGCAGGGGATCGATGCGATCATCCGGCTGGCGTGCACGATACACCAGACCGACTATTGGAGACGGGGCCGAACGCTCAACAAGCTCGGGATCGAGCAGCTCAGCGTGGTGGAACTGACGCGCTACGCCACCGAGGGCGTGCGCGGCGCATAGGCAGCGGGTACTGATCGTGGGCATTTGACGCAAGCGCACAGCTGTAGGATAATGAGGGATGGTATGCGCGTTGCGGTACTAGACTAGGTAAGGGGATCGATTGGTATGGCGAGTGAGGACAGGGTTGGGAACGAACTCCAACCAGAGGCGGATCCGATAGAGGCGCAAACAGAGTCGGCCACGCCGGTGGAGACATCTCCGGCGGAAAAGACGGAAAAGCGGCCCTCAGAGATTGAGGAACTCAAGGAAGGCATGCGCCTGCGCGGGCGTGTGCGCAATATCGTAGAATTCGGCGCGTTTGTGGATTTGGGCGTGGGCCGTGATGGCCTGGCGCACATCTCTACGCTTCAGCGCGCGGGTATCGACAAGACGCTCAAGGTGGGCGATCCGCTGGATGTCCAGATCCGCAAGGTCGACATCGAGAACAACCGGATCAGCCTGACCGTCCCCGGTGCCGGCCGGAATGCGCGTAAGCCCCTGGATGCCTTCCAAGCGGGTCAGGAGATCACCGGGCGCGTTGTTCGCCTGGTGGAATTTGGAGCCTTTGTGGATGTGGGCGCACAGACGGACGGGCTCTTGCACATCTCCCAGCTCGCAGGCGGGTATGTGCATCACCCGCGCGAGGTGGTGGAGGTCGGCCAGGAAGTCCATGTTCGCATCCTTGATGTCGACAAGGATCGCCGGCGGATCTCGCTCTCGATGAAGGACTCTGAAGAGGCGCAGGAGGAGGCCAGCTCCGTGATGGAGGCTCCCCAGGAGGACCACGGTCCGAGCGCCTTTGCCGCAGCCTGGCAGGAAGCCCTCGAGAACCGGAGCCAGCGGGGATCTCGTCGCTAGCGCGAGAGCATTGCCGAACACCAAAGGGCGGCCGGACAGGCTGCCCTTTGTGCTTTCGCGGCCCGACGTGACTCCCAAAGCTTGTATGGACCATCGCCCGTTCAGGTGACTGGGCTCCGACGATGGTCGCCACGGGCACGGGCCATGCAACAGGAATCCTCATAGGGGCTAGAGCACCGCTCTTGCACCTGGTGTTGCCCGCAACCTCGCCCCAGGCCCACCGATCGAGACCCCTTCCGCCGAGAACGCTGCGGCCGCGACGGCCAACGCACGGTTGTGATCTTGAGCCCCGCTTCAGCACGATGGTATAATCCCGGTTGAACAGAATCCAACAAAAGTGAGGCACAATGGATAGCAAACTCAGGCTCTCGCCGGAGCAGTTGCGTCACACCACAGACCCTGCTCTGTATGGTTTTGCCTCCACGGAAGTACTCGCTGGCCTGGATCACATCGTCGGGCAGGACCGGGCCGTGCACGCGATCGACTTTGGCGTGGAGATTCGCAGCAAGGGCTACAACATCTACGCTGTGGGCCCGGCAGGCTCAGGGCGCACCACGACGGTGCGCGAGTTCCTAGAGCGCCGGGCAGCCCAGCGCCCGGCACCTCCCGACTGGTGCTATGTGTACAACTTTGCGGACCCGCGCTCGCCCAGGGCCTTGCGGCTTCCGGCCGGGCAAGCCGTGATCCTGCGGGACATGATCGGGGACCTGATTGCACATCTCCCATCGGAGATCCGGCGCGCCTTTGAGGGGCAGCCTTTTGAGGAACGACGACGTGCCCTGTTACAGGAGATTTCTGGCCGTCAACAGCGGCTCTACGAGGGTCTGGAGGCGTACCTCAACGAACGAGGCTTTGCCTTGATCCGATCCCAGTCGGGCCTGGCGATCGCCCCCATGATCGACGGCGAAGTGATCAGCGCCGAGGATTATCAAAAGCTCGATGCAGAGGTCAAGCACAAGTTCGAATCGTTCCGGCCCGAACTCCAGGAGGAGTTCGAAAAGTCCATGCGCCAGGCGCGCGATCTGGACAGGCAGAGCCGTCAGGAACTGGAAAAGATCCGCGCTGAGATGGCCGGATTCGTGGTCGACGGATTGTTGACCGATATCCGCGAGAGATTCAGCGACTGCCCGCAGGTGCAGGAACACCTGGACGCCATGCGGCAGGACATTATCGATAACGTAGAGCGATTCATGCCGCAGGAGGAAGGGCCACAGCTGCCATTTGGGCCCAGGCCTGATCGCGGAGGAGATGCCTGGCTGGCTCGTTACGCCATCAACGCTCTGGTGGAAGGCGGGTCTCTGGACCGGGCGCCGGTGGTGATTGAGGACAACCCGACGTACCACAACCTGATCGGCCGGATCGAGCACCGCACCGAGTACGGCACGATGGTGACGGATTTCACGCAGATTCGCGCCGGGGCGCTGCACCGAGCCAACGGCGGTTACCTCGTGGTGGAGGCCAAGGACCTGCTGACCAATGCGCTGGCATACGATGGCCTGAAGCGTTCGCTAAGGAGCAGCGAGATCAAGATCGAGGAGATGGCGCAGTTCTACGGGCTAGTGGCAGCAGCCAGCCTCCAGCCCGAGCCGATACCACTGGATGTCAAAGTGGTGATCATCGGCGACGCCAGGCTCTACCAATTGCTGTACGCCATGGACGAGGATTTTCGCCAGCTGTTCAAAGTCAAGGCTGAGTTCGCCTCGGAGATGGATCGCACGGAGGAGGCGCTGCACGATCTGGCCGCCTTTGTCGCGGGACTGTGCCGCGAGGAGGGGCTGCTGCACTTTGATGGCAGCGCCGTCGCCCGCCTGGGAGACGAAAGCGCCCGATATGTGGACGATCAAGCCAAGCTCAGCACACGCTTTTCCGCTCTGGCGGATCTCGTTCGAGAGGCCTCCTTCTGGGCGACCCGTTCGGAGCGCAACCTGGTCCACGCCGAAGATGTAGAGCGCGCCGTGCGGGATCGCGACCACCGGCTGGACTATGTTCAGCAGCGGATGCTGGAATCGATCGAAGAAGGCACCGTCTTGATCGATACCGAAGGTGAGGCCATAGGACAGATCAACGGCCTTTCCGTGGCCCAGCTGGCCGACTTTACCTTTGGTATGCCCTCGCGGATCACTGCCCGCACGTTCATGGGAAGAGCCGCCGTCACGAGCATTGATCGCGAGGTCAAGCTCACCGGGCCCATTCATGACAAGGGCAACCTGATCCTGTCTTCATACCTGGCGAGCCGTTTTGCGCAACACGGCCCCTTGAGCATGTCGGCCACGCTGGTGTTCGAACAGAACTATGGCGGAGTTGAGGGGGACAGCGCCTCCTCGACGGAGCTATACGCCCTCCTCTCCAGCCTCGCGGACGCCCCCATACGTCAGGACCTGGCCGTGACCGGCTCGGTCAACCAGGCGGGTACGGTACAGGCCATCGGTGGGGTGAATGCCAAGATCGAAGGCTTTTACGATCTGTGCCAGCGCCGGGGCCTCACTGGCGAGCAGGGCGTATTGATCCCCAGCTCCAACGTGCGACACCTCATGCTCCGTCCCGATGTCGTCGAGGCGGTTCGTGCCGGTCAGTTCCACGTATACGCGGTATCCACGATCGAAGAAGGGATCGAACTCCTCACGGGAAAGGCCGCCGGCGAGGAAGATGCCGATGGCAACTACCCCGAGGGAAGCCTGTACGCGGCGGTCAAGGACAAACTGGACGTCTACGCCGAGCGGCAGAAAAAGCTGGGCGAGGAGACACCGGCGAACCAAGGGGGGACCGATGAGGATACCGAGTCAGAGGAGGTCGGACCGTCTCCCGAAGAGCCCACCCCAGACGACCCTGAGGCCGATGGCGCACAGCTCGGCCGGCGCTGATCCGGCGAGGGCCGCCCGGCCCGATTTTGACAGGCGCACCCGGGCGGGTAATATAGGGCGTTCCGGTCCAGTCACAAGAGTAACCACCCTAGAGTAGATTGATGAGCATCGATCGGGTTCAAACCCACCCCACCTCTCACAATACCAGAGGCCGGGCCGAGCCGGCCGGCCTCTGCACCCGAGTGTGCGGCGAGCCGCTTCACAGCCCTCGTCCGGAGTGGCCGGCGCACCGGTATGGCACGCCCTTCGGCGACGGCGGCCGGCTCGCGGCCTGCCGGCGTCTGTGGCAGGCTCAGCCCTGGCTATCCGCGGAGCGCGCCATCTCCCTGCTGCTCATGTACCTCCTCTACCTGGTCGGACGCACGCGCTTTTTCGCCATCGGCGGCTACTTCTGATTCCCCCCGTTCTGCATGTTATGGAATCGTCCCCAAGCGGGCCGCAGGGCCAGCATGTCCTTTGCAGCAACGGAGGCGTATGAGCATCATCTGGGAATCGGGCAATCTATTCGTCAACATCGGGCTTGGGCTGCTGGCCATGGCGCTGCTGGTTCTGAGCTCAAACGAGGTGGTCAAGCGCCTGGTAGGGCTGGCGGAGTACCTCAATCTCTCGGCCACCTTTATGGGTATGACCGTGCTCTCTTTGGCCACCAGCATTCCGGAGATCTCCTCCCACCTGACCGCCTCCGTGGGCATCGTCACCGGCTCTCTGGATTACCATCAGTCTTCGGCCATCGTGCTGGGCGCGAATATCGGATCGGATGTGATCCAGCAGACGCTGATCCTGGGTCTGGTGGTCTTTCTCAGCGGCGGCCTGCGTTTTCGCCGGTATTTCTGGTGGAAAAGCGTCATCCCCATGATCGGCACGACCGTGATGTGCCTGATTCTGGGCTGGGACCAGTCCTTCTCGCGGCTGGACGGGCTGATCCTCTTTGGGACGTTCATTGGCTACACCTATTACCTGTATGTGGATGAGCGCAAGTACTACAATGCCGATGCACAGCCGGAAAAGCGGCAAGAAGGGGTTCCTCAGTCGGGTCGCGAGGCGTTGCTGTATGCAGCGATCGCGGTCGGCGGCATGGTTGTGACGGTGTTCTGCGCCTCCCTGGTGCTCCACGTCACCGAGTATGTGGTGGAGCACACCGGCGTTGGCGGCTCGCTGATCGGCGTGATGACGCTTGGGATCGCGTCCGCTCTGCCTGAGTTGAGCACCGCCCTGGCCGGTGTTCGATCCAAGGAGCACGGCATCTCGCTGGGCACCCTGGTGGGCAGCAACATCACCAACCCGCTGGTCGCGATCGGTGGCGGAGCACTCGTATCCTCCTACTGGGTTCCCAGGCCTCTGATCCATTGGGATCTCCCCTGGGAGACGCTGACCGGCCTGGTCCTGCTGGCGACCCTGGTGCTGACCAAGGGCAAGCTGAGCAAGATGGGGGCGCTCTACCTCGTAGCGCTGTACTTTGTCTACATGATCGGGCGTGCGGCGCTCTTTTCCACTGACGCGTACCTGTAGCCGCGGCGTCACTCCGGCCCACACGCACAACCTCGCCCTATGGCGAGGTTGTGTCTTTATGCTCCTTGGGCTGTACACGATAGCGGAGATACCGTATACTCGCCCTGTCAGCGTCAGGAGGCAGCGATGCAAAAGGTAGAACGTTTCCGAGCCATGCTACGGGGACACCCTGTGGACCATGTGCCCGCGGGGTTCTGGTTCCACTTCCCGCCCGCATATCACGGCGGGCAGGCCATGGCTGAACGCCACATAAGCTATTACCGGCAGACAGACCTGGACATCCTGAAGGTGATGAACGACAGCGGGTACGGGCCGGTGGGCCGGTTCCTGGTGCGCGAGGCCGCCGACTGGGCGCGGCTGGAGCCGACGCCTCTGGAGGACACGCCCTTTCAGAACCACCTGGAGGGGCTCAAGGGGATCGTCAGCGCCCTCCGGGGAGAGGTCCCGATCGTCACCACGGCCTTCAATCCCTTCCGCGAGGCGGTGCTGATCCTGATGCACAGCGATCCTGCAGCGTACCCCAGCGAACAGAGCGCGCGCATGGGATTACTGCGGCAACTCAGGCACGAGCCCGAGCCAGTGCTTGCTGGGATGCAGGTCATCGCCGATGACCTCGCGCGCTTCTACTGCGCCTGTGTGCAGAAGGCCGAGGTGGAGGGCGTGTACTACTCGGCCAAGGGCGGCGAGCGCCGGGATCTGACCGATGAGGAACACGCACTCTGGGTTCGCCCCTACGACCTGCACGTCCTCGGCGAGGTCGGATCGGTAGCGGAATACGTCGTCGGGCACTTTTGTGGCAAGGGGCTGAACCTTGAGCGCTTTGCTGGATACCCGGTTCACCTGGCCAACTGGGCATACCAGTCCGACAACCCCTCTCTGCTCCAGGGGCGCGCGATTCTCGGGGGGATGAGCATTCTGGGGGGGTTGGACGAGCGCGGCCCGCTGGTATATGGCCCTCGTGAGGCGCTGCAGACGGAGATCAAGGCGGCCCTGGCGGAGCTGGGCGCCCAGGGGTTGATGCTCGGGGCGGGATGTACCGTCCCGGGAGACGTCGATATCGCCAACCTGGTCTATGCGCGTGATTACATCGCCGAACTGACTGCGGAGTAGGCCGATGTGGGATGAGGTATTCCCGATCGAGGGACATGTCGAGAGTGCCGTGACGGTGCTCGTAGCGGTTGTGCCCAGCCTGGCCGATTGGCGGCGCGTACAGGACGAAGGCTGGTACCGCATCCCCCTGCGTCGCGCGCCCCAACAGATCGGCGCCGAGTACATAGCGTTCTACCACCCGGGCTGCTTTGGGGCATGGCGCTGGAGCATTCGCACCTATGCGGCCGTACAGGAGTACCGCGTGGTGACGCGCAGGGAGCTGCTCCCCGACGAACCTGACCATCCACGCGCGCTAGAGCTCTACTATCGGATCGCGCTCGGGCCGCTCCAGCCGCTGCCGCATCCCGTCTACAGCCAGCGTCTACGCCGGGTTACCTTCATCCGCACCGACATGGAGGCGCTGTTCGGGGCCAGCGAGATCTGCGATCTCTGGCGTCACGAGGATCGCCGCGTCAGGTTGTGGCGCGGGCTGCAGATTTCCGCCCCAAGGGCGACATACAGGGCGCACGCCGCCTGACGACGAACGGGACCAACAGGACGCGCCGACAGAGGCACCCGGCGCATCCTCGGACCCGGGTTCGTCGTATAGATAGCGGAATCGGATATGAGAAAGAAGCAGACACAGGGGAGGACAGCATGTTCGAGAAAATCATCGCCAGGTTGACCCGAATGCTCAAGATGGATCACACCGTCTATGACGAGATCGCGGTGGACGAGAACGCCACCCTCGAGGCAGCCATCATTGTGGCCATTACGGCGCTGCTTTCCGCGATCGGCACCCTTTTTGGCGGCAACTTTGGCACGTTCATCTGGACGTTCATCCGCCAGATCGCCGTAGGGTGGGTGCTCTGGAGCGCGATCGTCTGGCTGGTGGGCAGCAAGCTGTTCGCCGGCGAGGGCACGTTCATGAACATCCTGCGCGTGCTGGGCTATGTGACGGCCCCCCTGATTCTCGGTATTGTGCCCGTCATCGGCACGCTGGTCGGTGGGATACTCTCCCTCGTGCTGGGCTTTTTCGCGATCCGCGAGACGATGGACCTGACCACCGAAAAGACGATCCTCACGATCGTCATCGGCTGGGTCATCAATCTGGTCGTCGGCCTGATCTTTTAGCATCGGCCGCGCAATCCACCCTGAGGGCTGAGTAGTGGCTTCCCACAGGCTGCCCGAAGCGTCTCCACAGGACGCAGCGGGGGCGTGGGGCCACCGGCTCGGCCCTCGTTCCATTCTGGCGCGCTACCTCGCCGACCTTGCATTCCTGCTGCTGGCCTTTAGCCTGGCCCGCTGGCTGCGCATCACCTTGCCCCTGGGCAAGGCCCTGGATGCCGAAGGGGCGGCGCTGCACCCGCCGATGGTCTTCCTGGCTCTCGTTATCTGGTCGGTGAGCCTGGCCGCGGTGCGCGCCTATCACCCAACGCACCACCGCGATGCGATCGCCGAGATGCAGGCCATCGCGGCTGCCGTCACCGTGGCGGCGCTCGTGTATGCGGGCCTGCTGTACCTCTCCTACCGGGGCCTCTCACGCCTGCTTTTTGGCTACTTGTACCTGCTGGATCTCGGGCTAACCGCCGGCGCTCATCTGCTCTGGCGCACCATCGCGCGACGCTGGGGAGCGGGCAAGCGCCGAATGGCCGTGGTCGGCGTTACACCGGCGGCGCGGGAGGTCGCCGCGGGCATCCGGCGGGCCGGAGCCGACCGGGTTACGCTGCTCGGCTACGTGGTGGAGGGGAACGCCGATGGGCAGCCCACGGAACTGGAGCTGCCGGTGCTCGGAGAGCTTGCAGAGATCGCCGCCCTCGTCGAGCGGCACGGGATTGATGAGCTGGTCATTCCCGCCGCCCGCCCCACAGCCGAGATGGAGGACGTGTTGGCCACCCTGCAACCCCTCTCCGTGAGCCTGACGGTTGTGCCGCAGACGGCCGATCTGATCCTTTCCCGCGCCCAGGCCGAACCGCTGGGCGATCTCGTTCTGATCACCCTGAATGCACCCGCTATCGGTCCACTGGACCGCGTACTGAAGCGTATGCTGGATCTGGTCGCAGCGGTGCTGGGCCTGCTTTTCCTGGCCCCGCTCCTGGGGCTGATCGCGATCCTCGTCTGGCTGGATTCTGGGCGTCCGGTATTCTACCTCAGCACACGCCTCGGCGAGGGGGAGCGCCCCTTCCGCATGATAAAGTTCCGCACAATGCTCCCAGATGCCGACCAGCAGGAGGGAGACCTGGTTCAAATCGATGCTCAGGGCCAGGTAGATTTCGTCAAGTCCCCGGACGATCCCCGCATCACCGCGGTGGGCAGATTCCTCCGGCGATGGAGCCTGGACGAGCTCCCGCAACTGCTCAACGTGCTCCGCGGCGAGATGAGCCTGGTAGGCCCGCGCCCGGAGCTGCCGGAGCTCGCGGCGCACTATGCCCCTTGGCAGCGGCGCCGCTTTGGCGTACCCCAGGGTATGACGGGATGGTGGCAGGTCTCCGGACGCAGTGATCGGCCAAAGGCCCTACACGTGGAGGACGACCTGCACTATATCCGCAATTACAGCCTGATGCTGGATATTGGGATCCTGTGGCGGACGGTGGGAACGGTGCTGCGGGGACGCGGCGCCTATTGAGGTGCCGGGTAAACACGCCAGAAGGCCCCCTCCGGCACCAGCCGGTAGACGGCCTCCAGTTCCGGACGCGGATCGGCCAGCAGAACCGGAACCGCCATGGCATGGTATTCCGCGATGAGACGCTGCAGATCGGTATCGGGTATCGGGCGGCCGTAACGACTCTGCACTTGGCGCAGGTACCAGGGATACGCCAGGAGCTCGCCGTCCAGGGCCACCAGGTCACGCCGTTCGCCAAGGCCCCACTGCAGATAATCCAGGGCAAAGGTATGCGTGTCCGCTCCAGTGATGATCACAGCCCCCAGCGGCGCACGGGAGCGCACCGCTTGAAGCCACTCCTCGGCGACGCGATCATCTCTCAAATCCATCTCAGGCCACCCGGCGTACCCCAACCAGATGGCCACAAGCGCCAAGAGGGCGGGCACAAGCGCCCGAAGGCGGCCCGCCGGGAGAGCCATCCAGACTCTGGCAGCCCCCAGTGCGAGCCACAGGATGCTCACCAGCCAAACCGGCAGCAGATAGACGTGCGAGTCGCTCGTGTTGTAGCCGAGAGCATAGAGCGCGGGCAGGAGGGCCGCGCTCCCGCTACACCAAAGCAGCCTCCGCACATGCCCCGCACCCGCGCCCTGCGCACTCCACAGCGCCAGCGCCAGGCAAGGAAGCGTCAGCTGGCGCAGGGCGCCCCTCGCTATGGCCGCCAGGCGGCCCGGCCAGAGGGCCAGAGGCACCGCCAGAACGTAATGGCGGTATAGCTGCCCGCTCACCAACCACCAGAACCCCGCCAGGTCCCTCGCATCGCCCCACGACACGGAAGGGGCCGCGCCGGCCGCAAGAGGCACGTACAGATAGGCGCAGAGGCCAAGGGCCAGGCCGCCAAGAGCCGCCAGAGCAGATCGCCTTTGACGGAGGGGCCACAGCCAGAGGAAAACGCCAGGAAACGTCAGGGCGAGCGTGAGGTGGTTGCCCAGGCCGAGGCCTGCGACCACACCGAAAGAGAGCCACACCTTGAGCGAGCCTTGATGGTGGGCCGCCCAGGCACAGCGTCCCAGAAGCGTCAGGAACAGAGCGTGCAGGGCATAGACCTCTGTGATGACCGCCTGAGACCAAAGCGTCGGGCCCAGGGCGCCGATGAGGCCGCTCAGCATCGCGATAGCGCCGGAGCCACGCGCGCCAAGGCCGGCCTCCAGCAGCACGCTCCGGATGAGATCGGCGAGGATGCCCACCGCCAGAGCCGCGGCAACGGCGGAAAAGAGGTTGAAGCGATGAGCCAGAGGGCCCAGCGGAAGGTGAGCAAAAGGGCGCGCGAGCAGGCAGTAGACCGGGTAGCCAGAAGGATGCGGGACGCCGCCGGACGTGCACGCCGCGATCAGGTCGCCCCCGTCGGCGCCATCGTGGGCCCAGGTGAGCCCAGGGGCCGCTGTGGTCGCGTAGAGCAGCAGCGCGATGGCGGCGACACCCAGGGCCGGGCCCCGGGCAGCGAGCCAGTTGAACAGCAAGTCCCAGGGGTGCGGGGTTTTTCGGTAGAGCTGCGGGCTGATCATGGGCCGATTATAGCCCGGCGCGCCCAGGTGCGATACCGCTCGGGGCAGGACTTGTGGCTAGCCCGCTCGCTCGAGCCGGGCATACTGCGCCATCAGACGCTTGACGCCCTGGTCGGCAAACGCCACGGTCACCTCTTCGTCACCGCCCACCGGCCGGCTGGCCACGACGACGCCCGTGCCAAAGATCGGATGCGTGACGCGCTCACCGGCGCGGAAGGCTGGCTGTGACGGCGGCCAGCTCGCAGGAACGGCTGGCGGCAATCCAGGGTCCGCGGGGTGTTCGTCGCGAAGCGGCCGGCTCCCGGCGGCACGAGGCGAGTTGCCGCTGCGGACTCTTTCACTCTCATCCATCCGTGCCCGCTGAACACGCTCGCGACGCTGGGCAAAGAACTCACGGTGGCCGGCTTCGGCACCGCGCGGGCGATCGCGGCCGGGGGCCTGCGGTGTTGCCAGAGGCCGGCTGACTGATCTGCCGTCAGATGCATTGGCCCCGGCCGTAGACCTCTCCGCCCGTCCTTCGATCAGATCCGCGGGAATATCCGCCAGGAAAGGCGAAGGAACGCGAACATCGGCGTTGCCGTATACCGTGCGGCGGAAGGTGTGTACGAGGTACAGGCGACTCCGTGCCCGGGTCATACCGACGTAGCACAAGCGCCTCTCCTCCTCCATCTGGGCGGGATCGTCCATGGACCGGCTATGAGGGCACAGGCCCTCCTCCATGCCGACCATGAAAACCGTGTCGTACTCCAGGCCTTTGGCGGCGTGCAGGGTAAGCAACGTAATGGCCTCGGATTCGTCGTGCAGTTCGTCGACATCGGAAACCAGCGCCACCTCCTCCAGAAAGGAGCCCAACGCCTCCTGCGCGGCCACCGGGCCATAACGCTCCACGGCGGAGAAGAGCTCCCGAACGTTGGCGATGCGCTCCTCCCCTTCCTCCGTCCCATCGCGAAGCGAGTCCAGATAGGCGGTGTCTTCCAGCACGAGGTGAAGCAGCGCGAGCAATGTCTGATCCACGAGGGCGGTGCACCATCGCTGCAGAGAGCGCCCCAGGTCGGAGAGGCGACGCACCGTGGCACTGGCCATCTGGCTGACGTCGGCCTCGGATCGATCCGCCAGCTCAGCCAGCCTCAGAAGGGCCCGGCCCAGGGACAGGCCAGCGTGATCGGCCCAGCGACGCAACTGCTCGATACTGCGCCCCCCGATCAGCCGCGACGGAACGTTGATGATCCGCAGGAGGGCGATCTCATCATCGGGATTGTAGATGACCCGGAGATAGGAGAGCACGTCCTTGATTTCGCGACGCTGGTAGAAGCGGACCGAGCCAACCAACTGGTAGCGCACGCCGTGGCCCATGAGCGCGTCCTCGAGCGCACGGGACTGGGAGTTGGTGCGGAACATGACGGCGCAATCCCGCAGCCGGCAGGCGCCCTCGCGCTCCAGACGCAGAGCCTCCCGTACCACGAACTCGGCCTCCTCGCGCTCGTCATAGGCCTCAAAGAGCCGCAGGCGCTCGCCCTGAGGATTCTCCGTCCAGAGCGACTTTTCGTGGCGCAGCACATTCCGGGAGATGACGTGCCGGGCTGCACTCAGAATGCTGCCCGTGGACCGGTAGTTTTGCTCCAGGAGAAACACCTGCGCCCGGGGAAAGTCCTGGCGAAAGCGCAGGACATTCCGGAAATCGGCTCCCCGCCAGCTGTAGATAGACTGATCCTCATCGCCGACGCAGTAGATGCTGCCATCCTGCGGGGCCACGAGATGCTTGAGCAACTCGTACTGGGCACGGTTGGTGTCCTGGAACTCGTCAACCAGAATATGGCGATACCGCCGCTGATATCGCTGGCGTACATCGTCATGCTCGCGGAATAGCTGCTCGGCCTTGACCAGAAGATCATCGAAATCCAGAGCGTTCTGCTCCGCCAGAAGAGCATCGTACCGGGAATAAGCCCGGGCGACGGCCTCATGCCAGTAGGTGGGCGGCAAGTAGGCGTCGGACGATA